>JAVRON010000034.1:0-31594 GCA_032162705.1 Acidobacteriota bacterium
CCCCCCCCCCCCCCCCCCCCCCCCCCCCCCCCCTCTGCGGTGAACTCTGCTTACATTACATTCATGTGAAAGGCACTCTAAACAATTAGACCGCCTATCTACATTCCGTAGGTGCTGAGTTGCAGAGTGTAGGAAGGCCGCTAAATTCTCTATCCGAGTGATTGGAGACTTTAGGAGAGTCCCTGAAGAGTTGAGCGAGATTGCCAATCTCTTAAATTGATTGGCTGAAGAGTGTAGCGATGTCGTTAGAGATTTGGGCAGGTTGGTTAGTATTTTCAACGCTTCGCCCAACACTCCAACTGACTGGTTGAAGTGTTGGGAAATGCTTTTTAACTCTTGGGATAGTCAGTTGAATTCTTAAACCGGCTGGTTGAACTCTTCAACCAGCCGGTTTAAGAGTCAAACTGGTCTGTGAATAGGTTGGAAAGCTGATTTAAAAGATGTTCCGGTCAATCTAAAAGAGTTCGGACTGAAATTCGTCAAGTCGCACGGGAAAAAGAAGGGCGACGCCGGAAAGGAGTACGGCATCGCCCTTGATCTCTCACGAATCTTCGCACTTCGTGAGGCAGCGCTTCGGCGTCCCAAACCGCCCCGGCGCGAAGGCGGGCACATTCAATGCTCGCCGTGAGTAAAACGCCTTATATACCCAAATGAATTACCGGGCAAGACTTTTTTTCGGGTCTTCAGCGCGCAGGGCAGACGGGTTTGCCCGGCTCGCGAATCATTGTTATATTGGGCGCACACAAGACAAGCAGCCGACGAGTGAATTGTTCCGAGGGTCTGTGTGTCGTCGTCTCGGATTTGAAGTTCGTGTAAACGGAGCGGAGGTGTACAGGATGCCGAAGAAGAGGCCGGAAGATTTCGAGTATTTGAGCAACAACCCGGATGTCATACCCGATCCAGAGATCGAGGAGTTTATGGAAGAGGAGATTGCCCGTGCGCCGAAAGACCCCGGCCAACTGGCACAACGCCTGCGCAACAACACTGCATCATCGCCAGAGGATTCGGGCGGCGACCCCGACGCTTCTTGGGAAGACGTGAACGACAGCGGCGAGGAGTCGGTCGCGGGCGACAACCCGACTCCAGACCAGTCGGACGTGGAAGAGAACGCGCATGCCGTCGGCGTCAACTTCGAGGACAACGAAGAACTCGACGTGCTCGATAAGATCGAACGACGCGACCGCCAACGCTTCGAGCTTGACCCGCGCTCGAAGACCGAAGACGACAGCATCTAAAGGCAAAAGGCAAAGTTCAAAAAGCCAAAAGGCAAAAGTGAAAGACGGCGGCCAGCAAAGCTTCCATCTTCCACTTTTGCCTTTTGAAGTTTGCCTTTTACCTCTTGCCTTCAGCGAGCGAAGTTCGCGCGGGGTTGGAGTGTGGCGCTCTTGATGATGATCTTGTCTGCGGGGTTTTCCGAGCCGGGGCGTGTGGGTGCTCCAGCGATGACCTGCGCGTTGTCCATGCCTTCGATGACCTTGCCGAAGACAGTGTACTGCGCGTCCCACTGCGGCACGCGATGGAGCGTGATGTAGAACTGGCAGTTTGCCGTGTTGACCGCTTCCGCATCTGTGAGCGCGGGTTGATTGTCGAGTGAAGGATGCGGCCCCTGCCTTGCCGCCCCAACGATTCCGCGGTCAAAAGGGATGT
Organism: Acidobacteriota bacterium; assembly: GCA_032162705.1. Lineage (GTDB taxonomy): Bacteria > Acidobacteriota > Blastocatellia > Pyrinomonadales > Pyrinomonadaceae > QHXN01. The sequence continues at coordinate 1,648 of JAVRON010000034.1, forward strand.
CGCTGAACTCCGGCGGCAAGTCCGGGTAAGTCGAGCCGCCAGCGCCGTCGTTCGACGGGTCGTCGTCCTTCGAGTTCGGGTCGCCGCCCTGCACGACGCCCGTCCTGGGGTTGATGCGATGGAAGGCTGTACCGTTGTAGAAGCCCTCTTTGACGAGAGTCTTGAACCGCTCGACCATCTTCGGCGCGATGTTCGGATACAACTCGATCACGATACGTCCGTATGAGATTCCGCCCGACTCGACTTCGAGCACCGCCACTTCCCCATCAGCCTCCGGCTTCACCTCGCGCTTCACGCTCGCGCCGCCCGCGCCCTCCGCTTCATCATAAATCTTCGACTGCTTCTCTCCGCCGCCGCACGCGGCGAAGCAGAGTGACATCGCCAGACACAGGCACGAAGCGATAAGCATCGCGCCGCCTCTGGCTGAACTTCCCATAGAGTTTCGTCTCATCAACTTGAACACTTCCCCTCCGGGTAATCCATCTCAAAAAAGCTTTCTGCTGTCCAGAAGAATCGTGACGGGGCCGTCGCCCACCAACTCGACCTCCATCATGCGCCCGAAACTCCCCGTCGCCACGCGCGCCACTCTTCGCCTCGCCTCCTCGACAAAGAACTCGTAGAGCGGCTCTGCCTTCTCGGGTGGCGCGGCCTCGAACCATGATGGACGACGGCCCCGCCGCGCGTCGCCGTACAGTGTGAACTGTGAGACGACCAGAAGCCCGCCGCTCCGTTCGACGACCGAGAAGTTCATGCGACCCTCCGCATCGTCGAAGACACGCAGGCTCAAAATCTTTTCGAGCAGATAGCGCGCCGCCGCCTCCGAGTCTTCACGCGCGATGCCGAGCAGAACAACCAGCCCCGGCCCGATCTCCCCGACCGTCTCGCCCTCGACCCTCACGCACGCGCGCGTCACGCGCTGAAGTACGGCTCTCATCAAACCCCTGTGCGCCTCTGGCCGTTCAACGGTTGAGGACGAAATTGTACGTGATGACCCCGCTGACCTTGACCGCCTTCCCGCCGATGGTCGTCGGCGTGAATCGCGCGTTGTAGGCGGCGAACTCCGCAGCCTTCTTCAACGCAGGATGGCCGTCTCCCTCCGCGCAGGCGGACAATACCATGCCGTTCTCGCCTACCAGGATTTGAACTTCAATCGTCCCCTGTGCATTCGCACGTTTAGCTAAGTCCGGATAGGCCGGCTGCGGCTTGGAGATCGCTTTGCCGTTGATGATGCCGCCTTCAAGGGGCTCGCGTTTGTCCGCGAAGGTAGTGAAGACTTCCTGAGCGCGTGTCTGACTAGCCTTGGCCTCGTCCCGCTTGCCCTTCCTGCTTAAAAGGCAGCCGAGCCGCATGTAGGCCACGGCCACGTCATCCTCTGCACCGGCCTTTGCCTTCTCTCTGATGTCGATGAATCGCTTGAAGAAGCGCTCGGCCTCGTCATAGTTGCCGAACAGATCGTTGAAGTGAGCTAGTTGAAAGACTGTCAGCGAGACCTGCTGGCTATCAGGCCCGTAGGTCTTCTCCTTCAGGACGAGACTGCGCTTGCGTAGCTCAATGGCATCGGGGATGAATGTCTCAAGCCGGGAGAGTGCGTCGAGGGCGTCGATCAATTGCCGGACGGTCTCCTCGCTCCCCTTCTCAAAGATGTTGACGGCGCGCCGGAGGAGTCCCTTAGCCTCTTCGGGCTTGCCCAGCTTCTGTTCGATAGCGGCAAGGTTCAACAGCGCGCTACCGACGAGCGGATGCTGATGCCCTAGCTCCTTCTCCCGTAACTCCAAAACCTGCTTCGCCAGCGGCAGCGCCTCGTCGTACTTGCCGCCGCCGAAGAGTTTGATGACTTCCGCGTTCAGGCGTGCGGCCTCTTTCGGATCGCTCGATGCTTGCGGGCCGCCGACCGCGCCGGCCCGCCCGCCCATGTGAGTCACAGGTCGGGCGTTCAGCGCGATGGCGGAACACGCCGCCAGCATGGCGACACAGATTAGCGAGAGGATATTTTTCATTCTCAATGCTTCCGCCTTCTTTAGCTGAGCAGTCCCGGCAAAAAGAGAGAGTAACGGTTGAGCATCACAACTTCTTTCCCTTGAACATTTCTATCGTCAGCCGTCTCACTTTTTCGGCGGCATGCTCGGCCTGATCTCGATGCGGCTCGGCAGGCTTCGCTCGTCGTGTCGAAGTAAATCCATAACGACGCGCGCGATGTCTTCGGGCTGAAGCTGCCACGCTCTCTCCGGGCTGACTTCGCCGCCGCCGAACTCCGTGTTGACCGAGCCGGGCATCACGTAGCTGACCTTGATCCCGTCGTGGCGAACCTCCTGCATGAGCGCCTCGCTAAAGCCGTTGAGGGCGAACTTCGAGGCGTTGTAGGCGGCCATCTGTGGATGTGGGTTCGCGCCCGCGAGCGAGGAGATGTTGATGATGTAGCCGCCGCCGCGCCGCTTCATCTCGGGGATAACGGCTCGGCAGCCGTAGAAGACGCCGAACAGGTTCGTCTCAACCACGGCACGGAACTCTTCCGGCGAAGTCTCCTCGACCGATTTGAAAAGCCCGATGCCTGCGTTGTTGACGAGCACATCGACGCCGCCGAACTCCGCGACGGCGTGTGCGATCAGCGCCTCGACCTCTTCGTACACACGCACGTCGCAGACCGCGCCCGTCGCGCTCACGTCACCCAAGGCTTCAAGCTCGCGGACGGTCTGCTTCACCTCGTCCAAGCTTCGCGCGCCCACGCACACGTTCAAGCCTGCGCGCGCCAGCGCCTCGGCGATTGCGCGCCCGATGCCCTTCGTGCCGCCCGTCACGATTGCCGACTTCCCCTTGTAATCCATCTGTTCTTTTCTTAACCTTTCAGCTTCTCTTTCAAAAGCTCGTTAACAACCTTCGGGTTGGCCTTGCCCTTTGAAGCCTTCAACACCTGGCCGACGAAGAAGCCGAAGAGCGTCTCCTTGCCCGCGCGATACTGTTCGAGCTGCTGCGGATTGGAGGCCAGAACGTCTCTGACGAGCTTCTCGATCTCACCCGTGTCGCTTAACTGCGCAAGCCCCCGCTCATCGATAACCGCTCCAGCGCCCTTGCCCGTCTTGAACATCTCCGCGAGCACATCCTTGCCCTGCTTGCCGCTGATGCGTCCCTCTTCGACCGCGCGGACAAGTGCGCCCAGCTCTTCCGGCGAGACGGGCGAGGCGTCGGCTGCAAGTCCCGCCGCGTCCAGCTCGCGCAGCAGCTCGCCTTTGAGCCAGTTGGACGCGCCGCGCGGGTTCGACGCGGCAGCGGCTCGCTCGTAGAAGTCTGCGAGCGCCATGTCGCGCACGAGAAGCGATGCGTCGTTAAAGGAAAGCTTGTACTGCCCGATGAAGCGCTTACGGCGCACGTCCGGCAGCTCGGGCATCGAGCCGCGCACCTGCTCTATCCAGTCCGACGTGACCGTGAGCGGCTGCAAGTCCGGCTCTGGGAAATAACGATAGTCGTGCGCCTCCTCTTTCGAGCGCATCACGCGCGTCTCGCCAGCGCGGTCGTCCCACAGGCGCGTCTCCTGCGAGACTCGCCCACCCGATTCGATGAGCGCGATCTGCCGCTCAATCTCGAACTCGATGGCATGCTGCATAAAGCGCACCGAGTTCAGATTCTTTAGCTCGACCTTCGTGCCGAACTTCTCTTCGCCGACCTTGCGGACGGAGACGTTCGCCTCACAGCGCAGGTTTCCCTTCTCCATGTCCGCGTCCGACGCGCCCACCCACTGCAAAGCATGGCGCACGTGATTGACGTAGTCATATGCTTCCCACGAAGTGCGGAAGTCAGGCTCCGTGACGATCTCGGCGAGCGGAGTGCCGGCACGATTCAAATCGACGTAAGAGTAGCGTTCGGTATGGGGCAGACCCTCGTGGACGTTCTTGCCCGCGTCCTCTTCCAGATGAAGGCGCGTGATGCGTACCTCCATCGGTCGCCATTCGCGCGTGTGCCCGCCCTCGTCTCGCTCGGCCGTCACGATCTCCAGCAGCCCTGCCTCCGAGAAGGGACGGTCGTATTGCGAAATCTGGTAGCCCTTCGGCAAGTCCGGGTAAAAATAGTTCTTGCGCGCGAAGATCGAGACCTCGTTGATGCGCAGGCCCAAAGAGAGCGCCGCACGCGCGCCCAGCTCGACCGCACGACGGTTCAGCACGGGCAGCGCGCCGGGAAGCCCGAGGCAGACCGGGCAGGTGTTCGAGTTCGGCTCGTCCCCAAAGCGCGTCGAGCAGCCGCAGAAGATTTTCGACTCGGTGCTTAACTGCGCGTGAATCTCAAGACCGATGACGGCCTCCCAACCATTTTTCATAATGAGTAGTAGTCAGTAGTCAGTAGTTAGTAGTCAGTAGTCAGTAGCGCTCCGCGAGTCGGGCATAGCCATTTGACACTCTAAAGACTTGCCGGATAGTGGCTTCACCTACTCTACTGTCTACTGTCTACTGCCTACTGTTTTCCTTTCCAACGGAAGACCCTATCGCGTCAGGCGTTGAAGCTGACGACGGTTTTAGATACGTGGCGAGTATAGCAAACGCGAAACTGTGCCCTCAACAAGTGCCGTTTCCGGTATTACGACGGTAAAAAAATCCGTGCACCCGTTTTCGTCCTACCCTCCTCGGCCTACTCTTTTTGGTCGGCGGGCTTTTGACTCGGGCCGACTCGGTCGCGCCGCGGATTAAGAGCAGACGGCTTCCTGCGAATTAAGAGCAGACGGCTTCCTTTAGCCGTGACGCTTTCATGTCACTGTCTAACGGCGAGAATGAATGCGGGGCGAAGGTGACACTTCGCCCCGCGAGTTTGTGGCCTGCGTGTTTTGTTTACCTTTGCAAGTCTGACGCTACGTTTCAACTCTACGGCGCTATCCGCCGACGCCCGCACACTCTGTTTGCCCCCGGCCTGTCGCTCCCGTAAGATACCCCGTCATCAAAACTCGCGGCTGGAGCAAACGGCCAGCCGCTTTCAACAAGCTATCACACGGAGTCAAACTGCCATGATAAAGACCGTCGAATGGACGGACGAGGGCGTACGCATGATCGACCAGCGCCTTCTGCCAACGGAAGAGAAGTACCTGATGCTGCGCTCGTGCGAGGAGGTGGCCGAGGCCATCAAGCTGATGGTCGTGCGCGGCGCACCGGCCATCGGAGTCTCGGCTGCAATGGGCCTTGCTCTGGGCACGATGCAGGCCGTCGGCACTTCAGTCGCAGACCTCGAAGAGGACTTCGACTACTTCTGCGATGTGATGTCGAAGACGCGCCCGACGGCCGTCAACCTCTTCTGGGCCATCGAGCGCATGCGCGACTGCTTCCGCCTTGCGAAGGCCGAAGGGAGCGACGCCGAGCAGATCAAAAAACGACTCATCGACGAGGCGCAGCAGATTTTCCGCGATGATATCGAATCCAACCGCGCCCTCGGCCGCTTCGGCGGAGAACTCATCCCCGATGGCGCGACCGTACTCACGCACTGCAACGCGGGCGCGCTCGCCACCGCCGGAGACTACGGCACTGCGCTCGGGGTTGTGCGCGGCGCACGCGATGCGGGCAAGCGCGTCGCCGTCATCGCAGACGAGACGCGTCCGTTCCTACAGGGCGCTCGACTGACCGCGTGGGAGCTTCAGAAGGACGAAATCCCCGTCACCGTCATCACGGACAATATGGCCGGGCACATTATGAAGCAGGGCAAAATCGACTGCGTCGTCGTCGGAGCCGACCGCATCGCCGCCAACGGCGACACGGCCAACAAGATCGGAACCTACATGGTGGCCGTGCTCGCGCGCCAGCACGCAATCCCCTTCTACGTCGCCGCCCCCATCTCGACCATCGACCTCTCGCGCCCGACCGGCGAAACAATCCCTATCGAGGAGCGCGACGCGCGCGAGGTCACACACATACGCGAACAACGCCTCGCCCCCGAAGGCGTCGCCGTCCAGAACCCCGCCTTCGACGTGACGCCCGCCGAATTCATCGCCGCCATCATCACCGACCGCGGAGTCGCCCGCCCCCCTTACACCGAGAGCCTGCGAAGACTTGTTGAAGAAGAAAGTTAAAGTAGAAGCCCGACCGTAAGGGAGGGCGTAGGAAAGTAGAAAGGCAAAAGTGATGAGACTTCCGCCATCAGTTTTGACTTCACCTACGCACTCCCTCACGGTCGGGCTTGCAGCCTCTACTGGTTCGCGTAGCGGCTCTGCTTCCACCATTCGAGGGTCTTACGCAGTCCTTCTTCCAGACCGACCTGCGGCTCGAACCCTAGAAAATCTCGTGCGCTAGTGATGTCCGCGAGGCTGTGGCGCACGTCGCCTGCGCGCGTCGGGCGGTATTCGGCCTCAAGGTCTGTCCTGCCCGTTAAGCTCTTCAGCGTGTCGAGCAATTCGTTGAGCGTCGTGCGGCGGCCCGTCGCGACGTTGATGACATGGCCGATGCCCTGCGTGGTCTCGGCGGCGCGGAGATTGGCGTCCACGACGTTGGAGATGTATGTGAAGTCGCGCGACTGTTCGCCGTCGCCGTAGATGACTGGGCGCTCTCCGGAAGCGAGTGCTGAGATGAAGCGAGAGATGACGCCTGAGTATTGCGAACTCGGGTCTTGACGCGGGCCGAAGACGTTGAAGTAGCGAAGGCTCACGGTCTCGAAACCGTAGACGCGCGCCCAGACCTGACAGTAATACTCGCCGACGAGCTTAGCCACAGCGTAAGGACTCAAGGGGTCGGGGCGCATGTCTTCGACTTTGGGAAGAGTCGGCTGGTCGCCGTACGCCGAACTCGAAGCGGCGTAGACAAGCCTGCGCACGCCCGCGCTTCTTGCCGCGACGAGCAGCGCAAAAGTTCCTTCGGCGCAGGCACGGTGCGACTCCTCTGGGTTCTCGATTGAGCGCGGCACAGACGGTATCGCGGCCTCGTGGAAAACGACCTCGACGCCTTCGAGCGCACTGGCGAGCGCGTCCGCGTCCAACAGACTCCCGCGGACGAAATCGACCGGCCCGCCGATCTCCTCAATGTTTTCGGCGTAGCCGGTAGAAAGGTCATCCAGCACGCGGACGCGCGCGCCGGCCCCTGCAAGCGCCGCCGCGATGTGCGAGCCGATGAACCCGGCCCCGCCAGTGACCAGATAGGTTCCGGAGAGAGTCATAAGAATTTTGGATTTTAGATTTTAGATTGGCGGTTTGTAGCACTCAGCTTTCAGTTAAAGACAAACAGCTTTCAGTTAAAGACAAAAAGGCTGAGTGCTGATGGCTCTTAAAATCGCAAATCTAAAATTCCTTTCACCTTCCGACCCCGACATAGTCGAAGCCGAGCCGGCGCATCCTTTCCGGCTCGTAGATGTTTCTGAGGTCTGCGACCTTGGGCGTGCGCATCAACTCTTTGACCTTCTGCATGTCGAGCGCGCGAAACTGATTCCATTCCGTCATGAAGACCAGGGCGTCTGCGCCCTCGACCGCCGAGAATTCGTCCTCGCAATAATCAATCTCGGGTAGAACCTTCTTCGCCTGCTCCGTCGCCACGGGGTCGTACGCACGTACCCGCGCTCCCTTCTCAAGCAGGGCACGGATGATGTCGACTGAGGGTGCCTCCCTCATATCGTCCGTCTCGGGTTTGAAGGAGAGACCGAGCACCGCGATGTTCTTGCCCTTCAGGTCGCCGACGAGCTTCTCTACCTTCTCGACCATCCTCCCACGCTGCCTTCGGTTGACCTCGACGACCGCCTCCACGATCAGCGACTCCGACCCGTACTGCTCGGCCACGGAGAGGAGCGCCGTCGTATCTTTAGGAAAACAACTGCCGCCGTAGCCCGGCCCCGGATGGAGGAAGTACCGCCCGATGCGATTGTCCATGCCCATGGCGCGCGCTACATCATGCACGTCACAGCCTATCTCGTCGCAGAGGTTCGCAACCTCGTTAATGAAGGATATCTTCGTTGCCAGAAACGCGTTCGAGGCGTATTTCGTCAACTCCGCCGCTTCGAGCGAGGTGATAACGACGGGCGTCTCGATCAGGTAGAGTGGGCGATAGAGGTCGCGCATGATGGCTACGGCCGGTTCGTCGCGACTCCCGATCACCACGCGATTCGGGCGCATGAAGTCGTCGATGGCCGCGCCCTCGCGCAGGAATTCCGGGTTGGAGACGATGCCGAAGTCGAACTTCTGCTGGTGCTCGCGGATGAGGCGTCGGAGGCGCTCGCCCGTGCCCACAGGGACGGTGGACTTGGTGACGACCACCTTGTAGCCGTTCATGTGGCGAGCGATGTCACGCGCCGCTTCCTCGATGAAAGAGAGGTCTGCGGAACCGTCTTCGCGTGGAGGTGTGCCGACGGCTAGGAAAATGACCAGGCTCTGCTCGACCGCAGCCTTTACATCGGTGGTGAAGTGAAGACGGCCTGCCTGCGCGTTCTTCGAGACAATCTGGTCTAAACCAGGCTCGTAGATGGGAACTTCGCCACGCTTGAGCCGCTCGATCTTCTCAGAGTCTACGTCAACGCACGTGACGCTCGTGCCGAACTCGGCAAAACAGGCTCCCGTCACAAGCCCGACGTAGCCCGTCCCGATGACCGCTATCTGCATCTCCAGTGAAACGACCTTTCCGACGGTGGAATTAACTTCCGGCCCGAGATTATCCCAGACAAAAGCTTGCGGGTCACGCGACGCGAGACGCGCGTGACCCGCAAAAGCGTGGGGTCGAAATGACTTCGAACGTTATTTCAGAGCAACCGTAGCCCAGGGCCGCAAACCGGAGTTTAGCGCGAGGGGCTGATGACAATCGGGTTGCCGCCGAAGTTGAAGTTGTTGTTCTGGGTCGCCGCAATGATGGCCGCCGCAATGGCACCACCGGCAGCGAGAAGGAGCGCGGCCAAAGCACCGCTCGAAAGGCCGTGCATCTCGGGCTGCTGGAAGCGTGTGCAACGCGTGCCCGGCGTAGCCGTACCGGCCGTGTCCTGTCCACCGGCGGCGATCTGCTTCACGGCGTTACCGGCGCGCAGCTCGACGCGGCCCGACTGAGTGGAAACGACCGTGTTGCCGCACTCGACATCGACCATGAAGACGTTCGGCTGATTGAGGTCGGCAACCGCCGCGCCGTCCTTGGTGGTGATGGTGGCTGCGACGCCCGAAGAGGACGAGACGCGCACGCGCCCTGACTCAAGCATGCCACTGACGCCTGTGTCGGTGAAGCTGAGCTTGAGACTGGATTCCGGCAACACCTCGACACGACCGAGTTTGCCGAGGCTTACCACGGCGCTTGATCCCTTCGCGGTCGTGACCGTGCTGTCGGAGAAAACGGTCGCCCCCGAGATGGCGCTCGTACCGTTTACGGAAACTTCACCGACGACCGAAAGGTCGCCTGTCGGGCCTGTCTGCCCCTGCTGCGGCGCGGCGAACCCAACCATCGAGTATGTGCACAGGATGGCGAGCGCCAGGGCGAGCGTGATGGGCGTACGGCTCCAAGTTCTGCTAGTCATTACTTCTCCTCCCGTAGGTGAAACTGTCAATTTTTTTAGAGAGAGCGCGCTGCAAGCCTTTGGTACAAAGACTCGAAAGACTCGCTTGAGACGATTTGTTTTTTCTTTTTCTCGCCAATCCGTCTCGGGAACAGCCCGCGCGGTATCTCATAAAAGAATGCATGAGAGCCACTGTGGGCTTCAAAAGACCCCGTTTTATTTACACGAAACGGGCGCGCGTGTCAATAAACATTTCCGTGAATACAACGATTTTTCAACAATTTGCGGCATGAGCGAGGCTTTTGTCAATCCTTATTTTCGACATGCCTTTGTGACTCTCCGGCCCTCTCCCGAAAGAGACGGCGCGGGCTAGTCTCTGTAAATCAGCACGTGCGGCTGTCCGTCCGCCCCGACCCAACCTCGATACATGCCCGAAGTGCTGAAGGGCATTGTGAAATTGCCCCGGCGATCCAGCGCGATCAGTCCGCCGGTTCCGCCAATTTTCCCGACCCTTTCAAGCGCTTCGGCGGCGGCACGCTCGACCGACTTCCCGCCGTAGCGCATCTGCGCCGAGATGTCATGGGCAACCACCGAGCGGATGAAATATTCGCCATCGCCTGTGCAGGAGACGGCGCAAGTCTCGTTGTCGGCGTAAGTTCCGGCCCCGATGATGGGCGAATCGCCGACTCGGCCAAACCGCTTGTTGGTCATTCCGCCGGTCGATGTCCCGGCCCCGAGATTCCCCGCGCGGTCTAGACAGACCGCCCCGACCGTCCCGAACTTATGATCCTCGAAGGGCTGCGCCCGGCCTTCGAGCTTCGACTTTTTCGGCGGCGGGTTTTGCTCCGCCTCCTTCTGCCGTTGAAGCTGCTGCCAGCGCTCTTCGGTGTAGAAATATTTGGGATCGACCAGTTCGACTCCCTTCTGTACGGCGAAGCTTTCGGCTCCGTCACCGGCCAACATCACGTGCGGCGACTGCTCCATCACGAGGCGCGCGAGCAGTATCGGATTCTTGATGCGCTTGAGACCAGCCACCGCGCCCGCCTTGAGCGTTCTGCCGTCCATGATCGAGGAGTCGAGTTCGTTCGTCCCCGCGTTGGTGAAGACCGCACCCTTGCCCGCGTTGAAGAGCGGAGAGTCTTCCAACAGCGTGATGGCCGCGATGACCGCGTCGAGACAACCGCCGCTCTTCTTCAGCACGTCGAATCCGGCAAGGAGCGCTTCAGTCAACTTATCCCGGTAGGCCCGCTCACGCTCGGGCATCATCAGCCTACGCTCAATCGTTCCGGCCCCGCCGTGGATCACGAACCCGAAGGGTTGCAGCGCGCCCGTCTTTTGCGAGTCCTTGCCTTTCTCCGCCATGATCGGGTGTAGGTTCCCCGGCAGATTTCCCGGCAGACACGAAGCGAGCGCCGCCGCTCCCACGCTCTCCAGAAATGTCCGGCGGCTCTTGCCCGCAACCATGCTACGACTCACACTTCGCCTCGGCGCGAAGCCTCGATACTGAAAAATTTTATCGGGAAACCTGCAAAGTTTTGCTGGGAAACCTGCGAAGCATGTTAACAGACGGCCTCCCGCCCGCGCAAACTGTTTCTCCCAAAAGGCGACAGCATCAGACGGTCTTCTTCGTCTCGCGGAAGAATGCGTGCGCGCGTTCGGCCAGGAGTTTGGGGACGACGACGCGGAAGGGATGCTTGGCGACGAATGTCGGGACGCGGCGCACGTTTGCGCCGAGCGCGGAGAGTGCGGCGGCAACCTTCTCGTCTTCGAGTTCCGGTGTGTCGAAGGCTTCGGCGGCGCGGCGGAAGGCCCCGCGCAGACGGTCGAAGGGAAGGTCGCGCTCGGCCAGGACTTTTCCGCGCGCCTGAAAATCGCCGAGAGCGTAGAGCAGGATTCGTTCGGCTTCGAGGTCGCCCGCCGTGCTCTGCTTGTCGAAAAATGTAGGCTGGCGCATAGAGTGTCTGTCAGCGAGAGTTCAAGGGGCGCTGACGCGGCGCGGACGCACGCCGGTTGCGGGAGCGACGGGCGGCGCGTTCGCCGCGTGGCTGTTTGTCTGGGCGTTGGCCCCGGCCTTCTTTCTCAACTCCGCCTGCTCGTATGGGTCGAGACGTGCGAACAGAAAAAACTTCTCGCCCCTCGAAGCTATCGTCCCGATGTATCTGAGCTTGTATTCCAGGATTTCGCCCGGCTGTATTTCCGTCAACTTCGGCAGCGGCTCCTCGAACAGTTGCTCAAGCTCGCCCTGCGAGACGGCTTCGAGTTCGGGCAGATAGTCGTTGCCGCTTTCGCGTGCGATGTGCATAGCCATCTGGCGCAGCGCGTAAATGCGGTTCGAGTTGTGGACGTAGTAGCTGTGGGCGATCTCGCGCCGGCTCGCGCGGTCGTCAACCACCTCCTGCTCGTTGTGCAGGTAGCCGAGGTATGCGCTCACGTTCGGCCCGAACTCCGAGGACGCCGCCGCCGCGCGCTGCCGCCTCTGCGCTTGAGCGGCCATACACACGGAAAGAATCAATAAGCTCAAGACAAAGAGCCTGAGCGAGCGTTTCACTTTTCTCATTCCTCTCTTGCCCCTCGAAGCATCGGCGACTTTCAAGACTCCCTTGCGGAAGCCTTCGGTCTCGTCGGGATTCCGGGGTTTGACGTACCGAATCTTAGCACAACTGCCGCCTCGCGGTTGAGTGTTGAAGCGACTGAGCGGATGAGTGCTGCGAGGACTGAAGCGCCTGTGCGTTGAGAACTGAAACGTCTGTCAGGTCGGGAATTGCATGCGCCGCTCGCGCGATGCTACATTCAAGGCTCGTCGGGAATGATTCTTTATGTCGTTTGAGCAATCGAATGTCGTCTGAGCAATCGAACGGTTCGCAGCCCGGAGCGGGGCTGGAGTTCGCGGGCAGGCGCGTGGCGCTTGGGGTGTCGGGCGGGATCGCCGCGTACAAGGCCGTAGAAGTTCTGCGTGGCTTGCAGCGCGCTGGCTGCATTGTGCGCGTCGGGATGACGAAGCGCGCGTGTGAGTTCGTCACGCCGCTCACATTTCGCGCGCTCTCCGGCGCGCACGTCGTCGTCGATGATTACGCCCCCGACAATCCAGACCCCATCGCGCACATAACCTTCTCGCAATCCGTCGAACTCTTCGTCGTCGCCCCCGCCACGGCCAACATCATCGCCAAATTTGCGAACGGCATCGCCGACGACTTCATCACCTCGACCTACCTCGCCGCGAATGCGCCCGTGCTCGTCGCGCCCGCGATGAACACGACGATGCTTCTGCACCCCGCGACGCAGCGTAACCTCGCACAACTGCGCGCGGACGGCGTGCGCGTGGTCGAGCCGGACGCGGGCGAGATGGCCTGCGGCACAATCGGGCCGGGTAGACTCTCCGAGCCGGAGTTGATCGTCACAGCGGCACTGGAAATGTTAAGGGAGCAAGGTAGGCGCGCATCAGACTTCTCAGGCGAGCGTGTGCTCATCACGACGGGCGCGACGCGCGAGGAGCTTGACCCCGTGCGTTTCATCTCGAACCACTCTTCCGGGCGGATGGGCTTCGCACTGGCTGAGGCCGCACGCTCGCGCGGTGCGGAGGTGACGGTCGTTGCGGGCGCGACGAGCGCGCAGACGCCTGCCGGGGTGCGTCTGTTGCGTGCGTTCTCGGCAGAAGAGATGCACGCCGCCGTGATGCGCGAGATCGGCAGCGCTTCCGTCTTCGTCGCCGCAGCAGCGGTCGCCGACTACAGACCCGCCGCGCGCGCCGAAGCCAAAATCAAGAAGTCGAACTCCGCCCTCACGCTCACGCTCGAACGGACGCCCGACATCCTTGCCGAAGTCTCCCGCGCGCGCCACGAAGGGCTGCTCGTCTGCGGCTTCGCGGCTGAGACCGAACGCGTCATCGAGAACGCGCGCGATAAGCTCACAAACAAAAACCTCGACGCCATCGTCGCCAACGACCTGACGCAAGTCGGCGCTGGCTTCGACACCGAGACCAACATCATCACACTCATCACACGCGACCGCGAACAGCCCGCCACACTGCCCCTCATGTCCAAGCTCGACGCGGCACACCGCATCCTCGACGAAATCATTCGCCTCCGACACAAAGCAGAAGTCCGACCGTAAGGGAGGGCGTATGGAAGGATGAATGATGAACTAGGAACGCTGAACTAAGAGCGGTCTTCAGTTCATCGTTCATCGTTCCGCCGACGCCCTCCCTTACGGTCGGGCTTCTGCTTGTTCAGTATGAGCGGATGGCGTGCATGACGCGGCCCCAGACCTCGAAGTCCATACTCTCGATAACCTCAATGGGCTGGAACCTGTCGTTTTCGGGCATGAGCCAGATGCGTCCATGCCGCACGCGCAGACGCTTGACGCACAATTCGTCGTTGATGCGTGCGATGACGATGTCGCCGTCCTCGGCCTCGACGGCACGGTCTACGACGAGAATCGAGCCGGGGTGAATCCCTGCGCCCATCATCGAATCGCCTGAGACTCGCACGTAGAAGGTCGCCACCGGGTGTTTGATGAGGAAGCGGTTGAGGTCGAGCCGTCCCTCGATGTAGCTCTCGGCGGGCGAAGGAAAGCCTGCTGAGACGGAAGTCATAAACAGAGGACGCGCCCACCTCGTCGAGCGATCCGGACACAAAACGGCTTCGACGTTATCGTAAGAGAGCATCTTTGTTTCAGAGAGCATCTTTGTTTCACCCGCGAAAGAATGTTCAACCGCCGGGATGATACACGGAAGCCCTTGGAGAGACAAGATTTTTATTTCGGCAGGAGAAATCTCGCCGTGACGAAGAGCGCAGCAATACGTGAGATGAGCGCAGTCAGGAAGTGAATACGATAGGAGCGAGCCTTCGCCGCCATGCGAACAAACACGCATGCTCCGACGACGCGCGCGACTTCACCCTGTCGCTAGATGCGTCCCATCAAAAGCAGGATGAGCACGATGAGCAGGACGAGGCCCAGTCCGCCGCTCGGGTAGTAGCCCCAACTGCGACTGTAAGGCCAGGAGGGGAAAGCGCCGATGAGCAGAAGAATCAGGATGATGAGCAGAACGAGACTCATATCTTGCCTCCCTCTTATAGTCTGGATGCTCCCGGCACGACTCGAACGTGCGGCCCCCTGCTTAGGAGGCAGGTGCTCTATCCACTGAGCTACGGGAGCAAGCTGCCGGAAAACTTAACAGATGGACGCGGACGGCGTCCAGTTCTCTTCAAGACTGATACTTGATTAGTGAGCGCACGTCGTAGCCTTCGAGCCGCTGGCGGCCCGGAAGGAAGTCAAGCTCGACGACGAAGGCGAGGCCGACGACCACGCCGCCGAGCTGCTCGACGAGTCGGACGACGGCGCTGGCCGTGCCGCCCGTGGCGAGGAGGTCGTCGGCGATGACGACGTGGTGGCCCGCGCCTACGGCATCGCGGTGCATCTGGAGCGAGTCCTGCCCGTATTCGAGATCATAGGAGACGGTTTCGCACTCCGCCGGGAGCTTGCCCGGCTTGCGCGCCGGGACGAAGCCCGCGCCAAGCTGGTAGGCCATCGCGGGCGCAAAGATGAAGCCGCGCGCCTCAATGCCGATGACCGTATCGACTTGCTCGTCTTTGAACTCAGCCGAGAGCGCGTCGATCACTTCGCGGAAGCCTTCGGGGTGCTTCAGCAGCGTCGTGATGTCATAGAAGTTGATGCCCGGCTTCGGGAAATCCGGGACTTCGCGGATAAGAGATTTGAGATGATCCATTGTTTGAGTAGACAGTAGTCAGTAGTCAGTAGAAAAACCTCGTTCGCTGTCAGAGCCGATGATGTCAGCGTCAGCGCCCGCCGAGCGGAGCCTACTGACTACTGTCTACTGTCTACTGCCTACTGCTTTTTCACCTTTCGATACGGAAAGTAGGATACCGCCCAGACGGATCGACGCTGACCTCTTCGACCTGTTCGACGCGCGCCGAGCGAGGCCCGGCGGCGAGGTCGTGTTTGAAACCCTCGACGCTCTCGGGCGTGCCTTCGGCGAGGACTTCGACGCGACCGTCCGGGAGGTTGCGGACGTATCCGACGACCTGATGGCGCGCGGCGACGCGTTGCGCGAAGAAGCGAAAGCCCACGCCCTGAACTTCTCCGCTGACGAGGTAATGCCGCGCGACCTTCATGTGCTCTCCCTTGACTGTCACGTTCGAGATGCTCCCGCCGAAAAGACTGGCTATCCTAAAAGAAAGCTTCGTGGAAATGCAATCGGCCTACTACGGCAACAACTCGACGACACGCACGCCGCCCGGCGGCACGTTCAGGTTGAGGGTGTCGCCGTGCTCGCCGCGCACGACTTTTAACTCCGCGCCGGTCGTCCATTCGGAAGCGCTTTTAAAACGGCCCGCGCCGACGCCTTCGAGCGTAACCTCGACCGACTCGCCCCGGTTAACCTGCGCAAGCCCCTGCTGCGGTTTGTAGACACCACGATTGTTGATAAGCGTGACGACCCAGCCGCGCGCGTTGCGGTTGAAGAGATATTCGACTTCGCCTCGGACGCGTACGGGCGTCGCATCGGCGAAGAGATGCGCGAGCATGTGTGCTGCCGCCGGGACGAGCCTCTCGTCGAGGCCGAGCAGGTCGGGGACGGCGCAGAAGACGATGCGACCGCGCCCGACGCGATTAACGGTGACGAGGGGGTCGCCCGATGTTGTCTTTATCAAGACCTCCGCGCCGCGCGGCTCGACACGCACGTATGCGTAGACCTGTCCCGCGAGGTCTGTCTTCGGCTCGCCCGGCGCGACGCAGGCAGCGTCGTCGGCCTCCGCGGTCGCACCCGTCGCGCGGACGCCGAGCAATTCTTCGGGGAGCCCCTTTACCTGCGCCGCGTTGAGGACAACGGTGCCGCCCTTCTCGGCGTAAGCCTTCAGACGCGCGGCCCATGCGGGCGTCCATTCGACGCGCCCGCCGACGACGAGCGCTCGGTACGCGTCAAACACTTCGGCGCTGCGGTCGGATGCGACGAGCACGTCGAAGATGTCGCCGAAGGCAGCGTTGGTAAAAGCCTGCCGGTCGGCGGTCGCAGGCTCGCCCTCATCCTGCGCTGCCGGGTAGTAGGCGGCGAGGAACAGTTCGCGCAGCGCGCGATCTGCGCGGCCAACCGGCGAGACGCCGAGCGGGAGTTGCGGATAGTCCGTCATGTCCCAGCCATGCGAGGGGTCGAGCAGGAAGGCGATGGGCGTATAGGGCGTGCCGCGGTCTGTGTGCGACTGTGCGAAGCGCACGAACTCGTCCGTGATGCGCCCCAAGGGGTTGAGTTGGAAAGGATGCTCGCCGGGCCCGGGCTTGAAGAACTGGTCGAAGCCCTGTTCGAGAAAGATGGCCGACGCGCCCGACATGTAGTAGAGAAAGTAGTTCTTCCGATACCACGAAAGCGAGGGCCCCATCGAGGGGCCGTAGCGAGAGTGGAAGAAGTATTCGGGGCCTGCGAAGTTCTGCTGTTGCGTGAAGGTCGTGGCGGTGTCGCCGAAGTTGGGCGCGTGGTAGTAGAGAAAGTTTCCGCCGTACTGCCGCGCCGCGCCGCGTGTGAAGGCGATACGCATGGCCGTGATGGGCTGCACGGCGGCGGTCTCCATGCCGAGCGTACGCACGCCCCATGCGGCAAGCGCGTGCGCGTCTGCCGTGCTCGAAGTCGATTGCGCGGGGATGAGCTTGTCCCACATCGCACCGGCGGGCGCGTGGAAGGTCGCAGACCACTTCTCTTCCAGAGCGCGCGTGTAGGCCAAGCGGTAGGCTTCGAGCATCTCAGCCCGCGTCATCTCGGGCTTGAGCGTGAGCGTTCCGGCCACGCGCTCGTAGACGTGGCCGATGCTCTCGCCCGAAATCCAGCCGATGAACTGTTCGCGTAGCTCGCCGTTGAGTAGCTTCAAGGCAGACTGCCCTTCGGCTTCCGTAAAGTTGGCCGCGCCGTAGTTGATGATGACGGCAAAGGGCGAGTGCGTCCGGCGCAGGAAGCTGAGAAAGGCGCTTCCCTCTTTCAAGTGCTGCGGAAGATTGTTGATGTAGATGACGGGCACGACGAGCGTCGATGAAAAAATCGGAACGTCGCGCGCGCCCTTATACTTCTCGACGAAGGTTTCGACCGGCTCGGCGTTGAAGGGATAGAGCGGGCGCTCGGCGGGCGGCTTCTCGTATAGCTCCCAGAATTTTTCCGAGATGTTCCAGGGCATGAGAAAGTCGCGTCCGGCGAGCGCGGGGCGTCGCCATGCCGCGGGCGTGTCCGCACCGGGCATCAATTTGTCGAGAGATTTGTCGAGCGACCTATCGAGCGGCTTGTCGAGCAGCGACACAAGCGGCGTTCTCTTCTGGGCCCATTCGCCGAGGACTCTCTGCGCGGCGAAAGGTGGCTTATGCCGACCTTCGGGACGGAAGCCGGGGTCATCCGTAATGAGGATGCAATCGACTTGCCGGTGCGCTTCGGCAATCCTTTCGACTTCGACTGAAAGTCGCGCGGGGCCCTTCTTCAAAGCGGCGGCGGGCGAGCCGTCCCAGGCGAAAGCCCAACCCCAGTACATGCTTACTTCGTCGTGCGGGTCGATGACATCTCGCGCGCCGAACTCGTGGCGGAAGACTTCGCGTCCCTGCTGTGTGAGTCGGACGACGAAGTTCTCCGTGCGGCTCGCCCAGTCGGCGTAACGCGCCCAGACGCGGTACTCTCCGTCGCGCGGGATTTCCAAGTCCTGAAAGATCACTGCGCGCGTCTCGTCCGGCGAGGCTGCCACAGAGTTCCATTCGCTCTCGCCGCCCTGCGACCACTCGGCGGAGACGCCGGGCCCGTTGATGCCCCAGCCCGGCGCTTGCTCGCGCGTCCGATTCATCCACACAGGATTCAAGCGCGGCTCGTTGCGCGCGTCCAGAGAGATGCCGCGCATGTTCTCTGCTTCGTACCAGAGATACTCGAAGTGCCGCGACGTGGAGTCCGGGTTGGAAGCCTGTGGGATGATTTGGGCAATGGTGGACGCGAGCAGGAGAGATAGAGAGACGAAGAGAGCGGTTAATATTATCAACGGTCGTTGGAAGCAGTCGCAATGCAGCATGTGATCATAATCGCCGATTGAGGGTTCGCTGGCAAAGGTTCACCGCAGAGACGCTGAGAACGCGGAGGGGCGCGGAGGAAGACAACTCTCTGCGTTAACTCCGCGTTCTCAGCGTCTCTGCGGTGAACGCCTAGCAACTTAACTTCAACACAACAGAAAACGAAAAAGGGAGAGCATGGCTGCTCCCCCTTCTAACAATCAGAACGTTTCAAACGCCGTCAGCCAAGCTCATCAATGCACTCGCCGAGTTGGAGTTGTCGGCAGGTGTACATCGGCGTGTCGCGCAGTGTGTAGCGGCTCGCCTTCGATTCGCGCAACTCCTGCACGAGGTCGAGAAAGTCCGAAGGGTAGTCGGTCTCAAACGCCACGACGAACTCCTGATCGTCGAGGCCGAACGAGTAAGTCGTGTGCAGCTTCACCGAGCGGTACTTCGACCCGACGCGGATATGCTCGTCCATCATCTCCTGCCGCTGCTCGACGGGCAGCCCGTACCACTCGCGCGTCTTGACGAACGGGTAGACGAAGAGATACTTCGACTGGCCGGGCACGATGTGGAGTCGATCTTCGACGTGTTCGGGATTGTCCTTGTCGATGTACATCGAGCGCTTGGTCATCGAGAGGAACGACTGCGTCACGTCGAGATAGCGCCCGAGCGTCGTCGAGTTCATGCGCGCAGACATCTCCTGAAACGGGTCGAGCGAGTAGCCGATACGCCAGATCATAAAGTCCACGTTCGAGCGCAGACCCACAATCGAGTAGGCGTGCAGCAGCAGTCCGCCCTGCCGGTAAGAGTCGAAGACCTCGACGAACTCGTGCTTCGCCGCCTCCTTCGCCTGCGCGTCGAGCATGCGCCACTCGGGGCGAGTCTTATAGAAAGAGAAGGTGACGAACTGGCGTGTGATCTTTGCCTTCTCCGTCTGTTCCGTCTCTTGCTCGGCCCTGCCGGACTTATCTGCCAGTCGCAACGTCGGGCGGCCAGCGCCGGCTTGCTCTTGTTCCGTGCTCATAGCCTTACGTCCTCAAAGATTCTAAAGGGGGGTTGAAGGGGTCTTACGCAGAGAGCGCCGAAATCGGGTAGAATGAGCGCCTGTTCGGACGAGACGTATTGTGCTTCGGGCGGCGTCGGATTGCAAACCGCCGCGCATGCCCCGGCACTTCTTCGACAAGATGAACGACAAGAGCAAAAACATTCCGGACGACATACAAGACATGCACGCACCCGACGACGCGCAGGACTGGCCCGCACCGACGCATTCACGCAGGCGCATCCTTTTCTGGATTCCGGCTGCGGCGCTCGCCTCCATCTTTGGCACAGTCGCCGTCGCGGCCTTCAAATTCATCCGGCCAGTTCCGGGCGAAGTCGGCATCGGCTTAAGCTCCGGCGGCGACTGGTTCCCCGTAGCAAAGCTCTCGGAACTCTCGAACGCCGAGCCGCTGAGGCGAGAAGTCATCGTCGAGCATCGTGCGGGCTGGAGCGTGACACCGCGCGAGCACGCCGTCTACGTCATGCCCGACCGGCGCGTGCTCTCCGCCGTCTGCCCGCACGAGGGCTGCGAAGTTGATTGGAGCGCCGAGCAGAGAGAGTTTCTCTGCCCTTGCCACGACAGCGTCTTTAGCGCCGACGGCGCGCGCCTGCGCGGGCCCGCGCGGAGCGACCTTGCACAGCTTCCCGCGCGCGCGAACGGCGACACGCTTGAATTGCACTACGGCGACGACGCGAACGCGACGCCACACACAGACTCCAACGCAAACGGATGAGCCACACAGACAATCCCGCGCGTAAGGACAAGGATGACGGAGGCGTCGTCTCGTGCAGGACGACGCTCGGCGTCTTTCGTGAAACGGCGAGCGTCATCTTCCGAAGGATAACGCTCGGCATCTTTCGCGGGACGACGCTTGGCCTCGTCTTTGAAAATCTGTCGGACGAACCTTCCGAAGGCGTCTCCGCCTGGGCGCGTACGACGGCGGGACTCGTGGCGCTCCTGCTCGCTCTGCAACTCATCACGGGCGTGCTGCTCGCCTTCTACTTTGTGCCCTCGGCTGAGAGCGCCTACGCGACGGTCGCATACGTCGAGAAGGTCGTCGGCGCTGGCTCTTGGGTTCGAGCGCTTCACTTCTACGGCTCGCAGCTCCTGCCACTGGCTCTCGTGCTGCATCTCGCTCAGACGCTCTGGCGCGGAGCTTTCATTCGCAGACCCATCGGGTGGGTTGCTTCCGTACTGCTGCTCGCACTCTCGCTCGGCAACGGCGCGACGGGCTATTCGCTTCCCTGGGACGCGCGCGCCTTCTTCAGCACGCGCGTTGCCGAGAACGTCACGGGCGGGCTGCCCCTTCTGGGAGAGACTCTGCGCGCGTGGCTCGTCGGCGGGTCGGAGATTTCGACGCTCACACTCTCACGCTTCTTCGCGCTCCATACTCTGGTAGTGCCCGCCTTGCTGCTCGCGGTCGTCTGCGCGCGTCTGTTCGTGCTGAGAGAGCCGGGCGTGCAACGACATGAACTGAGCAGCCTGCGCGTGCATGACGAGAGCAGATCAAACACCGACTGGCTGCGTACACAATTCGCGCGAAACGTTTCCGTCGCGTCGCTCGCGTTCGCGGCCCTTTCGCTCTACGCATGGAAGTATCCCGCGCCGCTGGGCCCTTCAATCGAAACAGCGCCGCCCGGCTATCTCCCAAGACCGGGCGCGCAGTTCGTCTGGCTCTTTCAACTGCTCAAACTATTTCCCGGAACGATTGCCTCCCTCGTCGCCTTCTTCCTTCCTGCGCTTCTGCTCGGGGCGCTCGCGCTGCTCCCCTTCACACGCACCGGCTCAATTCTGAACGAAGCCAATGATAGTTTGAGCGAAGCCAACCCGCATTCGAGCGAGGTCAACACACGTCGGCGCAGATTCGGCAAGACACTGCTCGTCGCCGTCTCTCTGCTCATCGCAGTGTTAACGGCCGTCGCCTACTTGCAAGATGCGCGCGACCCGCGAGTTCGTGAACAGTTCGCGCGACAGGCGCAGCGCGAGGCAGAGTTCCGCGCAGAGCCTTTCAAACCCGTGCGCGCAGGCGCGACTGCCGCTCAGGCCGGAGCACAGACAGCGCCCGCTTCATCTTCAAACTCCGCGCAGCCCGGTTCGTCAAACTCCGCGCAGCCCGGTTCGTCTCAGGCCGCAGAGCCGCCCGAAGTCTTCCGTCGCAACTGCGCCAAATGCCACGGCGCGCACGGCGAAGGGAAATCCATCAACCCATCTCTCATCGGCGTCTCGGCTCGCCCGCACCGCTCGCCTGAAGACATCGTCGCGATTCTCAACAACCCCGCGAGCTACGGCCTCGAATCACGCATGCCCTCCTTCGCTCGAAAGCTTTCGGAAGATGAGAAGCGCGCGGTCGCCGAGTGGATCGTCTCGCTGAAGTGAGAACGCGGCAGAGGGATTCAAGACTGCGGCCAATGTCACGCCGCGTCACTCCGACAGCCTTCGTATCGTAATCCCAATAGCTTTCGCCGCGTTAGTCCGACAGCTTTCAAAGTCGCGCCGCGTTAAGTTATACTCCCGCCGTTTTCAAAATCACGACAACCGATCAACGGAGTCGCGCAACCGGAGTCCTTCAACGAATGAAACTCTTCAAACTTACGCTCGCCGCCTTAGCCCTTCTCGCCTTCGCCGTGGCCTGCAACAACACAGAGACCAAGCAGACAGCGAACACGAACGCACGCACGGCGAACGCCAACGCGTCTCCTGCGAATGCTGCCACGCCCGCGCCCGATGAGTTCGCCGACGCGCGCTCGACCTACAACAACGCCTGCGCACGCTGCCACAAGCCGGACGGCTCCGGCGGACTCTTTGAAGAGCCGGGGCAGAAGCCGCTCAAGGTTCCGAGCTTCCGCGAAGGACACGGGGCCAAGCACACCGACGCACAGATGTTGAAGCAGATTCAGAACGGCGGCGAAGGCATGCCCGCCTTCAAGACAAGGCTCGACCAGGAGAAGATCGACGGCCTCGTCCGCTTCATCCGCCACGACTTTGAGGGTCAGGCCGCCCCCGCCGCTGCCGCGACTTCGCCCACCCCAAAGCACTAAGAGTTGACAGCACGTTTGTGCTATCCTCTTCGCCGCCGAAGCCCTAGCACCCGTAGCTCAGTTGGATAGAGCGTCTGACTTCGAATCAGAAGGTCGCAGGATCGTGCCCTGCCGGGTGCATCAACCAAGTCGATAAGTTAAGGGCAGCCATGTCGCTGCCCTTTCTCATGATGTGTGCCGATAGTATGCTAACTTCCGAAACCGCAACTACTGTGTGCCGGTCTTCTTGAACAGAATGCTTTCCAATTTCTCAGATGCCGCCCGCTGAATGGACGGCAATAGGTGTGAATAAGTGTCCAGCGTCAAGATGATGTTGGCATGTCCGGCAGTGAAATTCTCAAATTTTCGCACTCCGTCCGGCGAGGCTTGCAACTACCGCGACTAGTTCATCAGGGTCAAGCGGCTTTACCATGTGTCTCTGAAAACCCGCTGCGAGAATGCGCGTGCCATCTTCCACGCTGGCATAAGCCGTCAATGCTATCGCTGGAATAAGCGCCTGTCGCTCGTCGTCACGGCTCCGCACTTTTTTTATCAACTCGTAGCCATCCTCGTCCGGCATCCCAATATCGCTCACCAGCACATCGGGCGTCCATTGCTCTAACAGTTCCAATGCTTCGGATGCTGTGCCGACAGTTTTCACTTCAGCACCACACTGCATCAGCGCCATTCTGACAAACTCACGCGTATCGGCCTCATCATCAACCACCAGCATCCGTAGTTTATCGAGTACAGAGGAACTGTCCGCCGGAAGCTTACCGTTCATGGAGACGGAACGCAGACCTTCAACCATGCCCGCCTCCCGAACGGGCACCGCCGAAAGTTTGACCGTGAAGGTTGCGCCCTGCTCTTCCCCGGCACTGTACGCTTGAATCGTTCCCCCGTGCAGTTCTACCAGATGCCTGACAATTGCCAACCCCAGGCCGAGACCGCCGTGCGTTCTGCTGGTTGTGCCGTTAGCTTGACTGAAGCGGTCGAAAACATGTGGCAGAAAACTCGCGCCGATTCCCTGTCCTGTGTCGCTCACTATGATCTCGACGTACGACACGTCGCTTTTAAGATGTACGTCAACGTGTCCGCCTCTGGGTGTGAACTTGATGGCGTTGGAGAGCAGATTCCAGACCACTTGTTGCAGGCGGTTGGGATCGCCCATGACCGTGCCGGTTGCTGAGTCCAAATCCATCTCTACTTGAATGTCCTTCGCCGCCGCCGCCGGACTCAAAGAGTTGACGACCTCTTTAATGAGGGAGGCAGGTTCGACCAGGCGTAGATCGAGACGCAGCTTGCCCGTGATGATGCGCGAGACATCTAATAAATCGTCTATGAGTTGCGATTGTGCCTTCGCATTTCGCTCAATCGTCTCCAGCGCACTGGCAATGGTGCCCGCGGGAAGTCTGCCTGAGCGAAGCAGATGCGCCCAACCGAGAATCGAAGTCAGTGGCGTGCGTAACTCGTGCGAAAGCGTCGCCAGAAACTCATCTTTGGTGCGGTTAGCGGCCTCCGCTTCAGAGCGCGCTTGCTGCTCTCGAACGAGAAGCCGGGCGCGATCCTCTTCAGCCTCTTTGCGTTCGGCGACCTCTTGCCGCAGGTCTGCGGCATGCTGATTGACTTCCGCGTATAGCTTCGCATTCTCGTAAGTCACAGCCACCTGCGCGGTGAGTGTAATGGTGAACCGCTCGTCCGCCTCGCTGAACTCTTCGGCGTCGAGTTTGTCAGCGAGGTATAGCCATCCGTAAACCTTTGCCGGTGAGATGATGGGAGCGCCGAGGAACGAACGGATGCGCCGGTCGCGTGATGAACGGTTTATTGTAGGCGGAGTCGTGCCGGTATGATGCAGTCGAAGCGGTCGTCGCTCCACAAGTAAAGTGCCGAGAATGTCTTGGCCGATGGTCGGGATGCCTAGCTCGATAGCTGCATCCTTATCGAGGCCGCTGGTCAGAAAGTGGCGCAGCGTTTGTCCATCTTCTTCGAGCATTCCGACGGCGGCGTAGCGTGCGCCGAGGATGTCGCGCGCCGCGTGGCAAAACTTTTCGAGTAACTGGGCGGGGTCACGTTCGGCGTCTAATTGTTGGCCGAGTTCGACAAGTTTCGTCAATCGCTGGAGGTTGGCGTTCTCCAATGCAATATTCTGCTCGCGCAGCAGTTCGGCCTGACGCTTAACCTCTTCCGTTTTTTTGTAAAGCTCGACGAACACCGCCACTTTCGACTTCAGTATCTCCGGCTCGATGGGCTTCAGGATGTAGTCCACCGCCCCAAGCGAGTATCCTTTCGCGATATGCCTGCTGCCCGTGCTGTCTGCGGTCAGAAAAATGATCGGAATGTCGCGCGATCTCTCGCGGCCTCTGATAAGCGCGGCAGTCTCAAGCCCGTCAATACCCGGCATGTACACGTCGAGCAGGATCAACGCCACGTCGCATTCAAGCAGATAACGTAAGGCATCGTCGCCGGAAGAGGCTTTAACCAGATTGCGATCTGCGGCCTGAAGAATCGTCTCCAACGCCAGCAAGTTGCTCGCGTTGTCGTCAACCATCAAGATGTTGATCTTCTGTGGCTCGCACGGCTGAATTGTCGTCATCATCCCCTCCCAACAGCACGGTTGAGACTGTACAGGAAAGGCGCGATTTCAGGGAGCGGCAGAATCCTGTCAACGTCTATGAGCGCAAGAGCGGCATCCGGCATTTCACGCGCCTGCGCGGTAGAAGGTTCTTCGACAATGGTCATTCCTCCACGCGCTTTGATCGCGGCTAAGCCACGCGCGCCGTCGGCGTTAGCACCCGTCAGGAGAACGCCGATCACGTCTTCTCCGTAAGCGTCGGCAGCCGATTCAAACAAGACATTAATGGAGGGGCGCGCAAACCAGACAGGAGATTCCGTTGATAAAGCGAAACTACCTTTCTCAACTAATAGATGATAATCACACGGAGCCAGATAGACGTGTCCGCCCTCAATCAGCTCTTTGTCCTCCGGCTCGCTCACAGGCAAATTGCTACAACGCTGCAACAAGTCGCAGAGACCACTACCGGACTCTTTGCCGCGATGCTGTACGACCACGAACGGCAAAGTGAAATCTTGCGGCAGGCGCGGGAGTAGAGTTTGCATGGCAGCCAGTCCGCCCGTTGAAGCTCCGGCCACAACAATCCGAAACGACATCTCACCTCACCTTCCGGTAAAGCCGGTGCTCACGATCTAGCTCGTCATAAAATGCTTCACGCGTCGTGAACCTGAGCGACTCTTTGTTCCCGACTCCGAGAACACCGAAGATGCTGAGACTCTCGTAGATCAGATCGTGGACACGCGCTTGGAGAGTTTTGTTGAAATAGATCATCACGTTGCGACACATGACAACATGAAACTCATTGAAGGAGCCGTCCGTCACCAGATTATGCTCGGAGAAGATAAGATTGGCCTTGAGGGATGAGTTGAAAATCACGTGGTCATACTGAGCCGTGTAGTAATCGGAGAAAAAACTTTTGCCGCCCGCTTTCATGTAATTGATCGTGTACTCCTGCATGGCGGCGAGCGGGAAGATACCTTCCCTGGCTTTCTTGAGCACGTCCTGATTGATGTCCGTCGCGTAAATCCGGCACTTCCGATACAGCCCCTCTTCCTGCAAGAGGATCGCCATCGAGTAAACTTCTTCTCCCGTCGAACAGCCCGCGTGCCAGATGCGGACGAAGGGGTAAGTCCGCAGCAGCGGAACGACCTTCGTGCGAAAGGCCAGATAAAACTCAGGGTCACGAAACATGGACGTGACGTTGATCGAAAGCTTCAGCAGGAAACGCTTGAGACACCTGGGGTCATGCAGAATCTTCGCTTGCAAGCCGGAGATGGTCATGACCTCTTCATCAATCAGGCACTCGCGAATGCGACGCTTGAGCGAGGCCGGAGCGTAATTCCGAAAATCAATCCCATAGTGTTGGAACACACCTTCGAGGAGCAGCTTGATTTCGATGTCTTCAAGCTGGAAAGCTTCTGCCTGAAGAGAGCTTTCAGGCACGCGACTCCTCCTGCCGGTAGAGCCAGACGCGAAGCAGCGAAAGCAACTGATCTATGTCCAAAGGCTTCGAGATGTAATCCGAAGCTCCTGCCTCGATGCAACGTTCGCGGTCAGCTTTCATCGCTTTGGCCGTCAAGGCGATGATCGGAAGATTCTTAAACCCGCTCATGCCGCGAATTGTACTCGTCGTTTCAAAACCGTCCATGCCGGGCATCATGATATCCATCAAAACGATGTCGAGGCTGGGTGTCCGTTGCAACGTGTCAATCGCTTCCTGACCATTTTCCGCATGGATGACATCCATGTTGTGGCTCTCAAGTGCGCTCGTCAGCGCAAAGATGTTTCGCACATCGTCATCAACGATGAGCACCTTCTTGCCCGCGAGCACAGGGTCGCGGCGATGCAGTTGTTCGATCACGCGGCGCTTCGTCTCCGGCAGATTCGCCTCGACGCGATGCAGAAAGAGCGCCGTCTCGGCCAGGAGACGCTCCGGCGAGTTGACCTCTTTCACGATAATCGCGTCGGCCACGCGCCGCAGTTGCGTCTCTTCTTTCTCCGACAGTTCCTTGCCGGTATAGACGATGATGGGAAGGTCTTGCAGCCCCAGTTCCTTTTGAATCTTCTCGATTAGCTCAAAGCCGGTCATGTCCGGCAATTTTAGATCGAGCACCATGCAATCGAACTGCTCATTGCCGAGCGCGACAAGCGCCTCTGCGCCGGTGGCGACGGCCGTCGTCGTCACGTCGCCGTTGCCGATCAACTCGACGATGCTCATGCGCTGCACGTCGTCATCTTCGACCACTAACAGTCGCCGCATCCCGCGCTGGATGAAAGCCGAAATGTCGTCAAACGCCGTCGCCAACTTTTCTCTGGATACTGGCTTTTGCAGGTGCGTGATGGCTCCCTGCTTGAGCGCGCGTTGCCTTTGCTCTTCGCCGGAGATGATGTGGACGGGGATATGGCTTGTTTCGGAGTCGTGCTTCAAGCGGTCGAGCACCGTCCAGCCATCGCGATCCGGCAGCTTGATGTCGAGCGTGATGGCGTTGGGCTTGAACTTTCGCGCCAGCGCGAACGCCGTATCGCCTCTCGCGGCGATAAGCCCCTTGAACCCTTTTTCGTGCGCGAGGTCGAGCAGGATGCCTGCGAATCTCGGATCGTCCTCCACGATTAAGAGTACGCGCTCGCCCGCCTCAATCGAATTCCGATCATCTATCACTTCGCCTACTTCGTCCGCTTCGCCAAACTCGCCGGACGCGAACGATGAAGAGTCATTGCCGGAAGCCGTGGCCGGTGCTGCCCCGCCTCCGTTGCCTCCTCTGTACGGCGTTATCACATCTCCCAACACTTCCGACAAAATGTTGGGTGCAGGCTTGCGGTAGGTGCGCGGCAGGTAAAGGGTAAAGGTGCTGCCCTCGTCCTGCGTGCTGGTGACGCGAATCTCGCCGCCGAGCAGGCGCGCGATCTCGCGACTGATTGAAAGCCCGAGACCCGTGCCGCCGTACTTGCGGCTGGTCGTACCATCGGCCTGCTGGAACGCCTCGAAAATGATTTTCTGCTTGTTCGCAGGAATGCCGATGCCTGTATCCGTGACCGAGAAGGCGATGACTGCATCGGCGCGATTTAATCCTTCGTGCATGAACGTCCCGCGCTTCTCTGTCGTCTCAACCCGCATGGAGACCTGTCCCTCGGCAGTAAATTTGAAAGCGTTGGAGAGCAGATTCTTGAGCACCTGCTGCAAGCGTTTCTCATCCGTCTGAATTGAGATGGGCGCGTCGGGCGCTCTCTCAATTTTGAACTCCAGTCCTTTGTCCTGCGCGATCTGATGGAAGGTTCGTTCCAGTTGCTCGCCCACGTCAGCAATCAAGACCTCGCCGATCTCAATCGCCATCATCCCGGATTCGATCTTGGAGAGGTCAAGAATGTCATTGATGAGCGAGAGAAGGTCAGCTCCCGATGAATAGATGGTTTCGGCGAACTGCACCTGCTTCGGCGTCAGCGTCGTCTCGTTGTTCTCGGCAAGCTGACGCGAGAGGATCAATATGCTGTTGAGCGGCGTCCGCAATTCGTGAGACATGTTGGCGACGAATTCGGATTTGTACTTGGAAGTAAGAGCCAGTTGCTCGGCCTTCTCTTCCATCGCCCAACGCGCTTCCTCAACCTCACTATTCTTGGCCTCGACTTCCGCTTTCTGTCTGGCGAGCAGCGTCGCCTTCTCCTGTAGTTCCTCGTTCGTCTGCTGCAACTCTTCCTGCTGGCTCTTCAACAGTTCTTCGGATTCACGCAACGACCCGGCCTGTTGTTCGAGTCGCTCATTGGTCTTCTTCAATTCATCCTGCTGGCTCTGGAGTTCGCTCGCGAGCGACTGCGATTGCAGAAGCAAATCTTCAGTGCGCGAGTTGGCCTGAATCGTATTGAGGACGATGCCGATGCTCTCCGTCAGTTGATCGAGAAAGGTGACGTGCGTCTCGCTAAAACGATTGAAGGAGGCCAGTTCGAGCACGGCTTTGACTTCACCCTCGAAGAGCACCGGCAAAACAACGATGTTCAGCGGTGTCGCTTCGCCAAGACCGGAGCTGATCTTGACGTAGTCGTTCGGCACGTTGGTCAACAGGATTCTCTCCTTTTCGAGCACGGATTGCCCGACCAGACCTTGCCCCGCTTTGTATTCGTTGGAAAGGTTCTTGCGTTCCGTATAGCCGTAACCGCCGAGGAGTTTCATCAAGGGTTGGTCGTTAGAGGATTGGTTAACGTAGAAGACACCTTGCTGCGCATCCACGAGCGGCGCGAGATCGGACAAGACCATCTGCGCGACAGTCGTCAAATCTCTTTGTCCCTGCAACATTCTGGTGAAGCGCGCAAGGTTCGTCTTTAACCAATCCTGCTCAGTATTCTTCTGCGTCGTGTCCTTGAGATTGCGGATCATCTCGTTGATGTTGTCTTTCAGCGATGCGACCTCGCCTTGCGCGCCAACCGTGATCGAGCGCGTCAGATCACCCTGTGTCACGGCGGTGGAGACTTCGGCGATGGCGCGCACCTGTGTCGTGAGGTTGGCCGCGAGGCCGTTGACGTTGTCCGTCAAATCTCTCCAAGTGCCGGCGGCACCCGGCACGTTAGCCTGGCCGCCGAGCTTGCCTTCGACACCCACTTCGCGTGCTACCGTCGTCACCTGATCGGCAAACGTCGCCAGTGTGTCGGTCATGCTATTGATGGTATCGGCAAGCTCCGCAATTTCCCCTTTGGCTTCGACTGTCAGTTTTCGTTTCAGATCACCATTAGCGACAGCCGTCACGACCCTCGCGATGCCGCGCACTTGTCCCGTAAGATTACCCGCCATGAAGTTGACGTTGTCGGTCAAGTCTTTCCAAGTCCCGGCCACACCACGCACTTCAGCTTGCCCGCCGAGCTTGCCCTCGGTGCCGACTTCTCTGGCGACGC
>JAVRON010000035.1:0-22047 GCA_032162705.1 Acidobacteriota bacterium
TCTTGTTTGCTGTCGTCGCTCGCCCTGACACTCACTTGATGGTCAGCGGGAACGGCACGAACGAGAGGATGAAGACGACGAGCGTGACGAGCGCGACCGCTTTGCGCGCCGAGCCGAGCGCGTCCGAGTCGTCTACGGGCTGCGGGTGCGGCATGCGTAACATGACGAAGAGCAGGATGACGTAGAGGAAGCCGCTCGGCACGCCGTGCCAGAGCCACCCGAGCGGCGCGAGCGCGAGCATCGAGAGGAACGCGAGCCGCCCCAAATGCTTATGCACGCGTGGGCCCAGCACGGCGTAGATTGCGTGTCCGCCGTCGAGCTGCCCCACGGGCATCAGATTCAGGCTCGTCACGAGCAGCCCTATCCACGCCGCGAAGTAGAACGGATTCGCCGCCACCGCACCGAGGTCGGCCACGCCGAGCGGCCCCGCCAGAAGTCTCAACAGCGGCGGGTCGTTAAAGATGATGACGCCCTCGGATGGGAGAACCTGCGCCGCGGGCGTGGCCGTCAGCAGAGCGATGCAGGCGACGGGGATGATAACGAGAAACCCCGCGAGCGGCCCGGCCACGCCGATGTCGAAGAGGGCGCGGCGCGAGGGGATGGGCGACTTGATCTTGATGAACGCGCCGAGCGTGCCCGCGAGGAACGGCGGCGGCATGGGGATGAAAAAGGGAAGCGTCGCGTTGACACCGTACAGGCGGCACGCGACGTAGTGTCCCGATTCGTGCGCGAGCAGTATCGAGAGGAGCGCCCCGGCGAACTTCGCGCCCTCTGCAATGAAGTGCGGGTGCGCGAGGACGAAAGAGCCGACGGCGGCCATCGCAAGCACGTAATACTTCGGGACGTAGAGCAAATAGTCGAGCGGCGTGGCGGGCGCTGCGAGCGTCGGCTCCATGTCGGCCAGAGGGAGCACGAGACTGACACCCGCCCACGTCATCGTCAGCGCCGTCAGAAGAAAGAGCACCGTGTGCCGCACCCACTCGCGCGCGGTCGGGCGCACGGCACGACGCCGCACGCTCGCGTCGCGCGCCACAAAGGTCGGGATTTGCTGGATGGATTCAGACATAACAGGCAGAGGCTAGAGGCTAGAGGCTAGGGGCTAGTTAAGAAGTGTCATCAAACTAGCCTCTAGCCCCTAGCCCCTAGCCTCTGTTTAGAAACTGTCGGGGGGGCGTGTCGCCGCGTCCGTCTCCGTCGAGCCGTGAGAGTCGCCATTGCCGGAGGGCGCTTCTGTGTCGTGGATGCTTGCGTCGTCGTGGTCGTGCTCGGCGTCGAAGCCGTGAGCCTGTAGCTCTTTACCGGGCTTGAAGCGGATGGTCTTTCCCGAAGGGATAGCGACCTCTTCGCCTGTGCGCGGGTTGCGTCCGACGCCACGCTTGCGCGGCTTGACGACGAAGACGCCGAAGCCGCGCAGCTCAATGCGTTCGCCGCGCGCCAGCGCCTCCTTCATCGAATGAAAGAGGGCGTCAACGGCCTGCTCGGCCTTCATCTTCGGCACGCCCGTCCGATCAGCCACGCGATTCACGATGTCGAGTTTAATCACTTCGCTTCCGCCTCCGCTTGCCGTCCCGCTGAATTCTCAGGAGAGGATTTGTCTAAGGGTGACAACACTTTACGTCGCGATAATAGAGACGCGCCGCGACGGCTGTCAAGCAATCCGGGAAGTTAGGGAAGTAGACAGTAGACAGTAGACAGTAGACAGTAGGCTCCGCTCGGCGGACGTTGTCGTATTCGTCCTGGTCGCTCGGCTTTGAAAGTTTTCTACTGTCTACTGTCTACTATCTACTGTCTACTATCCGGCGTTGACAAGGCGCGCGGGCGGCGGCTAACCTCAAAGACTTGGAGACGTGCGCGGAGCCTGCCGCCGCCGTAAGCAGTAGCAGCGGCGGCCCGGAGCGGCGGCGCATCCGTAAAGACTGACATGCCTTTGTTCCGACGCAAGAAGAGCGGGCGCGCGCCCGCGTTCGGCGACATACACATCGACGACGACCGCGACATAGAGGTGCGGCGGCTGCGCGACGAGTCGCGGACGCACTTCTGGGGCGAGGCGCGTCTGCTGTTTCGCGACCTCGTCTTTGCGTTGATGATTATGGCGCTCGTGCTCGTCTTCGTCGCGCAGCCCGTCAAGGTCGAGGGCACTTCGATGCTCCCGCGCCTGCACGACGGCGAGCGCATCTTCGTCAACAAGCTCATCTACTACGGCATGCCGCGGATCGAGCGTGGCGACATCGTCGTCTTCTGGTTCCCGAACGACCCCTCGAAGAGTTACATCAAGCGCGTCATCGGTCTGCCCGGCGAAACCGTGCAGATGCGAGCCGGTCGCATCTTCATCAACGGCAAGGAGCTTCAGGAGCCATATCTTGAAACGTCGCTCAACGTCGCCGGGAGCGACGAGCCGCCCGTGTACGTCAAGCCGCACTACTACTTCGTCATGGGCGACAATCGCGACAACTCCAGCGACTCTCGAACCTGGGGACTCGTCCCCGAGAAATACATCTACGGCAAGGCTCTCATCCGCTACTGGCCGCTCTCGAAGGCCAACGTCATCCGTCACGAGACAGAGTACCCCGGCGTTCCCACACACCGCATGGAGTTGCCCGACGAGAACGAGTAGACGGAAAAGCCGTCCACGAAATCACACGAAAAGTCACGAAGAGACGGCACTGACTTCGTGTTGTTTCGTGTGATTTCGTGGACGGCTTTCCCATCGCGCCCAAGGCGCACCGCCGAGCTTTGAGAATGAGGAGCCGCCGAGTCCGCGTGTTCCTGCATTTGAAATTTCAAATCCGAAATTGCAAACTGTAACTGCTTTCCGCCTTTTGTTCTTATGTCCGACTGGTTACGACCACTGCTGTTGATGTTCTACGCGCCCACGCGCGGAATGGCGGAGGTGCGCGAGCGCGCGCCGCTCGGGCAGGCGGCGCTGCTGGCGGTTCTGCTTCAGGTGGCGCACACGCTACTGGCGCAGTGGCGCGAGCTGGCGATCTTAGCGGCGCGGATGGGCGCGTGGGCGGCGTTGGGAGTTCTCTTCACTTCGGCGGGTTCGGTGCTTCTGGTCGCGCTCGTCTACGTGCCGCTCGCGGTTCTTTTCGCCAACCTCTTCGAGCGACGCGCGGGCTTCGGGCTGGTCTTGCGGCAGGAGTACAGCCCTCTGGCCGCGACCACTCTCTACGCGCTGGCGGCGGCCAGCCTGCTCGCGTTGCCTTTAGCATACTTCGACCAGGTCGCGGGCTTGAGCGCGTCGGTGCGCGAGTCGCTCGTCGGGCTTAACGAGTTGGTGCGGCACGTCTCGCCGCAGGGGCCCACGGACGAGGAGGCAGGGGTTTTGTGGGCGGGCATGTCGGCGATGCTGCCGAGGGCCATGCTGGCGCTGTTGATTCAGCCGCTCACGCTCTTCACCCTGTGGGCGGTGGCCGCCGTGCGCGAGGTCTTCCGCCTCGCGTGGTGGAAGGCTCTGCTGGTCGTAGTCTTGAGCACTGCCTTGATGTTCCTTATCTCGCCGCTGGCCTATGTCTTCAGCACGCTGCTGGCCTCGCCCTTCCTCTTGCTGCTCGTCTTCTTTCTGGCGCGCGGCTACTACGGCGAGGCGATGCGTGCGCAACGTGCGCGCGCCTCGTTCCGGCAGAACCTCGAAGCCGCGACGCTCAACCCGGCGGACGCGTCGGCGCACTACAATCTCGGGCTTCTGCACCAGCAGCGCAGGGAGTACGAAGAGGCGCGCACGCGCTTCCTGCGCGCCGTCGAGATCGACCCGGAGGAGACGGACTCGCACTACCAGCTCGGGCGCATCGCGCGCGCACAGGGGCGTCTGCCCGAAGCCATCACGCACTTCGGCGAGGTCGTCACGCGCGACGACTCGCACGCGCAGCATGAAATCTGGCGCGAGGTCGGCGCGACCTATCTCGCCGCCGGGCAGTTCGCGGACGCGTGCGACGCGCTTGAGCGCTTCCTCGCACGGCGGCCTTCCGACCCCGAGGCGCTCTACCTGATGGGGCGCGCGGCGGCGGGGCTTGGCAACCTGCGCGAGGCCAAAGAGTGGATGCAGCAGTGCGTCGAAGCCGTCCGCACCGCGCCCGCCTACAAGTATCGGGCAGACAAGCGCTGGCTCAACGAGGCGCAGCAATTCCTACGCACGCAGGCATGACCGCAAACGAGATGTATGACAGAGAGTGACGACTAACAGAGAGCGATGACTAACAAAGAGCGATGACTGACAGAGAGCGATGACTGACAGAGAGAACAGACCGGCACTGCTCGTCCTCGAAGACGGGCGAGTCTTCCGCGGGCGCGCGTGGGGCGCTCCGGGCGAGGCGTGCGGCGAGATGGTCTTCAACACTTCGATGTCCGGCTATCAAGAGGTTCTGACCGACCCTTCGTACGCGGGGCAAATCGTCTGCATGACGTATCCGCTCATCGGCAACTACGGCGTGAACCAAGAGGACGAAGAGTCTGCGCGACCGTGGGTCGAGGGCTTCGTCGTGCGCGAGGCGAGCAGGGTTGCGTCGAACTGGCGCTCGGAGGAGACGCTCGACGCGTACCTGAAGCGTTGGAACGTCGCGGCCATCGAACGCGTGGACACGCGCGCGCTCGTCCGGCACATACGCGATAAGGGAGCGATGCGCGCCTGCATCTCATCCGTAGACCTCGACGAGCAGAGCTTGCTTGAGAAGGCTCGCTCTTCAGCTTCGATGGAGAACAGGGAACTGGCGAGCGTAGTGACGACGACGCGCGTCTACGAAATCGCAGCGCACGGCGAGGAGCGCTTCCACGTCGTCTGCTACGACTTCGGCGTAAAGCGAAACTCTCTGAAAGAGCTTGCCGCGCTTGGCTGCCGCGTCAGCGTCGTGCCCGCATCGACGCCCGCCTCGGAGGTTCTGGCGATGCGCCCCGACGGCGTCTACCTGTCGAACGGGCCCGGCGACCCCGCGTCGATGACGAGCGTGGTGGAAGAGATTCGCAGGCTCGTCAGCGACGGCGTGCCGACGTTCGGCATCTGCTTCGGCCACCAGTTGCTCGGTCGCGCCTTCGGCGGCACGACCTACAAGCTGAGGTTCGGTCACCGTGGGGGCAACCAGCCCGTCAAGGATTTGGCATCGGGGAAGGTCGAAATCACCTCGCACAATCACGGCTTCGCCGTCCGCGCCGAAAGCCTCCCGGCGGAAGTCGAGGTCACGCACCGGAACCTCAACGACGACTGCGTCGAAGGCTTGCGGCATACAACCCTGCCCGTCATCTCCGTCCAATACCACCCGGAGGCCGCACCGGGCCCACACGACGCCGCGCACCACTTCCAACGCTTCATCGAGTTGATGAGCACGAGCGCGTCACGCGCTGAAGGCATGAGCTAGAGGCTAGAGGCTAGGGGCTAGAGGCTAGGGGCTAGTTAAGAGAAAGAACACGCTCTTAACTAGCCCCTAGCCTCTAGCCTCTAGCCTCTTCTTCAAGACTGGAGCAGCCGGTCGATGGTCTGGACGAGCGAGACGAAGTCGGAGGTCTTGCTCTTGTAGATTTTGATGCCCATCTGGAAAGCACGCTGCTGGTGGTGCGGGCCCGAGCTTTCGAGCGAGAAGAGGAGGACGGGCGTCGCCGGGTCAAGCTCGCGCAACTGCTGGCAGAGTTCGAGACTGTCGCCGTCGATGTATGTGTCGTTGAGGATATAGAGGTCGAAGCGATCTGTCATCGCCACCTTCAGGCAGTCGGCGATTGTCTGCACCGACTCGACATCGTAACCCTTGCGCGTGAGCATGAGGGCGATCAGGTCGCCTACATCCTTGTTCGACTCGGCGCACAGAATGCGCCTCTTTCCTTCCGACATCAGACACACCCCGACGAGAGAGAGAGTTCAGAAGGGGAAGCAGCAAAAAAACTACGCGGCGGAGGGAACTACAAAGGGGAAGCATAAATTTAAACGCGGAAGCCGTTTGCGTCAAGGCTTATCGACCCCGTTCGGGCGGTGGGGGGTTGGACTTGCCCGAAAGAATCGAGTTGACGGTCTGGACGATGTCGAAGAGGTCATCCGGCTTCGTGAGGTATGCGTGGGCCCCCGCCTCGAAGGCACGGTCGCGGTCGCGCTGGAAGGCGTGCGAGGAGAAGAAGAGGATCGGCGTCTCGGGCGTCATCTTGCGTAGCTCGCGGCAGAGCTGGAGACTAGTCCCGTCGATGTAGTCGTCGTCGAGCATGTAGAGGTCGAAGCCGCCTTCGCCCGCGAGCCGGACGCATTCGGCGAAGGTCGTCGCCGAGATGACCGCGTGCCCCTGCCGTTCAAGTAGCACCGTAATGAGGCGACACGTGTCCTCATGTGGTTCTGCGCAAAGGACGCGCCTGCGGGGGTAGGCCATCGGGGGAACTCCTTGCCTTGTGTACGACAGCGTAGGAAAGTCGGGAAGCAAAAACTTAAGTTTATGCCGGGACTATTGTCTCACCCGAAGGCGGACATAAACGCTCTGAGGCGGCCTTCTGGACAGCAGGTATTAAGCCTCAATCCGAAGAAATAATCAATAGAATTATTGGGCCGGCTCAGCCTGCGGCGCGTCCGTGGGGGCGAGCGGCGGTGGCGGCTGTGTGGGCGGGGACTGAGAGGCCGGCGGCGCAGCAGCGGCGTCGGCGGCGGGCGTCTCGGCGGGCTTCAGGAGTTCGGCGACGATTCCGCGGCTCCCACGGTGTTCGAGCCAGTGGCGATAGGTGACGGTCAAGACCGCGATGACAGGGATGGCGAGGAAGATGCCGGTGATGCCCGCCAACTCGTTCCCGGCGAGGATGGCGAGGATGATGGCGAGCGGGTGCAGGTGAATGCCTGAGCCGATGATGCGCGGGTAGAGTACGTAGTCTTCCACGATGCGCAGGACGGCGAGGAAGGCGAGGACAAGCGTCGCCTTGGTGCCGGAGTCAACGGCGGCGACAGTCGTCGCGACGATGGCGACGACGAGGGGCCCGAGCAGAGGGATGAACTCCAGAAGCCCCGCCAGCACGCCGAGCACGAGCGCGTAGCGCACGCCGATAATGGCGAAGCCCGCCGTGCAGATGCTGCCGATGATGACGCACGCGATGAGCTGCGCGCGGATGTATGCGGCGAGCGTCGAGTTGATGTCCTGAAAGAACTCGTCGCCGCGCCAGCGGATGCGCCCCTGCGGCAGCATCATCAGGGCCGAGCGCCGGAAGCTGTCGGCGTCCTTCATAAAGAAGAAGGCGAGAATGGGGATGAGGACGAGGTAGGGCAGGTAGCCGAGCACGTTGAGGGCGCTGCTGAAGCCCTCGCCCGTGACGTACTTGCCCACATCCCCGATGGCGCTGGAGACGCCCTTGCTGGCCTGATCGCGCACGGAGCGCGGGAGGTTGAGGTCTTCGAGAACCTTGTTCAAACGCTCTGCGCGCTTCTGCGCGTTGCCCACGAAGTCGGGCGCATTCTGCGCGATCTCGGCCATCTGCGTGCCGAGCCGCGGCGTCAAGACCACCGCGCCTACGCCGAGCGAGCCGAAGATGACGAGGTAGACGACGCCGATGGCAAGGCCGCGCGGCATCACGCGTTCGCGCCCGCGCGCGTTGAAGGGCTTGCGTACCAGCTCGACGAGCGGCGCGATGAGGTATGCGAAAAAGACCGCCAGCACGATGACGAGCAGGACGCCTGTGAGCGCGTAGAAGACCCAGCGCACGGCCTCGATAAAGTAGTAGAGGACGAGGACGAGGAACGCTATCCACAGCGCCGAGCGCGTACCCAGACGCAGGACGACGCGCGTCCGTGCCTCGGTCAGCGCGACCGCCGCAGCCATCTCTTCATCGAGCTGCTCCGATTGCTGGAGCGTGTCATTCTCTTCTGCCAACTATTTCACCAACGCCTTCGCTCCGACGCCGTCAGTTCTCGTACTCTTCGTAATCCTCGTCCGGCTCGCTCGCGCGTATTCCTGCTGGCTCCCAGACCAGTCCGCGCCACTCGTCCGTCTCGCCGAGCAGTTGGAGCGCGGCCAGAGGCTGCACGGGGTTGCGCTCAAGCCTGATGACCTCGGCCACGGTTTCGAGCGTGCGCCCCTCGGCGTCGGGCACGATCAGATGCACGCGGCTGCCCACGTCCGGCAGACGTTCGAGGTGAACGAGCGCTCCCATCGGGCCGATGTTCTCGGTCTCGCCCACGACGACGACGTGCTCACCCGAGCGCTCGTCGTCCCACTCAGCGCGCACGCTGATATGAACCATATAGCGCGGCCCTGTGCGATTCTCTATAAAGTTGACGGACATTGCATGGGCCTCCATTCGGGGCAAATTCTTCTGACGTTAAAAGTAAACTGCTAAAGCAGTCGGAATTTGGAGAAGTGACGAGTGCTGATTGATTAATTAAGGAGCAAGCGGCCTCTTAATTCATCATTCATCGCTCATCGCTCATCATTTCTCTTCACTCTTCGTCGTGCGCGCGCAAGCCTTCGAGCACGGAGAAGTCTTCGAGCGTGGTCGTGTCGCCTTCTACTGCGCCCGTCGCCGACGAAGCAATCTCGCGCAGCAGCCGGCGCATGATTTTGCCGGAGCGTGTTTTGGGGAGCGCGTCGGTGAAGCGTATCTCGTCGGGGCGTGCGAGCGCGCCGATCTCGCGCGCGACGTGGCGGCGCAAGGTCTCCTTCAGCTCGTCCGTCGCCCGTCGCTCGCCTCCGAGCGTGACGAAGGCAACGATGGCCTGACCCTTCATCTCATCGGGACGACCGACGACCGCGGCTTCGGCGACCGTCTCGTGCGAGACGAGCGCGCTCTCGATCTCCATCGTGCCAAGCCTGTGCCCCGAGACGTTTATCACGTCATCGACGCGACCCATAATCCAGAAGTAGCCTTCCCGGTCGCAACGCGCGCCGTCGCCCGCGAAATAGACGCCCTCTATCTCGTCGAAGTATTGCTTGCGGTAGCGCTCGTCGTCGCCCCAGATGGTTCTGAGCATCGAAGGCCACGGGCGTTTGATGACGAGATAGCCGCCCTCGTTGGGCCCCGCCTCGCGTCCCTCCTTCGACATGATGGCGGCCTCGACGCCGGGCAGCGGGCGGGTTGCGGAGCCGGGCTTCGTCGGGATAGCTCCGGGCAGCGGCGCAATCATGATCGCGCCCGTCTCGGTCTGCCACCACGTATCGACGATGGGACATTTCGCCTTGCCGATAATCTCTCGATACCACATCCAGGCTTCGGGGTTGATCGGCTCGCCGACTGTCCCGAGCAACCTGAGGGATGAGAGGTCGTGGCGCAGCGGCCAGTGCTCGCCCCACTTGATAAAGGCGCGGATGGCTGTGGGCGCGGTGTAGAAGATTGTGACGCGGTGGCGCTGGATGATGTCCCAGAAGCGATCCGGCTCCGGATGGTTCGGCGCGCCCTCGTACATCAAAACGGTCGCGCCGTTCGAGAGCGGGCCGTAGACGACGTAACTATGCCCCGTTACCCAACCGATGTCGGCCGTACACCAGTAGACATCCTCGTCCTTCAAGTCGAAGACCCACTTCGTCGTCAGGTGCGTTTGCAGAAGATAGCCCGCGGTCGTATGCAGGATGCCTTTGGGCTTGCCCGTCGTGCCCGACGTGTAGAGGATGTAGAGCGGGTGCTCGCTGTCTAACTCTTCCGCAGGGCAAACGTCTGAGACCGTCTGCATCACCTCATGCCACCAGTAGTCGCGCCCCGACTCCATGTGAACGCGTGTGCCCGTGCGCCTGAAGACGATGCAGCCCTTCACCGTCGGCGTATCTTTAAGAGCCTCGTCCACAACATCCTTGAGCCGCACCTCGGAGCCGCGCCTGTATCCGCCGTCGGCGGTGACGACGAGCTTGCAGCCCGCGTCGTTAATCCTATCGACGAGCGCGTGCGCGGCGAAGCCGCCGAAGATGACCGAGTGTGTGGCCCCTATGCGCGCGCACGCGAGCATCGCGATGGCGAGTTCGGGGACGAGCGGCATGTAGAGCGCGACGCGGTCGCCGCGCTCGACTCCGGCGCGCTTGAGTACGTTTGCGAAGCGCGACACCTCTCGGTGCAACTGCCCGTATGTGAGCGTGCGCTGCTCACCCGGCTCACCCTCCCAGATGATGGCGGCCTTGTTGCGACGCCACGTCTGCACGTGACGGTCGAGGCAGTTATCAGAGATGTTAATCCGTCCGCCGCCGAACCATTCCGCGTGCGGCGGCTCCCACTTCAAGACCGTGTCCCACTTCCTGAACCAGTGAAGCTCCTCTTCGGCCAGACGCGCCCAGAACGCTTCGGGCGCATCCGCGGCCTCGCGCCTGAGCGCCTCGAACTCCTCCACGGACTTCACACGCGCACTCTCCGCAAACCTCGCGGGCGGAGGGAACACACGATCCTCTTGGAGCGTCGATTCGATATTGTTCGTGTCGGAAGACATAACGGGCGGACACCTCGCCTGCATCTTTCTCGCGTGCGGCGGACATTTGCTTCGAGCGGCGTTTGAGAGACTCCCGCGCCCCTCTCTCTCGTGCCGTCACCTTTTTGTAGAACAGCTTGGCTGCCTTGTGTACCAGAAACCACCGCGCGCGGCAAGCTCGACCCGCCGACTGCGCGGCAGATACGCCCGCCCCGAGCGCACGCGCCGGGGGAATCCATTTACAACCTGCACTCTCGACTGTATTGTTGCCTCGCGGACTTCAACAACGCAGCCGCCGCGCCGTCGTCGTCGGCGACTGCGACCGGCGACCACTCGCAACCCTCAACGCTTTCACACGAGGAGCGCATGGATGTCTTCAGAAATCCTCCCCGTCTTCGTCAGCTCCACCTGGATCGACCTTCAGCCAGAACACGAGGCCGCCGAGCGCGCCATTCAAACATTGCGCGAAACCAAGTACATCGGCATGAAGTATTTCGGCAGCCGCGACGAAGACACGCGCCGTGCTTCACTCGACGAGGTTGACCGCAGCCGCGTCTACGTCGGCATCTTCGCCGCGCGCTACGGCTCCGGCATCACAGAGGCCGAGTACCGGCGCGCACGCGAACTCAATCTACCCTGCTTCATCTACTTCAAAGACGATGCGACCGTTTCCGTCAACCAACGCGAGACCGACCCGGCGCAAACTTCCAGACTCGACGCACTCAAGCAGGAGCTTCGCGCGAACCACATCATGGGCCCCGACTTCAAGAATCCCGACGACCTCGCCGCCAAAGTCACCGCCGACCTACACCGCTGGCTCTTCGACCAATACCTGACGCCGAAGCTGCAAGCCGCGCTCAGTGACGAAGTCCCACACAACGAAGCGCAGGCGTTGCTCGACGCCGTTAAGGATTTGAGCGCGCTTAACCGCGACCTCATCTCGCGATTGAAAGGCGCGGGCTTCAACGTCGCTTCCGGCGTTAGGAGCGTCGCTTTCTCGGGCGACGCGCAAGAAGTCAACATCCACACCGGCGACACAAACATCTATAACGCGCCTGTCGTCTCCGCCCCGGCCATTCCCACGCTGCATCAGCTACGCGCGCCCGTCGGCGATTTCGTCGGGCGTGAAAAGGAGATTGCCGATTTGACGGCGACGCTGCGCGGCGGCACGAACGCAGTCATCGGCAGTATCAGCGGCATCAGCGGCATTAGCGGCATGGGCGGCATCGGGAAGACGGAGTTGGCTTTCTACGTCGCCGAACGTCTGCGCGACGCATACCCCGACGCGCAGTTGGTCGTTGATATGCGCGGCACGGACGACCCGCCACGCGACCCAACGGATGCGCTCGCCGCCTGCATCCGCGCCTTCCACGGCCTTGAGCGACGTCTGCCCGACGACCTGCAAGAGTTGACGCGAATCTACCGCAGCGTGCTCGAAGGCAAGCGCGCTCTGATACTGCTCGACAACGCTTTCGACGGCGCGCAGGTGCGTCCGCTGCTTCCGCCCGCAGGCTCTGCGCTGCTCATCACTTCGCGCAATGTCGTCACACTCCCGCGCATGACGCGCGTCACGCTCGAACAGCTTCAACCCGCCGAGGCGCGCGAGCTTCTGCGCGGCATCGCCTCGCGCATCCCCGATGATGTCGCCGACCGGATTTGCTTTCTCTGCGGCTACCTCCCACTCGCCATCCGCGCCGCTGGCAGTCTGCTCGATGTCACGGCTGACCTCAAACCCGAAGACTACGCCGAACAACTGGGCGACGAGCGCCAACGACTCGAACGCATCGGCACGGAGGGAGTTGACCTCGGCGTCGAAGCCTCCTTCGGTCTCAGCTACGCACGCCTCACGCCCGACGACGCACGCGTCTTCCGACGGCTCGCAGTCTTCCCCGCCTCCTTCGACGCACGCGCCGGAGAGGAAATCTGCGAAGACCCCGGCCACAAACACCTGAGCGAACTCCTCCGCCGCAACCTCGTCATCTACAACGAAGACACCCAACGCTATCGCCTCCACGACCTCGCACGCCTCTTCGCCGTCTCCCGCATGAGCGAAGATGAAGGGCACGCGACCCGGATGTATCACTCCGCGCACTACCTGACAGTGTTGGGAGAGTGCGATGATCTCTACTTAAAAGGCGGCGAGGCTATCAAAAGCGGGATGGCTCTCTTCGATGCTGAGCGGCGAAACATCGAGGCCGGGCAGGAGTGGGCGTGTCACTATGTCAAAGGAGATGGGGCTGCTGCAGGGTTGTGTAATAAATATCCTAACGCCGGAGTGTATGTGCTCTACCTGCGCCAGCATCCGCGCGAGTCAATCTCCTGGCTAGAATCCGCGTTGGCGGCTGCGCGTCAGCTTAAAGACCGTGCCTTTGAAGGACGACACCTAGGCAGCTTGGGCAGCGCCCACACTGCCGTGGGCGAGATGGATGAGGCTATAGAATTATTCAACCAACAATTGGCAATTGCCCGTGAGACTGGCGACCGAAATGCAGAGGGAAGTGCGCTTGGCAACTTGGGGAGTGCCA
The DNA here is from genome assembly GCA_032162705.1 of Acidobacteriota bacterium. GTDB lineage: Bacteria > Acidobacteriota > Blastocatellia > Pyrinomonadales > Pyrinomonadaceae > QHXN01. The sequence continues at coordinate 12,856 of JAVRON010000035.1, forward strand.
ATCTTGTCATAGGCGAGATTCGACACGCTATTGATTTATTCGAGCAAGCTTTAACGATCTTCCGTGAATTTAACGACCGTCGAGCGGAAGAGATGGTCTTAGGTAACTTGGGCATTGCTTATAAAAACTTAGGTGAGACGCAACGCGCCATTGAGTTCCATGAAAAACGGCTTGTCATCGCTCGCGAGATTGGCGACCGCTATGGGGAGGGGCAAACTTTGGGTAATTTAGGCAATGCGTACTTCACTATAGGACAGACACGTTATGCTAAAGAATTTTATGAGCAAGGTTTGATCATCACCCGCGAAATCGGCGACCGCTTCGGAGAGGGTAGTATGCTTTTAAACATTGGTTTGGCGCTCAACGAACTCGGCGACCGCGTAGAGGGCATCGCTCATGCCGAAGCGGCGCTTGAGATTTACGAGCAGATTGAGTCGCCGCATGCCGAAAGGGCACACGCGGTTATCGCTCGATGGCGCGGGGAGGCGTAGCGAGAGGATTGCGAGGAAAATAGGGTGAAAAGGGACGGGGCGGTGAAAAAGCGCGGCGGTAGAAGGGATTGTGACGCGCGGCGGAGGGTTTGCGGGGTGTAACAGGGGCTTTGCGGGGCGTTGTTACGTTATCGCGATGCGTTGTTACGTTATCGCAGAGCGACGATACGTTATTGCAGCGCATGTTATGTCGTAGCAAAGCGTGATTACGTTATTGCAAGACGTGTTACTTCGTAGCAGAACCAAAATACTTCATGGCAGAAGTGAATTACTTCGTAGCAGAAGCAAAATACGTCGTAGCAAAACGTGATTACGTTATAGCAGAGCGTGTTGCGACGTAGCAGAAGGTGAATACATCGTAGCAGAGTGCGATTACGACGTAACAGGACAGCGATACAACGTAGCAAGATATGTTTACGTTATAGCAGGGCGCGGTTGGGACATTGATTAGGGTCGCTTTGGAGTCGGAGTCGCGGTCGTTCGTGAAGAGATGAAAAAGTCTTACGGCTACGGTGAAAAAGTCTTGCGGGGGCGGGAGAAATGTCTTGCGAGGGCGGGGCGGGGGGCGTAGAATCCGCGGCATTCTCGGTAAATTGGCTGCGAGCCTCATCTGGCTGAATTGGCTGCGAGCCTCTTGGTGGACTCGCTCGGACTGACCTTGAACCTCATGACAGGAGAAAAAGAGATGGCAAAGAATCAAACGAGGCGGATGCCGTCCGCGCTCCTTGCGGCAGACCGTGAGGCGTTCGACGCCTTGCAGGGGATTGCGAACTACGCGCCCGCGAATCCGGCTTATAAGACGGAGACTATCAAGACGTTGCGCGACCGCATGGATGAGTTGCAACGCGAGGCGACGCAGGCGGCGGCAACTGCCGCGGCCAAAGATGACGCGGCGATTGCGGGCGAGTGGGAGTTTCACAACGCGATGCTCGGCTCGAAGGTTCAGGTCACGGCGCAGTTCGGGGATAACTCGGACGAGGTGGCCGCCGTCGGTTTGAAGAAGAAGTCGGAGTACAAGAAGCCTACGCGGCGCAGCAAACCCGGCGGCGGGGCGGCGAAGTAAGAATCCGAGATGGGCGGCCTACGCCACACAGGGGCACGCGTGCGTCGGATACGGACGGATGCGTGCCCCACATTGCGCGGCCTTGCTCCATCCCGCAAGACGGGTTTAGAACATGGTTCACTTGAAAGTTATGTGAGTGGAGTTCACCGCAGAGGCGCGGAGTGCGCGGAGACTCGCAGAGACTTGAATCCCTCTGCGCCCCCTCTGCGTTCTCAGCGCCTCTGCGGTGAAGTGTCCCTGCGCTATCTTCAAGAATGAACAGACCCTGGCGGTGAATAGACGTTGCATTACGCGCAAGTGAAAATTGCTATAATTCTTCAGACAGTTCATCCTCGCCCGAAGGGTTTGTCCCGCACACTTTTTTGCGATACAAGTAAGCTCACACAAAGGCCACATACAAAAGGGAAGCTTGAAGTGTCTCTCAGCGAAAAGGAACTCGAAGAGCTGCGCGAGTCGGAGGCGCGCAGCCGCATCGTGATGGAGACGGTGGCGGACGCCGTCATCACGATTGACGAGGCGAGCACCATCCTGTTTGTGAATCCGGCGGCGGAGAGGATTTTCGGGTACGCGTCGGGCGAGCTGATCGGCGCGCACATGACTCTGCTGATGCCCGACTACCTTCGACACCTGCATGAAGAGGGCGTGCGGCGCTACGTCGAGACGGGCGTCAAGCACATCTCCTGGGCGGGCGTGGAGCTGCCCGGTCTGCACAAGACGGGGCGAGAGATTCCTCTGGAAATCTCTTTCGGCGAGTTCGCTCTGGGCGGCAGGCGATACTTCACGGGGATGGCGCGCGACATCACGGAGCGCAAGCGCGTCGAGCGTCGTCTGGCCGCGCAGTACGAGGTGACGCGTGCGCTCGCGGAGTCGCGCGACTTTCGAGAGGCCGTGCCGCGAATTCTGCGCGCCGTGTGCGAGGCGCTCGGTTGGGAAGTGGGCGTGCTGTGGACGCTCGACCGCGAGGCAGGGGCGCTACGCTACATCGAGTCGTGGCACGCCGCCGACGTTGGCGTGCAAGAGTTCGAGGCGTTGTCACGCCAACGTACGTTCGCGCGCGGCGAAGGGCTGCCCGGTCGCGTGTGGGAGCGCGGCGAACCGTTGTGGGTCGAAGACATCGCGGCGGACGAGTCATTCCCACGTTCCGCCGCCGCCGCGCGCGAAGGGCTGCACGCGGCCTTCGCCTTCCCGGCGCTCATTCAGGGCGAGACCATCGCCGTGCTCGAATTCTTTAGCCGGGAGGTGCGCGCGCCCGACGACGAGCTGCTCGCGATGATGTCGAACGTTGGCAGCCAGACGGGGCAGTTCGTCGAGCGGCAGCGCGCTGAAGCGGAGCAGTCGCGCCTGCGCGACGAGGTGATACGCGTGCAGGACGAGCTGCTTGCCGAACTCTCGACGCCGCTGATTCCTCTCACAAGCCGGATCGTCCTCATGCCGATTATCGGCGCGGTGGACGCGAAGCGCGCACGTCGCATGATCGGCACACTCCTCGGCGGACTTCAGGAGACGCACCCGCCCGTCGCCATCATAGACATCACGGGCGTCTCAGTCGTCGATGCACACGTCGCCAACACGCTCGTCCAGTCGGCGCAGGCCGCGCGTCTGCTCGGCACGCAGGTCGTCCTCACGGGCATCCGCGCAGGCGTCGCGCGCAGCCTCGTGCGCCTCGGCGTAGACCTCCACGGCGTCAACACGCGCAAGACCGTGCAGGACGGCATCCAGTGCGCCTTCGAGCTTCTGCGGCACGAGCGCGAGACAAACGCTTGAGGCCGGCTCTATAATCCCCGCACGCTCTCTCGGTCGAAACACTCCGGCGAAAAGTAGGAATCACACATGAACAGGACTCTACGCGTCGCTCTGTCCGCTTGTCTTCTTACCTTCGTGCTCACCGCGTCCGTGCTGCCGACGACAACAACCGGCAACGCCGCGCCCGCAGTTCGTTCTTCCGCGCGACACACGCAGGCGTCTGCACAGACTGCTCCCACTAATCCTTCCGCGCCGCCGCGCGACGAGCGTCTATGGAAACGCGCGCTCGCACTCCATCGCAAGGCGATCATCGTCGATGGTCATAACGACATCCCGACGATCATGGTGGACGAGGATTACGACATAGGGACTCCCTCCGCCGGCAAGTATCACACAGACATCCCACGCCTGAAGCAGTCGGGGATGACCGGCGAGTTCTTCTCCATCTACGTTGACCGGCAGTATGCGACGCCCGACTGGGTCTCGAAGAACTACATCAAAGAAGGCGGCTCGTCGCGCCGCGCGCTCGACCTGATTGACGCCACTTACAGGATGGTCGAGAAGTACCCCGCGGACTTGATGTTCGCCACTTCGACCGCGGACATACGGCGCGCGAAGAAGGAGGGGAAGGTCGGCGTGCTGATGGGCATAGAGGGCGGGCACGCCATCGAAAACTCTCTGTCGGCTCTGCGTGAGTTCTACCGTTTGGGCGTGCGCTACATGACTCTGACGCACAACAACACGAACGAGTGGGCCGACGCGTGCTGCGACGAGGCGCGGCACAACGGGCTTTCGGATTTCGGCAAAGAGGTCGTGCGCGAGATGAACCGTCTCGGCATGTTCGCGGACATCTCGCACGTCTCGGACAAGACGATGTCGGATGTTCTGGACGTGTCGAAGGCTCCCGTCATCGCCTCGCACTCTTCGGCGCGCGTCTTCTCGAACCATAAGCGGAACATCCCCGACGATCTCCTCAAGCGCATCGGGCAGAACGGCGGTGTCGTGATGGTCAACTTCTACACCGTCTTTCTGGACGAGCGCGTGCGCACGGCCTCTCTGGAGAGAGACGCGAAGCTGAAGGCTGAGCGCAGTGCGCTTAACGAGCAATACAAGAACGACCCGAAGCGTCTCGCCGACGAGTTGCAGAAGCTCGAAGACGCGAACCCTATCCCTGGCACCACGCTCTCCATGCTCGTTGACCATATAGACCACATCGCTAAAGTAGCCGGTATTGACCACGTCGGCCTCGGCTCGGACTTCGACGGAGGCGTGACCCTGCCCGAAGGCATCAAGGATGTGGCAGACCTTCCGAACATCACATACGAGCTTCTGCGCCGAGGCTACTCTGACGCGGACGTGCTTAAAATTCTCGGCGGCAACTTCATGCGCGCCTTCGCGGAGGTCGAGCGCGTGGCGGGCACGGAGCGGCGCAAGATCAGCGGCGAGGGAAGTCAACGCCGCCTCGGCTCCGAGGGAAAGTAATCCCGGCTCCGCGGGCAAGCAGGACACCGGGCGGTAAAGAAAGGGCTTCGGGTAGTAAAGAAAAAGCTTCGCACGCTAAAGAAAAGCTGCGGCGCACGAGTCGATGCTCGTGCGCCGCAGCCCTTTTCCCCCTTGTTCTATCTTTCGCACGGCTCAGCCATATGACGGCTGAGTAGGGCGAACACGGTCGAGGCTTTACTGCCCGCCGCCGCTCGAAGAGCCGCCGCCACCGCCCGAGCTTCCGCCGGAGCCGCTGCCGCCGCCCGAACCGCTGCCGCCTCCGGAGCCACTGCCGCCGCCGGAGCCGCTGCCGCCACCCGACGAGCTTCCACCGCCTGAGCCGCCGCTCGAAGAGCCGCCGCCGCCCGAACCGCTGCTGCTACCGCCACCGCCGCCGGACGATGATCCGCCACCGGAGGAGCTTCCGCCGCCGCTGCCGCCGGAGGAGCTGCCGCCACCCGAGCCGCCCGAACCGCTACCACCACCCGAGCCGCTGCCGCCACCCGACGAACCGCCGCTCGAAGAGCCGCCGCCACCGCCCGAGCTTCCACCCGAACCGCTGCCGCCGGAGCCGCTGCCGCCGCCTGAACCACTGCCGCCGCCGGAGCCACTACCGCCACCGGAGCCGCCGCTCGAAGAGCCGCCGCCGCCGCTGCTGCTACCGCCGCCGGTTCCTTCTGTATTGTCTGCCATAAACGCTTCCTCCAAGTATTCGGTGTTGTTGAGTTATGCCGACAGATGAAGCGCGTAGACTATTCAATGACAAGGGGCGCTGAGACGGTCGCACGCGTTCATCCGCTGTGTCATGCGTTTGTTCCTAGACACAACAAACTCCATGCCATCATTACTCGCTGACAGCGCGTTGAATTTTAGAAATTAAACTCTTCTGCTTTGCGCGGCTTTCGTCTTCCGCAGTCGCGCGGGTCAAAGACAGCGACGGCGATTGGTACTAACGCATACATTTTAAAGTCATACACGGCACTGGCGAAAAGCGTACATGACCGCAAGCCTCTGCACGTCGCGTGCGTGCCGGAGATGAACACGCGCGCGTGCTATAATTTCAGAACTCATCGATCATGAACCGTGCCGGAATCTACATACACATCCCCTTCTGCCGCGCGCGCTGCTCCTACTGCGACTTCGCGACCGGCACATACGAGGGCGCGCTCGCCGAAAGGTACGTCCGCGCTCTCGCGCGCGAGATAGAGGCGTTCGACTCTGTCAGGGAAAGAGTCGCGGTTGACACCATCTACTTCGGAGGCGGTACGCCGTCGCTGCTCAACGTCGAGCAGCTCGCGCACATACTCGACGCAGTGCGCCGGCGCTTCCGCGTCGAAGAGCACGCCGAGGTCACACTGGAGATGAACCCCGGCACGGTCACGAGTGAAGGCTTGCGCGGACTGCTTGCGGCGGGCGTGAACCGCGCGAGCTTCGGCGCGCAGACCTTCGACGAACGCGAGCTGAAACGCCTCGGGCGCACACACACGGCCGTTGACACGCGCCGCACGCTACGACTCCTGCGCGAAGCAGGGTTCGACAACATCAGCTTCGACCTGATCGCGGGGCTGCCCCTTCAGACGCTCGAAGCCTGGGAGCGAAATCTCAAAGAGGCGCTCGCGCTTCGCCCCGAACACCTCTCGCTCTATCTTCTCGAAGTCCACGAAGCCACGCCGCTCGCGCAACAGATTCGAGAGGGACGCTACCCCTCACCGGACGCAGACCTCGCCGCAGAGATGTACCGCCTGATGGTCGAGCGCACGGGCGGCGCGGGTTACGAGCAGTACGAAATCTCAAACTTCTGCCTCGGGGGCCGCGAGTCGCGCCACAACATGAAATACTGGACGGGCGAACCTTACTTCGGCTTCGGCTGCTCGGCACACTCGTTCGACGGACGTGCATCGCGCTGGTCGAACGAACGCGACACGCGCGCATACGTCCGGCTCGTCGAAGAGAAGGGAAGCGCCGTCGTCGAGACAACAGAGTTGGACGCACGCGAGCTAAGCGCCGAGGCGCTCTTCCTCGGCCTGCGCCTTCTCGCGCGCGGCGTCAATCTCGCCGAGCACCGCACGCGCTTCCAACACGACGTGCTCGCCGACCACGCCGACGACCTCGCGCGCTTCGACGAAGCGGGCCTCATCGAAATCGACGGCGACGTACTCCGCCTCACGCAAGCGGGCGCGCTGCTCTCGAACGAGGTCTTCTCCGCTTTCGTCTGATGGCCTTTATGAAACTGATTGATTTGCGCAGCGACACAATGACCAAGCCGAGACCACTCATCATCGCCGTCGATGGCCCTTCGGGCGCGGGAAAGTCCACGCTGGGTCGCAGGCTCGCGCGCGAACTGGGGTTGCTCTACATCGACACGGGCGCGATGTATCGGGCTGTGGCGCTCGCCGTCGTGGGCGCTGGTGTGAGCGTTTCGGACATCGAAGCCGTGGCCGAGGCTGCACGCCGCGCCTCCATCAGGCTTGAGGGAGACCCGGACTCTCTGCGCGTCCTTCTCGACGACCGCGACGTGTCCGAAGAGATTCGCGGCGAAGAAGTCGGGCGCCTCGCGTCGGTCGTCTCGGCTATCCCCGCCGTGCGGCGCGTGCTGGTCAGTCGCCAGCGCGAGATGGGCGAGGGCGAGAGCGGCGTCCTACTCGACGGGCGCGACATCGGCACGGTCGTCTTCCCTTCGGCGGACGTGAAGTTCTTTCTCACGGCAGTTCCCGAGGCGCGTGCACGCCGCCGCCTCGACGAAGAGCGCGCGCGTGTCGCCGGGCAGACCTTTGACGAGACGCTCGCCGACATCAACGAGCGCGACCGGCGCGACGCCACGCGCGACGACTCGCCGCTCAAGATTGCCGATGACGCCGTCGTCATCGACACCACCGAACTCCCCATCGAAGAAGTCTTCCGGCGCATGCTCGAAGTCGTACGCGAGCGACAGTCGCAATGACAGTCGCAATGATAGACACGAATGACAGGCACGCCGGTCTGTCGAGATTGGGAACGGGCACGACTATGTTCACAGGCATCATCGAAGAATTGGGGCGCGTGCGTTCGGTCGAGCGGCGCGGCGAGGGCGTGCGGATGACGGTCGAGGCGCGCTTGGTGACGGAAGGCACGTGCGAGGGCGATTCAATCGCGGTCAACGGCGTGTGCCTGACGGCGCTCGAAGTGCGCGGCGACACGTTCGCGGCGGACGGCTCGCGCGAGACTTTGCAGCGCTCGACGCTCGGCAGTTTGCGCGCAGGCTCGTTCGTCAACCTTGAGCGAGCGGTGACGCCCACGACGCGGCTCGGCGGTCACATCGTGCAGGGGCACGTTGACGCGCGGGGCCGCTTCCTCTCGGCTGAAGAGCACGGCGGCTCCTGGACTGTCCGCATCGCTTATCCGAAGGAGGTCGCGCGCTATCTCGTCTTCAAAGGCTCGGTCGCGGTCGAAGGCATCAGCCTGACGGTCGCCGCGCTCGCCGAGGAATACTTCGAGATCGCCGTCATCCCGAAGACGTGGGCGGTGACGAACCTCTCGCGCCTGAGACCGGGCGACGCGGTCAACCTTGAAGCAGACATCATCGCCAAGTACGTCGAGCGCATCCTCTCGGTCGGCGGGCGTGAGAGGGAAGGCGCGCGGGCGGGCGACTCCCCAATCACTTTGGAGAGGCTCGCCGAACTCGGTTACAAGTAACGCCCTGCCCGGCTACAAGCAACGCTTCTTTACAGCGCACAGATGAGCGCCACGCTCGACCGTCTCGTCACGGACGCCGCCTGCATTGAGCGAAGGCGCGTCGATACCTCTGCGGCCTTCTTCTTGTCTATCGAGTTCCAGCGCACGGGCTTCCTCGTACACAAGCTCTACCGCGCCTCGTACGGGCGCATGCCTCGTCGCGCGGAGTTTTTGCCCGACGCGCGTCAGGCCGCACGCGGCGTCGTGGTGGGCACGCCGGGCTGGGAGAAGTTGTTGGACGACAACACGCGCGCGCCTTCGTCGATGAATGGGTCACGCGCCCCGATTTCAAGTTCAACTTCGACCAGTTGACCGACGCTCAGTTCATCGACCGCCTGACCGCGAACGCGGGCTTCGTTCTTCCCTTCGAGACACGCAACGCGTACCTCGTGGCGCTCGCCGATGGCCGTCAGACGCGCGCACAAGTCCTGCGCTCAATCGTCGAGGACGCGGACTTCAGCCGCAAGGAGTTCGGCCCGGCCTTCGTGTTGATGCAATACTTCGGCTACCTCCAGCGCGCCGAGATGGTCAAAGCCTTCATCAACTCCGACGAGTATCGCGCAAGATTCTGCGGCCAGTAGCGGACAATAGCTCTCTTCGCTTGAGCATAGAGCGTCAGGAGATTAACCACCGCAGACACAGAGGACACAGAGGGGGCACAGAGGGGTTTGAGATTTCAAATTCCGAATTTGAAATCTCAAA
>JAVRON010000036.1:0-21196 GCA_032162705.1 Acidobacteriota bacterium
GAGCCGCTGGATGATTCACAAACGTCACGGGCAGATTGCGAGACAAGGCTTTGACCATGAAGCGGTCAATCGTTTCGTTCAGGCGCGGCATCTGGTCTTGCCCTGCTCTGGCAATGAAGAGAGGCAGCTCCCGCGGCAGATCATCGATTGATCTCCCCGCGCAGGGGTTGACGAACCGAAACGTCTCGGCTGCCTCCGCTACGCCGGTGGCCCCTTCGAGGTCGAGCATATAGCCGTAACACAGCACGGCACACTTGACGTACTCCCGCGCTTCCCTCATCAGCACCGACAGTGCGAGTGGAACATTGCCGGAGCACGCCCATAAGCCGATCCTGTCCTCATCAATCCCTAGGTCGGCGGCCTTCAGCCGAACGTATTGCAGCAGCGTCTGAATATCTGCCGTGGGTTCTCTCGTCGTATAGGTGATCGCGATCAGCCCTGAGGCCGCCACCAGTCGCGCCCAGGAACCGTACGCGCCCATCTCTTTGAGCTTGCAGCCGAGCAGCGCCTCCGTCCCCAGGTCGGAGTATCCAAGCACGAAGACGACGGCTGGCGTCCGCGCCGCGTCCTGTCGTGCAGGTGGATAGTAGATGTCCAACGTCAGCGCGCCTGCCTCGGTGGCCCGGTACGGGACATCACGCCGCACTCTCACGGCCTCCATCCGAAGGGTTCGGTAGACGACCACTCTCTTTGAGAGGTGCTCTGGCTGCGCATCTTGCGTCATGTCCGGTACTCCTCTGGAGAACACTTCTGGAAATGAAGAAGCCGCCGGGCAAAAGGGTCTGCCACGACGGATTCCTGTACTGTACGATGCTGAAGGGTTTGCCGGTCGAGTGCTCTTGGCACGTGACGTACTGATGGTGAGCACCTGCCCCGGCCTTGGAGCCTTATACATCTCTCATTCCGAAGTTGCAATAGTTGACCGTTGAATCAGCCCGGCAGATGAAGCTCCCTTCGACACATTTTCTCTCCCGCCATTGGAAAATACTTGCTATTGATTAACGGCCTAAGATAACTTCGAGTCCGCAATCTCTATACGCTTACCCTCACACATACGGCTTCGTTTTCGAGTCTTCTTAAAGGCAGGCACGGGTGAGGCGATAGGTGAGTATCATCCAAGCACCGTTCGACATGTTACTGGCCTGGCTCGACCCCGACCGTGAGGCCGCGGGGCGAAAGTATGAGGTCATCCGTTCCGGGCTGGTCAGGATGTTTATCTCCAGGGGCTTTAACGACGCCGAGGACTTGGCGGACGTTGCCATCGACCGGGTGGCGGCCCGACTCTCGGACATCAGGGACGAGTACGTCGGAGAGCCTGCGCGCTATTTTCACGGCGTCGCCCGCAACATCATTCTCGAGGCGAGGCGGCGGAAAGAGGTGGCGACCGACGCGCTCCCCGAACGGCCGCGTGGAATTTTAAACACGAGTGACGAGTACGACTGCCTGCTGCAGTGCCTCGGGCTGCTGCCTCCGGAAAAGCGCGAGCTGATCTTGGACTTTCATATATACAAGGGGAGGAACAAAATAGAGCAACACCGGAAGATGGCCGAGGAACTCGGCATCACGCAGGGCGCTTTGCGGCTGCGGGCGCACCACATCAGGGGCACTCTGGAGAAGTGCGTGTCGGAATGCAGCGGGAACGTCCGAAAGAAACAAAAACGGGCACGGAGCGCATTCTTAGAGAGGCAGTAATAATTAGGTCGGATCGCCCCGCGGAAGGGTCTCAGCCATCACCCAGAAAGATCAAGATCAATTGAGACGGTATCTGCTCGGCCAACTCTCGGAAGCTGACGGAGAGGAGGTGGAACTACGTCTGCTGACCGACGCCGGCTACGCGGAGCAGTCGGACATTATTGTCGATGAGCTTATAGACCAATACGTGGAGGAAGACCTGTCGGAGGAGGAGCGGGAGCGGGCCGAACAGTATTTCTTGAGGTCATCGGAGCGACTCGGCAAGCTTAAATTTGCGTTGGCCTTGAACAGATATAAGACTCAGGTCCCGGTTAAACGACACCGGGCGCGGAGCTTCACCCGGTTCTATCTGCCGCTCGCCGCCTGCGTCCTGATCGCCGTCGCCTTGGGCGCAGGCGTCTGGCGGGCGTTCTTCTTCCGATCCGATGTCGACCGGGGGCTGGCCGTCCTCCAGACAGCCTTCCGCGACCGCAGGCCCATCGAGGCGCGCATCTCGGGCTTTAACTACGCGCCCCTGATGCAGCAGCGGGGCGCGCCCGAGACGGGCGATTACGCCCAGCGCGACCGCGCCGCGAGTCTCCTGCTAAACGCGGTCTCCGAGAGCGGGAGCGCCGGCTCGCACCAGGCGCTCGGCAAGTTTTACCTGGCCGACCGCCAGTTCGACAAGGCGCTCGACCAGTTGCAGGAGGCCGTCAGACTCGACCCCCGAAACGCGCAGGCCCATAGCGACCTCGCCGCCGCCTTTCTCGAAGAGGGGAAGAGTCACCGCACCCGCACCCCGGCGGCGGAAGGGGAGGGCGGCGGCGGGGCGATTGAGGAGTTTGCGAAAGGCCTCGACCAGGTAAACAGGGCGCTCGAACTGGACCCGTCCATCACCGAGGCGCTCTTTAACCGTGCGCTCCTCTACCAGCAGATGGCGCTCTACCCGCAGGCCGAGGAGGGGTGGCGCAGGTACCTGGAGAAAGACTCCGTCTCGCAGTGGGCGGAGGAGGCGCGCCGGAACCTGAAGCTGATCGAGGAGCAGCGGCGCGCCGAAACTTCGCGGGACGACGACGGGCCGCCCGACCGAGACTTCATCGACGCGTACACGCGCGGGGACGACGGGCGCGCCTGGGAGATCGTCGGGCGCAACTACACTTCGGCGGGCAACCGGGTCGCCAACGCCCTCCTCGACTCTTACCTCGACCTGGAGACAAAGGGGAAGGAGGAGGAGGCCGCCCCCAAACTTCAGGCGGTCGCATACCTGGGGCAGTTGGGGGAGCGGAGGGCGGGCGACGCCTACGTGTCGGAGTTGGCGCGCTTCTACGGGCGTTTAAGCGCCGCGCAACTGCGGCCTCTCCTGCGGGCTCGCTCTCTGATGAGAGAGGGCGACGGGCTGTTCCTCCGCTCAAACGTGCGTGGAGCGCTCGACCTTTACTCGCGCGCCAAGCGGGCGTTTGACGAGGCCGGCGACTCTGGCGACTCGATCCTGGCGGAGTACCGGATGGGGCACTGTTATCTGTTCGTGCCGGACTTGGAAAGGGGCGACGAAGTCTTCGGGCGCCTCCTGCCGATTTGCGAGCGCAAGGGCTACCGTTGGCTCTCCGGCCAGAGCCTCTACCGGATGGCGAGCATCAGACTGGGCCGCAACGAGTATTCGAAGTCGATTGACTACGCCCGTGAGGCGCTCGGGTCAGCGGAGAGGATGGGAGACTCATACGGCGTACTGTGGAACCTGATTCTTCTCGCCGACGAGTACCAGTCCCTAAACGACGAGAAGCGGTCGCTCGACCTCCTCCAGCGCAGCCGTGAGTTGGTGGACGAAGGCTTCGCCGACCCGCTTCAGACCTGGGGCATCTACACGGCCATCGCCTTCAATCTCAATTCGCTCGGGTATCACCCGGCAGCGCTCGAGTACCAGAAGGAGGCGCTCAGGCGCGCTCTCGTCATGAATCGTCCGCTGATCGTCTCGCGGTCTTACGACTACCTGGGGGTGACCTACGCGAGCCTGAACTCGTACGACGAGGCGATCAGTAACATCGACCGCGCCTACGAGGTCGGGAGCGGGCTGGAGGCGGGCGAGCCGAGCGGGCGCGAGATGATGGCGAACTCTTCCCTGCACGCGGGAGACGTTTATCGCCAACTCGGAGATCACGGCCGGGCCGTCGAGGCCTACGACAGAAGCATCCGCCTCTACGCCGAACTGGGCTACACGTATTTCACCTACCCCGCCCACAAGGGAAAACTCCTCTCCTACATGACGCGCGGCGACGACGGGGCGACCGAGGAGGAGTTGCAGACCGTCCTCAGGCTCTTCGAGCAGTACCGCTCGAACCTCACGAGCGAGAGCCAGCGAAACACCTTCTTCGATGTCGAACAGAGCATCTACGACCTGGCGATCGACTTCGCCCAGACGAGGCGGCGTGACCCCGGGCGCGCCTTCGAGTATTCCGAGTTGAGCCGCGCTCGCTCGCTCCTCGACGAGATGCGGGAGGGCACAGAGGCGTCGGCGTCGGCACCGCCGGCGGCGGGCGCGCGAGCCGCCGAGCTACGCCTCCCCTCCGTCTCCCGCCCCGCGCCGCTTCCGGACGTTGAGCGGAGAATGCCCGAGGGGGCGCAGCTCCTGGAGTACGCGGTCCTCGACGATAAGCTCCTGATCTGGGTCGTCACGCGTGAGGGCGTGTCGGCCGAGGAGGTTCGGGTCAACGCGCGCGACCTGGGCGAGAGGGTTCGCGAGTACCTGCGAAGCGTCAAAGAAGAAGCCACGGGTGGGACGGCTGTGGGGGAGGAGAAGGAGGCGCGGCAGGCGGCTGGCCTCTACGACGTGCTCATCAGTCCCGTCGAGCAGCGGCTCGACCGGTCGAAGTTGCTCTGCATCGCACCGGATAAGACGCTTCACTACCTGCCCTTCGGCGCGCTCGCCGACGCGCGAACGGGCCGGCGCCTCGTCGAGGACTTCCGTCTGGAGCTGTCGCCGAGCGCAAGCGTCTTCGTCGACCTCTCGGAGCTTGCGGCACGAAAGTCGGGGTCTACGGAGGAGAGGCTCCTGAGCGTCGGCGATCCGAGCTTCGACCCCATTGCGTTCCCATCGCTCGCGCCCCTGCCCGCGGCGGGTCGTGAGGCCGAGGAGGTGGCGGCCTTTTACAGGTCGCCGCGCCTGCTCCTGCGGGACGCCGCAACCGAAGGGGCCGTCGCGGGCGAGATCGGAAGATCGACCGTCGCCCACTTCGCCCTCCACTACATGGTCGACGAGCATTCCAGCATGCTCTCGGGGCTCGTGCTTGCAGCCGAGGCGCGGGCGGGCGGGACGGGGGGAGCGGAGTCGTCGTCGCGACAGCGTAAGGAGGAGAGACCTGACGGCCTGTGGCAGGCGCGGGAGGTCTACCGGATGAGGCTGCCGGCGACGCGCCTCGTCGTGCTCTCGGCCTGCCAGACCGGCATCGAGCAGCAGTACCGCGGCGAGGGGGCGGTCGGCATCGCGCGCCCGTTTCTAGCGGCGGGCGTCCCCCTCGTCGTCGCGAGCCTCTGGCCGGTCGACTCCGACGCCACCGAGCGGCTGATGGTCGGCCTCCACCGGCTCCGGGCGCGCGGCGGCGGCGGCGACCACCTCCCGACCGCGGAGGCGCTCAGGCGCGCGCAGATCGAACTGCTCCGCGGCGTGGACGGGCGCTACCGCCAGCCGTACTACTGGGCGGCGTTTACGGCCATCGGCGGGTACGCCGAATTCTGACCTTGTTGAAGGAGAACAAACTCATGCCTTTCGAGACGACAACGACACTGCCGCAACGGCCAACGATCAAGATCTTCTTTCACGGCCTCCTGATCCTGCGCGCGTCGAGCGACAGAAGCTCCTGCGCGGTCGACATTCATCAGAGCGCGCACCCGCCCCACACCTTCTCCGTCGAGGTCAGGACCAAGAGTCCAGGGCGGCCGGACATCATCACGATGAGGCACTTCGGCCGCTTCGACGGTCAACACCCGGGGCTGACCATCAGGGGGCCGAGGCCGGGCGTGGGCCTCGTCTCCAAGTATCAGCCCACGGCCGGGTTCGACCCGACGAGCGCAACCGGTGGGGACGAGTCCGACTTTCGCTGGATCATCAACCTGGAGGGGAGCTTGTTTCACAGGGCACCGCTCTCGGTCGTCGAGGGTAGAACCCGACCCGGCGTCCTCCTGACCGACGGCGACTTCTGTTTTCACGCGGCGGCGAGGCTCGTCCGTCCCATCGCGATTACACGGAACGGGACGACGACGAGCCAGATCGCGGCGATGGCGAGCATCATCGGGGCGAGCCTTCACCTTGAAGACGGAACCGAAGCCGTCCTGAGCTGGCGCGCCGCGGGCGGGGCGTCCTGGGATTACCCCTTGGAGAAGCCGACCGCGCCGGACGTTACCTACGAGATCTACATCGACAACAGCCCGCTCTTCGAACCCCAGACCGGCGGAGGAGGCGCCTCCCACAGCGAAATGCCCGAGTACTACGGCGTGATTAAGGACGAGCACGGGAGGGACATTCCGCCGGAGCAGCAGTTCGACCTGGAGTTTCTGCCGACGACCGCGACGACGGGCGGTGACGCTGGCCCATTCGTCCCGCCGAGGGGCTCGACCAAGTTCGACCTCAGGTGCTGCCCCCGGATCCCCTGCCAGTCGGTCGTCCTGGAGACTTGAGCGCGCGAGTGGCTTACAGATTGAGAAAGAAGACCGGTGCAAGTGCTGCCAGCGCGGCACCCGCGTGCAGCGCCAGGACCAGCAGCGCCTGCCGAGGAGTCTGCGGGAGCCACTTGATGGCGAAGAACGCTACGACCGGTACTGTCCAGCCATGAGTATCTGAAAGATATGGGCGGCAGTCCGCTCATCGGCCTCATGGACCACGCCGACTATCAATAAGTGACTGAGGAACATCGCCAAGGCGGCGCACGACATTGCTAATGGAAGCAAGGCGCTGGGCCGATTCGGTGTTTCGATCTTCATACGGACAGCCTCCTGCAATGGGTTTCGAGTCATGATCAGGAAGAGCGCAGACCGCGATGTGCGCCGGGTGTGGGTCTTCTTCGGCGACCCATCGAGCAGACTGCGATAAGGCATAGGGCGCGACCACGTCAGCAGGGTCGCGCCCTATGTCACCTGGCAGGTTCATTATGAAGCAGTAGGCATCCGTGGTTGCGGATTAAAATGTAATCTCAATTCCTCTGTTCGCACGGACGGCGCTGGCGGCATCGTTCCCGGAGGCTATCTCCGGGCTGACGGGGTGAGCGAGCGCCGCAGCCGTTTCGCCGGGCAGTTGAGTGGTCAGGTGAACGTGCGCGGAAGTTGACCTCTCCGGCGCTTCCATCCCGAAAGTCTCACGCAACCCTTGAATCGAGTCGGTGAAAAAGAGCGCTACATCTTCGCGGCACAGAAGCGCCGCGAGCGCCTTTCGCTGGGCGGGAGACGCGTGGTTGTCTTCCGTCACAAGGCTCACTATAAGGCGGCGCGAGTCGGCGGAGTGCGACGAAGCTTCGGCGACCGCGTAGCCATAGTCGAGGTGTTGAATGTCTCCCGCGTCGAGAGTAACGGCGTGCCCCCTGTCGGTTGTGAGACCGAGGGTGTCACCGTCGATCTTCGTGACGGTGCCTGTTTCACCGCGGGACACGCGCGGGCTACGGATCGGCACGCCAAACTGCACGCGGTCGCCCCGTGCGAACAGGCGCTCTACATGCCTGTACACACCTGCGCCCGACAGGCGTGCGGGGTTGTACGTGACTTCGCGCCCGCCGCCCAGCACGACCGTAATCGTGTTCGCCGTTATGTCGGCCGCGATGACGCGCCCGTACTCTCCTGCGCTCAGACCATAGACGCGGCTCGACCTGCCGTACCTGATGAAGTTCTCGCCAGGTATGTAAGCATCCGCGCGAGAGCGCGCGTGACCATCCATCGCGCCGCGAGGGGCGTAGACACCGAAGGTTCGCCCTTGGGCATCATCCGCCGCGCCCGCGCCGAGTTCGCGGCGGATGAGTTCGTTCAGCCGCTCGCGCTCCTTGCCGGACGTGGAGATTACCAGCGTTGCTTCGTGACTCTCGCGTGAGGCAGCGACAACGGCACGCAGGCGCTCATCTACATCAGCAACCTCTAATACCCGACCTCGCGCAAACATCTCGGCCAGCATCGCACTGATCTCAACGGCAGTACGCCTGACCGAAGGTGACGAGGGCACGGACTTAGAGCGGGAGGCTCTAGCCTCTTTACGAGCCATATCCGTCTGCGCTCCGAGCGGGGCTGAGCTTCTCTCACGCAGCGCCGGACTTCCCGCGTGTAGCACGTCGCGAAGGTCGCCGGACTCCAGGCGCGCCTCGAACTTCATACGCACCGCGCCGTAGGTTGTCTCGCACAGGCTGAGTCGAAGCGCATCCGCAAGCAGTCGCCGTGAGTCAACGCGCGCGCCGCACATCAGCGCTTCATCCCGCACCGCCGTGACGGCCCAAAGGGCCCGCCGCGCTGCATCCTGTTCGTCGCGCACTACGAGTCCGCGTGCGAGCGCGGACTCGACGGTGCGTTGTGCCTGGTGACCGAAGCGCGCTTCGAGTTCCAGATGACGCTCCCTCACACGTGCGGGGTCGAAGCACTTCGCCGCGCGGTCGGCGTGCGCTGCCGCGTGCAGGAGGCCGGCCCCGCGCCTGACCCCTGCGGCACCCATATGCTCAAGCCGCGCTGCCACCTCTTCAGCACGACGCAAGACCTCCGCGCGGCGCGGGCTGTTTGCCTCAAGGTACTCTCTCGTTAATCCCTTGACCTCCGGCGCGTTGGTGCGTGGATCGCGCTCGACCTCATAGCCCAGTTCGACGAGTCGCCAGCCGAGCGCGGAGCGATAGACGGCCGTCGCGAGCCGCTGCGTGCGGTGAAGTTCGAGCGGCTGGATGGGCCTCATCTCGCCGCCGTCGGTCACAGTCACATTGAAGATAAGGCAGTGCGTGTGGAGTTGCGGGGCGGCATAGCCCGAGGCGCGGTCGGGGCGCGCAAGCGCGTGCTCGAAGCGAGCGGCGATGAGCTGCCCCGTATCTTGGGCCGGACGATTACCGCCCATGCGCGCCTGCACGTGCTCTTCGAGGACGATGAGCGCTTGGCTTACGGCCTCGCGGTGCGCAACGGCGACGCGCGCATCGCTGCCCACAAGCGCGACGAGCGAGACAGACTTCGGCGCGCTGAAGGTCGCGTCGTAGCCCGCGCGGCGTGCCATTGAGGTGACGCGCTCGCCGTAGAAGTTCATATACGTCCTCGGCGATGCATGGCGCACCATCCGTGCTTCAGTCAACGGGTGCAATCCGTCACAGAGGCGCGCGAACTGCTCGTCCGTCACCGCGCCTTGGAGTCCCCAAGACTCGGCGAGTCGTCCTGCCCAGACGCCTTCAGCGGCTACTCCGTCTGTGCCGAGCGACTGGCCGGGGTCGGCATATTCGTTCTCGTAGTATTCGATTGCCTGCGCGGGCGCGAGCGGCTTGCTGATGGTGAGCACCTATATGTACCTCGTTCTCAGAAGTTAGGGTCAATGTCTGCGTAAGAGAGGTCGCGTCCCTCGACATGCGCGCGGGCGGACTTCTCGGACGAATGATCTACAAGCGTGAGCCTGTGCGGTGCGGCTTCGGCAGATGCCGCAGGCGCGTGTGCTGTGCTCGCGTGGGCCTGCCCGGCATGCGGCGACGAGTATCGCTTCGCGGTTCCCGAGGGCGGCTACTACACGGAACTGGAGGCTTGGAGCCTAAGGCTCGCTCGCGGCGGCATGCCCCCCACCACGGAGGCGGTTGGCGAGTACGCTTGGCGACTGAGGGAGGCGGTGCCTCATGATCGGCGTTGGGTGCGGCTGGCGCGTCTGCTGCGAGCATGGCGTGAGAGGGCAGGGCTCACGCAAGAGGGGGCCGCGCACCGCGCTGGCATCACGGCACGCGACTACAAGCGCCTCGAAGCGGGGGAGCCGCGGCGCAAGCTCACGAACGTCGAGAAGGCTGTAAGGGGCGTCGCCGGCTGCCAGACGCAGATGCGCATGCTGGTCGCGCCGCCGGGCGAGGGGCGTGTGCAGCAGCAGGATTTCGCCGCGCGGATGAAGAGGGCCAGCCGCCAGCTCTCGGGCCGCCTTCCCGTCCTTATGCCCGTCGAGGATGCGCTCGCGCCCGCCGACCTGAATGGGGATGCGGCCGTGGCCGTGGCCGCGCTGGGCCGCGCGCTCGTCTCGAACCACCTCTCCGAGGCCTTCCTCTTCTACGCCCAAGTGATCTACGAGGTCTACTGGTGCAAGCGCCTGGGCGGCACCGCGCGCCCCGACGAGCTGATGGCGGCGGTCATCCGGCCCGTCAAAGAGCTCATCGATGTCTTCAAGCGGTGCCGGAGCAGGAGCGAGCGCGAGGCCGTGCTCAGCGTCGTGCGGCGCGGGCTTGAGACGTTCCTCACGCCCGAACAGCTCTACGAGGCCGGGACGCGTTTTCTCCTGCTCATCTACGAGGAGGCGTGCGCCGAAGAGCAGCTTGCGACAAAGCTCGGGCTGGGGCCCTTCGAGCCATTGACGAAGTACTTCACGCCTGCGGAGGGGATGCTGCTCACGATGTTTGACCGCGCAGGGCCGGAGCGGAGGGAGGTGATACTTGACGCCCTCCGGCGAATCCAGTCTTGGGATAGACGGAAGGGTGAAGGAGCGGCGACCGCCCGACGTGGCGCGAACAAGTGACGCTAGATATGAGCGGCTGGCAGTTAGCCTTCGCCCGGTCATCGCAGAGGCTGACCGCCCCGGTTACCGCAGAGGCCGAAGCGGCCGCGCCCGACACGGTGGCCGCGGCGTGACCCTTAATTTTCAATCTGACTTCCGGGGTCAGGCGTGAGCGTCTCTGCGTCATCAACGCGGGCGCGTGAGTCACGGGGTTCATGCGCTATCTCGCACGCGCACGCTTTAAGCGGCGTGTGCGCCTGCGACGGCACTCGCGTCGCTTAGTCGCGCGAGGACTTCATCCGCCAACTCGGCGTAGAGGCCGGAGGCAACCGAGGACGGAGCGTAGAGTTGGACGGGCCATCCCGCGCAGCCTTCGACGAAAGCGTCGCGGTGGATGATCGTCTCGAAGACGCCGCCGCCCCACAGGCGCTTGATCCCTTCGTAGAACTCGCCCGCGGAACGCTCGCGCGGGTCGAACAGGTTACAGACGACGCCGAGCAGTTCGGCGCGTTCGCCTTCGGCGGCGCAGGGCATGTCGCCGAAGGCGTCGGAGAGGCAGCGCAAGCCCGCCACGCCCTGCGTTCGCGGCGCGACCGGCACGAGCAAGTGCGTCGAGGCCGAGAGGCACGCGGCCGCCAGCGGGCCGAGCGAGGGCGGAGTGTCGATGACGGCGAAGTCGAAGCGCGCCGAGAGCGCCGCAAGCTGTGTGTGAAGAGCGCCGGCGATACAGGGTGAGTCGTCGCCCTCCGTGGCGGCGAGCGCGATTGATGAGGGCGCGAGCCAGAGTCGCGCGAGTTCCGTCGGCGCGAGGACATCCGACAACCCGACGAGAGGCGCTCCGTCATCGCGCCCGTGCTCGATTGGTTCATACGCGCGCAGGGCGTCCGCGACCGAAAGCCTGCCGCACTCCTCCCCGACGAGCAGCGCCGTCGCCTCCGCCTGCGGGTCAGCGTCTACGAGCAAGGTCTCGAAGCCGCGCAGGGCCCACTCCGCCGCCAGGTGGACGGCGGTCGCCGTCTTGCCCACGCCGCGCGCGACGTTCGTTACGCTGATGATTGCCTCCATCATCTCCTCCCGATTTCTGGTATCCTACGACTGCCTTTAATGTTCAATAGCGAGTGATGCCTAGCACGCAACAGGCGAAAGCCGACTGATGATCGTTGCCGCCGGGTTTGTACTGGAAACAACCTCAGCGGAGACTGAGCGCGAAAACAGTATATGGATAACTATCCATAGCGGCAAGCTCTCTTTGACGATCCTCATTCCATCAGGAGGGGCGTCCTGATGGGCAGCGCTCGACCAAGGCCGGAACGCCTAGCAGAGAAGCTCCTCCGGGTTAGGACCGCCCTCGGCCTCTCACAAGCGGAGATGCTCAGGCGACTGGGAGCCGAAGACCAGATCGAGTACCACACGATCTCCAAGTATGAGTTAGGCAAAAATGAGCCGCCCCTCGCAATCCTCTTGAGATATGCCCGCGCCGTGAACCTCTACGTGGACGCCTTCATCGACGACGAAGTAGACCTACCCGCGAGACTCCCCGCCGGATCGAAGAGTGAAGGGACCAAGACTAACCGCTCCAGCGAGGCCGTAAAGTCGGGAGCCAAACGGAGGCGCGCCGCGAGAAGATTCTGAGTTCGGGTCGCGTACCCTGATGTCAGGCAAAGTGCGCTACGCAGATGCCTGCTTCCAGCTTAAGACACTTTCCTTCTGTTAACCGGACGGGGATACATCCGGCACTCGTTGTTGATGCCATCCCGACTTTGGCGGAGACGAACCGCCCATGTTGCTTTTCGGTTTTGCTATCTGATGAAACCTAATCGGCTCTGTTATCCTGTTTAGGCATTACCTTTGAAAATTTGACCGTACTATGCTGAGCTACCTCTACAGAAGCACAAGCGATGAGTATGGCCGCCGAGCTTAGAGTAAGCACTCTGACGGCGATTCTCATCTGTGACCACATTGTATTACCAGTTGGTAATACAGGCAAGTGCTTTCGCACGATTGCTGTTCCGTCAGGAGGGATGTCCTGATGGGGAACGCGCGACCGAGGCCGCAACGTCTCGCCGAAAAACTTCTTCTGATTCGAGTTATGCTCGGCCTCTCTCAAACGGAAATGCTCAAACGCCTCGACGTAGATGATCTGATTGCCTATCCGCAAATTTCGAGATATGAGACCGGCACGCGAGAGCCGCCCCTATCGATCCTCTTACGATACGCGCGTGTAGCGAACGTCTACGTCGATGCCCTAATAGACGACGACTTAAACCTACCCGAGCGGCTCCCCGCCGAACAGAAGAGCGAAGGGAGCAGGCTGCGGGGCCGGAGCGGGACCGAAAAGCGTAGGGTGAAAGGGAAGCGCGTCCTCAATTAATAACTCGTGGCATGCCGGGAGGCCGCCGCACCCTGCGTCCCGATGTGAAAATATGCGCTCCGAGCC
Source organism: Acidobacteriota bacterium (assembly GCA_032162705.1). GTDB lineage: Bacteria > Acidobacteriota > Blastocatellia > Pyrinomonadales > Pyrinomonadaceae > QHXN01. Next base: position 12,780 of record JAVRON010000036.1, read on the forward strand.
GGGCGACGAGCTTTGCGGGTGGCACAGCATCGTCATTGCCTCGACGATGCGGCGACCGTGAGGCAGTTTATGACCCTCCTGACTTGCGGGGCGGATGAAGGTGTGAGGGAAGAAGCTGGCGTGGCATAGAGGGCGGCCAATGACGAGGCACGACCCCGAGCCCTGTTAAGAACTCCCTTTCGTCTTATGGCCTCCCCGCCGCACGGCCAGCGCCGCTCTCGTGGGATATAAGACCAACTTGGAAGATGCGGGAAACTCAACCCATCTTCTTGGGCACCGGGAACTTTCCTGATTTCTGTGCACGGCGGTTGCGGACGTGGCTTCCGTGCGGAGACACGTCACCCCGAACCGCGGCGAGCGAGCGCAAACGCCGGGGCCCCTGTAATCACGCGCGCAAACCTCAGGACTGGTGACGGTTCACGGCGGTTAACGGGTTGGTAAGCCCCTGTGAACGTCTACCGGGAGGAAGCGTTGAGCTGTTCGGCGATCAAGGGCAAGAGGAACGTCGCCGACGAGGACGGCGAGGAGAAGATTGATGTACCACCAGACGAGCCTCGTGCCGCAGACGTGGCACTTCGTGTCACTCGCGGCCAGTTGCCTGTTGCAGTAAAAGCATTTCACGGGCACCTCTTGGTAACTATCCGGATTACGTCCGCCTGATGGGACAGTGCTCCGTTTAGTTGTAAACATACAGGCGGGATGTTTGCCCTCGCCCGAGCTTGACCCGTGTGCTTCCGGCCTGTCACTAGTGAGGCTGCGTGTGAGCTTCATCCGTTTATGTCTTCACTTGAGTCCAGAGATTGGAATCAGCTCGACGGTTATCGGGATTGTTAACTCTTCCCCTTTCCTCTGGACTTTAAGCGTACGACGACTACCCTCATCGCTTAACATCTTCCGCAACTGCCCCAGAGTGAGACGGCTCGCCGGAATAGAATCTACTTCCGAAATGATGTTACCCGCCTGCAACCCGGCGCGCTTCGCAAGGGGAGTTTGCGCCGACGACCGTCACGCGAAAGATCGTGTAGTCGGGGCCGTCGGAGAGAAGTGTGACGCCGAACGAGCGCCGTTCGGGGAAGGGGGCTTCGCACTTCGCGCTTCCCATATCCGAATCTGTTTGCGCGGGTAATTTTTAAATACGGAAGTTACATCCTGCCCGCGCCAGCCGTGTAGGTTAGTGGAGAATTCCGCCGCAGATAACTCTTCGATAGCTGAAGGCTCACCCCACATTAAGGACAGTCCAAAAACTGAACGCGCAGTGCTATTTGCTGTTCGATTGACGGGCTTCGGCTGCTTGGAGCAGGCTGAGGATGCTCCATTCAATTCCGTTTTTCTTCCCCAGCATGAAGGCCGTCTGCCCCTCGTCGTCTTTGGCGGTAGCGTCCGCGCCAGCCGTCAACAGATTGTAGACTGCGTCTTGCTGGGCGACATCCTTATTCGCCACGCTCCACATCAGCGCCGTCCGGCTGTGCTTGTCCTTCGCGTTGACGGAGGCGCCCAACTCGATGAGCGCCTTGACGCCGTCCGTGCTGCCCGCCTCAGCGGCAGACATGAGCGCCGTCCGCCCCTCTTCGTCGGTCGCCTTCACGTCTGCGCCAGCCGCGACAAGCGCGCGGACGACCGCACCCGACGGCTCGTCATACGAGTACCGCAGCCTGACGTACATCAAGGCCGTCCGCCCGCGCTTATCTCTCGCGTTGACCGCGCCGGCCATTCCGTTTTCGAGCAGCATCTTGACGGCCTTGGCGTGGCCCGCCTGCGCGGCGAGCATCAGAGGCGTCTGCCCCTCGTCGTTGATGGCGGAAACGTCCGCCCCCGCGTCAATCAAAGCCTTCATCTCCTCATCGGCGAAATACTTGAACGCGGCGTACATCAGCGCCGTCCACCCAATGGCGTCGCGCTCGTTGATTGACGCGCCCGCGCGCGTGAATAACGACACGTCCGTCGGCCCGATGTTTTGAAAGGCGTACATCAGCGCCGTCTGCCCCTTCCTGTCTTTCGCGTTGATCGAGGCACCGGCGGCGAGCAGCGAGCGAATGACCCAGGCGTCGTACCAGCCAGAGGCCAGCATGAGGGGCGTCCGTCCTTCGGCGTCCGCGGTGTTCACGTCGGCCCCGGCCTCGATTAAGACCTTGACGAACTCCGCCCCCGTGTCGTTGTAGTAGCGTGGCGCGGCGTGCATGAGCGCCGTCCAACCCTTCTCGTCGCGCTCGTTGACAGATGCGCCCGCCTGAATCAGAACCTTCGCGACGCCGGCCCAGTACGACACCCCGGCGAGTATCAGCGCGGTCATGCCCTTCTTGTCCTTCGTGTTGACGGACGCCTTCGCGTCGAGCAGCAGCCTGACAATCTCGGCGGAGCCGGCGAAGGTGGCCTGCATCAGCGCCGTCCGCCCCTCGTTGTCCGCGGCGTTCACGTCCGCGCCGGTCGAAATTAGAACCCGGACGACCTCCGGGTTCGAGTCTTGATACTGGGGCGCGTGCATCAGAGCCGTCTTTCCCGCCTTGTCCTTCGCATTGACGTTCGCGCTGGCCGCGACGAGCATCCGCGTTAGCTCGTCGGAGCCTTTCAACGCAGCCGACATCAGCGGGGTCTCCCCGTCTCGGCCAGCCGCGTTGACGTTCGCGCCCTTGCCGATCAGGTATTTAATGATCGCCGGAGTGAGAGAGTATGCGGGCTGGCCGAAATAGGGAGTCTGGGAGATAGCGCCGACCAGCGCCACACCCCTGTGGGAGCTTTGCGCGTTCAAGTCGGCCCCGGACTCGACCAGCTTCCGCACCACCTCCTCGTGCCGCGCGACGCTGCTTTCATCAAACGACCGGCGATTCTGCTCGAACCACAGCCCCTCACTCACATAGATCAAGAGGGCCTCGTGGGCGAGAGTCTTTTTATTATTCACGTCGGCCCCGGCGTCGAGCAGTTGGTAGATGATGTCTCGGTTCCCCGTGAACGCCGCCCACGCGATGGCCGGCACGCCCTTGGGGTCAGCCGTGTTCGGCCCGACTCCCTCGGCAAGCAACGTGCGCAGCGTCGCAGCGTCGCCCCTCTTGACGGCTGCCAGCAGCCGCCACTTGCGCTCCTCGTCTGCAACTAAGCGGCGCTCGGCCTCCGTCAAAGGGGCTTTGATAAGGGTGACGCTGATGGGCGAAGGCTTCCAGCTTTGAGGGTCTTGGGGGGAGTCCGGCGTGCCGCCGGGGAAGTCTTCGACGGCGTAGGAGGCGTCGCGTTCGGAATAGCCGGGCACGTAGCGGATGGAGCCGTCAGCCGGGCGAAAGAAGATGATGTGGTCGGACGGCAGGTAGCCGGGCTTCGACACGCGCAAGCCGCTGAACACCGACCCGTTGCTGTAGCCCCGTATACTCCTCTGCTTTAATACTCCGTCCTGATCGGTCTTCTCGCCGTTATACTCCTTACCGCTGTCGTCCACGATGGCGACCGTCGCGTCGCTCACGGCCTTCCCCGAAGTGTCTTTTACCTCCACGAAGAGGTAAGAGACGGGCGGGGGCAACTGCGCGTGCGCCGTGCCCGCGGGCAACAACAGCCAGAGAAGAAATACCAGCGCGGCGTAGGCGTGTCTCAGCTTTCTCATGACGGTTCTACTTTCCCTGCGTCTTTGGTGTAATACTCAGGAAGCGATGCGACGAACAGAAGCCTCCCCACCTGAAGAAGGACACGACGTGAGGGCGAGAGTCGCCCGGCTCCTTACCGGCGACCCCGCCGCGCGCGTCCTTTTGCTCAGGCGCGTGGTCGCCGCCGCCCTCATCGCGGGCGGCGCGCTCTCACACAACCTCTGGTTCCCGACCTCGCGCACATTCCCACGCGCCCCGTTCATCCCACGCTTGCCCTCGCCCCTCGTCCCTGCGCTCGAATACCTCACGGGCGGCCTCCTCATCTTCTCGCTCGCCTCGCTCGCGCTCGCGCGTGGCTCGACAAAGTATCTCTACGCCGCCCTCGCCTCGCTCGCGCTGCTCGTCTCGTCCGACCAGACGCGATTGCAGCCCTGGGTTTATCAATACCTGCTTATCCTTTTCGTGATCGCGCTACACCAGCGTCCGGACAGTGACGAGCGGTCGGCGGGCCAGTGTCTCCCGATCCTGCAAGTGGTAGTTGCGATGTTCTACTTCTGGGGCGGAGTGCAGAAACTCAACTACTCGTTCTGCCACGAGGTGGTGCCGCAACTGCTCACCCCGTTACGAAACTTTGCGACGCTCACCGAGACGCAAACATCTGCCCTCGGCGTCGGCCTAGCCTCCGTCGAAATCTTCGTCGGCTGCGGGCTGCTCCTCAGGCGGACACGCAACCTCTGTGTCGGACTCGCACTTGCGATGCACGCAATGTTACTGGTGTTGCTCATCGCCAAGAGCCTTAACAGCGTCATCTGGGCATGGAACGCTGCTCTAATGCTGGCCGTCCCCTCGCTGTTCTGGCGCAGCGACGCCTCCGCCCGGCAGGCGTTTGCGGACTGGCTACGGGGCAGTGCGCGCGTTCGGGCCGCGCTGTCCGTGGTCGTCCTTTGTGCCGTGCTGCCGGCGCTCAGCTTTCGCGGCTGGTGGGACATGTATCTGTCGGGGGCTTTATATTCGGGTAACACGACGGTGGCTGTGGTGCGAGTAGGTGAACAAGTCTACGAGAGACTGCCCCCGACAGCGAAGCGGCAGGTGTTCACGACGAGGAGAGGTGAGCGCATGCTGCCGTTATACGAGTGGTCGATGGCCGAGCTAAACGTGCCGCCCTACTCCGAGCCGCGTGTGTTCAGGCAGGTCGCGCGCGAACTCTGTCAGTTAACGGACGACAAAAGCCAAGCGGAACTGATCATGAGGGGGCGAACAGCCCCTTTAGACGGCAGTTATGTAGTAAGCAGGATTGATTGCGTACAACTCGACGAATGATGAAACAGTACCGGCTGCCGATCAAAGCTCTCCACGCTTCGCGCTCGCCATCGTGCGGGGGCTATATCCGGTCCAACGCTTGAAGGCGCGCGAGAACGAGGCCGGGTCGGAGAATCCCACCAGATAGGCCGTCTCGTTCACTGAGACCTTCTTTCCGCTCAAGTAGTGGAGCGCCAGCTTGTGGCGCAACTCGTCCAACACCTTCTCGAAGGTCACGCCCTCCGCCTTCAGCTTGCGAAAAAGCGTCTGCCGACTGAGCGCGAGTTTTCCGGCGATCATGTCCATGCTCGCCTCGCCGGTGTGCAGGACGGTAAGTAACAGGCTTTCGACGCGGCCCCGGTTGGTTTTCGAGCTTTCCAGGTTTTCGAGGAGCGCGTCCGCACGAGCCCTCAATATCTCTGAAAGATATGGATTCGTGCGTGGCAGCTTCATGTTCAAGAAAGCCTCATCTATTAACAAAGCGTTCATGTGGCTGTCGAAGACGAGCGGCACGCCGAAGATGCGGTCGTATTCGGCGCGGTAGCTCGGCTCTTTGTGTGTGAAGAGGATCGCTTTGGGAAAAGGTCGCTTCGCGAGCGAAGGCATGGACTCCAACATCGCCCGCGCGCCACAGACGCAGCGCGCGAAACCGGATTCCGTTACCAGAGGGTTCTCGGTGTAGATCGGGCTGGTGAATTTTAGCCAGACATCCCTGCCCTCGTGGACGAACTCAATGCGATCCGAAGTGTCACCTTCACCCTCATCGAGCGCGAGGCGTACGTAGCGATTCATCTGCTGGCGGCCCGACTCCACACTTTCTAAATTCTCGCCGATCAGCCCCAGGATAGATATGTCCTGCATCCTGACCGCTTCACCAAAAAGCAGTGCGAGGGCGGGTTCCTTGCACAGCTCTATCGCGCCTTTCAACAGAGCAAGGTAGTTCGCCAGAGGAATGCGGTGGTCCTGGTTCTGGAGGTCGTCCGCGTCAATGTCTGACCACGCGACGAGCGTCTGTCTATCAGCGCCTCTTGAGACGGCGAAATCCAGAAGCGCTCGCGGGTAGCCGGCAGAAACCGTTGGTGTCCCCATATATCTCCATCTCCTTGCAACCTGCGGTCAGGTTTTTGATACGCAGCGTCATGTTCATTGGTTTCCGCGATGGATGGGTTAAGCGTACTAGTCATTGAAAAGGAGAACCAATGCGAACACTAACACTTCTCATCATCCTTGTTGCGACGGCTGTCGTCGCGTCGTCCCAGGAGCCGCCGAGAGGGGCCCTCGCGCAGTCCGACGCGCAAAAAACAGCAGCCAACATTATAATTGGCACGGAACAGCAGGCATGGGAGGCAATGAAGAACAAAGATGCCAGGTTCTTCGACGCCAATCTGTCCGCTGACAGCTCGATGATCGGTTATCTCGGCGTTCTCGGAAAGATCGCCGCCGTCAACCTGATCGCCAGGATGCCTTGTGAGACCAGTTCCCATACGCTTACCGATTTCAAGGTTACGTTCTTCACGTCCGACACAGCGTTGGTGAGCTATAGGGCTGCAACGGATGGGAACTGCTTCGGCAAACCGATTCCGACTGTGTGGGCGAGCGCTGTTTACGTGAAACGTGGCGAACGATGGCTCAAGGCATCTCATCAGGAGACACCGGCGTTGACAGCCGCCGTCGCTTCATCCCAGGAGCCGCCGAAAGCCGCCGCGCCCGTGTCACCGGCTAATCCGTTTACCGCACACACCAAGCTCAACTATGGGGGCGGGAAGCTCGTCCTGCTCCGCACAGCCGAACAGGTGCCCGAGGAGTATTACAGCTTCAAGCCCACGGACGCGGTGCGCAGCTTCGGCCAGATCATCGGACACATCGCCGACGCACAGTACAACTTTTGCTCCATCGCGCGCGGCGAGAAAAATCCACTCCCGAACGTCGAGAAGACCAAAACCTCGAAAGCCGATCTGATCGCCGCACTCAAAGACGCCTTCGCCTACTGTGACAGGGCCTACGAGGGCATGAACGACTCTTCGGGGACTGAAATGGTGAAGCTCATGGGCTTCGACACGCCGAAACTGGGCGTATTGATTGGCAACAATCAGCACATCTCAGAGCACTATGGCAACCTCGTCACTTACATGCGGCTGAAGAACATCGTTCCGCCGACCAGCGACCCGGCGTTCATGCGACAGATGATGCAACAGATAATGAAGAAATAGATGTGCGTTTCGGGCAACCGGCGGCGAAACTGGGGGAGCGGACTCCGTCTCGCCGCCGGTGCTCGGCGATGGGAGGAGCGGGACAGCGGCGCGTGGGATGTCGTCGCCAGTCTTCACGGGATATCCATATGAAAGCAATCGTCTATTCCGACTCCGGTTCACGCGAACTTCTCAGGTGTGAAGAGATCGCCGAGCCGACTCCCGGGGACGTTGAAGTCTTGATCAAAGTCCGCGCGGCTTCCGTCAATCCACTTGACGCGCACTTATCGAGACATCCGTTCCTGCGTCGCGTACTGTCGGCGCTGAGCAAACGAAAGATTAATCGGCCCGGGCGTGATGTGGCCGGTGAGGTCGAAGCGGTCGGAAGCCTCGTCACGCAGTTCAAGCCGGGCGACGCGGTCTTCGGCCTGTGCGGCGGGGCCTTTGCCGAGTATGCGTGTGCTTCGCAGTCGGCATTGGTCATGAAACCTGATGAGGCGTCGTTTGAGCAGGCGGCTTCCGTACCCTTAGCGGGACTCACCGCCTTGCAGGGTCTTCGCGACAAGGGAGAGATTCAGCCGGGGCAGAAGGTCTTGATCAACGGTGCGGCGGGAGGCGTGGGCACCTTCGCGGTGCAGATCGCCAAATCGTTCGGCGCGGAAGTTACGGGCGTATGCAGTACGAGGAACGTTGAAATGCTCCGCTCCATCGGCGCAGATCACGTCATCGATTACACCCGAGAGGATTTCACAAAAAGTGGACAACATTACGACCTGATTTTCGATCTCGTGGCGAACCATTCGTTCTCGGCGCTCATGGGGGCCTTAGCTCCCAGGGGAACGTACATCGGGGCCGGCGTTGTCGGCTTCGGCGGATCGATGATTGGTCTCCTCACTCGTCTGATCAAAGAGCTTGTCTTGTCACGCTTCGTCAGCCAGAAGTTCGGCACGTTCATGACGAAGGCCAGCAGAGAGGACTTGGTCATCATGGGCCAGCTCATGGAAGCCCGAAAGATCACACCGGTCATCGACAGGTGTTACAGCTTGAGTGAAGCGCCAGAGGCTATCCGCTATCTGGAACAAGGGCACGCGCGGGGAAAGGTAGTAATAACTTTTGAACACAACAGCACAGCCTAACCAGGGCGCTGGACTTGGTTTTGACAAGACGCCGGACTTGGTTCTGCTCCGCTGGCGCAGCGCGGGAATTTATCGTAGCGCGATGCACGCTTGATTCAATCGATTCGACAAAGCCCCGCACCATCATAGCTGCCGGTGTGTGCGGCCAACAGATGAGACCGCAGATACGCCAGTATCTGTCTGATAATCTCGCGAGAGGTCTCGCTCTCATCAAACAGGTCAAAGGC
>JAVRON010000037.1:0-37275 GCA_032162705.1 Acidobacteriota bacterium
TGAAAGATGTTTTTAACGCCCACGCGGGCAGGACGGAGGTTAGGGTTAGGGGAGGATGTTTCACGTTGAGAGGGAGGGAAGAGATAAAGGCCAGTGTGAAGGGTCAAATCGGGGAAGAGGTGACTATTGATTCCACTACTGAGAGAGAACTGGTGCCTTTGGGGGGAGCTTCTAAATTCGTGTTAGAGTCTGGTTTTTATGACGGGAGAAGTATCACAGACGCTTGTCAGAGTCGATGGTGATGTCGCACTGCGTTCGGCAATCGAGTTCTGGGCCGATGCCTCGACTCGCGCCGAGACCTTTGAGCGCGCCTCGAAACTCCTCGATAAGACACGGGTCGTCAGAGCTTTCTTCGCTTTCGCACAGAAACACCCCGCTCAGGTTGCTCCCGAGGATGTCAGGGCTTGGCGCGAACATTTGCAGTCAGTAGGGCAGAAGCCCGCGACCGTCTACGCGCGTATCTCTCGCGTCTCTGCTTTCTTCAAATGGTTGATGGCTGATCCGCTCCTGGGGCAGTACATCCTTTGGAACCCTGCGGCACAGGCCAGGCCGCGTCACCCGCAGCCCTATCAGAGCGAGTCTGTCAAGGCACTAACGGATGACGAGATGAATCGGTTACTGGAAGTGGTCAGGGCGCGGGCCGGATCGGGCTCGGTCGTCGCGAAGCGTGATTACGCCTTGTTGCTCTTCTTCTTCCTGACGGGACTGAGGAGAAATGAGGTGATCTCATTCAGAGGTAAAGACCTTGAATACAAGGAAGGGCGGCTCGTCATCAAGTACCGGCGCAAGGGTGGGAAGTTCGTCGGCAGGGAAGTGGATGACGCTTCCGTCTATGAGGCGCTGCTTGACTATCTGACGGCGACGCAGCGGAAGAACGTCCTCGGCTCTGAGCGCCCGCTGTGGACGAGGCACGACCGAGCGGGCAAGCCGGGCGCGCCGCTCTCTTCTCGCTCATTCGCCGATAACCTCAAGATTTACGCGCGTGAGGCTGGGATCGAAAAGATTCACGTCCACCAGACACGCCACACCTACGCGCGCATCGTCGCAGAGGAGACGGGGAGTTTTCAGGAGACACAGGAAGCTCTGGATCATGAGAACGCTGCGACCACCAGAATCTACGTCCAGCGAATCACGGTTAAGGCGGACAAGCATGGCAGTAAGGTCGCCAAACGAATCAGGTCTACGACGAGCTAGGAATATTTGAAGCGAGTCGGGAGGCCGGGGACGACATGGATCGAATGAACATTAACACTCTTGACTATATTTAAAAACCGTGTACCCTACATCAATCTTACGGGTCGCTGACGAGATTATTTGTCCTGACAGATGCGCGGTAAGTTTCTTTCCATCTCTGCTATTCAGTAGACGTTCACTCGCTAGTAGTAAGTCGTGAGGGCTCGTCGCAACGTGACACGCTCCCGGACGGGGAGCGTTGGTGTTGCTTTCCTCGAACCGGGTACGTCACGCTGCCGGAGCTATCGTCTCACGCTTTAATCGTAACACTGCCCCTCCTCCTGACCGGCTCATCGTTACCGTCGGGTTTGATCCGCGAAGTACATTCAGTGACTGTGGTGGAGCAGGTACGCGGGGAAGTAGCCGCACGATCTAGAACTGCCACGGACGACACACGTCCATATCAACGCCGTCACGGGGTAGAGGCTCTTGATTCAAACGGGTCGAGGAGTCTGGTGAGTATAACCTCAGGTCACATCTTGCGGCAGTTAGTCCGGATGGACGAAGTCTGCTGCCCACGCGACGCGTCCGACAACGAGTAGGGAACGGCTCATGGCATCACCCGCTCAGACAACTCTACGAAAATCACAAACAGCTCGCCCGTCCGTCGTGTGGTCTTCGATAATCCGAGCGGAGTGGATGGGCCGATGCGTCAACCGACTCCGCCGCGACGACGTTCCGCAAACAAATCAACAGTCCACGGCTGTTCATCTTTTCAGCCGTAGCCTTGTAAAGAGTCTCGGGGCTGCACCTCGTCGCCCGTACGACTACTAAGAAACAATTTCCCGCAGGCAGGAGGTAGCGATGGTTCAGGTCACATATCCGGGCGTCTACATCCAGGAAATCCCCTCCGGTTTTCATGCGATTTCCGGCGTCTCAACTTCGATTGCGGCTTTCGTGGGGATGGCTAAACGCGGGCCCCTTCTGGAGCCCACACGCGTCCTCGGCTTAAAGGACTACGAGCGGCTCTTCTCAGCCGACACCTCGCAGGGCGAGATGACAGAACAGGTGCGCCAGTTCTTCATTAACAAGGGAGAGCAGGCTTTCATCGTGCGGATTGCCAACGGGGCGAGCGTGGCGACCTTCAACCTGCGCAACGCAGCCGCCGTCCCCGCCATCGTGTTGGCTCTGGAGTCGCGCGACGCCGGACTCGACGCCAATCAGATACGAGCCAGTGTGGACTACAACACGGCGAGTCCCGAGCAGACGTTCAACCTCACGGTGTTCCGCGAGACTTTCGACGCCAGCGGCAAGCCGGTCATCTCGGCCTCTGAGACGCACACCGGTCTGGGGATGAACCCTAACGGCCCGCGCTACGCCGAGACCATCATCAACCAGCAGTCGCAGTTGGTTCGCGCGACGGTGAACGTCCCCAACGTCACCACAGCCGCCTCGCTGAAAGCGTTCTCCGCCTCGGCGTCTATCTTCGCCAACGATGCCGCGGTGGAAACGGCGGTGAAGGCTGCCATCACCAAAGCCGGCTCCACCGTCGGGCGTTTTAGAATCAAGGTTGGGGATGCGCCGTGGGTCACAGTCGAACTCGACGGCGCGACTTTCGTGTTCGCGAACATCGCGACCGCCATCAACAATCTACTGGCCCCGCTTACTTCAGCCGTGACGGTGACGACTCCCTCGCTCGCGGCGGCTGGCCCCTTGAAGATCGCGGCCAGTATCAAGGGCAACGACGTACTGATCGAACGCGCGCCGCAGTTCGACATCGCGCAGGAGTTGGGGCTTGGCGTGGCGCAGGGCGGCATCGAGGTTGGAAGCTTCGCGGCGGCACGCCCCGCGCCCTCTTCGCTGGTCTCGATACTGGACGGGGCCGCGGCTGGTGATCTGGCGGCGTTGCTGGCGTTCGGCGGCGTGGTTAAAGCGACCTTCGATCTGCCCGGCGTAGTCGGCGCAAAGGCTTTCACGATTCCGAAGGCAAATATCGTCTACCCCTCCCCGGCGACCGCTAACATGAATCTGGGGACGAATACCGGAGTGTCGCTGCTCAACATACGCGAGAACCTACAGGCCATCGCCAACGCTATCTCGGCCAACAGCGGCGGTAACTGGCGTGCCGAAGTCCACGGATACCGCCTGGCGCTCATCCCGACGTTCGGCGATTCGAGCGCCGGACTCAACGCCACCTTCACCTCCGCGCCTGCTTCCCCCCTACAAGGGGCGAATCAGATTTTCGACTCGACCAAGATCAAGGCAGCGCGCGTCGCCGAAGCCCTCGGCGGCGGCACAGACGGAGGCGTCCCGCAGGGGTCGGACTACGACGCGGCCTACCAGAAGATTGATGAGCAGGTCGATCTCTTTAACCTGCTCATCCTGCCCAAGAGCACGAACGACACGGGCGTCCCGAGCATTCGCTCGACGATGTGGGGCGCGGCCAGCTCGTTCTGCCAGAAGAAGCGCGCCTTCCTCATCGCCGACATCGAGCCTGTGCAGCAGACACCCGACGGCGTGTTGCTGGCGTTGCCGAACATGCGTGCGGGTGTGGTTAAGGATTACACGGGGGTGTGGTGGCCGCAGTTGACAATCGTCTCCGGCGGAGTGCGGAAGAACATCGACCCGAGCGGCTCGATTGCCGGTCTGATGGCACGCATCGACGGGAGCCGCGGCGTCTGGAAGGCTCCCGCCGGATTGGACTCAGACATTCGCGGCGTGCTGGGCGTCAGCGTGCCGATGTCGAACGAACAGAACGGACTCATCAACCCGGAAGCCATCAACGCGGTGAGGTCTTTCCCGTCGGGCGTTGATAGTTGGGGTGCGCGCACCCTCGACGGGTTCGACAATTCCGGCAACACCGATTACAGGTACGTCCCCGTCCGCCGCTTCGCTCTCTACATCGAGGAGAGTCTGGTGCGGGGTCTGCGGTTCGCGATTTTCGAGCCGAACGACGAACCCTTGTGGGCGCAGATTCGTCTTGCCGGTGGAGCCTTCATGAACAGTCTCTTCCGCCGGGGCGCATTTGCCGGACGGACGGCGCGCGAGGCTTACTTCGTCAAAGCAGACGCCGAGACGACGACCCCGCAGGATCAGGCGCTCGGCGTCGTCAACGTACTGGTCGGCTTTGCGCCGCTGCGACCAGCCGAGTTCATCGTCATCACGCTTCAGCAGCTTGCGGGACAAGTACAGGTCTAGACCTGTCGAGACACACGAGAGGCAACCGGCATGGCTAAATTTACCAAGAACCAACGCATCGATCCTTACAAGAACTTTAAGTTCACACTGTTCTTCGAGGGGCGTCCCGATCCTGTGGCCGGCGTCAGCAAAATCAGCCCCCTCAAACGCACCACCGAGGTGGTGACGAATCGCGACGGGAATGACCCGAGCACGCCGCACCACTCGCCCGGCGCTTCCAAGTTCGAGGCCATCACGTTCGAGCGGGGCGTGACGCACGACCCGGATTTCGAGGAGTGGGCCAATCTCGTCTACAGCACCGAGGGCGACGCGGCGGTCTCGCTGGCCGGATACAAACGCAACCTCCTGATCAAGGTCAACAACCTTCAGGGCGTCCCCGTCAAGGCTTACCGCATCTTCCGCGCCTGGCCTTCGGAGTACACGGCGCTGGCGGAACTCGACGCCAACGCCAACGCGGTCTTGATCGAGTCCATCGTTGTCCAGAACGAAGGCTTCGAGCGCGACCCGGATGTCGTCGAGCCGGTGGAGACTTAAAGGCCAACTCAAAAAGCCTTCACCAAACAAGCGCCAACTCGGAAAGCCTTCGCCAAACCCTCGGGCCTGAAACATGATCGGGGTAGATTTGCGCACACACATCAGCTCTGCCGCGGAACTACCGCGCAAGGTTTACCTGCGCGAGCTGTCCGGTTACGACGAGCTATCGAACGGCTCGGTCGCAGAGTTAATCGACGGCCTGCTCCTTGATCGACCCGACGCGGTGGCGCGGCGCGGCGACGCGCTCAGGCTCACTCTGGCCGAGACGGACAGAGTGCTGGCGGCCATCTATCGAAGCCTCTACGGGGACGAGGTCGAGTGTCACGTCAACTGCACCGCCTGCGGCTCTTCCTTTGCGTTGAGCTTCACGCTGACAGACTTGTGGGACGACGTGACGGAGCCGACCCCGGAGGACGAGAGGCTGCTCGTCGAGCTTGAAGGGCCCGACACGCGCGGCGTCTACGGTCTGGGAAGGCTCAGATTCCGTCTGCCGACCGGCGAGGACTTGGCAGAGGTCGCGTGCCTCGTGCCGGAAGAGATGGTCGCGGCGCTCCGCGCGCGTTGTGTGCTCGAAGAGGATTCGGAACTCGGCGAGGAAGCGCTCGACCGTGCAATGGCGCTGGTCGGGCCCACGCTCGACACAGACCTCGAAGGCGTCTGTCCCGAGTGCAACGCGGAGCAGGTCGTCGCGTTTCGCATCGACGAGTTTCTTTTTGCGGCACTGCGCCGGGAAAGCTCTCTGTTGACGCGCGAGGTGCATGAGTTGGCGCGTGCATATCGCTGGTCGCGCCGTGAGATTCTTGAAATGCCTCGCCGCGAGCGACGGCAGCACGCGGGTTTGGTTCTGGCCGAAACCGCGTCGGACGGGGGGTGGGCATGAGATACCTTCTGAGGGCTGCCCTGCGCACGTTGACAGACGGGGTGATGCAGGCGCGGCCCGCGCTACCCAGCCGCTCGCCACTCGCCGAAGCCGATCAAAGGCTCAACCTCGACTCTTTCGCTTCGCAGTTTGCGTCGTCATCTACAAGAGAGAGAAACACGCAGCCGCTTGAGGAAGAGGGTCCCGACTCTCAAACGTTTTCTGATTGGCAGGCCATGAGAAGCAACGATGCCGGGAGCCAGCCGTCTCCGACCGGCGAGCACGAAGGTAAGGTTCGCCGCATCACTTCGCGAAGCGAGACCATGCAGACCGAGACGCGTGAGAAAGCCGAACGCGAAAGGCCTTCACACGCTTCCACTCAATCCGAAGCACACGCCGCGCCGTCGAGAGAGCGGCCCGTGCATCGCGTTTCGGATACGTCCGCAGCTTCTCAGAAGTCGTCCGCCCGTCCGACCCGACGTGCGAACGCTCTGCCCGCTCCGGCGTTTGCGGAGGGCCACACTCCCGCCCCTGAACGCGCCCGCGCGGAAGCGTTGAGAGTTGCCGGAAGGGAACCGTCGGCGGCGGCGACGGAGGCTGCTTCGGAAACCTTGTTGTCTGCGCTGAGCCGCGCGATGTCTTGGGTCGAGGGACAGTCTCCACGCACGCGCGAGGCTGTACGGAGCGACGAGCGTGTGCCGTCTCCTCCGGCGGCTCCGCGCTCGCGTTCAGGGGAGACGTTACCGGCGTGGCCGGGCCCTGCGACACCCCGCGACAGGCGGCCCATCACGCATCTTGAGATCGGGAAGATAGAAGTGGAAGTCATCCCGCCCGCGAAGCCTGTTCAAAATACGGCTCCGTCCAGACCCGCGGGCCCGAAGACTACAGGCTTCAGCAGCGCTTTACGACAAAGCTTCGGATGGAGGCAACGATAGCCCGTGCCTCTGACCGACATCGCGAGGGTGACGACGGCGATTGCCACACTGGTTCGTCAGGCGCTCGCGCGCGATAACTTCCCGGACCCTGTCGACGTGTCCGCCGCACCGCCCGACGATCAGAGCAACGCGGCCCCGAACGTTATCAGTATCTATCTGTTTCACATCGCGGAGGACTCGTTCCACAAGAACCTTCCGCCGCGTCGTCCCGTAGTTGCCGAGTCGCCCGTGCAGTTCACTGAGATGGGATTAGTTCTCAATTACGTCATCACCGCACGCAACACAAGCGCAGTCGCCGCCACCGACCGCACGCTCACCGAGCAGCGTCTGTTGGGATACGTGGCGCGTGCGCTGCATGACTATCCGCTCATCACGGATGAGACGGTCGTGACCACCGTGCCGCCGAATCCGCCGAACAATCCCGTCTTCCAGACTGCCAACATCTCGGGAGCGGACAACCGGATCGAGTTGGTTCTCCGACCCGTCAGCATCGAAGAGGCGGTGAACTTCTGGAAGGCAGAGGAAGACCTGACGGCGCGTCTGGGATTGTTCTACGAGGCGCGCGTCATTCTGCTCAGCACTCCGCCCGTGACCTCGACACCCGGCATCGTCTACTCGCTCGGCGCGTTCGTCTCGGTCGCCGGACAGCCGTTTCTAGAAGCGGTGCAGAACGTCGTCGGCTTTATCCCGCCGCCCGGATTCGTGTCTCCCGACCCGGCCTCGCCGTTTCAGTTCGTGTCGTCGAATCCCGCGCGCGTGTCGCTGTTCCCAACGGGCGCTATCCCGCCGAGCGTGTCGCCCGAGAACAATCGTTTTCGCATCGACGGCGCGGAGATGCGCGGCGAGCAAACCCTTCTTGCGCTGCGCGGGCAGGCCGGAGCGGGAGCAGCCGCGCCAACCGAGCGCAGCTTCCGCATCGACGTGGGCGACGGTAACAATCCCGGTTGGGGCTTCGACGTGCGCTCGACCGAGATCACGGTCAGCATGCGTCAGGCAGTCAAGGATGAAGAGGGCACGGCACTGACTCTGTATCCCGGCCTCTATTCGCTGCACGTGATAACGGCGCGACAGATGACCGCAGACCCGAACGGGCGACGACAAGAGCAATCGAGCAACGAGTTGGTTTTTGCGGTGACGCCACAGGTGGTCGGGGTGACTGCGGGGGCCGGGCCTCCCACGGCACTACAATTTCAACTGACCCTTTTCGGCAGCTACCTGCGGAACGAACTCGACATACAGCTCTCGGTCGGCGGCAGAGTCTTGAAGCGCGATGCGAACACGGCTGTCGCCGGTAACTTCGACTTCGCGGTGAACTCGGGCCAGATTAATTTCGCGGTAGACACTTCGGGGAGAGCGAGTCCGCTCCCCGTCAACCTTTTGATTAACGGAGCGGGTTCGACCCCGGCATGGGCGGAGTTCTAATGACAGCGAGCATGAGAGGCTCGGCGGTCATCGACGCTCCGCCGACGCCCGAACAGATTGATCTGTTGGACGCGGTGCTGGTGCGTATGCGCGCCCTTGCGACGCGTCGGCTGCACTGGCTCGAAAGCCTCTCGAAGGCCGAGACTGACGCGGGCGCACACGCGGGCTTGCCCGAGCGTCTGCGGGTCGCGCTGCTCGACCTCGACTCGCCACGGGCAGAGGCTCTCTTCTATCGGAAGGACGAACGCTGTCGTGAGTTGACCGCACGCGCCAACGCTTACGCAGACGCCATCGCGAACTCGCCGAACAATGCCTTCCGTCATCTCGTCGAGGTGTTGGAGGCGAGCGCATCCGAAGCCGATCTCTTGCAGGTCTGTCTGGCGGCGCATCTCGACCCGAGCCTCGCGCAAATCTTCGGATACCTCGAAGGCGATGTCACACGCCGGAGTCACGCAACGGAAGCGTTGGCCGCGCGTCTGTGCGACTACGGGCGTGCGTCTTTGTGGAGTCCGGCGGGGGCGCTGGCGCGCTGGCAGGTATTGGACGCGGACGCGGCAGACGCGGGCGAGTCTCCGCCGCTGCGCGTTGACCCTTACATCTTCCTGTTCCTACAGGGAAGCTCGGAGATCGACCCCGAACTGCTCGACTGCGCCTCTTACGTCGAGCCACATCCGCCTCTGCCACGTTGGCCGGTGGACGAGATGAGTCGGCACATCTCACAGGCTCTTGAGCAAGGGCTTCCGAATCGCATACGCATCGTGGGGCAGCGTTTGAGCGGAAGGCGGACGCTGGCGGCATGCGTGGCGCAGCAACTCGGCACGGCGCTGGTCGCCGTCGATACCTCGCGCATCAGCGAGCAGAGCTGGTCGCGTGCGCAGGTGCGAATCCGTCGTCACGCGCTGCTGCACGGTTGCGCGGTCGCGTGGCACGGCACGCAGGTCTCGCGGGCCTCGGCGGGCGGCGAAGCGAAACTGCCGCTTGAGTTCGCGGTGCTTGAGCCGCCGGGCGAGGGAACTTCGGAGTTGGGTTGGCGCGAGGAGCGTGTCGAGATGCCGCGTCTGCTCTCACACGAACGCGCGGGTTTGTGGGAGGCGTTCCTCCCCGCGTCGAGGGATTGGGCGGAGGAGACGCAGCGCCGACTCGCCGAGCGTTACCTGCTGCAAGTCGGCGAGATCGCGCACGTCGCGGCGCAGTCGCCCGAGAGCTTCGAAGACGTGCGGCGTCTGGCCCGCGAGTTCTCGCGCGGACGTTTGGACGGCCTCGGGCATCTGCTCGACTGCCCCTTCAGACGTGAAGACCTCCAACTGCCCGACAGGCTCAGTCGGCTCCTCGACGAGTTTCTCTTCGAGGCGCGCGACCGCATACGCTTCTGGGAGAATGAGCAGGTACGGCGTCTGTTCCCGCGCGGCACGGGTCTGATCGGTTTGATGTCGGGGCCACCCGGAACGGGCAAGACGATGGCGGCTCAAGTCATCGCGTCCGAACTCGAACTCGACCTCTACCGCATCGACCTCGCCTCGACGGTCAACAAGTACATCGGCGAGACGGCCAAGAATCTCAAACGTCTTTTTGCGCGCGCCGCGGACATGAACGCCGTCCTCCTCTTCGACGAAGCCGATGCGCTCTTCAGCAAGCGGACGGAGGTTCGCGACTCGCACGACCGCTATGCGAATTCCGATACGAACTACCTTCTGCAACTGATCGAAGACTATCCGGGCGTGGCTCTGCTCGCGACGAACAAGCGACAGAACATCGACGAGGCGTTCATCCGCCGCGTCCGCTATCTAATGTTCTTCCCGCGACCCGACGGAGCGCAACGCCTCGCCATCTGGCGGCAGATGGTTCACGAACTCGCCGGGGAGGAGCGCGCTCACGCACTCGATAAAGAGCTTGAGCATGCGGCGGAGAGAATCGAAGCCACGGGCGCGCAGATCAAGAACGCTGCGCTGGCGGCGGCGTTTCTGGCGCGGCAGGCAGGGCGTCCTCTGGGCGTCGAGGATATACGAAGGGGGCTTGAACGCGAGTTGTCGAATCAGGGTTGCAGCGTTTCGCTCGAACCGGAAGGCAACGCAGCAAGAAGATGAAAGAAGGCAAGGAAGAAGGAAGGTGAAAGAAGGAAGGTGAAAGAAGGAAAGGAAGAAAGTAGATGAAGGTGAGATCGAAGGGCGTGCCGGTGACACATGCGCGAATCGAGACCTTGCGCCTGCGCGTGCCTGCGGGCGATGCGCGCTCGGCGAAGGCTCTCGCCTCGGCAGTCGCTTCGAGGCTGGCGTTGCGCGCGGGCGACCTCAAGGGCGTTGCGGGCCAGGGGACGGTAAGCGTACGCGTCAGGGTTCCGGCGTCAGTGTCGCGCGAGCGTTTGGCTGAGACGATAGCCGGGAAGATCGCGACGCATGCTGAGACGGAGAAGAGAGGCCCGGCGACTGCGACGGAGAGAAGAGGGAAGCGGTAAGTGGAGAGAAGCGGTAAGTGGAGAGAAGAGAGGGAAGTGGTAAGTGGTAGAGAAAAGAGGGAAGCGTTAGATGCCGGAAACCGGATACACGAGAAGTCCAAGGCTGGTGCGCGGCGCACTGGTGCAACTGGCGGTAGACGTGGTCGGCCTCGTCCCGAACGTGATTCCGTTTCAGTATAACCCTGAGACTCTGTCGCGAAAGCTGACGCCGTGGAACCCGTTCGAGGTTGGTCAGACGGCGCGCGGTCAGATCGCCCCGACGGCGCAGCCCTTCGACCCGAAGGAGGCGATGTCGATGGAGATTCATTTCGACGCCGCCGACCAGTTGGAGGAGAGCGACCCCATCGCGGCACAAAACGGCGTGGCCGACCGCATCGCGGCCATCGAAAAACTCCTCCTCCCCACGCAGGGACTTCTTGGAGATTTGCTCAACTCAGCCGCTGCGCTGGCGGGCGTGGCGCAACCGGCGCAAAGGCCGACGGTGCCGGTGGCGCTGCTGGTCTGGGGGCCCGGACGGATTCTGCCCGTGCGTGTGACCGACTACAGCATCGACGAGACGAGCTTCCTGCCCTCTCTTCAGCCGTTGACGGCAAAGATCAGTCTATCGCTTGAAGTGCTGACGCCGGACGTTTTCCGCTGCGAGTCCGGCTCGGCCGTCGAACTGGCGAAGGCGGCCTATCGCTTCTACCGGCTTCAGCAGAACGCGCTGGCGCTTCAGTACAACGCACGCAACGCGGCGCAGGCGCTCAGCCTGCTGCCGTTCTGAAGGGAGAGCCGAGATGGCCGTCTTCGACCGCAAGAGCCGTTACGTCAAACCGGCGCTGGAAGTCTACTCCGTCACAGACCGAAGGGGCCGCGAGGTCAACGCGCTGCCCATGATCGAGCCGCCGAGGGAACAGTCCATCGGCGAGTATGTCAAGAAGCAGGGCCAGCGGCTCGACCACCTCGCCAACTCCTTCGTCGCCGACCCGAACGGCTTCTGGCGCATCGCCGAAGTCAACAATGTTCTGCTCCCCGATGCGCTCGAAGAGGTCGAACGCCTGAAGGTTCCGGGGATGACAAGGTAGGAAGGCTCGCGGACGTGAGAGACATCCGATACCAGATCGCGGTTGACCGCAAGCCCGACCCCGCGCTCAGCGATGAGGCGGCTGAGATCGAGGTGCAGCAAACCATCGAAGGCCCGACGAATTTCACCATCAAGTTCGCCATCGACATCTGTCGTGGAGACTATGACCTGATAGACGACGCAAGGCTGAAACCCGGAACCTTGATTACCGTGACGGCATATCTCAACGGCGAGAGTGCGGTGCTGGCGCACGGCATCATCACTGAGCGCAAGTTGAATCTTGTCGAGGGCGGGGCCGGGTCGGCGCTCGAAATCAAGTGTCAGGATCGTCGGCTGGAAATGGATCGAGAGCCTAAGAACAAAGCTTACGAGGGGCGTGCGAGCGACGTGGCGAAGCTGATTTTGCAGCAACACAAATTTGTGCCGGATGTCTCGGACACAGAGATTAATTACTCGGAAGACAAGACGACTCTGAACCAGGCGCAGGAATCCGATCTCGCGTTTATCAACAAGCTGGCGGGACGCAACGGCATGCGTTTCTGGATTGATTGGAAGGTTGCCAACGGACAGACGGATTTTGAACTCACGGAGACAGCGCACTTCAAGCCGTCGCCGCCGCAGTCGGCGAACAAGCCTTCCGCATCCAGCCCGACGACGCTGCTCGCCCCTGAAGGGTCGGCGGAGCTAAAGCTCAATGCGGGTGAAGGCTGCTCGAACGTCGCCAGCTTCGAGCT
This sequence comes from Acidobacteriota bacterium, assembly GCA_032162705.1. Classification (GTDB taxonomy): domain Bacteria; phylum Acidobacteriota; class Blastocatellia; order Pyrinomonadales; family Pyrinomonadaceae; genus QHXN01. The sequence goes on from JAVRON010000037.1 coordinate 12,374, forward strand.
GCACTCAAACGCGGAAGTCCCGAGCCAGTCCGGCACCATCGCGCGCGTCGCCTCTGACAGCGGCGAGGTGACGAAAACGCAGGTATCGAAACCGACAACGAAAGCGCTCGGCAGCGAAGCGACCGCGACGGGGAAGGCGCGGACGAAGCAATTGGTGACGGCGGGCGACGCGCAGGAGGCGCAAGTGCGTACACAAGCGGCCATCAACGACGCCTCCTGGTCGGTGCAGGCCACAGCCGAGACGAGCGTTCATGCGCTCGACGCCATAGTGGCCCCGCATCAGGTCTTGCGCGTCACCGGCGCGGGACAACTCAACAGCGGCGACTACTTCGTCAAGGCGGTGACACACACGGTTAACTCAGCCGCACACAAGATGCGGATCGAGCTGCTCCGCAACGCTCTGGGAGGCTCTTGATGAACGCACTGACGGAGATGCTCGACACGGCCAGCGAGGTCGCGGAGCGCTCGCACTACTTCGGGAAGTATCGCGGGACGGTCTCGAACAATCTCGACCCGCTGAAGAAGGGCCGTCTGCAAGTGCTCGTCCCCGCAGTGCTCGGCGAGGTGTCGGTTTGGGCGATGCCCTGCGTGCCGTATGCGGGCCCTCACCTCGGCTTCTATTTCATGCCCGAACTCGGAACGGGCATCTGGGTCGAGTTCGAGGCGGGCGATTCCAATTACCCTATCTGGACGGGCTGCTTCTGGAATGATGGGGATGTGGATTCGGCGGACTCCGACCCGTCGATCAAATTCATCAAGACGAAAAAGTTTACCCTGCGTATCGACGACAGCAACGGCGAAATCATTATCGAGAACGACAGCGGGTCGCAGATCAAGCTGACGGCGCAGGAGATTCTGCACAAGAGTTCGACCGTCAGGCAGGAGGCCGCCGGGGGCCGCAAGACCGAGTTGTCGGCTGCCTCCTACAAAGTGAACGACGGCTCGATGGAGGTGCTCTAAAGATGCCCGCGCCGTTTGAAGGCTTCCTCTACCCGGTCGCGATTGACGCGTCGCTCGGGAGGTTCCGCAAAGAGACCGACTACGCGGCCTACGTCGTTGGGCTTATCAAACAGGTTCTGCTCACCGCTCCGGGTGAGCGTGCGAACCGTCCGGATTTCGGGGTTGGGCTGCGGAGTATGGTTTTCACGCCGAGCAGTCAGGAGACGGCGACGCTGTTACAAGCGACCGTCTTCCAGAGTCTCGACCGCTGGCTCGGTAATCTCATCAAGGTCGAGCAGGTTAACGCCTCGTTCGAGAACGGACGGCTCGATGTGGTCATCGCCTACACGCTCAAGGCGCGTGGCGATCAACAGGTGCTCAATCTGGAGGTCACGCTCTGATGCCCGCCCCCGGAGACAGACTCGCCGCACTCCGCGCACGCTCGGAAGACCTGACGGGAATCGAGTTCGTGCAGGTCGTCGATAAGTGCGACCAGACGCGTCTGCGTATCTACTTCCTGACCGACCCGCGCGATCTCTCCTCGCCCTTTGAGGATTTCGGCAACCCGCAGGTAACGCCCGCACCGCTCTCCATCACAGACTTTCGCATCTACAGCCCACGCGGCGAGGCCCCCGATGTCGAAGTGATTCTCTGCCCGGGCCCCTTCGACATGCTGTGGGACGAAGACGTGGAGGCAGGCCGTCGGTATCTCGAAATCTGCGTGGCCGAGCCGGGCGACTTCACCGAGTACCGTCTCAAGATTAACGACAAACGCATCGACCGCTTCTTCAACGACGTTCAGTTCTCTTTCAAGGTCGGCTGCGATGATCGACTCGACTGCGCCGACCCTTTGAGGGATGTCGCGCCCGAGGACTTGGTTGACTTCCCCGTCGATTACCTCGCACGCGACTTCGTCAGCTTCCGCAACGCCCTGCTCGACTTCGCGGCGCAACGATATCCGAACTGGCAACTGCCGATTGAAGCCGATGTCGGTGTGATGTTGCTTGAAGCGATGGCGGCGCTCGGCGACGAGATGTCCTACCTTCAGGATCGTCTCAACCGTGAAGCCTATCTTGAGACGGCCACCGAGCGGCGCTCGTTGCGTCATATGTCACGCCTGCTCGACTACGAGATTCATGACGGCCGCATGGCTTCGACGCTGCTGGAGCTGACAGTCCTGCCGAATGTTATCTCGGTCAAAGGAGGCTCCGCCGTCTGGGCTCCCGTCGAAGGTTCGACTCCGATTCGCTTCGAGCTGGGCGAGGGCATGCGTGAACGGGACGAGAACTTCCCGGTCGATGCGCTCTGGAATCCGAAGAACTTCACCGTGTACCTCTTCGACGATGGACAGGAGTATCTAGAAGCCGGAGCGCGGGAGTTGTTCGTCCGTAACGATCCGGCTAATCCGAATAATCCGGGCGGAGTCTTGTTCGACCAGACGGCGGCGAACCTTTGGAGCGATGGTCGTCTGCTGCTGCTGCGCGACCACCCTGCTGACCCGTCCGAGACCGACCGTCTGCACGTCGTCCGTATCGTGGATGTCCGGCTCGAACACGACGACCTTTTCAACATAGACGTAGCGCGTCTGAGTTGGGCGGCAGAAGACGCGCTGCCCTTCGCGATTCCCTATCAGCAGCTTCAACTCTCCGGCAATCTCGTCCCGGCGACGGCGGGCGAGTCGCGCACCGCGCTCTTTCGCATGGGGCCCCTCAATCCGTCCGTCGATAAGCAAGTGATTCAGGCGGTGGAGCGCGAAGGCCCTTTCTTCTCGAACGCCGACCCGAGTTTGCTGTTTGGAACTAACCCTTGCGAAGAGTTGGAAGAGGAGAGCGCGACGCGTCCTCCGATTTACCTGCTCAGTCTGCCCGGCACTGAAGAGAGCGGTTTGGCGTTTGCCGACACGGTCGAAGACCTGCGCCGCACCGTGCCGGAGATACGCGTCTTTGAGGTCAATAAAGTCTCGCTCCCGAAAGACGAATGGCTCTTCCAACGCACGCTCATCGACGAGGGCGGTGACGATCAAGTCTTCACTCTTGAGGATGGAACGTGGCGGCGCATCGTGGGGCATTGGCGCAACGGCGTGGAGATCGTACATCGAGACTACGCTTCGGGCGCGGGCTTCACGGTACGTTTCGGTGACGGCGAATTTGGAAAGCTTCCCGCGCAAGGGACTCTCTTCAGGGTCGATTACAGGCTTGGCTCCGGCGCGAAGGGCAACGTCCCGGCAGGGGCCGTGAGCGCGTTGCAGATTCCTTCCGAGACCAGCCTTCTGGCCGCGCAGCTCGTCGGCGTTGACAATCCGTTTCCCGTCGTGAGCGGCATAGACCCGGAGACCGCAACCGAGATCAAGATGCTTGCGCCCGAGGCTTACAAGTCGGAGACGTTCTTCGCCGTGCGTCCGGAAGATTACGGCACGCAGGCCGAGAAGCTGAAGTTCGTGCAGCGCGCGCAGGGAAGCTTTTTCTGGACTGGCTCGTGGCTGTCGGCGGTGACGGCCGTAGACCCGTTTGGAGCCTTTGAACTCTCGCCGTCTCGCCGTCAACAGATCGAGGCGCTGCTCAACTGCCGCCGTCAGGCGGGTCGCGATGTTATTGTCCGCAACCCGAAGTTCGTCAACCTCGATCTACGTATCAAGCTCTGCATCTCGCCGCACGCTTTCTCCGCACACGTGCGCGTGCGCGTCCTTGAGGCGCTCTTCGGCAAGAATGGTGCGCGACCCGTACGCGGTTTCTTCGACCCCGACAACTTTACGTTCGGCACGCCGCTCAGACGCAGCGCGTTGGAGGCCGCAATCGTCGCGGTCGAAGGAGTGGAAGCTGTGACCGGCATCGAAATTCGCGCGCACGGCGTGACGGACTTCAAGGATTTTGAAGCGCTGGCCTACGCCATCGCCGACGACGAGTTGATACGCGTCGAGAACTCTGCGCTGCGGGCCGAGCGCGGCTCTGTGACTCTCTTACTGGAGGGCGGCGCATGAGCAGCGACCCATCAAAAGAGACGCCGCTTGAGTCTCTGACCGCGGGACTCTCAACGCTGCCCCGGCAGTTGCGCGGCTTCGCGGAGGTGCGACGCGATCTGCTCCGCGCACTCGGCAAAGAGCCGGGCGCACTCGACGGCTGGCGTCCTTCGGGTGACGACTTCGGACTGATGTGGCTTGAGATGTGGGCCTACGTCTCCGACGTACTCGGCTTCTACGACGAGCGTGTGGCGAACGAGACGTACATCCGCACGGCCGTCAGGCGTCCGTCGCTTCGACGCATCGTCGAGCTGCTCGGCTACACACCGAGTTCGGGCGTGGCCGCGAAGGCCAAGCTGGCCGCACTCGCCGACGGGGCCCTCAACGTTACTCTCCCCCCGGCGACGGGCTTTCGTTCGAGCGCCTTTGGCACTGAGTCGCCGCAGGTCTTCGAGACGGGCGTCGCGGCGTCGATTCATCCGCTCAAGAATCAGTGGAAGGTCTCAAGCTTCAAACGCCGTCCGACGGTGGACGTGGCCCCCGATGTGAACGACACGGGCGCGGCGACGAATCAGAAAAAGTCTAGCCCTTCGTCGAGCGCGCCCAACGTTCGGAGTCTGCTGTTTGACACTGCCGGGTTCGGGCTTGCGAAGGGCGAACTGGTTCTGCTGGAGAGCAGGCAGGCGGGAGCAAATCCGGTCGAGCCTCCGGCGACACTCGTCACGGCGTCCGACTCATTCAATGGTAAGGACTCGCAGACCTATCTACGCGTCACGCTGGAGCCTGCCGTACGCATCCCCGGCGACACAGACCTCTCGACCCTTCGTGCGCGAAGGCCGACGCAAACCGCGACGCCGACCAGCAATCAACCAATCACCACGGGCGGCGGCAAGTCTGCAACGCAGGTCGTCATGAATCTGGGTGACGGTACGCATGCCTTCTTCGATCAGGGGCCCAGCGCATTCCGGCGCTCCGACCCCGTTATCGTGGCGCGCAATATGGGGAGCGCGCAGGCCGAGTATGCTTTCACGACCATCAGCAACGTCCGCGCCGCCGCCGTAAGAGTCAAAAGCATTCCGGAACAGCCCGTGTCCATTCCACAGCCGGATAACAAACCTGACCTGACGATGACAATTCCTTCGCCGACCGTGGCCGCCACCGAATTGACTCTACAGCCTGCGCTGCCTCTGTCGTTCGTCAATAACCCGAGCGAGCTGACCTTCAACTTCAACTTCGTCGAAGGCGGCCAGCCCACAAACGTCGGCAAGACCGAGGTGAGCGCAGCCGAGCTTGCCGACCCGCAAGGCATTCCGCTTGACGGAGTTGTCCTTCCGCCTCCGGAAGCGACGGCCACCGCCAAGTCGCAGGGGCTGGCGCAGACCAGCAACGTGAACGGCGTGCTCGAACAAGAGTTCCTTATCTCCGACGCCGCGCGCAACGGCATCGCCGTTGACGGACGCGTCACTTTTACGTCCGACGGCCGTGCGAGCTTTCAGGCGCTCACTTCGGGGCAGTTGCCTGCGACGCCTCTGAGCTTGCCGCTGACGATTTACGGTAACGTCGTCGAGACCACGCGCGGCGAGAGCGTCTTCGGCGAAGTGCTCGGCGACGGTAACGCGCGCGTCGCACATCAGCGCTTCAAGTTACAGAATAGGCCTCTGACATACCTCCCGTTCTCCACACCCGGAGGAAGCGCAACACCGGCCAGCACGCTTGAGGTCTGGGTCGATGGCGTGCTCTGGAAACGTGTCAACACATTCTTCGGCTCCGGGCCCAAGGACTTGATCTACACCGTGCAGCATGACGACGAACAGAACACGTACGTCACCTTCGGCGACGGAGTAAGAGGCGCACGGCTTCCTTCGGGCGTTAAGAACGTCGTCGCCAATTACCGTTTCGGTGCAGGTGCAGCCGCTCCGCCTGCCGGAGCAATCACACAGCTCGCGGGTTCGGTAAATGGTCTGCGCGCGGTGCGCTCTCCCTTGGCCGCAAGCCCCGGCAAGGGCCCAGACCAACCGGAACAACTTCGCACCAACGCGCCACGCACGGCGCTGCTCTTTGGCCGCGCAGTTTCCGCGGCGGACTTCGATGCACTGGCCCGCCAACAGCCCGGCATCGTCCAGACCCGAACTGCATGGTTGTGGATACCGTCTCAGATGCAGGCGGGCGTCGTCGTCCAGTATATCGGAGAAGCCAGCCCGGCCAACATCGCCGAGGCTCTGCGCTCACAGGCCGACCCGACCGTCCCCATCGACGTGATGCAGGCACTGCCTATCCCGACGACCGTCGCAATCAGCGTCGAGGTTGACGAGCGCTATGTGAAAGAGACTGTGGCCGCGTCCGTCCTCGCCCGCCTCACGGCACAGGGAACCGGCGTCCTCAGCCGCGAGCGTGCAAGCATTGGAGGAACGTTCTGGCCCAGCGTTCTCTACGAAGCCGTCGCGCAGGTTGAGGGCGTGATCGGCGTCGGCGGCATGAGCTTCTCGACTGCGGGCGGAGGGCCTCAAATCTCGAACTCCAAAGGAACCTGTATCGAGACGGGCAAGTATCTCGAATTCACAACGACGGGCGGCGTGACGGTGACTGGGATGACTCCGCTTGGCAGCGCGCCGCGACCGGCAAGCGTTGGCGGGACGACAGTATGAGCGACCGGGAACATGGGATGAGTAACGCGAACAAGATATGAGTGACGCGAACACAGTCCTTGATGGCTATGAGAGCTACTACACGGAAAAGCTGTGGCAGCTTGTGCCGGAGGTTTACCGCAACGAGGACGGGCTGGCAGCCAGTCCCGGTGTGCTGCGACGAATCGTGGAGCTGATCGGGGCCGAGGCCGCACGCAGCCGACGCTCGATTGATCGCCTTTGGGAAGACCAGTACATCGAGACTTGCGACGACTGGGCCGTCCCATACATAGGCGACCTCGTGGGCGCGCGGCTGGTCTCGGCACAAGACCGTAGGGGGCGGCGCGTGGACGTAGCCAACGCCGTGAAGTTCCGGCGACGGCGCGGGACGCCGGACTTGCTCGACACGCTCGTGCGCGCCATGTCGGGTTGGGATGTAGTGCTCGTCGAAGGTTTCCGGCGGCTGGCGAGGACGCGGCACAGGCTTGACCCAGTGCCGCGCGCCGGAGGCTTCTTTACAGGCACACTCTCCGGCGGGACGGCAGACCTGCGAAGCCCCGCGGGCGCGGAAGTGAGCGACGGCCCTTTCGACGAATACTTCCACACGCTCGACACACGCTTACTGCGCGGGCGTGACGGGCGCTTTGGAATCAACAAACTCAACTTTCATCTCTTCCGCCTGAAGGCTTATGAGATGATCGAGGTCGATCCCGTCGAGCTGACCGACCCCGACGGGCTTGGGTTCCCGCGCATCTTCACCTTCGACCCGAGCGGACGTGACATCCCACTCTTTATTGACGCCGACCCTCCTGACCCTGATGCGGTCGCCGCTCTGCCCGGTCAGCTTTCACGTCCCGCGTGCGGGCAGCCGCTCGAATGGGAGATCACACAGGCGATGCGTTGCAGGCTGCTTGGACACACTGCTTATCAAGTCACGGCCAGCATCATCGAGGCACTGCTCCAGCTTGCGAACCCTCCGACCGCGACCGACGAGCAGGCTCTCTTCCAACTTCTCGAAGTGCGTTTCAAGAGCGAGCAATCGCTCCGCCGACGCTTGCAGGATTTGGGCGCGGGCATCGCCGTCAATCCTCCCGACTGGTATCGAAAGCTGGTCGCCCTCAGCCTTTTGGAGCGGACAGGCAAGGCGAATCTTTACCCGGCGCAGGTCGAGATTTCTTCGGCGTCCGTTCCGTTCAACGCCTCGCAGATGGCCGCCGCGAATCTCGCCGCACGCGAATGCCAACCCGACCCGGAAGGTACTCTGGCAGGGATTCTGATCGGCCCCGAGCAGGGACGTTTCGCGAGTGTCCCGCCCGATAAAGCGAGCTTCAGTCCATTCGTCGAGCGCTACCACTACGGATTCCCAGGCGACGTAGGGGCCGGGCCCTATCCGCGCGACCCCATCCCGCCAGCCGATGTTCCATCGCTCGTTGCCTCTGCGGGCGCGGTTCCCGGCGGCGGAGTTCTAAAGGGCGACGGGCTGCTCGTTGACGACAATCGCACATACGCGCTCGCCATCCGTGCTAACTCGCCAGTCAAAAACTCCGTCTTGCAAGCGGGGCCGCAGCGGCGTCCCTACGTAGTGCTGAGCGGAGGCGGAGCGAATCTCTTGCCGCAGGCCATCGGCTCGACGTTCCTCATCGACGGCGGGTGGTACGGCGTCAACGATCCATTGAATCCTCCGGCTGATGGCGCGGTTGCCGACTTCGTGATTGAAGGGGCCGCGGGTGCAGACCCGGAGGATTTTGACTTCGACCGTGTTGAAATACGCTTCGCCACCTTCGACCCCGGCGGTCTGCGCGCGGACGGCGTGCGGATTCCGGCGCTGCGTCTGCTGGTCAGGGCGAGGATTCGTCGGCTCATCATTCGACGCTCCATCATGGGCCCCGTACATGTGGTTCGTGATAACCCGGATGACCCTTCGATGGTGGAAGAGCTTCTGATCTGCGAGTCAATCGTGGATGCGCGGGAGACGACTGACCATCTTGCAGTCTCAAGCAACTTCGGGACGGTCGTCATCGAAGGCTCGACCATTTTCGGAAACGTTGCAGCGGACGTGTTGAAGGCTTCGGACTCGATTGTCGATGGCCGCGTACGGGTCATCAACAATCAGGCCGGGTGTTTTCGTTTCAGCGCCAGCGAGCCAGGAGCCGCTGTGAGATTGCCGCCGCGATTCCGCGACGTGCTCGCGCCCATCTCGGAAGCGGCATTCAACTCGACGCGCTTCGGCGACCCGCAGTACGCGCAGTTGTCGGTCGTCGCTCCGCTGCCGCTTCTCGGGGGCGCGGAGAACGGCTCGGAGATGGGAGTCTTCTCGCACCTGCTCAATCCGATTCGACTGTCGAGTGTCCGCGCGAAAGTCAACGAGTTCGGCCCGGTCGGCCTGCTTGCACAATATCTCTTCGAGGGCGATTACGAGATGCAGTCGCTTGTCGAGTTCGGCGTCTTAAGTCCCACGCCCGACCCAATCGCTGCGCCGCCGCCGCCCGATCCGGGCAACGTCATCCCTGAGCCGCCAACACCTCCGCCGCCACCTCTGCCCACGACGTGCTCCGATCAAGAGCCGCCGGTGGAGACCATAGGGCCCGGGCCTACAATCACGCCGACGGTAGTTATTGATTTGAAGAACCCGGACATCAACGGCGCTCCACGCTTCTGGCGTGAAGTCGATTGGCATCCGGATGCGTTCCCGGCTCCGAGCGCAGAGGGTCGGCAACTGGCGGGGGTTCCTTTTGACAAGGTTCGCGTGCTGCTCGAATACGACGCACGCTTCGGGACGCCGCCCGCCGAACAGGGTTGGACGCCGAACAGCGACGAGGCCGCCAAACTCTACAAGCTCGACGGCCAGCGTGCTTTACAGTTTGAGCTTGCAGACCGCCCTGCGTTCTTCACGGCGCAGGCCGAGCTGGAAGACGAGACGCCGGGACAGGTTCACGCTTACAGCAACGTCTTTCTCGAACACGTTCCCGAAGCCATCGAGAGAGGCTTTGATGGTTTTGAACATCTCGTCGAAGCGAACCAACCGGGCAGGCCGCTGCGTGGCATGCGCGCCGATTGGGTGAAGACTTCCGAGAAGACATCCGACCGGCACGAATTCCACTACCTCACACTCGATGGCCGGAAGATTCTCGGCTCCGCCGAGCCGTCGCGCGAAAAGGGTCTTGTCTGGCATGAGATGTCTTTGCAGGCGGGCTTTCTCGAATTCGTCGAAAAGGCCGGATGCCTGAAGAATCTCTTGAAGGTGGCTTCGACGCGTCAGGCAAATTCAAAGGTGGACGCCGACGCCGCGTCCAAAGCCTCGACGGTTGACGAGCATGCGGGCCGTTCCGTGCTCTCGCTCGACGGGCGCACGACCGAGTTCAAGCTCAAAGAGTTCGGCGAGTCGAAGGACTCTCTTGAGCGCGCCACGTTGCGCGCCGGCTTCGGTTTCCGACGCAAGACCGGACGCGTGGCCGGGCGGCTACGCAACTTCGTCGTCTCATCGCCGGGCCGCTACATGCGTCTCTGGATGCGTGCGATAGCACCAACCGCTTCGCCCTTACTTCAACTCGGCTTCATCACGCAGGAGCGCGTCTCGGGCGGCGTCAGGTTCCGTGTTCGCTACGGACACGCGAAGGAAGGCGAGCCTGCTGCACTTCCGCTTCGCATCGCCGAAGCCACACTCAAGCTCGTCGATGTGGAACCGGGGCGCGAGGTGCGGCTTGAAATTCCACTCGCGGCGGCGCGGGCGAAAGACGCTCTCGTCCTGACGCTTGAGCGTGATTCGTGGCACGCGGAAGACACTCTGGAGATGAGCATCCGGCTCGTGAGCGCGGCACTGGCAGCCGGGCGGGCGCGCTGAGAAGAAACCCCTTATGCCGAACGCAGACATCAGCCGCTATCTGAACCAGCCGCGCAAACACTATCGCGGCGCGCGTCTTCAGCAGGGGCGGCCACTTCTGGATTCGGACTTCAACGAAGGCGTTGAAGCGGGCGACGACGGCTGGCGCACGGCGATGCTCGACATCATCGGCGCGAAGGCGAGCCGGGACGAAGGCTTCATGCCCGCCTTGCGGGTCGGCGACCGTGTCACCTCAAAGCTTGTGCGCTTCGGGGCCTCGACACAAGCCTTCGTCCTCGACTATCCGCTGAAGTCCGGCTCGATGTACGTCGGAGGCGCGTTGTGGGAGCAGGACGAGCCGGAGCCGGTTATTTTCCAGCGCGAGTTCCTTCAGATGGGCGCGGCGACTGCTCCGCGTCCGGCCCTCGGCGAACAGCGCCAGCTCTCTTACCTGCGCGGATGGGAACAGCCCGTCACGGCAATCGAAGATGGAGAAATCCTTGAGCCGTCGCTTGGCGGAGCCGACGCTGCAACGCGTGTCAGACGTGTCCGGCGAGTTGAAGTCCGCAACGTTAAGGCGACCGACTGCGCGGCGGCCTTCGCGGAGGTGCTCGAAGACCTCGGCGCGGGCGACACGGCCACCTACGACGCTTCGACGTGCGAGCTTCGCTCGAACGCTCGGCTGCGGATGACGTTTCAAGGCTCGCCCGCGGTCGAGTGCGGCCCGTGCCAGCCCTCACTCGAAGGTCGTTATCTCGGCGGCGAGAGTCAAGCTATCCGCATCATGCTGACGGGGCCCGACCGCTTCGTGTGGGCGTTTGATAACGCGGCCCCACTGTACCGCGTGCGGCTCGTGCTCGACGGCGGGGGCGGCGCACGCGTCGATATGCTGACGCAGCCGAAGGACACTTTTCATTACCCGCGACAGCACATGGTAGTCGAGTTTCTGCCGTGGGAGGCGCTGCTCGACAACGGGAAGGCAAAGGGCGGCTCCGCGAGCGGAGAGTCGTTCGGCAACGAGAAGATAGCCGCGCACGTCGGTATCTTAGGCGAAGTGGATGGCACATTTGATACTGCGGCGCGCACCTTTCACGTGCGGCTCGCGCCCGGCAGTGCGCAGCAGATCGGAGTCGGAACAGGCAAGAGCAACATTGACTCGAAGTCGCAGAAGCAGGCCACCCTAAACCTCAAGACGGGAACGGGCCCGACAGAGGATGGGTTCGCCTTGCGTTGGGACGAGCGACATCCGTTCAACGAGCAGCTTAATCCCAACGAGAGCAGCCCCGAAGGCTTCGTCACGTATCTCTACATGCGTGTCTGGCAGCTACAGACGGATTCCAACTCTACGCTGACCATCCCGACTTCGAGCGGCAAGCCGCTCGGCGCAACCGGACTGGTTCCGGTCTTCAAAGGCCGCGGGCGGGCGGGCGACTTCTGGACAGTCGCCGTCCGACCCGAAGCGCCCGATGAAATCCTGCCGCGAGAGATCATGCTGGAAGGCGGCTCGCCGCCGCACGGGCCCCGCGAGGTGTTGGCGCAGATTAGTCTGTTGACGTGGCGTTCGACGACCGGCTCAGTCCACGAAGTCGTCGCCATTGATGATTGCCGTCCGACTCTGACCGCGTTAACCGAGCGCGCATGCTGCACGTACGACGTTGGGCCCGGCGGTGACTTCGAGACGATACAGGCCGCCGTCAACGCGCTGCCTTTGGACGGCGGTCGCATCTGCGTGAGAGAAGGCGTCTACCCCGAAGAGATTCGCATCAAGGGAAAAAGTAACGTGCTTCTGGTCGGCTGCGGCACGCGTACGCGCATCGTGTCGCCCGAAGAAGTTTTGAGCGAAGCGCTCGTAAGCGTTGAGCTGTCGGAGGACAAGCACGACGTGACGCTGCGCGATCTGACCATCGAGGCGAGCGGGCAGATAGGAGTCCGCGCGCTGGGTGGAAGCCGCGTCGAACTCCGGCGGGTCGCCGTCACGCAGACATCCGGCAAGAACGGACTGCGTAGCGCCGTCCAAACCATCGGCACAAGCGATGTGCGAATCACGCGTTGCCCGATAGAGATGGGCGGAGCTTTCAGTCATCACGCCGCCGTCTACATCGACACGCCCGCCGGGGCTTTTGTTGAGGGCAACAAAGTAGAGACGCTGACGGATCGCGACAACGGGTTCAGCTACGCATGGGGCGGCATACAAGTGGCCGGTGGTTCGCGCGATGTCGAGATTCGCGACAACGTCATCATCGGCGGGCGCGGGCACGCCGTCACGCTTGGCAGTGTGGTCTTTCGCGCGCTCGACGGCAGCCGTCTCGACCTGGAAGGCGCGGGCCGCGGGCAGTCGAATCCGGCCCCTCCGTTCGCCGTCACGGGAATCTTCGCGGCGGTCACTGCCGACCCGGACTCGACCGGCTCGCGCGAGTTTTTTCCTGAGCCTCAACCGGCCATCGAAGAGCTTGTCATCTCGGATAACCGGATTGAAGGGGCAGGCGGCAGCGGCATCTCAACGCTCGCGCTCCAGATAGACCACGACAAGACCCTGACCGGGCCGCCTCTCTGTTTCCGCCGCACTACGTTCGCATTGGCGAACGCCGTCATCGAAGACAATCGCATTTTCGATAACGCACGCCAGCGCGCGGCGACGGACGGCGAACGTGTGGCCGTCGGTGGCATCGTTATCTCCGACGCTGTTGGAACGACGATTCGCAGCAACCTCGTCGAAGCGAACGGGTCGAAACTCGGCGCGCCCGTCTGCGGCATCTGCGTGGCGCGCGGCGAGCACATCTCTTTGGTCTCGAATCGCGTCCGCGGCAACGGCCCGCCGACGGCTGTCGCGACGCCGGGCGGCGGTCTCGCCCCTTCGGGCGGCGGCATCGGCACGTCGCGCCTGCCCGGCTCAGTTCTTGAAGGAGTGATCGTCCCACGCCCGCGATTTCATGGCGGCATCGTCATCGCGCCGCCCGAGGCGCTTCAACGCACAGACGCCGAGCACGAAGACAGCCCGCGCAACATACACCTCCGGCGCAACGTCGTCGATCAGCCCGCCGCCGTGGCCGCGTTCGTGCAATCGCGTGGAACCTGTCTCATCACGGGTAATCACTTCCACTCTCACAGCCTCGATGGTCGCATGATAGGGCCGACCGTGTTGGTCTTCTCTGCGGGGAAGCCCTGGGAGGCCGTAGACCTGCCGGAAGGCGAGCCGAACCCCGACAGGTGGCGACAGCCAAAAGGCTCAAGGGAATACCTGAACGGTCGGGCGCAGGAGTTGCCGGATGGCGACGGTGGCGCACTCTGCTTCAACGGGAATCAGGTGACGACGAACGGCGCGAGCAAATCGCCTTCCGGAGGCTTCGACGCGGTGCTCGTCTCGCTCGACCACCTTTCCGTCGTCGGTAATCAGTTTGCCGCGCGCAGCCGCGAACCGACTTCGCTCCCGCAAGTGCTGGCAATCGGACTGACGACGGATGTCTCCATCAATCGCGTGGCCGAGTCGCTCAACCGGACGCAGGTCTCTCTGGCCGCGTTGGGTTCGATGTTGACCGCGTGCGCGGGCAATCAACTGACACACTGCCCGGCCATCTTCGGGTGCGGCAATCACGGGAATCCAGAATTTTTTGTGACGGAAGATAATCTCGTCTGGTTCCAACCGCGTGACGGCAGGTGCGAGCGGGCAGTCGAGCCGTTGATAGGACTCCTGTCGCGCTTCTGCAACTCGTTCTTCGGGCGTACCCGTGGAGTGACTTTCGATTTGACAAACATCAGCGGTGGACAGTTATGACAAACGCCGATATCACACGACTCCTCATCCAACCGAGAAAGCATTACGTCGGCGCGCGCATGCAGCAGGGCCGGACGGTTATCGATGCGGACTTCAACGAAGGAGCCACGCTCGGCGACGAAGAGCGGAGACGCGCCCTGCTCGACATCGTCGGGCCCACCGGCAGCCCGGACGAAGGCTTTGCGGCGGCACTTGAGATCGGCGATCAGATCACGATTCAGCCCGTCTCCTTCAACGGCGAGCCGCCCGTCAACACGCTGAACTATCGCATCAGTCCGGGTTCGATGTACGTCGCGGGTCTGCGCTTCGAGCATGAAGAGCGCACGATTGACGGCGAGGCGGGCGGCGACCCCATCGTCTTCCAGCGCGACTTCCTACAGATGCAGGCCGCCGACGCACCGCAGACGGGCGCCACGCACTCGCAGCTTACATACCTGCACGCATGGCAGCAGTGGGTGAGCGCGACCGAGGATGAAGAGATTCGCGAGCGCGCGTTGGGCGGCATCGACACTTCGCTCCGCGTGCGTGGGATGGCGCGTGTGGAAGTCCGCGAGGTGGCGAACACGGTTGACTGCGCGGGGGGATGGGAAGAGGTTCGGCAGCAGATCGAGGCAGAGGTCGGGGGAGCATTCGACGCCTCGGGCCATGAGCTTCTGTCGCCTGCACGCCTGCGTGTGACCTTAGTGCCGGGCGAGGCGCTGGACACGTGTGCGCCATGCGCGCCGGACGACGTGGGCCGCTATCTGGGGGCCGACAATCAAGCAATTCGCGTCATGCTCGTCGCGCCGAACCGTTACGTGTGGGGATTCGATAACGCTTCGCCACTCTATCGGGTCGAGTTGGGCGAGGCCGAAGGCGGGCTTGTGCCCATACGCATGTTGACGGAGCCGCGCGACGAAGCCCGCTGGCCGCTCGTCAACACAGTAGTCGAGTTTCTCCCCTGGTCGGCGCTGCTCGACAACAACGAAAAGGTTGCGGCAGAGGTCGGCGTGCATCTGCGTGTCGCGGAAGGTTTCGACCCGGACACAGACTCATTCAGCATCGACGCGACCGACCTGCCCCAACTCGACGACTTCGTTCAGCAGTGGGACGCCGCGCACCCGGATTTAGCGTGGCTTCCCAACACCGCCGACCCCATAGGACGTTACCTCTTTATGCGAGTCTGGCATCGCCTCGACTCGGACACAGATGCCGTACTGCTCGACACCGCGAACGGGCCCGGCCAACACGCCTTGCTCCGGCGGCAAGGGCTGCTGCCGGAATTCACCGGCGGCGGACGTGTCGGCGATTACTGGATGGTCACTGTCCGCCCGAACACACCGCAGCAGGTGACGCCCTGGAACCTGACGCAGACGGGCGGCGCTCCACCGCATGGGCCGCGACATCTCTACGCGCCGCTCTCGCTGATTAACTTTCGCCCGCCGGGGGCCGGCGAGCTTGAGAACACGGAGGTCGTCGAGTCAATACACGACTGTCGGCGACTCTTCCGTCCCCTTGTCGATAGGAGCGGTTGTTGCACGCATACGGTCGGCGACGGCGTGGATTCGCAGGGCGACTATCTCTCGATTCAGGCCGCCATCGACGGCCTGCCACCCGAAGGCGGCAAGGTCTGCGTTCTGCCCGGTACATACACCGAGACGATTCGCATCGAGCGGAGCGACGTGATACTGGAAGGCTGCGGGCAACAGACGCGACTGCGGACGCACGCGGGCGACGCGCACCCTGCGCTGATTCACGTCCTCGCGCCGCGCGTCACTGTCCGCGAACTCTCACTCGAAACTCGCGGTCAGATCGGGCTGCTGGCCGGACGCGAGGAGCTTAACGCCGATTTCCTTGCGGACGACCTCTTACTTGAGCGCCTGTTCGTGGACGCGGACGAGCGCGCAGGCGTCGGCGGACAGGCACGCTCAGGGATCGACGTGCGTCGCGGTCGGCGTGTGCTGATACGCGAGTGCGAGTTGATGATGCGCGGCTCTGTGAGCGACGAGGCGGGACTATTCGTGCGCGGTGAGAACATACGCGTCGAGGGCTGTCGCATTGAGACGGCTCGCACGAACGACGGCTTCGCGGCGTGGGGCGGGATTCAGATAGGCGGCAGAACTCGCGGCGTCGAGGTCAGGCGCAATCGAATCGTCGGCGGTCTCGGCCACGGCATCACGCTCGGCAGCCTCGAATGGGTACCCGAGACGACCAGAAACACAAACCCCACGATCGTGACCGCGACGACGACGACGACCGTAACCGCGACCCGGAACACTAACCCGACAACCGTGAACGAGGCTAACAGGAGTGCTGTTCCGACGAACGAGGTCTTGACCGTGGCGACCGGAAGAACTCACTTCGGCGCGGGCACGGGCTTGCAGGACACCTTCAATCCTTGCGGGCCCCTTCAAGCGAGTGTGCAGCCCGTTGAGGTTCACAAAGTCCGCTTCGACCCTGAGACGGCGGGCGACCTCGACGATATCCTGATCTTCGATAACCGGATTGAGGCGATGCAGGGCAACGGCATTTCGGTGCTCACGACCCTGCACCTCGCCGACGACGGCGCGCAGGACATGATAACGGTTGACCACATCACCATCGAGCGCAACCGTATCTTCAACTGCGTCGTGCAGTCGAAGACTCTCGCGTCGAACTCACCCGTGCAGAAGACGAAGAAGCTCTCGCCGGGCGAGGAGGAAGTCTTCGGGCAGTTCCTCGTCTCGACGATTCCGCCCGCCGGAATCGTGCTGGTGGACGGCGAGCACATCTGTATCCGCGGCAACGAGATTCGCGACAACGGAACGAACGACCCGGGCCCCATCGCGGGCATCTGCATCATCTTCGGCAACGACATCCTGATTGAAGAGAATCGCATCCGGAACAACGGACTGCGGCGGCCTGCCTCGATTGCGTCGATCTCAAGCATGCGTTCAGGCATCGCCGTTTCGCTGGCGGGCGTAGCCTCGAATCAGAAGACGCAAGACCATTCGGACACGCTCGGCAGCTCGCTCCGCGTGACGGGTAATATCGTCGAGCACCCGAACGGCCCGGCGCTCGCCGCACGCGCCACGGGCCCCATCGTCATCGAAGACAACTACCTGCTCTCGCTTGGCAACAATGCCACGGCGCAACAGGCGAGCACGGCGCACACTGTGTCGGTCGTGAACGTCGGCATGCCCTGGGAGTCGGTCGATCTGCCATCGGGCGAGCCTTCGGCAAACCGCTGGAGCTTCCCCTCGGGCACGCCCGAATATCTCGCACGCCAACAGGGCAACAAACAGGATGTAGGTGGTGTCGGCGCTCCGGGCGAAGGCGGAGGCATCATCGGACAGGGTGGCCCCGTCCGTTTCAACAACAATCACGTCACGCTGCGGTGGGTCGAAGCGAGCAACGCCGCCGCCGGACTCGCCTCGGGCTTCTCGGTCGGCATTTGCAGTCTTGATGACGTGACGCTGTACGGCAACCAGTTCGCGCTGAACGTCGAAGACCCCGGTCTCAAGAAGAAAGGCGGCACGACCTTTAACCGTCAGCCGCGCATCTCCGCTCACGTCGTCGCGGTCGGGGCCACCGCGAACGCTTCACACAATCGCGTCGCAGAGGGAGTGAACGACGCTTTGATCTCGCTGCTCGTCACGGGCGGCTTCCTCGTGACGGCGAGCTACAACATCACGACGCACATGAGTTTTGCGGCCACCTGTAACGGCGTGCGTGGGGAAGGCGGCGGGCCCGCGAATGACAAAGACCAGTTCCGCGTCTATCGCGGAAACCTCGTCTGGCTGCGTCCGTCTCTCCAGACGAGCCGTCAGGATTTGGTCTCGGCGGAGACGGTCAATCAGGTCGCCGCGCAGTTGTTCGTGACGCTGTGCGACACCTGTCTCGGACTCGGGCCGAAAGGGAGCAACGCACAGAACAGGTTTGAGGCCATTCTGGTCTTGATTTCGCCTCGCGAGTTTAGCGACTCATGAATAAAGCGCCCCAAGAGATTCAAGCCGGAACCATCGCACGCGCCGAGCAGGAACTCGACGCGCACTTGAGGTCGCTGCGCCGCAAACTGGAGAAGGCCCTCCTGCGCGGCGAACCCGTCGAGCGCGTGCAAGCACGCATCCGTAATGAAGAGGAGCTGCTTCGGCGGATGCGCGCTTACAATCCGCGCGATCCGGACACAGGGAGTCTCGAATGAACCGTGGGGCCGCCATTCCCGACAAGAGAATCATCAGCGCGACGGAGAAGAGAAGCGCGACGGAGAACAGACCGGGCACGTTTGCTCGACAGTCGCCCTCTGCCGTCGCTGCTCTCCGACCTTCGACCGGAGAGCCGCAGACAGAAGGCACTGGCTTGTCGGCACGACCCGCGACGGCCTCTGATCTACCGTGGCTCCAGACATGGGCGGCGCATCTCGGGCTTCCGGCCCCGAGGTCGCGGCAAGTGCGATCCTTCATCCTGCTCAAAGACTCGCAGCGCGTCGGGTACATGGCGGTGCGCGACGACATGATCGACTCCTCGGGCCGCGGCCTTGAACCCATCCTGTGGATCGTCTCCGCGTTTCTTATCCCGTCGTTGCGCGGGCAGGGCACGATTCTGAAATTCGGTGAGGTGCTCTCAGAACAGTTCTACCGGAAGGGGAAAATCGGTTGTCGGGTGGCCGCCGACAACACGCGCATGCTCAAACTCGTAGCGAGAGGCGGCTGGAAGAAACTACATTCGACGCGGCGGTTCACCGACTTCATGCTGGAACTCGACGGCCCGTTCCGTGCATCGCGGAAAGCCTAGCGAAGCAGAAACATGTCAGCACTGGCAAGTCCAAAATCGAAGCGAGCCGCCAAGCAGTGCGCGTCCAAAGGCTCTGGCTCAAAGGCCACGCCGCAGCGCTCGCGCTCGCAGAGGGGCGCGGATTCTCTCGCGGTCGGCGTCTTGCAAACGAAGCTGCGCGTTAGCGAACCGGGCGACCTCTACGAGCGCGAAGCCGACCGCATGGCCGACCGCGTGATGAGCATGCCCGAGCCGAAGGCGCGGGCTGGTAAGTGGGACGGAAGCGAGTCGGAGGAGCCGGAACAGAAGCTCTCGCTCCAGCGAAAATCGTCTGAAGAAGAGGAGCAGAAAAGGTCTTCGACACTTCAACGCGAGCCGGAAGGGAACAGCGAGGCGGAGAAGGATAGCGAGGCAGAGACGGCGCAGACCTTCGCACTCCAACGTGAGGAGCGGAAGGGATGGGATGAAGAGGAGAAGCAGCAGCAGGCTCCATACATGCAGCGAAAGAAACTGGGCGCGAAGCCGGAGAAGGAAGAGGAGCGGATGCAGCGGCGTGCCAAACATCCGCGGACGCCCCTGATTACCCCGCAGTTTGAAACGGGACTCAGACTCCTGCGCCGCGGTGGCGGGCGACCGCTGCCCGCGTCGTTGCGCGCTTTCCTCGAACCGCGTTTTGGCCGCAGCCTCGCTGATGTGCGCACACACGTGGGCCCCGAGGCGGCTGGGCTGGCTCGCGATGCAAACGCGCGTGCGTTCACCGTCGGCCATCATATCGTTTTCGGTTCAGGCGAATATCGACCCGGCGTCGAGCAGGGCCGGCGGCTCATCGCGCATGAGCTGACGCATGTCTTCCAGCAGCGCGGCGGGCTGCACAGCGTGCAGCGTGAAGTGGGCCCCGAGCGCGTCGCGGATCGCACCCCGCATGCAGACCTTCCAAGTATCGAAGAACTGCGCGCGCTCTTCGATCTCCGCGCGGATGCCGCGCCGCCTTCAATTCTGAGCATGTCCGTCGAACTGCTCCGGCTTGCCCTTCTCAATAACTCGGACGCCGAACGACTCAAGCCGTTCACGACTGAAGCAAGCGAAGCGGGCGTCATTGTCCGCAGTATCGAGTCGGGCGCATACACGCTCGAACTCACGGCGCTGCGCGGCGGCGGCGGTGCAGAGACGAGTTGGAAGCTGATCGACCGCGCGTCGCGAAAGACTTTTGTCTCGCGTACTAATTCGATTGAACAAGCGTCGCAGGGCACTGTGGAGGTCTCCGACAAGGCGACGATCTCGCTGACCGCCCCGCCATCGACGGCAAACTTCCCGGAGGGAACAATCGTCGCCGGTCTCGAATCCGCACAACGGCACGTCCCGGTCTCGGCCTACAAGCCCACCCCGTTGCTGCCCGAAAACATCCCTGCCGGCAGCCTTCCCGGCAAGACAATGGTTCCCGCACCCGCCCGCAAAACCGAGACCACTACGCCCGCCCCTGCCGCTGAGTCTCCAGCCGCCGCGGTCGCTCCGACCCCCGCCGAGCCTTCCAACCTCGTCCCGCCGGGTGCGGACGTTAAAGCGAACGCAACGCCAGCGGAGGTTTCCGAACCGTCCGAAACGGCGGCTGTCGATTCGTCCGAACAAGAGGGCGACGAACCTGCGGCGGCGGCGGCGGTGGCCGAGCATGCCCCGCTCGACCCACAGGAAGACCCGGAATTTCAAGAGACTCTGGCCCACATCAATCGCACCCGAAAAGCCGAGAGCACGCACCGTCCTCTCGATGTAAAGAAGAAGGAGACCAGCGACGCCTCCGTCATCCTGCCCAAAGATCAGCAAGCCAGGAACGACCGCAAAGAACATCTCGAAAAGATTGGTGCCGCCGCCAAGAAATCAGAACAAGTTGTCTTCACGCCCGAGCAATTCAAGTGCTTGCTCCAGGATGCTATTGATAAAATAGAGCTTCCTAAGAATGAGGACGACGCCAAGAAATTTGAGAAGGAGCAGCCCAAGCCCCTCGAAAAGGTGAAAGATCAGATTCACGGCCAGGTTAACGACCAGAAGGAAAAGAAGATCGGGCCCCTGACGACCGAAGTCCAACCCACGGCGCTTCCGCACAGTAGCCTGCCGGTTCCTGAACCGGGCAAGGTGGTACTAGAGAAGACGGGCGCGATGCCTAGCCCCATCAGCCCCGACGCTGCCGCCCCGAAGCCCCGGCTCGACTCCGAAATCTCGTTGGAGGAGAAGAGCGCGTCGCTCGACGACTTGATGTCGGAGAACTCGATGACCGAGGAGCAATTGGCGGAGTCAAAGGAGCCGAAATTCATCGAGGCGCTCGACACGAAGAAGGAGGCACAGCAAAAGGCCGCGGAAGCACCCGGACAGTTTCGCGAGCAGGAGCAGCAAGTGCTGACGCGGGCGCAGGCGAAAGCCGGGCAAGCCGGAGCCGCGAAATTCGGAGGGATGCTCAACGCGCGAGACCAGCGCCTCGGCAGCGTCAACACCACGCAGGACGCGACTGTCCGAGATGATAAGACCGAGCAGCAGAGAGTTCTCAAAGAACTG
Organism: Acidobacteriota bacterium; assembly: GCA_032162705.1. Classification (GTDB taxonomy): domain Bacteria; phylum Acidobacteriota; class Blastocatellia; order Pyrinomonadales; family Pyrinomonadaceae; genus QHXN01. The sequence continues at coordinate 33,760 of JAVRON010000037.1, forward strand.
ACAGACATCTACAAATGCACGAAGAGCGACGTGAACGATATCCTCACCAAACTCACCAAGGACGTTGACGAAAACTTTTCCGCGCTGTTAGACGCGGCCAAACAAGAATTCGAATCGAGGGTGGAGGATCAACTCAACGAGATTTACGGCTTCTTTAAGTTTGACGACAAGATACACGACTTTCTCTTCGGGAAAGACACCGAAACCTTCGACGCAGTTTTTCTGAGGGAGCAGGCACGATTCCTCAAGGCGATGGATCGCGCCATCAAGCTGATCGCCGTGCTGATCGCCACTAAACTGAACGCGGCCATCAAACGGGTCGAGAAAGGCCGGACGAAGGCCGACGAATTATACAATGGTCTGAGCGAGCAGCAGCAGCAGCTCTCAGCAGATGCGTTCAAACTCTTCAATAATCAGTATAACCTCCTTGAGGATAACGTTCGGGACAAACAGCAGGAGCTGGCCGAGTCGCTGGCTACATCCTACAAGACCAACGTCGCTTCGCTCCGCGCATCCTTCGATAAAATCAAGGAAGATGTCAGCAAGGGCTGGCTCGAACGGGCCGCGGACTTCATCAGGGATATCGCCCGCGTCATCAAGGAGCTGGGAGAGTTGCTCTGGTCGATTCTCTCGCGCATCGGTAACATCATCGGAGACATTCTCGCCCACCCTATCCGCTTCATCGAGAATCTGGTCGAGGGCGTCGGCGCGGGCTTCAAGCAGTTCATCTCAAAGATCGACGAGTATCTTGTCACAGGGTTCTTTGACTGGCTCAGCGGCTCGATGGGGAGCGCGGGCATACAACTGCCCAAGACGTTAGACGGGGCCGGACTCTTTAGTCTGATTACGCAGGTCTTGGGTCTGAGCTATGAAAACTTCAAGGCGATAGCAGAAAGGGTGTGGGGCAAGCCCGCGGTCGAGATGCTGGAGAAGGGCGTGGCCGTCGCCGAGAAAGGGCTGGAGTTCTTCCAGATCGTGCGGGAGCAGGGACTGGGCGGTCTGTGGGACTATATCAAGACGACCATCGCCGACCACGTGGACGGCATCATCGACGAGGTGAAGAAGACAGTCCTCTATGCGACCATCGAGAAGGCTCTCACATACATCCTCGGTCTGTTCAATCCGGTAGGCGGGTTCATCAAGGTGGCAAAGGCCATCTACGCCGGTGTAACTTTCCTCATCGACAACATCAAACGGATCGAGCAGGTCGTCGATGCCTTCCTCAGCTCGTTGGAGCTGGCCGTGGCCGGCAAGACCGATGCCATCACGGAACGAATCGTCACGGCGCTGCGCGGCTTCATCGTCCTCGGCATCGACTTCCTCGCCAAACTCCTGGGCCTCGGCGATCTGGCCGACAAGGTTCGCAAAATCCTGAAAGCGATCAGGCGACCCGTCGAGTACGCCATCGAGGCGGTGCTCACGGGCCTGAAGTCTCTCGTTCAGGGCGTCTTGAAGCGGCTCGGCTTCGGCAAGAAAGACGACGCGCAAGAGGCCGCGCAACAGGCCGGTCGCGCGCTCACACACGAAGAGATCATCAATGAGGTTGTCGGGAAGATGGCGCACCCGACCGAGGCGACGACGCCCGCCGCCGCGCTCGCCGAGAAGAAGGAGCAGGCGCAAACCCTGACGACGACCTACCAGCCCATGCTGGAGCAGGGACATTTACAGATCGTCATCAACGAGACCGCCAAGGAAGTCGAGGAAGAGGCCGCCGTTGACTTTGAAGTGTCGGCCAGCCCCTCACACAAGGGGAAGGCCCCGCTCGCCGGTACAGCCGTGCCCGTCCCTCAGATGGTCGTGACGCCAGGGTTCTCCAGCCAAAAGGCGACGAGCATGACGGTTCAATTCCTTCATAATGATCCAAAGAATCATCCGCGCGGCCAGCCGACGAGCGGCAAGGAATCACTCCTCGGGGCATGGGACAAACTCAGGGAACTTGGCATCAGCCGGATGTACTGGAAAAGTGGGCACATGCTGAACGCGGATTTCGGCGGGCCGGCCAAAAACTCCAATTTGATACCAATACCGCAGAGCGTCAACCGACAGATGGAGTCATCCTTCGATAGCGAAGTGGAGACGGCGCTCTACGAACCGAAGAAGCCGATCTGGATGCAATTTACGGTGCGCCGCGATCACCCGGAGGATCAGGAAGGACACTTCGTGAGCTACTTCAAGGCCGAGGCGGCGGAAATGACGCTGCGCGACGGCAAATATGAAGCGTCGACCAAAGGGAGATTGCAGTTTGAAAAGTCGGGGGACGAGCTGCCATATCCCGCCCGAAGCACTAGTACCTTGACCTTGAACGGTCTCATAAAGAGCGGAGACGAGACCCGGGAGTCAGTGCGTGATGTGGCGGGTGCCACGCAACTTCCTGCACGTCTCGTGCGAGACCTCGTAGCGGACGGGAAGGTTCTGGAACACCCCCGGGAGATTGTTAAGTTCATCAGCGAAAACTACGACAAGAAGCGCGCTGCAAGGTACCTTGCCAACTTCCAAAAATTCGGCGGGTCGATTCAGCTGTAATGTCGTCAAGCAAACGCGTCGTACGCCGCCGTGTCCCATTCCATGCCACGACGCAAGTGGGCGATCCATTTAGGCTTCGTAACAGTGACCTCGAATACGGCGACGGGCGCGCGTGCCGAGCGGAAGAAGTTGCCACGTTCCTTCGGCGACATCCGCTTAAGGTCTACTGCCACGGGATGATTCCGGAGATCGGTCAGGACAGCATCATCAATGTATTCATCTACGTGCTCGTCAAGCCACTCAAGGTCGGTCGTCTGCTCGACGGACACGGCACGTGCGAGCGGCGCGTCACGCACCTGCTCTTTATTGATCGGGTCATAGAGAAGCATCAGGGCGAAGCTAAGCCCGGAATAGAAGTCAGGCTGCTCGCCGGTGATGATGCGAAGCTCCAACGTCACGTCAAGGCCTGAGCATTCGAGCACCTTTACGTGAAACAGATTCGTCGCCATTACTTGCTCCTCCGGATCGAAGACGTGGACTACTCTGCACGCACGAGCATGTTGGTGGTGATGAAGCTGCCCGTGCCGGAGTAGATCGGGGTCGGGTCGGGCACCGTGCCGCTGGCGGATGGAACTTGAGCGGGGGCGGCCACCTGGAAGCGCGCGCGGAACTTGCTGCCTTTGAGAATCAGGACGCGACCCGAAGACTTGCCCTTCGTGGCCTTCTGATCGGGCCCGAGGCTTTCGATGGTGAGGGTTCCCACGCCGGGAATCGGGAACGAAGGCGTGAAGTAGACGGCCCCGGCCACGACCACGGAAGCCTCGTCGCCATCGGCGCAGACAGTCAGGCCGTTCACCTTTTCAACGGTAGTGCCGCTTATCATGCCCGGCGGAGCGATGACCGTGGCGGGCCCAAACGACGGGTCAAAGATCGCCTGATCGCCGTTGATAATCACAAAGTCCATACCGGGAAGCCGCTCGATTCAAGGCGAGGATATCAGAGGGCCGAAGCCCTCCAATGAATATAGGGCGTGAGGCCGCAAGCCCGACCGTG
>JAVRON010000038.1:0-54969 GCA_032162705.1 Acidobacteriota bacterium
TCGAGTTAGGAAATTCTCACAAGCGATCAGAGTTAAATGCGGGGCGTAGAGTTGGCGGCATGGTGGTATAGATTCGCGAACTCTGCCTCATATTGGCTGATTAACTTCTGTGTATTTGATTTATGAAGATTAAGTTCTTTACCGCCGTCTGAATAAAAGGCAGCACGGTATGAGACAAGACGCACGCTGGTATAGGTGTCTTGCAAAACGCTGAGCATTTCCTCTTTATGCTGCGGCGGAGCCAACTCATATTTCAAACGGACTTCGGCCAGTCTCTCATACTGCGAATTGATTGAGCCGACAAGCCTGTATATAGCGTTGAAGTGAATTCTTTCCGATGAAGCGAGTTGGACATAAACTTGCGGGAAATGTTCGGTGAAAACCGGATGAGCGATTTTAATTAACAGACCGTTAGGAACCTTATCTTGGGATATGTCGGAAACCATCTTTTCAATGGTTTCTCTGGCATCTTCGGCCCAAAATTTGATGTCCTCTATCTCATCCATCAGCGCTTTTCTAATAATTCCATGTTTACGTCGGAATTTAATCCAATCCAATGCCTCCCTCAGTACCAAGCCGAGCACCAAAGTGATAACGGGCAATATGCTGGTGATGAGCGAACTGTTCATGACTGTGTCTAGCCGCCGTCTGCCGCAGGAATCGTAAAAGAAAACGTAGAGCCTTTGCCGAGTTCGGACTGGACTTCGATGTGGCCGCCGTGGAGATCGACGAGCTGGCGCGTGATATAGAGGCCAAGCCCCGTGCCCTTCTCGCTGCGTGTAGCGCGGGAGCGCGCCTGCGCGTACTTGTCGAAGATGTCCTGGAGGTCGTCGGGCGCGATGCCGACGCCGGTGTCCTTGACCGAGACGCGCACGAATGCGCCCTCGGGAGCGGCGTACACCTCGACGCGTCCTCCCTTGGCAGTGAACTTCAAAGCATTCGAGATGAGGTTGACGAGCACTCGTCGGAGCTTCGCACGGTCGGCGCGCAGCGGCGGCAGGTCTGCCGGTATCATCTCTTCGAGCGCGATCTCCTTCTCGGCAGCGAGCGGCTGCATCTGATGGCGCAGCTCTGCGACGAGTGCGGGCAGCTCGATGGCCGCGAGGTCGAGGCGCATCGTGCCCGATTCGAGCTTCGAGGCGTCGAGCAGGTCATTGACCAGCTCGATGAGGTTCTGCGTGTTGCGCTCCATCATCTGCACCATGTTCTTCTGCTCGCCCGTCAGGTCTCCCAGACGCCCCGAGGTGAAGAAGTTGATGACGCCGCTGATGACCGTCAGCGGCGAGCGCAGGTCGTGCGTGGTGAGGGCCAGAAACTCCTCTTTCATCGCGGACAGCTCGCGCAGTTGCGCGTTGGCCTGATTCAACTCGCGGTTCGACTCTTCGAGCTTCCCGTTGAGACCTTCGAGCTGCTCGCGCTTCTCCTCCAACTCGCTCAAGACCTGCACGAGGTCTCGGTTCTGCCGCGACAGCTCTTCGAGCGCCGAGTCGTCCTCCTCGGTTGCGACGTAGTCGCGCAGGTCGTCGGCGCGTGGCCTGACGGCGTCGGCCTCCGCGGGCGGCAGCCACTTGACGACCGTCACGCGCGTGCCCTCTCCCTCCTTCGATTGGATGTCGAACTCGTCCATCAGTCGGCGCGTGCCGATGAGTCCGACGCCGAGTCCGGAGGTAGAGCGATAAGTGCCGCGCACGATGGAGCGCAGCTTCGTCTCGTCCATGCCGGGGCCGTCGTCGCGAGCCGTAATCTGAAGTCCCGCGCCCGCCGCGCCGCGCGTCGCCAGAGAGAGCGTGATCGCGCCCGCGCGCGCATACTCGTAGATGTTGCGCGTGAGTTCTGAGACCGCGGTCGTGATCTTGATCTGTGTCGTCGGGTCAAAGCCCATCTCGCGTGCGAGACGACGGACACGCTCGCGCACCTTTACGATGTCGGCCTCGCGCCGGATGTAGATGTCGCCGAGGCGTGTCGCGGTGATGCCCTGCATAAGGATTCCAGTTTAAGGTTCCGGGTGAAAAGTTCAAAGCCCGGACGGGGAGCGCCATGATTTACGTTGACTCTCGGGCGTATTTGGCATAAAAGCCTCCCGAGCTTTCCGGAAGGAGCGCCAGCGCCGCACATGCCCAGTCCAAAAAAATTCATCCCGGTCTTCGTCTTCGCCGTCCTTTGTTTCGCCTTCGCGGGCGAAGCGTTCTCACAGACAAAGACGCCACCCGACGCGATAAGCGGATACATCCTTCGGCTTAAAGATGATGGGAGCTTGGAGGGCTACGCTAAGGATGCCGAGATAGACATCTACCGGGTCGATGCGCCGGGCGAGTATCACACAAGGACGAGCGAGTTCGGCGGGTTTACCTATAGAGGGCTGTCCATCGATGGGACGTATATCATCATCGTAAGCGCCCCCGGCGTGGCACCGGCCTTCCTCAAAGACGTGAAGTGCGGCACGCAGGTTAACCCGACGCTGAAGCCGGGCGACGGCAGTCGGCCCACTTACGAAGAGGCGTTCGCGCTGGCGGGCGTTAAGTCTCCGAAGTCGGAAGACAAAGAGCACAACGCGGTCGGAGGCGCGGTCGGGTCGATCATCAGCCATATTGCCGAGAGCGGCAGCGGCGCTGCGGTCGGAAACATCATCGGCGGCGGCGTCAAGGTCAAAGAGGAGGGCGAGGCGGGCAGCTACCTTCTCGCGGAGAAGGGCCAGACGGTGATAGTCGAGGCCAGCGGCAAGGGCGGCACGCTCATAGACCCCGCGCTCCGTCTAAGATTGTCTGGCAACGAGACATGTGCTCTCCAAAAGGTCGGCAATCGCCGCTACAGGTTTCTTTGGCATGGCAGTGCCGACTTCGTGACCTTTCGCGCCGACAGTGAGAACCCGGAAGAGACCGAGATGTACCTCGAAACGCCGCAGGGCAACTACGTGCTGAAGCGCGTCAGTCCCACCGCAGCCGTGCCGAGCGCATCTCCCTCGAAGGACATGGGGCTTGTCAAAGACACAGTGCCGCCGCAGATCACCGTCACGTCGCCGCAGCTTGAACGCGGGCTGAAACTCAGCACGCAGTCAAGTCGCGTCACCGTCACGGGACGCGCGATTGACGCGTCGGGCGTCAACGATGTGCTCGTGCAGGGCATGCCCGCCCGTCTCGACGAGCAGGGGAACTTCTCCGCGGATGTGTTGCTGAAGGTCGGCGAAAACAAGATCACCGTCGCGGCCATCGACATCAACGGCAACCGCGCCACGACCGACTTCACGCTCCGCAGGGAGTCGCTTGCGGCCAACGCGCCCGGGGCCGTCGAGCCAACGTTGACAACAACGGGCGACTCGTCGCTCTCCTCCGGTCGTTACTACGCGCTCGTCATCGGCGTCAACGACTACCGGCAACTCCCGCGTCTGAAGACAGCGGAGGCAGACGCGCAGGCCGTCGCCGCCGTGTTGCGCGACCGGCTCGGCTTCGAGGTCACTCTACTCTTGAACGCCACGCGCCAGCAGATCGTCGGCGCGCTCAACAAGTACCGGCGCGACCTCGACCCCTCGTCCAACCTCGTCATCTACTACGCCGGGCACGGCTACTTCGACCGCAACGTGGAGAAAGCTTACTGGCTGCCCGTGGACGCCACCTTGAACGACAACGCCAACTGGATCAGCGCCGACGACGTGACCGTCAACGTCAAAGGTATCCCGGCCCGCCACGTCCTCATCATCTCCGACAGTTGCTACTCGGGGACAATCGTCCGCGGCATCAACCCAGACATGGCACGCCCGGCGGCAGCGGGCCGCGCACAGTACATCCGTCGGATGCTGGAGGGCCGTTCGCGCACGCTCATCGCGAGCGGCGGCAACGAGCCTGTGGCGGACGGTGGCGAGGGCGGCCACTCGGTCTTCGCCAGCGCCCTGCTGCGCGGACTCGACCATGCGGACTCAGACATTTTCACCGCCGAAGAACTCTTCTACAACCACATCCGCGAATCCGTCTCCGGGCGTTCCGAACAGACGCCGGAGTACAACCCCTTACGCAACTCAGGCCACGAGAGCGGCGACTTCGTCTTCGTGCGGAAGAGATAAATTACAAGCAGAGGACTTTTGACTCAGCGATAGACGAGGACGGTCGCGTCGTCGGAGATGCGGTTGAAGTCGCGGAGCAGGATGCCCGCGAGAAGCTGCGGGCTTTTGACGGCGAGGCCGGGATAGGCCGTGATGTCCCACGTCGCGCTGATGCCGTCGGAGGCGAGCACGAGCGTCGTCCCTTCCGTCCAGCGATGCGGCCAGACGCGCACGTTCGAGAGCCGCGCGCCGAGCGTTCCGTTCGAGGGGATAGGCCGCGCCGGGTCGGTCGAGCCGAGGACACGCACCTCTATGTTGCCGACGCCCGCGTATGTGAAAGACTCGCGCGCGGGGTCGAGGACGACCGCACCCATCACGGCCCCACGCGTCGCGCGCAAAGCGTCGTGGACGCCGAGGATCAGCTCGTCGAGCGGTTCGCCGCGCCACTGTTCGAGCACGTCGGTTGCGGCCTGCGCGGCCTCGCGCGCGCCACGCCCGTGCCCAAGCCCATCGACGACCGCGAGCAGCGTCTCGCCTTCATGACGTCCGATGAAATACGCGTCGCCGTTCATCTCCTCGCCGGGATGGGGCCGGCTCCAGACGCCGATGTGTCGTGTCAGTCGCTCGCTCCCGCGCGAGGCTTCGTCTCCGGCGAAGGCGACCCACTTGCGCCCGAGAATGGCCGTGCCGCAATTCGTGCGGCGCGCATTTGTGAGACGGCGCGTCGTGCCCTTGACGGTCGAGTAGGCGTCGAACTCGTCAAGGAGGCGTCGCATCGCGCCGAAGCCTGTGCCAAGGCTCCCGCCTGACGAGACGCCGTCGCGCAGAGCTTTTTCGAGGTCGTAGATGCCGGGCCCCTTGTCGAAATAGAAAAGCTCAAGCCCCGGCTCGGAGCCTTCCGCCTCCGCCCAGTGCAGACATCCGCCCGCCGAGGCGTAGCGCGCGGCGTTCGTCCCGATCTCCTGCACGACGATGTCAAGCTCGGAGAGCTGCTCATCATTGAAGCCCATGCGCGAGCCGAAGCGACGCACGCCGCGCCGCGCCGCGCCCACCTGCGCCTCGTCCTTAATCTCCTGTGTGTGAAAGACTCTCATGGCAATAAAAAGAGACTAGAGGTTAGAGGCTAGAGGCTAGTTGTTGCGATCATTACCTCGTCGCTTTCTTTATGCAAGATTGCCGACGCCTCTTTAAAACCAGCCTCTAGCCTCTAACCCCTAACCTCGCACTTCAGAGCCAGCGCACGACCGAGACGCGCGTGCCGCGACCGACCTCGGACTCGATCTCGAAGACATCGACGAGACGCTTCGAGCCGGGCAGCCCCTTGCCGAGGCTGCGACCCGTCGAGAATCCGTCGCGCATGGCGGCGGCGATGTCTGGGATGCCGGGGCCGCTGTCCTCGAAGGTGAGGCGGAGGCCAGCGCGCCCCTGCGCGGCGTCGAGCGGCTGCGCGGTCATGCGACCACGTTCGGCGTATTTGACGACGTTGCGCGCCAGCTCCGATGTGACGGTGACGAGCCGCGTCTGGTCTATCAGGCGGAAGCCGAGCCGGACGGCGATGGCGCGCACCTCGCTGCGCGCGATGACGATGTCGTGCTCGCTCTCAAGGGCGATTGACCTGCTCTGCAAACGCGCCCGCCCCCCCGTAAGTCGTACTCTCGTCCTCGTCCTCGTCGATGCCGAACTCGCTCCTGAGGAGCCTGATGCCTTCGTCCACGTTCAAGACGGTATCGACGCCGCGCAGCTCAAGCCCCAACTCGACGAGCGTGATGGCGACCGCCGGCTGCATGCCGACGACCACCGTCCGCGCGTCCATGATGCGCGCCATCGCCGCGATGTCCGAGAGCACGCGCCCGATGAAGGAGTCCACCATCTCAAGGAGCGAGATGTCGATGAGCACGCCGCGCGCGCCCGTCCGCTCCAGCTCCGAAAGGATGCGCTCCTGAAGATGAATGACCGTCTGGTCGTCCATGTCCACCTGAATCGGCACGATCAGAACCCGCCCGACCTTCAAGATAGGAATGCGTTGCTGTCCGTCCATTTTTTTAGAGTGATAAGTGAAAAGTGATAAGAAAGAAAGGTCGCCCTTGCTCTTTCTTATCACTTATCACTCTTCACTTATCACTATCCCTCCTGTTTCTTTTCGCCGCCCATCGCGATGCTCTGCTCGGTCTGCTTGACGGTCTTTTGCAGGCCGTCGCCGTTGCTGCCGTTCTGGAGTCGGGCGAGCGCCTTGGTGGGGACGACCGTGCGGCCGATCATCTCCAGCGCGAGCTTGATGCCGTCCGACATCTGCGCGCGTGTGGTGATCTGCGTCAGGTCGATGCCGAGCTGCACCATCGTCTGTGCAATCGCGGGACTCACGCCCGTCAGGATGCAGCGCGCGCCCATCAGACGCGCCGCCGTGACGGTCTTGATGAGATGGTTGGCGACGAGCGTGTCCATCGTGCGGACGCCCGTGATGTCGAGGATGGCGATTGTGCTGCCGGTCTCGACGATCTTTTGCAAGAGCGCCTCCATCATCATCTGCGCGCGGCGCGAGTCGAGCGTGCCGATGATGGGGAGCGTCAGGATTTTATCCCAGACCTTGATGACGGGGGTCGAAAGCTCCATCATGTCGGCCCTCTGCTGGCGGATGATCTCCTCGCGCGAGCGTATGAAGTTCTCGACCATGACAAGCCCCATCTTGTCGAGCAGCCGCGTGAAGTAGGTCATCTCGGAGACGAGCGAGTCGGCGCTGCCCTCAAGCTCTTCGGCGAGCAGCGGGAGGACGACGTTACGCAGAGAGAGGACGTAGGTCGCGTTCTCAAGCGGCGTGTAGCCCTTGACCGCGCGCATGTGGGAAATCTCGTTGAGGTAGTGGCGCAGGTCGTCGAAGGCAGGATGGTTGAAGTCGGAGGCGGCTGAGTCCTGCACGGCCTGCACGATCATGTCCAAGACCTGACGCGACTGCTGGCGCAAGTCCTTCTTCGAGATCAGCTCGTCGCGGAACTCGTCGGCTTCGAGCCGCTCCTTGATCCAGAGATTTAAAATCTCGTCGCGCCGCGTCGAGAGCAGTGTCGAGATGCGCCGCTCGCCGGGCTGCACGGAAGCGTTCTGATCCGCCATATTCATCCTCAGTAAGGTCAGCGTGGCCGTCCGCATCAGGTTTGCGGGTCGCAGGGGTCGCAAATCTCCCCGTGGGGACGGAAGGATTGGGCGGTCGCGCTTAATGATTTAGGGGGCGTTTGAAAGTCGGGCTTATCTTAGCATCCGCCGGGCGAAAAGCAACAACGCGCAGGAGAGCGTTGGTACTCTCCGGCGCGTCCGTCCCGCGCGCCCACACCGCCGAAAGATTTTCGGAAAGGTTGGCGAGAGGGCGTGCGGCCTTCTCAGTCGCGCGGCGCTTCGCGGGCGTGTGGCGCTTCGCGGTCATCAGCCCTCCCGCGGCGGGGGCGGGTGAAGGGCTGCGGGGCTGGCACTGCTCGCGCGTTCCGTTGGGCGGCTCGGTTACTGAATCTTCTGAATCGCGATGATAGTCATCGGCGAGTCGCCGGGCGTGCGCGTGTAGGAGACCCAGTAACCTGCCTTCGGGTAGCGTATGAGCTTGTAGATCGAGCCGTCCTGCTTGGCATCCACGTCAGCGCCGAGGATGCTCTTGGCGACGGGGATGGCTTTGCCGCCGAGGTATGTGACCGAGACGGCGAAGACCTTCTTCGTATCGTCGTAGTAGACCTGGCAGGTCTCGTTGTCGTTGACCGAGTAGATTTCCTGCTTGTCGTCCTTGTCGGTCGGGCTGCCGAGCTTCTTGCGCGCCTCGTCGGCGGTCATACCGATGCGGACGCCCTTGTACTCGTGGAAGGGCGGCTCTTCCTTTAACTTGTCGGCACTGTCTTGCGCGCGCGCAGCCTGCGGCGAGGCGAGGACTGCGAGTGCGGCCAACAGAAGAAGCGGGAGAGCGTAGAGCGCCGGGGAGCGCCTTGAAACGTGGAGCATAGGGGAAATCCCTCCTATCAGAAGAGTGGGCGGTCGAAGCGAAAAGGAATAGGACGCGGCTGGGCGGGTAAGAGACTGTGGGCTTTGCCTTAAAGCTTTCGGTCGGCGGCCCAGCCTCGCTTGCCTGTGACGCGCGACAATATTCCAAACTGCCTCAGCAAGTCAATCCCATTTTAGATTTGAAAGCCTCGGACGCGCTCGACCTTTTTGGGCTTGGAGGGCGGAGCGGCGAGGACGGCGGAGTCCTGTTCGCGGTGCTCGCGTTCTTCTTTGGTGTGCCATTTGGCCCATTCGGTGGGCGCGTCGAAGGTCTCGCCGCCGTGTTTAGTTATGCGTTCGCGGACGCGGCACATGACGGGCGTGTTGACGCCGACACCGGAGATTACGGCCTGACCTTTGGTGAGCGCAGGGAGTTCGGCGAGGAGTTGGCGGCCCGCGCCCTCGACCGACTTGGCGACGGTGTCCTGATCGACGGGGTTGACGATACGCATGATGATCTGTGTCATGCACTGCGAGAGCACGTCCTGATCGAGCTTGCCCGGACGCTGTGTGATAAGCCCGATGCCGACGCCGAACTTGCGGCCTTCGGAGAGAATCTGCTTGAGGATGTTGGTGGAGACGACCGTTTGGCCCGCGGGCGCGAAGCGGTGCGCCTCTTCGAGAAGCGTGAAGACGGGGTAGGGGAGAAAACTGTCGCCCGTAGTTTCGGCCTCGCCGCGAACGGTCGCCATGCGCGCCTTGTTGACTCGGCGGAGAAGCGTGGCGACTACGACCTGCTGCTCGTTCTGCTCGATGTCGGAGAGTTGGAGGACTGTCAAGCGGCCCGGGCGGAACATCTCTGCAAGCGGGATGTGTTCGTGATCGGAGAAGATCGAATGGGGCTTGTCGAAGCGCATGTCGAGTCGCCACAGCAAGCCCTCGATGGAACTGGCGTTGCTCGACTCGCTGCTGCCGCTCGCCTCGTACTTCTGCGCCTTCACCTCGTCGCGCAGGTCGTGGTATCCCCAAAGCTCGTTCTGCCGCGTGGCGGTCAACTGCCGGAACGCCTGCGAAAGAAAGTGGAGCATCTTCTCCGAGGTTCCTTCGGGCAGAAGGTATTTCACGTCGGCCTCGGTCAGAGAAGAGAAGCGAACCTTGACGCGGTCGTGCGTGAAGACTTTGACCTCCGGGTGATAGCCGTCCGACGCGTCGCGGAAGCGCGGGTCGTCTTCAATCGAGCGCATCGTGTCGTACTCGCCGTGCGGATCGACGATGAGGACGGAGGCGCGGTTGTGAGGCATCATCAACTCCTCAACGAGCACGCCCGCCGTATACGACTTGCCCGAGCCGGTCGAAGCGAGGATAGCTAAGTGCGTCGAGACCACGTCTTTGATCGAGAGCACGACGGGAACCTCGCCCGCCTCGCGCGTCAGCAGACTGCCGACGTGCGCCGAGCCGACCTCGCCCGCGTGCCTCGGTGAGAGGCAGTCGGCGAGCGTCTCGGAAGAGGCAAGGAAGACCGGGTCGCCGGGGCGCGGCGGGATGCGCGGATTGACGAAATCACCAAGGGCCGCGTTGAAGTAGCCGATGGTCTCGACCGTAATCTCGTAAAGCTCGCAGCCTTCGCCGTCAAGGCCGATGAGCGAGGAGACGACCGAGGGCGGCGTCTCGGGGTCTGAGAGAAACGTGTCGGGGAGGTTGCGTACGAGTCGGCGCTCGGTGACGTTGCCGATAATGCGCCGCTCCTCACGCCCATCGCGCGCCGCGTAATAGACAAACTCGCCTATGCGCGCACGCACGTGGTCGGCGGTGATGAACAGATACTCATGCGGGCGCTCGCCCGGCCCCTTCACGGTTCCCGTCAGGGCGTCTGTCGTGTTCTGTGCTTTCATCGCAAGTGCTTCGGTCGAAATGTTGAACTGGAAGTCCGAGCCGGCAAACGAGAGGGAATTATATCATGCGACATCCGGAGACGAACCAAGGCTTGTAGAGATCGGCTTCTATAACCTGCGTCCGATGTGCGGGCCGTGAGGCGAGGAAGAATGATGAGAGTCGCGCTGTCTCGCCGTAATGGGGCGCGGTTCGGTCATCATGCTGTTGTTCGGTTGTCAGATCATCTCAGCCTCGCGTTGATAGAACCTAACAGCTTGCAGCAGGCGGTACTGACCTGTCTTGCTTGCCGCCTACGCGAAGAAGCGGCGGAGGGTTTCGACGACGTACTCCTGCTGTTCGTCGGTCAGCTCCGGGAACATCGGCAGCGCGAGTGTCTCACGCGCCGCGCGCTCGGACTCCGGGAAGTCGCCCTCGCGGTGTCCGAGATAGGCGAAGCACGGTTGGAGATGGAGCGGGACGGGATAGTAGACCTTCGTGCCGACGCCGTTCTGTTTGAGATGTTCGAGGAGCGGATCGCGCCTTTCGGCAGCCACGCGTATGACGTACTGGTGAAAGATGTGGCGCACGCCCGCGCGGACGAAGGGCGGCTTGACGAATTCGTCGAGTCCGGCCTCACTGAGCAGGCGCGTATAGGCGTCTGCACGCTCGCGGCGCGCGTCAGACCATGAGTCGAGGTGCGGGAGTTTGACGCGGAGCACTGCGGCCTGAAGCGTGTCGAGACGACTGTTGAACCCAACCTCTTCGTGGTGATACTCGGTCGCGCCGCCGTGGACGCGCAAGCGGCGCAGACGCTCGGCCAGACGCTCGTCGTTCGTCGTCACGAGGCCCGCCTCGCCCGCCGCGCCGAGGTTTTTGGTCGGATAGAAACTGAAGCAGCCCGTCGCACCCACAGAGCCAGCCTGCCGACCCTTGTCCTGCGCGCCGATGGCCTGCGCCGCGTCCTCGATGACCGGAAGATTGTGCCTGCGCGCGACGCACGCAATCTCGTCCACGTCGGCGCACTGGCCGTAGAGATAGACGGGCATGAGCGCGCGCGTGCGCTCTGTGACCACGGCCTCCATCAGCGCGGGATCGATGTTGTATGTGCGCGGCTCGATGTCTGCGAAGACGGGGCGAGCGCCCGTGCGTGCGATTGCGCCCGCGGTGGCGAAGAAGGTAAAGGGCGTGGTGACGACCTCGCACCCCTCGCCCACGTCGAGCGCGAGCAGCGCGAGCAGCAGCGCGTCGGAGCCGGAGCCACAGCCGACCGCGTACTTCGTTTCGGTGTAGCGCGCAAGCTCGGCTTCGAGGAGGCGCACGTCTTCGCCGAGGATGAACTGCTGCGAGTCGAGCACGCGCCCGACGGCCTCGCGCAACTCTTCGCGCAGCGCGGCATGCTGCTGTTTCAGGTCGAGCAGAGGGATTTGCATTTTCGCTGCTGTCGTTGCCATATCCGGTTAGCGATAAGTGATGAGTGATGAGTGATAAGAGTTAAGGCAAGAGGCTTCTTCTGCTCTTTTCTTGTCACTTATCACTCATCACTTATCACTCTAAAGATTTATCCAGCGCCCGCCGTCGTTGATTGATGCCTGCGCGGCTTCGAGCAGGCGGACGACGCGCAGGCCCGCTGCGCCGTCTGAGGCGGGCGGGCGCGAGTGTTGGATCGCGTCGAGGAACTCGGCACAGACGTAACGGAGCGCCTCGGTCGAGTCGAGCTTCGGAACCCACACGTCGCCCGTCCGATAGCTCACCAGCGTCTTGTATGCCTCCTCCTCTTCGACGGGCCCGTCCTCGTTGCGCGTTACGCCACGGTCGTAGACCCGAACCTTCTCGGTCGGCTCGATGTCGTCGTAGACGATCATGCGTCGGCTGCCTGCGATGAGCGTGCGGCGAATCTTGACGGGCGAGAGCCAGTTGAAATGGAAGTTGGCGATGACCGAGTCGCCGAAGCGAAGCTGGACGTAGGCGATGTTCTCGATGCCGGGTTCGATGTGGCAACTGCCCGTCGCCATCAACTGTGTGGCACTGCGCCCGATGACGTAGTCCATGATCGAGAAGTCGTGCGGGGCCAAGTCCCAGACGACGTTGATGTCGCGCTGGAACAGTCCGAGGTTGATGCGAACCGAGTCGAAGTAGAGCAGCTCGCCCAACTCGCCCGCCGCGACCATCTCCTTGATTCTGCGTACTGCGCCCGTATAGACGAAGGTATGGTCAACCATCAGCGTGAGGCGGCGCGCTTCGGCGAGCGCGATGAGCTGTTCGGCCTCGCGCACGCTTGCCGTGAAAGGCTTCTCGACCAGTACGTGCTTGCCTGCTTCGAGCGCGCGGCGCGTGAACTCGAAGTGTGTGGCGACGGGCGTGGCGACGACGACGGCGTCGAGGCGCGGGTCGGAGAGAAGCTCTCCGAAGTCCGAAGCGGCGCGCGCCGCCGGGTAGCGCCGCGCGACCTTCGAGAGATGACGCGCATCCTTGTCACAGACCCAGCGCAGCTCCGCCCCTTCGTTCTCGGCGAAGTTGCGTATCAGGTTCGGCCCCCAGTAGCCGCAGCCGACGACCCCGACGGAAATGCTCATCGCTTTAAACCCGCTCGGGCAGAAGGCTCACCTTTGGTGTCTCTCTGCCCGCACCGCTTCAGAAATTCCAAACGCGCCGGAAAGATATAAGCCACACAGCCCGCGTCCGCAAGTCGCGCCGTCTTCAGGCACGCGCCGCTTCAGGCACGCGCCGCTTCAGGCACGCGCCGCTGAACTCTCCGCGTAGAAGTCTCCGACCGCGTCGGCGACGTATCTGAGGTGGCTCTCGTTCAGCTCGGCGAACATCGGGAGTGAAAGCAGGCGGAGCGATTGCGCTTCGGCGCAGGGGAAGTCGCCCGCGCGGTGTCCGAGCGAGGCGTAGGCGGGTTGGAGGTGTGCGGGCACGGGATAGTGTATGCCGGTCTGGATGCCCGCGCCGGAGAGGTGACGTTGCAAAGCATCGCGCACACTGGTCTGCATGGTCTGCACGACGAAGAGGTGATAGACGTGTTCGGCGTAAGACATCTCGCGCGGGAGTGTGATGAGTCCGGCGTCTTCGAGCGGGGCGAGCAGCTCTCGGTAGCGCGCGGCGACGCGGCGGCGCTGTTCGTTCCAACGGTCGAGATACTTCAGCTTCACGCCGAGCACAGCGCCCTGAATGCCTTCGAGCCGGAAGTTGTAGCCGACGTAGTCGTGCCGGTACTTCCGCTCCGAGCCGTGGTCGCGGAGTAGCCGTACGCGGCGCGCAACCTCCGCGTCGTTGGTGACGACCGCGCCGCCTTCGCCGTAAGCGCCGAGGTTCTTGCCTGGATAAAAGCTGAAGCAGCCCGCGCGCCCGAGCGCACCCGTGCGGCGGCCTTTGTAGAGAGAGCCGTGCGCCTGCGCCGCGTCTTCGATGACGAACAGATTGTGGCGCTCGGCAATCTCAAAAATGGGGTCGAGGTCTGCCGCTTGGCCGTAGAGGTGTACGGGAATGATGGCGCGCGTGCGCTCTGTGATGGCCGCCTCGATTTTGTCAACGTCAATATTGTAAGAGACGGGGTCGCAGTCAACGAAGACGGGGGTCGCGCCCGAGGTCGAGACAGCCTCGGGCGTCGCGAAGAAGGTGTTGGCGGGGACGATGACTTCATCGCCCGCTCCGACGCCACAGGCCTTCAAGGCGAGCTGAATCGCCGCCGTGCCGTTCGAGACGCCGACGCAGAAGCGCGCTCCGATGTAAGCGGCGAACGCGCGCTCGAACGCTTCGACCTCGGGCCCGAGGATGAAGGCCGACGTGTCGAGCACGCGCTGAATCGCCGCATCAATCTCCGACTTGATCGAGCGATACTGCGCTTGTAGGTCTACAAAGGGAACAGGCATAGGAAGTGATAAGTGATAAGTGATGAGTGATAAGTGATAAGTGATGAGTGATGAGTGATAAGAAGTGGCAAGAGGAAGCATCCGCTTTTTCTTATCACTTATCACTCATCACTTATCACCTCTTTAATGATTCTCGCAGGATTACCGGCGACGACGGCATTGGCGGGGACGCTCTTTGTGACGACCGAGCCTGCGCCGACGATGGCGCGCTCGCCGATCTCAAGGCCGCAGAGGATGGTCGAGTTGCTGCCGATGGATGCGCCGCGGCGGACGATGGTCGGTTCTAGCTCCCAGTCCGCGTCGGTCTGCGGCGTGCCGTCGGCGCGTGTGGCGCGGGGCCTCCGGTCGTTCGTGAACATGACGCCGTGGCCGACGAAGACCTCGTCCTCCAGCCTGACGCCCTCGCAGATAAAAGTGTGGCTCGAAATCTTGCAGCGCGCGCCGACGGTCGCGCCCTTCTGTATCTCGACGAAGGTTCCGATGCGCGTCTCGTCGCCGATGCGGCAGCCGTAGAGGTTGACGAAGCTGTGGATTTTAACGTCGCGCCCGAGGCGCACGTCCGGGGCGATGCGGCAGAACTCGCCGTCCATCAGCGCCGGACGCCCCCGCCCGCTCCAGCCGTCTCGGCCCCTTCGACAGGCGCGGCTTCCTCGTCGGAGTAGTAGCCCGAGTAGTAGCCCGAATAGTAATAGTAGTCCGTCCCTTCGAGCTTCACGTTATTTAAGACGATGCCGAAGAGGTGCGCGCCCACGTCCTGCAACTGCTGCTTGGCGCGGCGCACGACCGCGCGCGACGAACGACCGCCGTGGACGACGAGCATCACGCCGTCAACCATCGTCGAGAGAATCGAGGCGTCGGTGAAAGAGATGGCGGGCGGCGAGTCGATGATGATGTGCGTAAAGTTCTCGGCAAGCACATAGAGAAGCTTGCGCATCTCGTCGGAGCCGAGAAGTTCCGCCGCGTTGGGCGGGACGGGCCCCGAGGGGATGACCTTGAGGTTCGGCAGCTTCTCGTAGGTCTGCACCAGCTCGCTCACGTTTAGCTCGCCCGACAG
This sequence comes from Acidobacteriota bacterium, assembly GCA_032162705.1. GTDB lineage: Bacteria > Acidobacteriota > Blastocatellia > Pyrinomonadales > Pyrinomonadaceae > QHXN01. The sequence continues at coordinate 14,783 of JAVRON010000038.1, forward strand.
GTAGTTCGTGACGCCGCGCGCGTTCCCCATCCCGAAGTGGGTGTGGACGCGTGGGCGTCGCAGGTCGCAGTCGAGGACGAGCACGTCCGCGCCGGTCTGCGCGAGCATGGTGGCGATGTTGACGACCGTGGTGGTCTTTCCTTCCGACGGCTGGCTCGAAGTGACGAGCACGGTCTTGGGCGGCTGTCCGGCGGAAGAGAGTAGAAGCGAAGTCCGCAGGTGTCGGTAAGCCTCGGCCACGGGCGAGCGCACGTCGTCGATGAGCGCGAGCGCGGTCGTCGTGCCCGGCTCCATCTCCGGTGCGCCGCGTCCCAGGAGTCTGCGCGCCTCGCGCGGCGCGGGGATGAGCGCAAGGGTCGGAAGATGCAAGTGACGGTCAACGTCCTCGATGGATTTGAGCGTGTCGTCGAGGTAGTCGAGCAGGAAGGCAAGGCCCACGCCGACGCCTAAGGAGAGCAGCAGGGCGATGATGATGTTACGCAGGCGCGGCGGCCCGATAGGCTCGCGCGGGATGCGCGCCTCCTCGACGGTCGAGACGTTGCCGCTCGTGCGGTCGCCGTTCGTGACCTTTAGCTCGTTGAGCCGCTGCATGTAGAGGTTGAGGTTCTGGCGGTCGGTCTCGATGGCCTGGTCGAGGTCGCCGAGGTTGGTTTCGGAGACGCTCTGGGTGTTGGCCCTGTTGCGTGCGCCGAAGTAAGCGACTCGGGCCGCCTGCTCCGCCTTCTTCGTCACCTCGAAGTTGTTCTTCAGCCCGGCGACGATCTCTTCGGGCGCGTGCTTCAACTCTTCCTTGAGTTGTGAGAGCTGCTCGTCGATCTTCTTAATCTCGGGCCACTCCTCCGTATAGACGACCCTCAGAGCCTTCCTACGCTCTTCCAACTCGCTGATCTTCGTGCGCAGCCGCTCGACGTTCTTGTTGGCCTGCACCTGCGGGAGCGACATCATGCCGACCGTGTCCCGCGTCTCAAGCGCGGCGGTGTAGTCGGCCTCGGCCTGTTTGCGCGCTGACTCCGCCGCCTGCATCTGCGCGCTGTAGGTGCCGAGCTGCACGGCGGTCAGGTTCTGGCCCTGAATGTTACCGAGCGGAAGATCGTGCTCTTTCCGATAGTTGATCCGCTTCTGCTCGTTGGCCTGGACGCGCGCTTGCAGGTCGATGATCTCATTGGCTAGCACGTCCACGGCCTTCTGCGAGCCGGAGGTCTCGTCGCGGATGTCATTCTCGCGGAAGATGATGGCGAGCGTGTTGACGATGTTGGCGGCGATCTGCGGGTCGGTGTGGGTATAGCGAATGTTGACGAGGTTGGTGCGCTCGACGGGTTCAACCGTCAGGTTATCGCGCAGCGAGTCCTCGTAAGGCTCAAGCTTCTGCGCCTGCTCGGGCGTGAGCTGGTCGGCGGTCAACTCGGCGTCGCTCAGCACGGGGACGCCGCCCTCTTCCTGCGCCTTCGCCGCAGCAGACTGCGCCTTCTCGCGCGTGATAACGCGGCGCAGCCCGGCGATGATGCCGGTGCCTCGGCTCGCACTGAGGAAGCTGGGGTTGTTCTGGAGATCGAGCCGCAGGATGACCTGGCGCGCGAGCTTCTGCGTCTTGAGCTTCTGGAGCTGCGTGTTCCAGTAGTTCGGGTCGCTGCTCCTGATGACGAGATCGCCTGCACGCCCCGTCGAGAGGACGCCCTTAGACTTCTGCTCGATCTGAATCTGTGTCCAGGCCTCGTAGGTCGAGGGCAGGCGATACATCTGTATGGCGACCAGTGACGTGACGACCACCATCAGGCTGAGGATAAGCCACTTGCGCTTGAGGACGATGGCGAGGTATTCGCGCAGGTGTACAGGCTCGGCCGAGACGGGAGCGGCGGCGACGGCGACGGGCTGCGCCGCGAGGTCGCGCAGCGGTCGGTCAAGTGTCTCGGGGGTCAGCGGCAGAAGGCGGTTGTCTTGCATCATAATCTTTCTACTTCTCTATCTGAGGTGGAGCAACGAAAATCTACTCGAAAGCGAGTCTTTCAGCGCGGCGTAATCATACCAAAGACGGGCGGCGAGGCAAATCGCAGCGGGCACGGGAGCAAACGCTGAACTCGGAACGCTGAACGCTGAACTGTAAGGCAGAGGCACTTCAGTTCAGCGTTCAGCGTTCCGAGTTCAGCGTTTCTTGCGGTCGGACTTCCGCTGCGGGCTGTAGTTCGAGCGCGGCGAACTCGGCGAGCGCGTCACGCCAGTCGCGCAGGGGCCGGAGCCTCATGGCCTCAGACAGAAGGCATCGCATGCGTGAGTTGCGCGGGCGCGGGGCGGGGCGCTTGAGCGAGTCCATGGAGATGCTCTCAATCTCGATACCCTCGACGCCCGCGGCCTCTGCGGCGGCGCGCGCGAAGCTCTCGTAGCTCACGCCCTCGCCCGAGTTGACGACGTGGTAGATGCCCGGCAAGTCCAACTCGGCCAACTCTCGCAAACGCGCCGCGAGGTCGGGCGCGTAGGTCGGGATGCCGAAAGAGTCTGAGATGGCGCGCAGGCGCTCGCCGCGCCGCGCCCGCACGACGACCGTCGAGAGAAAGTTCGTCCCGCCGGAGCCGAAAATCCAGCCGGTGCGGACGACCGAGGTGCGTGCCGAGGCGATCTGCGCGCGCCGCTCGCCTTCGAGTTTCGCCGCGCCGTACGCGCTCAAAGGGTGCGGGTCGTCGCGCTGCGTATAGAAGCCTTCGGCCTTACGACCGTCGAAGATGTAGTCGGTCGAGACGTGGACGAAGGATGCGCTGACGAGCCTACTCACCGTCGAGAGGATTTCGACGCCCTGCGAGTTGACGAGAAAGGCGCGCTGCGGGTCTAGCTCGCACCCGTCCACATCCGTCCACGCCGCGCAGTTGATGACCGCCGCGGGGCGCACGCGCCCCAACGTCTCCCTCACCCCGCGCTCATCCGTGATGTCGAGCGCACCTCGGTCGAGCGCCACGACTTCGTCGCCGCGCGCCTCGCAATGTCCCTTGAGCGCACGTCCGACCATACCGGCAGCGCCCACGATTAAGACTCTCATAAAGTTCAGTAGACAGTAGATAGTAGACAGTAGTCAGTAGTCAGTAGAAAAGCCTTCGTCAGTTGAGTAGTCAGGTTGAAAGCGGCTACGTCCGTGGCGCGGAGCGCTACTGACTACTGTCTACTGACTACTGTCTACTTCTTAAATCGTCCCGTACTGCTTCGCGTAGTATTCGCGATAGTCGCCGCTTCGGGCGCGTGCGACCCATTCGGCGTTCTCCTCGTACCAGTGAATCGTCTTCTTAAGTCCGCTCTCCCAGGTCTCGCGTGGATGCCAGCCCAGCTCGCGCTCGATCTTCGATGGGTCGATGGCATAGCGACGGTCGTGGCCGGGGCGGTCTTTGACGAACTTGAGCAGGGTGCGCGGCTTGCCCAGAGCGGCAAGCACCGATTCGACGACCTCAAGGTTGCGACGCTCGTTGCGCGCGCCGATGTTGTAGACGTGGCCTGCGCTGCCGCCGTGCATGACGGCGAGGATAGCGCGGCAGTGGTCTTCGACGTAAATCCAGTCGCGCACGTTGCGGCCATCACCGTAGACCGGAATCGCTTCGTCGGCAAACGCGTTCGAGAGCATCAGCGGGAGGAACTTCTCCGGGAACTGGCGCGGGCCGTAGTTGTTGCCGCAGCGCGTCACGACCGTGTCAAGCCCGTGCGTGTGTCGCGCGGCACGCGTGAGGTGTTCGGCTGCCGCCTTCGAGGCCGAGTATGGACTGTTTGGCTCGAACGGCGACTCCTCTGTAAAGAACGCGTCGTCGCGCTCGGGCAGACTCCCCATCACCTCGTCGGTCGAGACCTGTACGAAGCGGCGCACCTTTCTCTCTCGCGCCGCGTCGAGCAGGACTTGCGTGCCGAGGACGTTTGTCGTGATGAACTCCGCGGCTGAGTGGATGCTGCGGTCTACGTGCGACTCGGCGGCGAAGTTGACCACATAGTCCGTGCCCTCTTCGAGCGCGGCCAAGACCGCCGACGGGTCGCGTATGTCCCCACGCACGAAGCGTTGGCGGTCGTCCGTTATGTCTTTCAGGTTATCGAGATTGCCCGCGTAGGTCAGCGCGTCGAAGTTGACGATGCGGCACTCCGTCGTCTCTTCCAGCACGAGCCTGACGAAGGCCGAGCCGATGAAGCCCGCCCCGCCCGTCACGAATATTTTCATCAGTCATTCACCAGCGTAAAGATTCGGTCATTCACCGACGTAAAGATTCGGTCACTCCCCGACATAAAGTTTCCGTCACTCGCCGGCGTAAAGATTTAACCTTCTCCGTTTCAGGTATGAAAGCCTCTCCTCAAACACTTCGGGCGGAGCCGCACCGCGCGCGGGATAGACCTCGAAGTGAGTTCTCGCGTTGCACTCCGAGATGTTCTCGGTCTCAAGATAACACTGCTTCCACTCGGCCTTGCCCCGGCGGAAAGTTTCGAGCACGACGGCCCCGGCCTCGGTCAACGGCCTCATCGTCAGCACCGCCATCAGGAGGAAGCCGTAGAGCGCCGCTCTCTGTAGCGGCGCGGCGTTCTTGGCCGACAGACGCAGGTGAAAGTAGAGCGCAAGGAAGGCTGGGACAAGATAGGGCATGTAGCGTGGAGCCTGCGCCGTATGCAACCCCGTGCAGACCCTTCCGACCGCCGCGTTGACTGCGAAGAGAAGGCTGAATCCGGTCAGAGAGGTGATGATGAGGCTCGCGCTCCTCTGCGTGGCCCTGTCGCGTAGAAGCAGGTATGCGTGATGCGCGCACAGTCCGGCCAACAGCAGCGCGAGGAAACTCCCGACGACGTACGGCAAGAAGCCCTGTCCCGCGAACCTCCAGAAGCATGCGAACATCAGGCTCGTGTACCAGAAATAGTATGACGGCTGCGGGTCAGGGAACCGGAAGCACGCAACCGCCGGGTTGAATTCATAGCCGACGGCGAAGAAGACGGCCAGCGACGCGAGCGACAACACGAGCGCCAGAGACGTGTAGAGCAACTCGCGCCGCCCCTCAACGCGCCGCGCAGCCTCGTCGCGTCGCGCCGCGCGGTAACATTCGAGCGCGAGCAGCACAGGGGTAATGAGTCCCATAAAGAGACCGAACCCCGTGAAGATCAGAAGAAAATTGAAGAGCAAGACCAGCGCGTACTTGAGTCTTCCACGGCACGTCCACGCCAAGCAGTACAGGACGGAGAGCAGCAGCGGGAAAGGCCCGTGCGCCGGGTTGGGGATCATCGTGTAGGCCCCGGTCAAGACGGGCGTCAGAAACAGAGTCGGGATCGCCATGTCCGCGTAGGTGAGCCGTCCCGACAATCTCTTCTTCAGCCAGAGGGCGCAGAGCAAGGCGGCAAAGACCACGGCGTAGGAGGCCAGACCCACCGCGCGCGAATCCCAACTCGACAACTCCGAAACATACTTGTAGATGAGAAAGCCGATGCCCTGTCTGATGGGCCCGACCTGCCAGATGAAGTAACGCCAGAGCGACATCCCTCGAAACAGCGGCTCGTAATAGTCCCACTCGTCGAGGACGAGGATGTTGACCGAGTAGTGCCTGACGAGCAGCAGCATCCTCACCCCGAGCGCCACCGACGCGGCCAGAACCGCGAGCAGAGGGAGCCGCCGCCGCAGCGACGACGCCACGCCGCCTGTCGTGTCCTCCGATGTCGTCTCTTCTCCTGTCATGTCCTTTATGTAGTTATCTGCCGCACGACGCCGCTCGCCGAATCAAATCTTTTCCGCGACCAGCAGCAGGTTCTTTCCCAAGGGCGGCGGCGTCAGCGTCTCGATTCTTTTGAGCACGGGCACGACCACACTGTCATAGAACTTGACCGCCCCCGGCTCCATCCTCCGCGAGCGCATCAGACGATACTTCATCCACCACGGCAGGACGCCCGCCGAGTCGAAGTAGACGGACTTCAGGACGCGAAACCCCGCGCGCGAGACCTTCCCCTCCAACTCGCGCCGCGCATAGCGGCGTCGGTGTCCGACCATCTCGTCGAAGCTGCCGTAGAGCCACGCAAGCGCCGGGACGAAAACGAAGACACGGCCACCCGTAGACAGAGCACCGTGGACGAGCGCCAGCTCCTCTTCGTCGTCCGCGACGTGCTCAAGTACGTTGACGTAGATGATCGAGTCGGGGCGCGTCTCTTCGCGGATGCGCTCGGCCACCTGCGCGAAGGTATCGTTGTAGGTGTGGATGCGCTCCGCCTGTGGAAGCCTCCCGACGTTCACGACGAGTTGGTCGTACATCGCCGATGGCTCGACGAGCGAGAGCGACTGCGTCCCACGCGCGAGCAGCAGCTCGGAGAACGAGCCTGTCCCCGCCCCGACCTCGACGAGGCGCGAGCCGAGGTACGGCTCGAAGAGTTCGAGAATCCATGCGTGGTAGTTGCGCGCGAAAGACATCGATTCGAGGTCGCGCCCCTCGTAGACGAGCGCTTCACTCATAGAGCTGTCTGGTCGAGCGCGCCGGGGAGACGCGGGCTTTCGATTGGCTTCAGCTCCGGCATGCGCGCAAACGATGAGCGCAAAGAGCAGAAGAGGTTGAAGCGGATGACGAGCCACAGCGCCTGCACGCCGTCGCGGAAGCCGATCTTTTTGCCCTCGTCGTAGGTGCGGCCGTAGTAGCTGATCGGCACTTCGTAGATGGCGCACCCGAGCTTCGCCACCTTCGCCGTCACCTCGACCTCGAAGCCGAAGCCGCTCGAAGTAATCCGCATGTTGCGGATGATCTCGCCGCGGAACGCCTTGTAGCCCGTCTCGATGTCGGTCATGTTGAGGTTCGTCAGCACGTTCGACAGGAAGGTCAGAAACTTGTTGGCGAGGTAGTGATAGAAGTAGAGCACGCGCGTCGCGCGCCGCACGAGGAAGCGCGAGCCGTAGACGACATCGGCGTGGTCTTGGAGTATCGGCTGAATGACTAAGGGAATCTCAGCCGGGTCGTATTCGAGGTCGGCATCCTGAATGATGACGATCTCGCCACGCGTCAGCGCGAAGCCGGTCTTGAGCGCCTCGGTCTTTCCGGAGTTGCGCGCGTGGCGCTCGACCCTGACCTGCGGGTACGTCTCCGCGAGGCGTTGCGCGACCTCTTGCGTGCGGTCGGACGAGCAGTCATCGACGACGACGACTTCGAGCAGGTGCGGAAGTTGAAGTAGTTTTTCGACCACGTGCTCAAGCGTCGCCTCCTCGTTGTAGGCGGGGACGACGACGGAGAGGCAGGGGGCGTGCGTTGGCTTTTCGGGCGTCATTCGTGTGTCTAAAGATGAAGTGTGGGCCGACAAAGGTTTCGAGTATAGGGATGTGGTTTGAGGGGTGTCAAGAATGCTCCCGCCCGCGTGCGTCCGATTGTGACGCGGACAGACAAAAAGGAGGGGCGGGAAACTTTCCCGCCCCTCCTTTTGCTGTAGTGGTGTTGAGAGTTCAGTCTAGCGAAGGCCGTTCCGGGGAGCGCTGCGATAAAGCCCGCAAGGCCCCCCGGGCCGCTCACTTCTCTACTTGAACTTGAAGAGTGCCGTGTGTACTGTGCCGTCGTTGAGCGTGACGTTGAGCACGCGGCATTGACCGGCCCACGAGCTTTCGGTCTTCCAGACGTAGTTGTACTGGCTCGACCCCGCGTCGTAGCTGAGACTGCTGCTGCCCGCCGTAGTCGTATCCTGCACGTCGCTTTGTGTTGACGTGCCGCAAGTGACCTGCCCCGAGGATGGGGAGTTCACCGCGAAGATGCTCAGCCCCTTGTTACCGCTCAGGCTGAACTTGACGGGTACGGCGCGGCCCGCGTTGACCACGTTCAGCGTCGGCGCGTTCGACACCGGCGAGAAGAAGCCGGTGAAGTTGTAGAGCACCGTCACGGTGAAGGTCTGCGTCGTCGTGTTGCCGTGGGCGTCGGTCGCCGTCGCCGAGACCGTGGAGGTGCCGACGGGGAAGACCGACCCCGAAGCCGGGGTGTAGACGACCGAGACCGTGCCCGAACAGTTGTCACCGGTGGTCGCCGCCGGGTAATTGACGGCCATGCTGGTGGCCGTCGAGTTGAGCGGCAGGTAAACCGAGACGTTCGGGACGACGAGCGTCGGCGGCGTGTTGTCCACGACCGTGACGACCTGCGTCGCCGAGGCCGTATTGCCGCCCACGTCCGTCACCGTGTAGATGAGCGTCGTCTGGCCCAGCGGGAAGACGCCGCCGGCCGGGACGCCCGTGCGGACGACCGAGGCGACACTACAGTTATCGTTGGCCGTGGCCGTGCCGAACGTGGCGTCAAGGTTCGAGACCGTCACGCCGCACGAGGTCGCGCCCGCTCCGGTGTAGAGCGTCTTGGCGACCGGGGCGGTGATCGTCGGCGGCGTGTTGTCGTGAACGACCACGGTCTGGTTCTGCGTAGACGAGTTGCCCCGCCCGTCGCTGTACGTCCAGTGGATGATGTACGTCCCCTGGGCGGTGTAGGTGGTCGGGTCGCCGGTGGTGGCGGTGATCGTCCCGGCGCAGTTGTCGGTCGCCGTCGGTGCCAGGGCTGTGACCGAGCACTCGCCCGTGAGCGCCGGGAGCGACGCCACGTTGGGCACGGGGGCCGTCGTGTCGTCAACGATCACCGTCTGGTTCTGCGTGGCCGTGTTATTGGCGGCATCGGTGTACGTCCAGTGGACGGTGTACGTGCCATCGGCGGTGTAGGTGGTCGGGTCGGTGGTCGTCGCAGTGACCGTTCCGGCGCAGTTGTCCGTGGCCGTCGGCGGCGTCACGGTGACCGAGCACTCGCCGGTGAGCGTCGGGAGCGACACGACGTTGGGCACGGGCGGCGCGCTGTCGGTGACGATCACGGTCTGGTTCTGGATGGTGGAGTTGTTGGCCGCGTCGGTGAACTTCCAGCGGACGACGTGCGTCCCCGGCGTGTTGTAGCTGAGCGGGTCGAGGGGCGTGCCCACGATGCCGGAGCCGCCGCAGTTGTCGGTGGCCGTCGGCGGGTCGCCCGTGATGGCAGCCGAGCACTCGCCGGTGACGGTGGGTAGCGACGCCGCGTCGGGCACGGGCGCCGAGGTGTCGGGCAGGATGACGATGGTCTGGTTCTGCGTTGTGGTGTGGCCCGCGCTGTCGGTGTAAGTCCAGACGACCGGGTATGTGCCCGGCGCGTCGTAGGTGCGGTCGCTCGTCTCGCCGCTGACCGTGCCGCCGCAGGCGTCGGTGGCGGTCGGATCGTCAGCCGCCAGAAGCGTCACGGAGCAGGCGCGCGTGATGGTCGGAAGCGACATCACATTGGGCACGGGTGCCGCGGAACTCGCGTCGAGATTGCAGCCCACGTCCGTCACCGTCACGTTGAAGGTGCAACTGGCGCTATTGCCCGCCGGGTCGGTCGCGGTGCAGATGACCTCGTGCGTGCCGACGGGGAAGCTGGAGCCGGAGGGCGGGTTGCAGGTGATGTCGGCGGTGCCGCTGTTGTCGTTGGCCGTCACCGAGTAACTGACGTTCGCCGAGTTGGACGATGAAGAGCTTTCGGGAACGGAGATGTCGGACGGGCAGGAGATCGAAGGGGCCTCATTGTCCACCGCCGGATTGACCGTCACAGTGAAGCTGCAACTCTGGCCGGTCTCGGTCGTCGTGGTCACGACCGACGTGCCGATGGAGAAGAAGGAGCCGGAGGCCGGTGACGTTGTCGCCGGCTGGGTGCCGCAACTGCCGACGCCGGTCGGAGCGTTGAACGTGACGATGGCACCGCTCTGCCCCGTGGCGGCCGTCTGCGTGATATTGGCCGGGCAGGTGATCGAGCAGGTAGGCGTGGTCGGGTTGCTGGCGGGGACGGTCTCGTCCGAGCTATTGTTGCCCGCGTTCGTCTCCTCCGTGCTGCTCGTGACGCTCGCCGTGCTGCTCAGGTCTGAGCCGTTGGCGATGCTCGAACTCACCTTGTAGGTGACGATGAAGCCCGCCGCATCGCCCTTCGCTAGAGACTTCGTCATATTATCCGGCTGGCAGACGCTCGTGCCGACGCTGTTTACCGCCGGGGTCGTACACGTGAAGGTCGGCCCCGCCGTCTGTATCAGCGACTGGAAGGTCGTGTTGGCGGGCGTCGCGTCGCTGACGCTCACGTTCTGCGCGTCGTCAGGGCCGGCGTTGAAGACCCATATCACGGACTTGATGTTCGCGCCGGCTGTCGCCGTCGAGTCTTCGGTGAGGGACTTGCTGATCTGTAGGTCGGCGACTATCTTGACGGGGTCGTGAACCGTGATCGACGCGAAGGCGGCTACGCTGCCGTCCGACGTGTTGGTCGAGATAATCTGCCAAGTGCCGCGGTTGTCAATCGAGGTGTCGCTGCCGGGATTTAACAGGCCGTTGAAGGTGGTGGTCGCGTTGCTCGGGAGCGTGAACGTGACGGTCTGCGGGTTCGTCGTGACATCTACGCTGCCCACGACCAAGCCAGCCGGGTTGACCAACCGCAGGCGGCGCAGCACGTTCGATGCGTCCAAAGGCCCGGACACTTTCACGCAGACCTCATTGCCCAGAGTCCAAGACACCTTCGGGGTCGTGCAGTCGGCATCGAAGGTGGAGACGGAGTCGGCGAACGAGACCTGGAAGACCGCGAGCGGCGTGAAGCCGAGTCCCGCCGTCTTCAGGCGCGGTGCGACTGGGAGCGAGGGCGCGGCCTGCCGGAACTCGACGGGCGCGGCCAACTCGACTCCGACGGCTTTAGAACTGTTGTCCGGCGGCGAATTCTTTTTCGCCCGCGCGGAGGAGGAGCCGGGCAGGGCAGCGACGGCACTTACGGCTACGATAAAGAGTATGAGCAGGAGGGAACGCAGCGTCCTGCTCGGTAAGCGCATAGTCGGCTTCGCATCATGCGTATTTTGAAAAGCCTTATTCGCTTGGCGAGTCGGGTGGGATGTCAGCGGGGGTCTCATAGGATTTTTCTCCTCTTAATATCGAAGGGCATACCTGGGATGGAAGTTGTAACGAGCGGAAGCTTCTTCAGTGCCGTGCTAGGAATTATTGAAGCCTTGCAGACGCTCCGGATCAGGCTTCTCCCGTACGTCGAGGCCGCAGGAGCAGCCTTCTATACTTCATCCCGCATAAATAAGCAAGGCTCCAAATAAATAAAATCACTTCCGGGTCAATAAAAAATAAAATCACTCCCCGGTCAATTTCCCATTGACAATGGAGCGCATTTAGCATAAATACTTGCCCCGCTTCTAGCGGAAGAGAGCCTGCACGCGGGAAACCTCGCTTGATAACTTCGGCCTTGACAACTTCGGCACAGGCTTAACACTTCAAGTTTTCCCCTTGTCGCTATTCCTAGAGATTAAGGTGCGACACTGCCAACAAGCGCCACCCAACTATCCAGCTTCCCAAGACTGAAGGAGACTTAACCATGAACAAGATTCGTTTCACCCTCAAAGCATTTGCGTTTCTCGTATTCACCCTTGCTTGCGCGTCAGCAGCCCAGGCGCAGGCAACGAGAACCTGGGTGTCGGGCGTCGGCGACGACGCCAACCCCTGTAGCCGCACGGCCCCCTGCAAGACCTTCGCTGGCTCCATCTCGAAGACCGCCGACGGCGGCGAGATTGACTGCATTGATCCGGGCGGCTTCGGCACGGTGACGCTTACCAAGTCGGTGACGATTGACGGCGGCGGCACGTTCGCCTCCATCCTCGCCGCTGGCACCAACGGCGTAAACGTTAACGATTCCGGCAGCGGCGCGCCGGGCACGAAGGTCATCAGGCTCCGCAACATCTCAATCAACGGGGCCGGCACCGGGCTGATTGGCATCAACTACACATCGGGCAAGGCCCTTTACGTGGAGAACTGCCAAATCTTCGGCTTCAAGGCCGGCTCCGGCGTCGGCATCAACGTGAACCTTGTGTTGGACGGCGGCCAGTTATTCGTGAGGGACTCCTTCATCGCGGAAAACCTCGGCGACGGCATCAAGGTTACGACCTCCGTCGGTCAAGTCAAGGTGAACCTGGACGGCGTTCGCGTTGACAAGAGCTCGGTCGGCATCCACATCGTAAACAACACCTCGGGCTACATCAACAACTGCCGCACCTCGATGAACGCCTCGATTGGCATTCAGGTAGAGAACAACTCCTCGGTCAACATTGACCACTCCACGACGTTCGGCAACACGGGTATGGGCTTGCAGGCGGGCGCGGGCGCGCCGACCGTCCGCATCTCGGACGTGAGCGTCTTGAACAACATCGGAGGAGGCGTGAACATCGCCGGGGGAACCGTCTTTACCTTCCTCGACAACAAGATCAGGGGTAACGGCGGAGTCGGCGACGTTGCTGGCGGGTCGTTGAACGGCACCACCACCAAGCAGTAAGAATTACCCCTCGTTCACTCGAACGATCAGCCCCCTGTCCGCACGCAAGCGTGGGCAGGGGGCTTTCGTGTTGCTACCGCGCTGAAATGTTAGGTTTTAGCCCTGCTTGACGCCGCGAGCGGTAAGCGGCTAGACTTCTTTTTCCGCCTAAGGACGTTACTTCCTGTCTTTACGTGCTGAAGAGTACAGCAGTGTCCGAGCGAGGGGATGGGGGAGCCGAACGCACGATGCTCCTGGGATTCGTAATCGAATGGGAATGAATACCCGTAATACCGCGGGCACGCTGGGATCAACCGCTGTCGAGACCACCACACGAAGCGCTCCGCCATACAGCCTGCCGGACGAGCCGCTAGTCACGCTCCAACCGAGCACTTCTTGGGCACCACTTGATGTCCGCGACCTCTGGACATATCGTGAGTTGCTCTATTTCCTAACGTGGCGCGACGTAAAGGTGCGCTACAAGCAGACCGCCCTCGGCGTTGCGTGGGTGGTGATGCAGCCGCTTCTGACCACGCTCGTCTTCACAATCTTCCTGGGCCGGGTCGTGCGCGTGCCTTCCGACGACATCCCGTACCCGCTCTTTGTCTACGCGGGTCTGCTGCCGTGGACTTTCTTCAACAGCGCAATCACTTCGAGCAGTAGCAGCCTCGTCGGCAACGCGCACCTGATAACCAAAATCTACTTCCCGCGCTTGCTCATCCCCATCGCGGCGATTGCGGCGCGTCTGCTGGATTTCTTCATCTCTTTCATCGTGCTGATCGTGCTGATGGCCTATTACGGGGTCGGGATGACGAGGGGCGTTCTGATGCTGCCGGTGCTCGTCGCGATCATCACGCTGCTCGCGCTGGGCGTCGGGATGGTGGCTTCGGCCCTCAACGTCAGGTATCGAGACATCGGCGTGATGATGCCGCTGCTGCTTCAGCTCTGGATGTTCGCGTCGCCCGTCGTCTATCCCATGAGTGCAGTGCCGGGCAAGTGGCAGCGCCTTTACTCCCTGAACCCGATGGTGGGCGTCATCGAAGGCTTCCGCGCCGCGCTGCTCGGTCGGGGGTTCGACTGGACGGCCCTCGCCAGTTCTACCGCCATCACGCTGGCCCTGCTCGTATACGCCGCTTTCTCGTTTCGGCGGATGGAAACGCACTTCGCCGACATTGTGTAGGAAGAGGCCGATGAAGCCGATCATCAAAGTCGAGAATCTGGGCAAGCAGTATTATATCGGCTCGCGCCAAAAGTCTTACGACACTCTGCGCGACGCATTGGTGGGAGCACTGCGCGCGCCGCTCAACCGCCTTCGGCGCGGCGCGGGCAACGGCGGCGAGACGGTATGGGCGCTCAAGGACGTGAATTTCGAGGTGCGCCCGGGCGAGGTCGTCGGCATCATCGGGCGTAACGGTGCGGGCAAATCGACGCTCCTGAAAATCCTCTCTCGCATTACGGAGCCGACAGAGGGGCGCGCACAACTCTACGGGCGCATCGGGAGCCTGCTTGAGGTCGGCACGGGCTTTCACCCCGAGTTGAGCGGCAGAGAAAATGTTTACATGAACGGCTCGATCCTTGGAATGAAGCGGGCGGAGATCGAGCGTAAGTTCGATGAAATCGTCGACTTCGCCGAGATCGAGAAGTTTCTCGACATGCCGGTCAAGCACTATTCAAGCGGGATGTACATGCGACTGGCCTTTGCCGTGGCCGCTCACCTTGAGCCGGAAATTCTGCTCGTAGACGAGGTGCTGGCCGTCGGCGACGCGAGCTTCCAGAAGAAGTGTCTGGGCAAGATGGGAGACGTGGCTCGGCAGGGGCGGACGGTTCTGTTCGTCAGCCACAACCTATCGAGCATCGTGGTGCTTTGCAGCCGGGCGCTCTACATGTCGTCCGGTCATTTGATCGAAGACGGGCCGGCGGCGAAAGTCGTCGAAAGTTACATGCAGATGTCGAGGGATGTCGGCGGCGCTCCGTCGGTCGAATGGGAACCGGAAAGCGCGCCAAGCTCCGAAGGGATGCGCTTGCGCTCAGTCCGCGTGCTCAACGAGCGGGGGCAGGTCAGCGATTCTTTCGGAATGGACGAGCCTGTCCGGATTGAGGTGACTTACTGTCTGCTCCAGCCCGGCCAAGAGACGAACGTGGGGTATCATCTGTATAACTCCAGAGGTGTGCTGGCCTTCATCTCCGCAGACTTTCACGACACCGAGTGGCTTGAAGTGCCGAAGGAGGCGGGGTGCTATCGAAGCGTCTGCGAGATTCCGGGCAAGTTTCTGAACGTGGGCAGTTACATCTTAGATGTCGCTCTTTCCAAAGCTTCCGGCCAGAGCGCCGAGGTTTTCGAGAGAGAGGTCGTTACGTTCGAGTTGGTGGATGAAGGGCAGTCGGAGGTCAGAGGCCGTTTTATGGGCGAGTGGCACATCGGCACGCTGCGGCCCAAGCTGCCCTGGAAAACCACTCGGCTGCCGGAGAGTGAACAATGGGACTGATTCCGTCAATCTGCCGAACACTCATACTGTTGCATAAGAAGGTGAAGTTCGAGGGGCCTCTGCTCACGCTCGGCAATCAGGATGTCTGGGCCGGCTACGAGCAGTTGAAGTCGTTCTTCGGCGGGTTCGAATGCCCTTACGAGGAGGCCGCCGTCATCCCCCACACGAGTCGGCTGCTCGGTCAACACCCGGAGGCCAAGAATTTCGTCCACGCCAGAACGTTCTTCGAGATGATGGGCATCACGGAGTACAACGACATCGACAAATTCGAGGACGACGCGCCGCGCATACTGCACGACTTGAACCTGCCCGTCCCAACAGAGCTTGAGGACAAATTCGGCCTGATCATTGACGGCGGGACGATAGAACACATCTTCGACGTGCGGCAGGTGATGGGGAACATCGTCCGTATGTGCAGGGAGTCGGGCTGGGTCGTGCACTTAACCCCGTCCTCGAATTACGTTGACCACGGGTTCTACTCCTTCAGCCCCTGCTTCTTTTACGACTTCTACCGGGCGAACGGCTTCGACGAGTTCACCTGTTACATTCTGCAAGTGAATCCCGAAAACCTGTACGAGCCATCACCCTATTTTGAGTACAGCTACGGCATGGACATGAGCGGTCTGCTCGACCCCGCCAGGCAGATAGTCGTTTTCTTCGCGGCGAAAAAGGTGAGTCCGTCGGGGCCCCTGGTCATCCCGACGCAGGGCGTATACGAGTCGTTTTCAAAGACTTTACCGGGCCAGACCCCGGTGGTCGCAACTGAAGGAGCCGCAGCGCGTAATGACTCTTTAACCGAGCGACTGGTTCCGGCCTCTTTGCTCCCGCTGTTGAAACCTGTGCGTCCCTTTCTGTGGAACGTCAGGAGGAAAGTCACCGGGCGCGGAGCTATTTCGTCGTACCGGCATCTTCGCAAAATATGAGTATCCCTATGCAAGCAGTCATCCTCTGCGGCGGACTCGGCACGCGCCTGCGCGAAGAGACCGAGTTCCGGCCCAAGCCCCTGGTGGAGGTGGGTGGGCGGCCCATCCTCTGGCACATCATGAAGCTCTACGCCCATCACGGCTTCCGCGACTTCGTACTCTGCCTGGGCTACCGGGGCAACATGATCAAGGAGTATTTCCTAAACTACGAGGCGATGAACAACGACTTCACGATCTGCCTCGGTCGCCAGCATCGCGTCACGTATCACGACGAGCACACGGAGCAGGATTTTCACGTCACGCTGGCCGAGACGGGGTTGGAGACGATGACGGGCGGGCGCGTCAAGCAGGTGGAGAAGTACATCAGCGGCGACACCTTCCTTGTCACCTACGGCGACGGCGTGGCCGACGTTGACATCCGCGCCCTCGTCGAATTCCATCACGCACACGGGCGGGTAGCCACCGTCACCACGGTGCGCCCCACTTCGCGGTTCGGCGTTTTAGATGTCGGCGAGGATGGCAGGGTGCAGAGGTTCGTCGAGAAGCCCCAACTGGACGGTTGGGCCAGCGCCGGGTTCTTCGTGTTCGACCGCAGAATTTTCGACTACCTCGGAGGAGGCGATTGCATTCTGGAGCGCGAGCCTCTGGAGCGGCTGGCGCGCGAAGGTCAGTTGGTGGCTTACCGCCACGACGGATACTTTTTCGCGATGGATACGTATCGCGAGCATGAGCATCTGAATCAACTTTGGTCTAGCGGTGAAGCGCCATGGAAGGTCTGGGAATGAAGCATTCTTTCTGGCGGGATCGTCCGACCTTTGTCACCGGGGCCACGGGGCTGTTGGGAAGCTCGCTCGTCCGAAGGCTCTTGGATGAAGGGGCCGACGTGACCTGCCTGATCCGCGACTGGGTTCCGCAGAGCGAACTCGTGCGCACCGGCTTGCTCGAAAGAGTAAAGGTCGTGCGTGGGGATGTCGTTGAGCAGGCGCTGCTGGAGCGTGCGCTTGGGGAGTACGAGATAGACACCGTCTTTCATCTCGCCGCCCAGACCATCGTCCAGATAGCCAATCGCAGCCCGTCCTCGACCTTCGAGACCAACATCAAAGGCACTTGGTCGTTGCTGGAGGCATGTCGGCGAAGTCTCACGGTGAAGCAGATAGTCGTCGCCTCATCGGACAAGGCATACGGAGACCATGAAAAACTTCCCTACGACGAGAGTGCACCCCTGCAAGGCCGTCACCCTTATGACGTGAGCAAGTCGTGCGCCGACCTGATTGCACAGGCGTACGCGTCAACCTACGGGCTGCCGGTGGCAGTCACGCGGTGCGGCAACTTCTACGGCGGCGGTGATCTGAACTGGAACCGCCTCGTCCCCGGTACGATTCGCTCGCTGCTGCGGAATCAAAGGCCCGTCATACGCTCGGACGGCAGCTACATCCGGGACTATTTTTATGTGGAGGACGGCGCGGCAGCAAACATGCTGCTGGCGGAACGTCTCTCGGCCAGTCCCGAACTCCGGGGCGAGGCGTTCAACTTCTCCAATGAGTTGCAGGTGCCGGTGCTTGAGTTGGTGCGGCGGATATCGGAAATCATGGGGTCTGACCTACAGCCGGAGATACGCGACGAGGCCCGCAACGAGATACACCACCAGTACCTGAGCGCGAAGAAGGCGCGGCGTCTACTGGGTTGGTCGCCGCTCTTCACACTGGAAGAGGGGCTGCTCGCGACCACTGAGTGGTATCGGACTTTTCTCGAAGGCAAGGGCCGCGACTCTTCCGACGACGAGCGATGAGGGCACTGGTGACAGGCGCGTCCGGCTTCGTCGGGTCTTATCTGGTGGAAGCCCTGGTAAAAGGCGGCGAGTCGGTGGCTATTCTCTGTCGCCCCGAGAGTGACCTGTGGAGGCTGAAAGACGTGCTGCCTCACGTGACTCTGATAAGGGGTGATCTGATGGAACTGCCGCGGGCCGAGGCCCGGATCAGAGAGTTTGCGCCCGAGACGATCTTTCATCTCGCGTGGTACGGCGTCGGCGGTGGTCATCGCGACGACGACGCGCACATAGACAAAAATTTCTTAGGCAGCATAGCCCTGCTACGCCTAGCGCTGAACGTCGGCTGCCGGACGTGGGTGGGTCTCGGCTCGCAGGCGGAGTATGGCCCGCAGGACAGGGTTCTGAGTGAAGAAGCGCGGACGGAGCCAGTGACCACTTATGGGGTCGCCAAACTGTGCACCTACCTGTTCGCCAGGCAACTCGCGTCCGCGTCCGACATGCGCCTCGTGTGGCTTCGACTTTTTTCGTCCTACGGGCCCAAGGACAGCCCGGATTGGATGATCCCCTACCTCGTGCGTACCTTATCGCGTGGGGAGAGGCCGTCTCTCACGCTCGGTGAGCAGAGGTGGGACTACATCTACGTCGCGGACGCAGCCGAGGCGATCTACAGCGCCGCGGCGACCGAAGGGGCCGAGGGGCTATTCAACCTCGGGTCGGGGCAGGCATACCGCCTGCGCGACGTGATAGAGCAGATTCGGGACATGATCGACCCGGGCCTCCCGCTCGGCTTCGGCGAGAGGGACTACGCGCCGAATCAGGTGATGAACTTGCAGGCGGACATCAAGCGGCTCTCGGATGCAACCGGGTGGTCTCCGAAGACGACGTTGCATGAGGGCCTGCGCCGAACCGTAGAGTGGTTTCGGGCTAATCCTTAATCGAATTTTAATCCGAAGGGAAGTTAATATGAATCAGTTAAATGGGCAGACGTGTCGTCTGTGCAAGGCAGTGCTCGACAGCGGCGGGCCCGCGTTGGAGTTGCGGCACGTGCCGATGGGCGCACAGCATTTCCCGAAGCCCGAGCAGCGCGAGGCGGACTACGGAGTTGATCTCGACATCTATCAGTGTTCCTACTGTGGCCTGATTCAACTCTCGGGCGAGCCTGTCATATACGGCGAGGGGGAGACTTCCGCCACCGCCTTCTCCCCGACGATGTCCGAGCACCGGACGCAGCAGATGCGCGAGTTCATCGGCGAGTTCGGGCTGGCAGGCAAGAAGGTGATTGACATCGGCTGCGGGGATGGTCACGTCGTCAAAATCCTCGGCGACGCCGGGGCCGACGCGTTCGGGATCGAGCCGTCGAATAAGGCCCGGGCGCTCGGCGAGAGCCGGGGGCTGCGTATTCTGGAGGGTTATGCCAGTCGGGAACACGAATTAGAGGGAGCGCCTTACGACGCGTTCGTCTCGATTCACTCCCTCGAACACGCTCCTGACCCGAACGACTTCTTACAGGGAGTCCGTGCCGCGCTCGCGCCGCATGGTGTCGGGCTGGTCGAAGTGCCGTGCGTGGAGCAGGTCATCGAGCATCAGAGGTTTTTCGACTTCCTGGCCGACCATCTCTCATACTTCTCGGCGGAGACGCTTCGCTTCGCGCTCGAAAAAAACGGCTTCGAGGTGTTGAGGGTCGCGCGCGACTGGGGCGGGGAGCACCTCGTGGCGCAGGTCAGGAGGCGTGAGAACGCCGACTTCGGGGCGCTGCGTCGGCACGCGGAGCAGTTGCCCGAAGAGTTTGAACGGTTCGTCAACGCCCACTCCGGTGAGGACAAGCGTGTGGCGCTGTGGGGGGCCAGCCACCACGCCATCACACTGCTGGCGATGGTTCGGACGAAGGGCATCGAGTATGTCGTTGACTCGGCGCTATACAAGCAGGGACGCTTCACGCCCGTCTCACATTTGCCTATCGTCGGCCCGGAGCACTTGCGGTCTCATCCGGTGGATGTGGTGATCGTCGTCGCGCCGCGATACAACGACGAAATCGTCGCGCAGCTCCAGAGCGAGTTAAAGTTTGGCGGGACGATTGCGCTGTTGCGCGGCAGCAGCATCGAAGTTCTTCAGTGAGAGAGGCGGCGCGCCTCCCGGTTTTAGGTTACCATCAAGCTCAAATCAACCATCTGGAACTCGGGGCTTGAGCGGGGAAGAAAGGGGATGAAAGATGAAGGTGAAGGACTACGTTGCGCGCTTCCTCGCTGAACAGGGCGTATCATGCGTCTTCGAGTTGCCCGGAGGCATGAGCGCACACTTCATAGACTCGCTCTGCCAGCAGGGCCGCGTCCGCATCGTCAGCGTGCATCACGAGCAGAGCGCGGCGTTTGCGGCGGACGCAGTGGGAAGGTTGACCGGCGTCCCCGGTGTGGCTTTTGCAACCAGCGGCCCCGGCGCGACGAACCTGCTTACCGGCATCGGGAGTTGCCACTTCGACTCGTCTCCGGCGGTGTTCATCACCGGACAGGTCAACCGCAGCGAACTCAAGGGCGACCGCGCGATTCGGCAACTCGGGTTTCAGGAGACCGACATAGTCTCCATGGTTCGACCCATCACGAAGGCGGCCTGGCAAGTGCGGACGCCGGAGGAAATCCCAGAACTACTCCGAAAGGCGTTCGCTCTCGCTACCAGTGGGCGGCCCGGCCCCGTACTGCTCGACATCCCGATGGACGTGCAAAGCTCGGGCGTTTCCGACGCCGTGGCCCCGGAGGGGGATGCGCCGGGTTCGGCGGGCCGTGACGACATCATTGACGAAGCCGTGCTCCGAGAGTTGTTCGCCCAGTTGGGTAAGGCGCGGCGGCCTCTGGTGTTGGTCGGGGGCGGCGTCCGCGCGGCGCGGGCGACCGACTTGCTGCGCTCTTTCGTGGAGAAGATCGGTGTTCCTGTCGTCAACTCACTCATGGCGGTTGATGTCATTCCACACGGCAATCCGTTACGAGTGGGGATGATCGGGACATACGGTAACCGTTGGGCGAACCTTGCGATTGGCCGCAGCGACTTCATACTGGTCTTGGGCAGCAGGCTCGACATCCGGCAGACCGGTGCCGACACGAAGAGCTTTAAGAGCGACCGCAATATCTTTCATGTTGACTGTGAGGCGGAGGAGATGAATAACCGCGTGCCGGGCTGTCATGCGGTCGTCGCCGATCTGTCCGGATTCTTGAAAGCGGCTTTGAGTTATGGTGATGATGGTGCGTTCGCTGAGAGGGCGGAGTGGCTCGACGAGATCGCAGACCTCAGGAGCACCTGGCCGGACACGCGAGAGTTGCTTGAGATATCGGGCGTCAACCCAAACGCCCTGATGCACCAACTGTCTGCGGTCTCGTCGCGCGCCGCCGCCTACGTTGTTGATGTCGGCCTGCACCAGATGTGGGCCGCGCAGTCGCTGGACTTGAACGCCGACCAGCAGTTCCTGACCTCCGGCGGCATGGGTGCGATGGGGTTCGCGCTGCCCGCGTCCATCGGCGCGGCGGTCGCCGTTGCACCGCGCAGCGTCGTGGTCATCGCCGGCGACGGCGGGTTCCAACTGAACATTCAGGAATTGCAAACCGTCGTCCGTAATCGCCTCCCCATCAAGATCGTCGTCATGAACAACCAGTCGCAGGGCATGATTCGCCAGTTCCAGCAGACATACTTTGACGGACGGTACCAGTCTTCCGTGTGGGGGTACAGCACCCCCGATTTTGCACGCGTCGCCGAAGCCTACGGCATCGCGGGCCGTACGCTGGAAGACGAAAACGAGTCTGAAGAAGCGCTACGCTGGCTCTGGCAGGAGCCGACTGAGCCGGCTCTCCTGCAAGTGATGATAGACATCAAGGCCAACGCCTACCCGAAGATTGCGTTCGGTAAGCCGCTCACCGAGATGGAGCCTTTCGCCGAGCCGGTCGGACTTGAATCAACGTGATGCTCCGGCAGGCGAGTGAAAGAACAAGCTGAGGACCCGCCGAGGTGGCACCCCTACTCTCAATCTGCATCCCGACATACAACAGGGCGGAGTTGCTTAAGTCCGCGCTTCTGTCTGTGATGGCTCAGGTAAAAGATTTCGAGGGGGAAGTTGAACTCGTCATCTCGGACAACTGCTCGACCGACGACACGCGAGAGGTCGTCGAGTGGGCGGGGCAATTCGGCCCGCTCCGCTACCACAGGAATGACGAGAACATCGGCGCGATCCCGAACATCTTGGCCCTCGCCGACAATCTCGCCGCGGGCGAATTCTGTTGGCTGCTCGGCGATGACGAGTTGTTGCGCCCCGGCGCGGTGGCGAAAGTGGTCGGGATTCTGAAGGCCCACCCGGAACTCGATTACGTCTACGTCAATTATTCGGTAGATAGCTTCGACCGCAGGGAGGGGAAGTTCGTCACGCCGGACGATTTCCGCGAGTGGACTCGGACAGGGAACGGGCGCTTGGAAGAACGCAGAGTGGAGCGCTGGGAGGAGTTGCTGGCGGAAGACTCCAACTGCCTGACCGCGATGTACTGTTCGGTCTTCCGCCGCTCGATGTGGCTGAAGGCTTCCCGTGAACTGAAGAAGGGCGAACTGTACTCTTCCGTGGAGTGGACATACACGCCGACAATCTTTTTCGCTAAGACAATGGTCGGGAAGCCCGCCTGGTCAACCGGATATCCGTGGATCATCGTGTGCAGCAAGGAGAGCTGGTCAGACTTCATTCCGGTCGTCATGCTGTTGCGTTTCCACGAGCTGCTCGAAGTTCTGAACAAGAACGGCGTGGACGAAAGGTTCTTAGATCAGCACCGGAGAGAGATGCTGATTCGCTCTGAAACGTACTTGGCGGAGGTGTTCCGGGGACGCCGCGCACAGAGGCTTGAGTCGTTTTCCGTGACAAAGTTTCTTGCCAGACACTATCGCTATTCCGAATCTTGGCGGGCGATTTATTCAGCCTTGCTCAGTGTCCCTCTGAAAGTCGAGTTCGCAACCTCTCCCGCGTACGCCGCATCGGCGGCTGTTGCCCGCGCGGTGTTTCGCTGTCTGAGACTGGGAAGGAAAGTGCGAGCGCGGCTGCGCCGTTCATCTTCGTTCGCGGGCTAGTCTGAAGTCCGAACATCTAACTGAGCACTCCGGGACGCACACGTGCGCGTGGTCAAGTTGGGGATTTCTCGCGGTGGTAGAGCCTCAAAGCGCATGCTAAGATAGCCGCTTCCCGCGATGCCTGCATGGGAACTTAGAGGATGATGTGCGGCATCAGCGGCGTATGGGGCGGGGGAGAGTGCGTACCTGCCTTTGAAATAAACCTATGTGTGGAATCGCTGGCATTATGCGCTGGAACGGAATGGTTCCAGACCAGTCTGAGATCGAGCGAATGACTGCGGCCATCGCTCATCGAGGGCCGGATGGAGTCGGATTCCTGCGACGTGGCAACGTGGCGTTAGGTCATCGCCGCCTTGCCATCATTGATCCCAGGGGCGGGCATCAACCGATGTCCAACGGTGACGAAACAATCTGGATCACCTACAACGGTGAGATGTACAACTACCTCGAACTGAAGGAGGAGCTACGGCAGAAGGGGCACGAATTCGTCACCAACTCCGACACCGAGGTAGTTGTACATGCTTACCAGGAGTGGGGAGCGGAGTGCGTCAGGAAGTTCCGGGGGATGTTCGCGTTCGGACTGGCAGACTTCCGCAGTCGCAAGCTCTTTCTCGCCCGCGACCATTTCGGCATTAAGCCTTTGTACTACCGCCTCGGTGACGGCTACCTGGCGTTCGCCTCCGAACTCTCGGCGCTGCGTGAGGTGGATGATGTCGTGCCGGAGGGAAGTCTCTGGGCGCTCGAACTCTACCTCCGCTATCAGTACATCCCGACGCCGCACACCGTTTACCGCGACGTTTACAAATTGCCGACGGCGAGTTATCTCCTGATCGACTTTGATGGGCAGCCCGGCGAGCCGGTTAAATATTGGGACTTAAACTTCCATGCGGAGAAGGGGACATCTGACGAGGATTGGGAAGCTCAAGCCGATGCGATCATCGGCGATTCAGTGAAAGCCCACCTCGTTGCGGACGTTCCTTTCGGCGTCTTCTTATCGGGCGGCATCGACTCTTCACTCGTGGCGCTCAAGATGAGCCAGATTCTGGAGCGTCCCGTCCAGGCGTTCGCCATCGGGTTCAAAGAAGAACAGTATTCAGAACTGGCCTTCGCCCGGCAGGCCGCCAAGCGGTGTGGAATCGAACTCCATACGGAAGTGGTCGAAGATGACTCGTTAGACTTCCTGCCCGAGTTGATTGCGCACTATGGCGAGCCGTTCGGAGACAGTTCAGCCGTGCCGACCTGGCATGTCTCGCGGCTGGCGCGCGAACGGGTCCCGATGGTTCTCTCAGGTGATGGCGGAGACGAAGGCTTCGCCGGCTACGGCAGCTATGACCACTGGATGGGGCTAGACCCGCTCCGCCTGGCCCGCCGCGATTTGCTGACCGCGCCCCGGGCTTCATTCTATTGGGCGCGCCAGGCGGCTCGGACGCGCTGGACGCGCGGCTCCTGGCACGATTTGGCTGAGTGGCAGAACACTCTTTATTATGTAGACGAACCGGGCCGCCGCGCCCTCTGGCGCTCGGAGTACCACGGCCTGATCGGTCGCGGCTGCGAAATCTTCGAGCGTGCGGACAAAAAGGCGCGCCGTCTTGACCGCGTTGCATACGCCCAATATCTTGACTACCAAACGTATCTTCCGTGCGACATCCTGACCAAGGTGGACGTGGCGAGCATGTACCATGGATTGGAGGTGAGGACGCCGCTCATAGACTTGCGGGTCGTGGAGTTGGCCGCGCGGCTGCCGCTGAACCAACGCCTGGGCCGCAATGGTTCAGCGGGACGGATACCCAAGTATCTGTTAAAGAAAATTCTGGGAAGAACTTTCCCGCACGAGTTCATTCATCGTAAGAAGCAAGGCTTCGCGATTCCACGCGACATCTGGTTTCTACCCGGTCAGCCGCCCCGTAAATTTCTGGACGCAGTCTTGCTTGATCGTGGCAGCCGCCTCCACGAATTCTTCAACCCGAAAGAGATTCGTACGCAGTTGAACCTCCATAGTGAGGGTCGCGATAATTCTAATGCCCTCTGGTTGCTGCTCGTGCTCGGCCTCTGGCTGGGACAAAATCCTCAAGTTAGTTTTAACTGAATGGGCACGTGTGCCAACGGCACAAGCCTGTTAAGGAGCGGTCGGCAAACACTCGCACGTGTGCTCGGAAGTAGAGCGAGCGCGCGACGGGCTGGTTTGTTAGTCAGGTAGCCGGGGTGCGCTACTGCGGATTCGGGATCATGTTTTAAGTAGTTTCAGAGTACATAGCAGGTGAATTCTTCCTTCGAAACAGACGTATATCCCGGCAGACCCAGAATTCTCTTCATCGGTCCTGGCGACAGCACCCACACTCACGCGTGGGTTGACCTTTTAGAGAACGAGCCTTTTAACGTTCGGGTCTACATTCCTCCAGACTTGCTCTCCCCGCCGGACAACTGGAAAGTAAGAACCTACATCACCGCGTACGAGCGCGGGCCGCTCGATCCCACGACACGGCAGCGCTTCGTCGACAGAGGGAAGGCGAAGCGTCTGGTCGATAGGTACTTTGCGCGCGCCACGAGGCGAACGTGGAACAGCAGCAGGTATGCTGAACAATGGCTGGCCCGGATCATTCGCACCTGGCAGCCACACATCATCCACACTTTCTCGTTGGAGGCGGGTGAGTTCTACTTTCGCGTGCGGCGCGACTATCACATCGAGACCGCGGCCAAGTGGGTCTTGCAGGCTCGGGGCGGGGCCGATCTCGCTTGGAGCCATCTCAATCCAGAGTTGCGCGGAAAGATCGGGGAAGTCCTGCGCGCATGTGATCAGTTGCTGAGTGATAACACGCAAAACTTTCGCATCGCGCGCGAACTGGGAGTCCGCGAGGAACAACTGTCGAGCATCGGAACCGTACCCGGCACGGGCGGGATTGATATCAAGGCTCTGGCGGAGAAGTGGGACGGGATGCCTTCGACCCGGCGTGTGATTCTGTGGCCCAAAGTTTACGAGTGGCCGTGGTCGAAGGCGCTGCCCGTCTACGAGGCTCTGAAGCTATGCTGGCACCGGATACAGCCGTGCGAGGTGCACATGCTGGCTACGACGCCCGATGCAAAAATGTACTACTGGACACTCCCGGAAGACATGCGCCGGGCGTGTCGCCTGAGCGACAGAGTCCCGCGGTCTGAGGCGCTTCACGCAATGACCCGCGCCCGCGTCATGCTGGCTCCCTCGCTTGTGGATGGAACGCCGAACTCTATGTTCGAGGCGATGGCCGCGGGCGCATTGCCTATTGTCTCGCCTTTAGAAACTATCCTTCCGTTGGTCGAGGAGGGACAAAACGTTCTCTTCGCACGCAATCTTTACCCTGAAGAGATCGCCGCCGCGCTCATCCGCGCGATGACGGACGACGAGTTGGTGAACGCAGTGGCGCAACGCAATCTCGACTTAGTGAAGCGCATTGCCAACCGCGACGAGGTACGCGCGCGCGTGGTTAAGTTCTACGAGTCCCTGGCGGGCGGCGGGACGGGTGCGAATTGAACGTGTCGTCGGGAGAGCTATCGGAGGCGGCTAAAAAGCTACGGCGGCACGTGCCGGGCAGCTTAAATGTAGGAGATAGATCACTGGAGTCGCAGCCCGCAGTGATGGCTGACCAGTCAGACACGACGAGCCGTCCGCTCGTCA
Source organism: Acidobacteriota bacterium (assembly GCA_032162705.1). Taxonomy (GTDB): domain Bacteria; phylum Acidobacteriota; class Blastocatellia; order Pyrinomonadales; family Pyrinomonadaceae; genus QHXN01. Next base: position 40,954 of record JAVRON010000038.1, read on the forward strand.
GTGTCGTCATGCCGACCTATAATTACGCGGGGTTCATCGCCGAGACGCTGGAACGCCTGTGCGAGCAGACTCACGAGAACTGGGAGTGCGTTGTCGTTGATGACGGCTCGACCGATGACACCGCCGAGGTGCTGGCGCGTTTCACGCAGCGTGAGCCGCGCATCCGTTACCTGCGGCAGGCGAACCAGCGACAGGCGGTTGCCAAGAACACGGGGCTTGCAGACGCACGCGGCAAGTACGTGCAGTTCCTCGACGCCGACGACTTCATCGGGCCCCGCAAGTTCGAGCTTCAAGTGGCGTATCTCGAAAGCCATCCGGAGGTGGACATCGTCTATGGCGGCGTGCGCTACTTCAAGACTGAGAGGCCGGACGAGCTTCTGCCCTCGATGTTCGGAGAGCAGGTGTCTTGGATGCCCGAGGCGTCGGGCGCGGGCCGGGAGCTTCTACGGCTGCTGATGGTGGACAACATCATGGTCATCAACGCGCCACTCGTCCGCCGCACGGCCATCGACGATGTGGGCTGGTTCGACGCGATGCTGCCGCCCGTCGAGGACTGGGACTACTGGATTCGCTGCGCGCTCCAGAACAAGCGGTTCGAGTTCCGCGACTTCGATGGTACGCTCGCGCTCGTCAGGTCGCACCCGGCGAGTTCGAGCAAGCAGTCGTCCGCGATGCTCGCCTCCCACAGGAGGCTGCGCCGCAAGATCGACGCGCTCGTCGAAGACGCGGAACTGCTGCGCCTCCACCGCGAGGTCTGGTCGCAGTCGGAGGCGGAACTAGGCGTGCAGCGCGTCGGGGCCGGACGCCGCTCCGACGCGGCGCGGCAGTTCCTCAGCGCCGCGCGGCTGTGCCCGCGCGCGAAGGGCCGAACGAAGTTGCTGCTGTGCGCGCTGGCCTCCGCGTTCGCGGACGAGCCACTGATTCGCGGCCTGATGAAGTGGCCGACTGCGCTCTCGCCGACCCGATGAAACGAGGGCGAGTGTTTCGGAACGGCTGGCTCGATTCAACTCCGTACCTTCTTACGTCCCATGATTATCAGGGAAACAAAACTTAAAGGGGCGTTCATCATCGAGCCGGAGCGGTTCGAGGACGAGCGCGGCTTCTTCGCGCGCATGTGGAGTGAAGGCGAGCTGGCCGCGCTCGGCTCGGACGCGCGCTTCATCGAAGGCAACATCTCTTTCAACCTCCGGCGGGGAACGCTGCGGGGCATGCACTATCAGGCCGCGCCCCACGGGCAGGCCAAGCTTGTGCGCTGCACGCGCGGCGCGATCTATGACGTGGGTGTTGACCTGCGCCGCGGCTCGCCCACCTTCGGGCAGTGGGTCGGCGTCGAACTGACGGCGCACAACCGCCTGGCGCTCTACCTGCCCGGCGACTTCGGGCACGGCTACCTGACGCTCGAAGACGACACGGAGGTCTACTATCAGGTGACGGGAGCGTATGCCCCTCAGAGCGCACGCGGCTTCTGCTGGAACGACCCGGCCTTCCGTATCGTGTGGCCCGATACGGGCGAACTCATCATCAATGGTAGAGATCGGGAGTACCCTGACTTCCAATTATGAAAAGAGCTTTGATTACGGGCATCACGGGACAGGACGGAAGTTATCTGGCCGAGCATCTTCTGGGTCTCGACTATGAGGTTCACGGCTTCGTCCGTCGCGTTGCGCTCGAAGACCCCGCGCGCCGCTTCAACCGCATCGCGCACCTGTTGGAGCGCATCACGATTCACGCCGCGAGCCTTGAATCCTATGCCTCGCTGTTCGGCATCTTCAGCCGCCAGGAGTTCGACGAGTGCTACCACCTCGCGGCGCAGTCGTTCGTCGCCGAGTCGTTCACCGACGGCTTCTCGACGATGAACACGAACATCAACGGCACGCACTACGTCCTCGCCGCCCTGCGTGAATTACAGCCCGGTTGCCGCTTCTACTTCGCAGGCTCCTCCGAGATGTTCGGCAAAGTGGCGGAAGTGCCGCAGACCGAGACGACGCAGTTTCACCCGCGCTCACCTTACGGCATCAGCAAAGTCGCGGGCTTCGACCTCACGCGCAACTACCGCGAGGCGTACGAGATGTTCTGCGCCTCGGGCATCCTCTTCAATCACGAAAGCCCGCGCCGCGGCTTCGAGTTCGTCACGCGCAAGATCACCTCGACCGTCGCGCGCATCAAGGCGGGTGCGGCCTCGGAGCTGCGCCTCGGCAATCTCGACGCGCGGCGCGACTGGGGGCACGCCGCCGACTATGTGCGCGCGATGCACCTGATGCTGCAACAGCCCCATCCGGACGACTACGTCGTTGCCACGGGCGTGACGCACACGGTACGCGAATTCTGCGAGCGAGCCTTTACGCGTGCCGGACTCGATTGGGAGCAGTACGTGAAAACCGACGAACGCTTCTACCGACCGGCGGAGGTCGATCTGCTCATCGGCGACTCGTCGAAGGCGCGGCGTGCGCTTGGTTGGGAGCCGAGTTACAGCTTCGAGCAGCTCGTTGACGAGATGGTTGACGCCGACCTGCGCGCCTTAGCCGGAGCCGGGTGAAAAACTCTGAACGATGAAGTATGAACGATGAACGATGAACGATGAAGTATGAACGCTGAAGTAGGAACGACGAACGATGAAGTAGGAACGACGAACGCCGAAGTATGAGCGACGAAGGCCGAACTGGAAGGCGGCGGGTTTTTAAGTTCAGCGTTCATCGTTCATACTTCAGCGTTGAAGTTATGGCGAACAGGTTCTCAATAGCGATGTGTACGTACAACGGCGCGGGCTACGTGGCCGAGCAGTTGGCGAGCATCGCCGCGCAGACGCGCACGCCCGACGAGCTGGTGGTCTGTGACGACTGCTCGGTGGACGAGACCGTGCGCGTCGTTGAGCGCTTCGCCGCCTCGGTGGGCTTCCATGTGGCCCTCCACGTTAACGAGCGCAACCTCGGCTCGACGCGTAACTTCGAGCAAGCCATCGGGCTGTGCAGTGGAGGGTTGATCGCGCTTTCGGATCAGGATGACGTGTGGATGCCGCGCAAGCTCGAACGCATGGAGGAGGTCTTCGACCGGCAGCCGGGCGTCGGGCTGGTGTTTACAGATGCGGAGATCGTTGACGAGGCTTTGCGCCCGCTCGGCGAGAGGCTGTGGGAGCGGGTCGGGTTCGACCGGAGGATGCGTCGGCTCGTCGGCGGGGGCCGTGCGCTCGACGTACTACTGCCGGGCTGGACGGTGACCGGCGCGACGATGGCCTTCCGCTCGGAGTTCAGGCCGCTCGTGCTCGACATCCCCGACAACCTCGCGATGATCCACGACGGATGGGTCGCGCTCGTCGTCGCGGCGGTCGCGGGCGTGGCCTTTATCGACGAGCCGCTTATCAAGTATCGCCAGCACTCGCGTCAACAGATCGGTGCGCCGAAGAAGAAAAAGGCGGGGGCGGGTCTGGGCGAAATCCGCGCGGCGCTCGTCAGGTCGAACCCTTACGGCGGACTGATCGAGATCGGCGGGCGTGTCCGCCAGAGGCTCGTCGAGCGCCACGACGACTTCGACAGTGGTCATGCTCTGCTGCTACTCGATGCAAGGCTCAAGCACCTGCGCGCGCGCGAAGCGATGCCCGCACGCAGGGTCAGGCGGCTGCGCCCTGTCCTGCGCGAACTGCTGTCGTGGCGCTACCATCTCTACTCGAAGGGCGTCTACAGCGCCGTCAAGGACTTGCTGGTCTGAAGGGAGCGGCGCTCGGCGGGGAAGGGGCCGTGCGTTTCGGTCGAAGGCGGCGTCGCCCCGGCGTCACACTTGGAAGTCGGACTCTCAATCATCATCGTCAACTGGAACGGGGGCGAACTGCTGCGCCGCTCGGTGGAGAGCATCGTCGCCTGGCCGCCGTCCGTGGATTACGAGGTCGTCGTCGTCGATAACGCTTCGACGGATGACAGCCTCGCGCGGCTCGGTGCGAGCGAGGCCGCCGAAGCTCTGGGCGCGCGGCTCCGCATCATCGAGAACAAGGATAACCGAGGCTTTGGCCGCGCCAACAATCAGGCGTTCGCTTTGACGCGAGCACCACTCCTCTTCCTGCTCAACCCCGACACGGAAGTCACAGAGGGGAGCATCGACCGCCTCATCGCAACCGCGCTCTCGGGCGCACGCGTCGGCGCGTCGGGGCCCAAGCTCTTGAACGCGGACGGCTCGACGCAGACCAGCGTGTGGCGTAACTCGCCCGCCATCTGGGAGCTGCTCCTGACAGGCTTTCGTCTGCACAAGCTTCTGCCGGGGCGTGTGCGGGGCGAGCTGCTGCTGGCCGAGCATTGGGACTACAGCCGACGCCGCGCGGTCGGGATGCTGAGCGGCGCGGCGATGCTGGTCAGGCGCGAGGTCGTAGACGAGGTGGGCGGCTTTGACGAGCGCTTCCACATGTACGGCGAGGACAACGAGTGGTGCTTGAGAATCACGCGCGCCGGTTGGCTGCTCGTCTTCGAGCCGGAGGCGGTCGTCATGCATCACGGCGCGGCAAGCTCCGTGAAGCGTTGGGACTCGCTCGAAAAACTGCGTGTGCAGAACGAGGCGTTCCTGCTCTTTCAGCGTCAATGTCTGCCGCGTCGTCATCGCGTCGCCTATCTCGCGACGAGCTGCATGCTGCTCACACTGCAACGAACGGCGCGGCGTGTCCTGGGCCGTGAGAATCGAGACGTGGAGCAGACGCTCCGCCTCTTCGCCGCCGACCTCAGGCGCGCTCTCCGCGAAGGATGAGGTCAGCGCTGTTCTGTTATTCGTATTGAGAGATGCGGAGGATAGTTTCACCGCAGAGGCGCTGAGGACGCAAAGGAAGCGCAGAGGATTCGTATTTCTCTGCGCCCCCTCTGCGCACTCAGCGCCTCTGCGGTGAATCTTAACAAGCACAATACTCAACCGGCGGAATGTAACGAGAGATGATCGGCGAGATTCAAACACAGGCCGAAGACTTGACCGGGCCATCGCGTGACGGCTGCGCGCCGCACGGCGGGGTGAGCGTCATCGTCCCGACGATGAACGAGGAGCAGTCGATTGTGCCGCTGCTCGAAGCGCTCGCCGGACAGACCCTTCGGCCCGCGGAGATAGTCGTCGCCGACGGCGGCTCGTCTGACCGCACGCGCGAGCTTGTACGCGAGTTCCGAAGTCGCTCGCCGGTCGCGGTCGTGCTTGTCGAAACGGAGCGTGGGTTGCCCGGTCGCAACCGCAACCTGGCGATTGAGCGCGCCTCGCAGGAGTGGATTGCCTGCATCGACGCGGGAACACGTCCGAGGCTCGACTGGCTGGAGAGGCTTTGCGAGGCGGCTCGGAAAGACCCTCTGGCGCGCGTCGTCTTCGGGCAGTTCGAGGCGCACGCCGACAGTTTCTTTACGCGCGCGGCGGCAATCGTCTACGTGCCCGTGCCGGGCGAGCCGGTGCGCTCGACCGCTTCGTGCATGCTGCACCGCTCGGCCTGGGAGCAGGCCGGGCCCTTCCGCGAAGACCTTCGCTCGGCGGAAGACCTTCTCTTCTTTCGCGCGCTCGACGCGGCACACGTGCCCTCGACGCACGCGCCCGAAGCCCTTGTCGCATGGGAGCTGCGCCCCACGCTTGCGAGCACTTTCAGTAAGTTCACTTCATATGCGCGCCACAACGCGCGTGCGGGGCTTGCGCGCGAATGGCAGTACGGCGTGGCGCGCTTCTACGCGCTGCTGCTCGCCTTCGTCGTCGCCGGCTCACTCTTCCGCCCCTTCTTCTGGCTCGCCGTGCCGCTGCTCCTGCTCGTGCGCGGCGCGCGGCGCGTGTGGAAGTGGCACGCACGCGAGACTGTGGGGCGACGCGTCGGCGCGCTGTTTAATGTGCCGCGTTTATTGATGGTAACATGGCTCAACTTCGTCATTGACATGGCGATGTTCTACGGTACGTTCCAATGGTTCATACACGATCATGTGGGTGTGCCGGAAGAAAAAGAGACTAGGGGCTAGAGGCTAGAGGCTGGCCGGGAAGTCTCATAGATGTTTATGCACTATTCGTTGATATTCATGCGCTACTTAACGACGAAATTATTACTAACCTCTCGTCTCTAGCCTCTAGCCTCTAATCAAGATGTCTGTCAGCACTCTCTATCTCTGTTACTTCGGTCTGCGCGAGCCGCTCGTGCAGACGCAGGTGTTGCCGTATCTGCGAGAGCTTGTCGAGGGGGGCGTCGCGGTGAGCCTTCTGACCTTCGAGCCGCGGCTCAAGGAGAGTTGGACGCACGCAGAGCTTGAGGCCGAGCGGGCGCGGCTCGCGGGCGAAGGCATCGGCTGGCACTGGCGCGCGTATCACAAGCGCCCTTCCTTACCGGCGACGCTCTACGACGTGGCGGTCGGGGCATTCCTTGCGGCGCGTCTGCTCAGGCGCGGCGAGGTCGATGTGCTGCACGCGCGCGGGCACGTCCCGGCTCTGATGGCCGCGCTCGCAAAGAGGCGCGGCGGCGGACGCCTTCTCTTCGACATACGCGGCTTCATGCCAGAGGAGTACACCGACGCGGGCGTGTGGCCCGAGGGTGGATACCTCTATCGCGGGGTGAAGTCGGTCGAGCGCTTTCTGTTCCGCTCGGCGGACGCCTTCGTCGTGCTGACGGAGAAGGCGCGCGAGATACTCTTCCCCATCGGCGCGGACACGGACATGGCAGGGCTTGTCATCAAGGACGCCGAAGGGCGCGTCAACGCGAACTCAGCGGGGCGGCCCATCACGGACTCGGCGGGGCGTCCCGTCGAGGTCATCCCGTGCTGCGTGGACTTTCGACGGTTCCGCGCGGCGGACGAGACGCCGCGTGATGAGTTGCGCCGTGAGCTTAACTTGACGGGGCGGCGCGTCGTCGTCTACGTCGGCTCGTTCGGCGGCTGGTACATGACGGAAGAGACTGTGCGCTTTATGGCGCTCGCGCACAGGCAAGACCCGAAGTCCTTCTCGCTCGTCCTGACGCAGACCGCGCCCGAGCCAATCGTCGCGCGCCTGCGCGAACTGGGCGTGGCGGAAGACTCCTTCTTTGTCGGCAAGGTTCCGCCCACGGAAGTGCCGCGATACCTGAAGGCTTCGGACATCGCGGTCTCGTTCATACGCGCGTGCTACTCAAAGCTCTCTTCGTCGCCGACGAAGATCGCGGAGTATCTGGCGTCGGGTCTTCCCATCGTCTGCAACGCAGGCGTGGGCGACGTGGACGAGGTCATCGAGGGCGACCGCGTCGGCGTCGTCTTGAGCGAGTTCGACGACGAGAGTTTCCTGCGCGCACTCGAAGCGGTCGAGGCGCTCAAGGCGGAAGGAGACTTGGCCGTGCGCTGCCGCGCGAGCGCCGAACGCCGCTTCGACATCGAGCGCGTCGGCGGCGCGAAGTACCGTCGGCTCTACAAGAGATTATGGAATGGAACCGGGGAAACGCCGCACACAGGCTCCGGCGCTCGGACAGAGAGGCGGACGAACGTTTGATGTTTTGAATCTACGCGGGTACGTTCATCACATCAAAGCGGCGTGTGAACATCGTTTCGGCGATCCGAAACCAGAGTACAGCGTGCGGCGGCCTAATTATCGTCAAAAGGTACAGGAAATGACAAAATACACGCTCATCTTCGCCCCGATTCTCTTCGTCGCAGCCCTCTTCATCGGCGACGTGCTCCCGTCTCTTGACCAGTTCTACGTCCCGCCACAGCAGTCCGCAAACGTTTGTCGGACGGAGGGCCTGAGGATGAACGGCGCGGCGGACATCGGGGCCCGTATCAACGCGTGCGACAACAAGCTTGGCCCGGGCGAAGGCGTCATCATTGTGTCGGGTGGTGGGAACATATCCACACGCGCGGTCGTCTCCCCGCGCCACACTCTCTCGTTCGTGAGCGGCGTTTACACAGCCAGTACGCCCGGCTCCGTTATGTACCTGAAGGACTCAGCCACTCTGCGATGTGAATCGTGGGACGTGGTGTTGCAGGAGTCAACGGCCGCGAACGCGAACAGCGGAATCGGGGCGGACGGAACTCCCATTTACACCATCGTCCAGGACTTTGCGGGCGGAACCCGTAACGGCGACGCGAGCAACAACATCAAAATCTCCGGCTGCCACTTCAAAGGGGCGCGGCGCGACTTCAATTCGGCCTACCAGACGGCCGCGCTGGGTAACTGCCGCGACTGCTCCGCGACGGGGAACTATTTCGACCACACCAACACCATCGGACTCCAGATCGGAGGCGGGGCCGCTTACGGCAACTTCGCCAGCAACGTCACGCTCGACAACAACACGTTCCGCGGCGTCGCGTCGCAGAACTTGGCCGTCACCAACGGCGCGGGGATCAAGGTGACGAACAACCGCTTCTATGCGCCGGGTGCTCCGGGCGGGCCTGGCGTCACGGTCATCGACGTGGAGCCGAACACGGGCGACACGATTGACGGCGTGGACATCGCGCAGAACCTTATCGACGCGACCGACAGCGCGGGAGACTCCGGCGGGTGGAAGACCACCAACGCCATCGCCATCAACGCGGGCAACCCGACCAAAAAGTTCGCGGGCGTCGTCGTCCACGACAACATCATCATCGCGGGGCGGAAGACGGACGTAGGCTCAAGAATCTCCTACTCCAACATCCTCATTCGCTCAGCCTCAAAGGTCATAGTCAGGGATAACAAGATGAACCACGGCAGTCGCTGCATCCTGCTCGACACCGACAGCAGCGAGAACCTGATCGAGCACAATACGATAGAGAACTGCGGCTCAGGCTCGACCTACCCGATCAACCTTCAGACGGGCACGACCCGCAACCGAATTCTCGACAACATCCTGACCGCCGACCCGTCCGATGCGATGGGGGTCGTGCTGCTCAACGCTCCGCACCGCGAGCGCTCAATTGTCGAGGACGCCGGTGCCGACGACAACTTCTTCTCCGGGAACGCGGGCGACGTGTCTCTGGCCGGTAAGCGCTCGCGAGTAGAGACTCAGCCACGCCAGAGGAACAGTACGTCGCCGGGAGTGCGCCGAAACTGAAGATGCCCGCACGCCTCGAATGTGGCCGAAGAACGCAGGATTGATATTGCCGCCGCCCGTATGTTATGAATCTCGATTCTTTCGATTGGGCCGGCTTGAACGAGATGAATCACGTCCAAAAATACGTCGGCGCGCTCGCGGAGATTTTTCGCAACGCGCCGGACAAGCACGAGGCCAATCGCCGAAGCCGCGCGGTGCTCGAAGACATGTCGGGCGACGCGGAGTTTCTGACCTGTGCGCTCGCCCGGCAACTGCGCGCGCCCGGCTCTCTCAACTCGAAGCACTATCCCGTCGTTGGCTTCAACGTCGATCTGAACGCGCAGTTCGGGCTGGTGGTCAACTGCTGGATACCTCTGCCCGACCGCAAGGCCGACATCTCCACCAAGGCCATACATCACCACGGCGACATGCTGCTCTCGACCGTGAACGCCTTCGGCCCGGGCTACGAGCACTGGACGTTCACGCGCCCGCAGTTAATTGACGAGACGCGCGAGCGCTACGAGATGCGTCTCGTCGAACGCACGCCGCATCCGCTGGGTCACGTCGCCTTCGTTGACAGCTACGTCCCGCACCTGCCGTTCTACCCGCCCGCGACTTCGATCACTTACGCGCTCTGGACGAGCCGCTTTCCGGTCAACTGGAAGGATCGCCTCAAACGCATCCCGGCGCTGCAAAAGAACAGTGCGGCGCTCCGAAGTCTCGCCGCACGCGCGGGCCTCGCGCGGAAGCTGGAGCTGAAGGTGGTCGAGTATTTCGACTTCTACCCGACCGCGGAAGGCTTCCGCGGCATACGCGAGCGCACGGAGTTCGAGCGCGGGCCCAACGAGGATTATCTCTACAGCCTCTTTCACGTCTTGCAGGCGACGGGCAACGACGGGCTGGCGAAGGTCGTCGAGGAATGTCTCGCATCGGACGAGCAAATCGAGAACCCGCAACTCGTCCGCCGTCTCGTCGAAGACCTGCGACGGGGAAGACCCATCGAAGGCCGCCTGTCGGCCACGCACTACGGCGTGCCGCGCGCAAACTTCACGCGCGTGGAGACCGAGCGCGCTCTGGCCGCGCAGCAAGTGCCCGCAACGAGCAACGCGCCCGCAGAGAGCAATGCGCCTGCAACAAGCGACGCGTCGGCGGCGAGCAATGTGCCCGCGTCGAGCGACGCGGCGGCGCGCGGGGCGGCGGAGGTTTGATGGGTGCTAACTCGGTCGCCAGGCGTCTCCTTAAGAAGGCGCTCTACCCAGTGCTCAACGAGCACACCTACCAGTATTTTCAGGCGCTCGCGAAGGCTTGGGACATACGCAGCGGCAAGTGGTCTGAGCCGGAGTTAGACCTCTTGCCCTACGCTGTGCGTTCGGGCGAGACGGCCTTAGACCTCGGCGCGAACTACGGCCTCTACAGCTATCATCTCTCGCGCGGCGGAGGCGTGCGCGTCTACGCCTTCGAGCCGGTGCCCTTTACCTTCCGCACGCTCTCGGTCGTCGCACGACTCCTGCGCTTCCGTGGCGTCGAGCTGGTCAGGAAGGGTTGCAGCGACCACGGCGGCCAGATCACTTTCACCGTCCCCGTCCAGGCATCGGGCGCGGTCGCGGCGGGGCAGGCTTACATCGGCGGGCGCAATGACGAGCGCGAGGGGCGCGAGGGGCAGGTGCGCTGGGCCACGACGCGCGACGTGACGGCCGAGGTCGTCGCGCTCGACGAGTTCCTGCCGAGAGTTGAGCGACTGTCGCTCATCAAGTGCGACATCGAGGGCGCGGAACTCCTGGCCTTCCGCGGGGCCGTGCGTTTAATCGGCGAGCACCTGCCGACGGTCATCTGCGAGATCAACCCTTGGTTTCTGGAAGGATTCGGCATCCGGCTCGAAGAACTGCTCGGCTTCTTCGAGGAGCGCGGCTACCGGCTCTATCACTATCGTCATGAGGAGGGGCGCGGTCGTCTGCGCGAGGTCGCGGCGGCGGAAGTGGTCGAGGACAACTACGTCTTCATCCACCCTTCGCGACGTGAGCGCTTTGCGGCGCTCGTCGACTGAACGCAAGTGGGGTTGAAGGGGCGCATCGGTTGAAGGGAAGTTGAAGGCACGCGGCGGCGCAGGTAAGTTATCAAAGATGGAAGTCCTGACACTGATACCGAACAGGTACGGCTTCGCGCCGGGGCAGCGGGGGAGCATCGAGCTTTGGGAGAAGGTGCTTGAGCCGGAAGGCATACGTCTCCACTGGGCTCCGTTCGAGTCAGAGCGGCTGCGCGAAATCCTCTACCACCCCGGCCACACTTTCGAGAAGGCCGCAGAGATGGTGCGCGGCTACGTCGAACGCCTCCGGCTCTTGAAGCGGCTCGACGAATACGACGCCGTCTTCGTCTACCGCGAGGCGGCGCTGCTGGGGCCCGCCTTCTTGGAGAAGAGAATCGCGCGGCGCGGAGTGCCGATCATCTACCAACTCGACGACCCGCTCTACGTCCCGTATCGCAGCCACGCGAACGGGTATCTTTCGTACCTGAAGTTCTTCGGCAAGATCGCCGACATCTGTCGCATGAGCAAGGTCGTCATCGTCAACTCGACGCACCACCGCGAGTTCGCCGCGCAGTACAACCAGAACATCTGGCAGGTTCCGTCAATCGTTGACACGAACCGCTACGTCTTCGAGCCGGAGCCGGAGAGCCTCGGGCGCGTCACCGTCGGCTGGAGCGGAAGCCCCACGACCGTCGGCAACATACGGGTCGTGGCGCGTGCGCTACGCTCTTTGCAGGAGCGCGTCGAATGTGACGTGCATCTCATCGGCGGGACGGAGTTCGATTTGCCGGGAGTCAGGCATACGGCGCAAGCGTGGCGCGCGGAGACCGAGGTCGAGGACTTGCGGCGCATGCAGGTCGGCATGATTCCGCTCCCCGTAAACGAGTGGAACAAGCGCAAGTTCTACATGAAGACGGCGCAATACATGGCGCTCGGCATCCCGCCCGTGTGTACGCCGATGGGGTCGAACCCGGAGGTCATCGAGCACGGGCGGACGGGCTTTCTGGCCGACACGGACGAGGAGTGGGTCGAGTACCTCTCGCTGCTCGTCCGCGACCGGAACTTGCGCCGAGAGATGTCGCGCCGCGCGGCGCAGGTGGCGCGCGAGCGCTTCAGCCTTGAGGCGAACGCGCCCAAGGTCATCGAAGCCTTCCGCGCGGCGCTCAACTGAGTGCGACAACTTAACTGAAGTTCGGTCGAAGCATGGCACGACGTAGCAGCAAATTTCGTCTGACGGCGCTGGCGACGGTCGCCGCGATGCCGGGCTTCTTGAAGCGCCCGCTCTATCGCTGGCTCTTTGGCTATCGCATTGGCCGTCGCGTCCGTCTGGGCTTCAGTCTCATCGACGCGCGCGAGTGCGAGATCGACGACGACGTGTGTATCGGGCACCTCAACCTGTTCGTCGGGGTGGGCAGGCTGACGTTGGGCGACCACGCGAAGATCGGACATCTCAATGTCATTCGCGGCGGCGACGAGGTGCGCGTCGGGCGCTACGCCGAGATCATCCGCCTGAACGAGATCAACTCGATTCCAGACCCGCTCGTCGTCAACCCGACCGACCCGCGCTTCCACCTGGGCGACGGAGCCATCGTCACCGCCGGTCACAAGATAGACTTCACCGACCGCGTCACCATCGGGCGGCGCACGATTTTGGGTGGGCGCAACTCTTCTCTTTGGACGCACAACCGGCAGCGCACGCGTCCCGTCGAGATCGGAGAGCTGAGCTACATCGGGTCGGAGATTCGCGTCGCGCCGGGAGGCGTGATACCATCCCGCTGCATTGTCGGCATCGGTTCAGTCATCACGGGCAAGATTGAAGGGGAGTATCAACTGATCGCGGGCGTGCCCGCCCGGGCCCTGAAGCCGCTCGAAGAGGAAGACCGCTTCCTGGTCGAGTACAAGACGCGTCCAGACCTGCCCGATGACTTGTAAGGCTTGTTCCCCCAGCGTGCCGTTCGGTTCGGCGCTCAAAGGTTTTTATTGAGGCCGTCGCCCGGCGCGTCTCCCCGAGGCTTTAAGAGATAAATGAACGCACTTCTCGCCCTTCTGGCGCTCGCGCTGGCCGTGAGCGTCTCCCTGATCTTCCCTGCTGAAGGAGCCCCGGCCGTAATCTTCTGCGCCGTGCTCGCCACCGCCGTCGGTGTCCTTATCAGCCGGCACTCGACGCACGGGCAATTTCTTGTGCAGGTCTTTGTCGCCGCCGTGCTCGTGAGGGCGACAATCGGCGCACTGATCTACTACTTCAAGCTTCAGGTGTTCTTCGGCGGCGACGCGTTCACATACGACTATCACGGCTCGATGTATCTATCGTTCTGGCGGGGCGATTTGAGCTACAGCTTCTACGACACGCTGCTGGGGCCCTACGTCTATCGCAACTGGGGGATGGGCTATGTGGTGGGTGCCATCTACTGGATAGTGGGGCGGAACATGCTGGCGGTGCAGTTCTTCAATGCGGTGGTCGGAGCGGCCACCGCGCCCGTAATCTTCCTCTGTGCGCGACATATCTTCCAGAACATCAGGGTCGCAAAACTGGCGACGCTGTTCGTCGCCTTTTTCCCGAGCCTCGTGCTGTGGTCGTCGCAGGGGCTGAAGGACGGGCCCATTGTCTTCCTGCTGGCGCTCTCGATGCTCGCCACGCTGCGGCTCGGCGAGCGTTTCAGCGCGAAGTATCTGGCCGTCATGGGCTTCGCCCTGTACGGGCTGCTCAGTTTCAGGTTCTACATCTTTTACATGGCGGCAGCGGCGGTCTGCGGCGCGTTCGTCATCGGCATGCGCCCGCAGACGACGCGCAGCCTCGCGCGACAGTTGGTCGTCGTGCTGACGCTCGGGCTGGGGCTGACCTATATGGGCGTGCTCCGCACGGCGGGCGCGCAGCTTGAAGTCTACGGCGATCTTGAGGCAGTGCAGCGCAGTCGAGCCGATCTGGTGCGTTCGGCGAACACAGGCTTCGGGCAGGACGTGGATGTCTCGACGGCCTCGGGCGCTTTGAGCGCCGTGCCTTTGGGGATGGCCTATCTTTTGTTTGCGCCCTTCCCGTGGCAGT
>JAVRON010000039.1:0-5056 GCA_032162705.1 Acidobacteriota bacterium
GCCCGACGCCAGTTCGCCCAGAGCGGAAAGCTTTTCGATCTGCGCGTACTGCTCGCGTATCCGCTCCTGCTCATTGATGTAGTGCGAAAGCTCTTCGACATGGCGGCGAGCCTGCTCGGCCTGCGCGTTTGAATTCTCGACGTTCTTCAGGTAGGTGCGGTAGGTGAAGTAGGTGATGAGGATGATCGGCGTGGCGACGAAGAGCGCGGATGCGCCCACCGTGCGCAATAGTACGACGATCAGTCCCGCGGCGGACGCGCCCGAGAAGTATGCGATTGAAGTCCAGAGGTAATGCTTGTGCCAGGTTGCAAAGAATGGCTCGTCCTTTTTGAGCGAGCAGGCGAGCGCGACGAGGCCGGAGTTGGTCGCGTACTGGACGAGCGCCATCACGCAGATGGCCGAGACGTACTGGCTGCCGTAACCCCAACGGACGCCGAGTTCATCGCCGTAGCAGAGCCGGAGCGTCCAGACCGTCATGGAGGTCGCGACGGCCAGCACAGACACATTGAACATTACGGTCAGCTTCGATTTGCTGAATCTCGGCGCGGACAGTGCGGTCTCGGCTGCGTTCAGAAGGATCGCAGCCTCGCCGCCGTAGAGCATCATCGTCAGGAAGATGAAGGTGTCGGAGACGGAGATGGAAGACTTGACGTGTGGGATGGTGATGGAAACGCGCGAGGTGAGACAGAGCGTCACGAAGGCCAGTATGAAGAACCGCGCGTCGAGCGAGGCCAGCGGCAAACTCAAGGCCGAACGCAGGACGACCACCGCGGCCACGGCGATCACAGTCCAAGCGAAAGGTGGAAAAAGCCTCTGCCTATTCATCGGTGTGGTTTGAAGTGTATCGCGTGATTGAAGGCTAAGAGACGACTAGCTTTCGGTCGGGATTCACAAGATGACTTTTCCCGGGTCGTCTTAATCTCTGACCGTAATCTGATCCGTCATCACCTTCAGGAGGATTTTCCTCCCGTCCGTTGCCACGAGATGTACGTCGTCTGCGTCGAAGCGGAGCGGCGCAATCCCGACCGCCAGTGCTTCAATGTCGAAGACCAACAGCACGCCCGCGCCGCTGATGGCAGAGGCCGCGGAGTTCGGCACGATGGTGACGAGCAGAAGCCCTTCGGGCGTCAACGCGTGTGTGACATGCGCGTCCGAAGGGGCAGAGAGCGTGCCCGCTCCGACCGAGCGTACGGCGAGCAGGCGCGGGTCTAAGCGGAACGTCAGCGCGAGGAGTCCGAGCGGCGCGTCGGTCTTGAGCAAGACTTTTATCTGGCGTCGCTCGCCCACACGCATCGCGCGCGGCTCCGACATTAGGCGGAGTGCAGCCGCGCTGACGGCGGTCGCGCTCGCGCTATCCGTCAGAGGCTTCTCAGTGATGTAAGAGACGGGAATGTCCGCTTGCTCAGTGATGTGAGAGACGGAAACATCCGACTGCAAAGGGTTCGTCGAAGAGATGACAGACGGGTTCGTCGAAGAGATGACACGCGCGCGAGTCATCGGCGCGCTCTTCGTCGCGGCGTCCTCGGTGGCGTTCGCAGAGGTCTGTGCCGTCTTCTCGAACGAGAAGAGGGAATTGCCGGCTACGTGATTTGAGCTTTCGGATAGCTCTGGACTCTCGATTGGCTTTGAATTTTCGACTGTCTTTGGACTTTCAATCGGAGTCGAACTTTCCGCAGGCGTCGAGAGCATGGCGTCGCGCACTTCAGGGCGTGCGGCTGTGCGCTCGGAGACGACTGACATTAACTCCTTCGGCGCGGGGACGAATGTCGTCGTCTCTGCGTTGGACGATTCAACTACTGAGGCCGTCGGCGTGAGTCTCGCGTTGGCTGTCGGCGCGGATTTGGCGTTGACCGTCGGTACTGCTTTCGCGTTGGCCGATTCAACCCCGGCCTCGGGCAGCTCGACATTCGTATGCGTGGGGATGGAGCGTGCGGCGGCCAGTTGCTCCTCGCGGCTGACCTCAAGGAGCATCGCCTCAAGCGTCCCAGTCGTCGGCGTCTGGAGCGTGCCCGACGGGTGCATCTCTTCGTCTTCGGGTGTGACGGTGGACGCGCGCATGACGTGCGGGGTGACGGCGATAACGATGTCTGTCTGCGTGTCGTTGCGGCGCGGGGCGGTGAAGAAGCGACCCAGGACGGGCACAAGCCCGAGGACTGGTAAGCCCTGACGACCACGCGACTGAGAGTTCTGTGCGACGCTCGCGATCATCATCGTGCGGTTGTTCTGGATGCGCGCGGTGCCCTCGATGTTGCGCTCGGTGAAGGTCGGCGTAAGCGCCGGGCCGCCCGCCGTCTGCGTCACGTCGTTCGACTTGATGCTCATCTTCACCTGCACGTCGAGATTCGGGAAGACCTGAGGCGTAAACTCCAGAGTCAGTCCCGTCTTCTCGTACTGAATCACGGGGAAGCCGTTGCCGCCGAACGCGCCCTGTGTGACGCCGGGCTGTTGATTGTTCGAGTCACCCGTCGAGACCGTGCCGTAGGGCGCGACCGTCGCGGTCTGCACGGGCACGCGCTGGCCTATATGCGCCGTGGACTTCTCGCCGTCGAAGGCGTGAACCTGTGTGGAGGCGACGAGCCGCGTGTTGTCTTTACGCTGCAAGGCGGAGAGCGCCGTGGGCGGAACGACGAAGGCCGCGCCGAGCGCCGTCGGGACAGAGGCGAGCGCCTGCGCGACCACCTCCCGGCTGCCGCCGAGCACACTCAAGCCTTTCTGTATGCCGCCGAGGTTCAGGAGTGAGTCGCTCGTGCCGATCTGATTGCCGAACTGCAAAAGGTCGTCGCGCGAGACCTCGTAGATGTTCACGTCCATCACGACCTCCGCACGCTCCTTGTCGATTGAGCGCAGAAGCTCGCCGACGAGCCGTACGTTCTCCGGTGTGTCACGGACGGTGATCGAGTTGGTTGACTTGTTGGCGGTGATGACGGGCTGGCGTCCTGCCTGCGGCGGAATAGAGGCCGTGATGAGAGTGCGCGCGTCGTTCGGGTCTACATTGTAGAGGTAGAAGGTTCGCAAGACGAGCTGCTGGTACTGCGGGCGCTTGACCTGCTCGGCGACGACGATGGTGCGGTTCGAGAGCTTCTGGAAAAAGAGTCCCTGTGTGAGAAAGATATAGTCGAGCGCCTGCGCGGCGCTGACCTCTTGCAGGTCAACGTCCACGTTGCGTTTGGGGAAGTCGCGGTCGAAGACGACGTTGAGCTTGAGCTGGCGCGCGAGGTACTTGATGAACTGCTCGACATCGCCGCTGTACTGGATGGCGTGGAGCTGCTCGTTGCGCGTCGAGGCAAGCGAGTCGTCCTGCTTCGGAGAGTCGTCGCGTCGGGGCGTAGAGCTGACGGCTGCCGCTACGTCGTAGACGGTCGGGGTGATGCGCGCCGACGCTTCGGGCTTCGTGGGCTGTGGCTTGTCTGCGTCGTCCTTGCTCGTCTGGAGACGGAAGGCGCGTTCCATCATCGAGCGCGCAAGCTCGTTCGCGGGGTCGTAACCGTATGCGCGTCGGAAGGCATTGTAAGCGCCGAGAAAGTCTCCGCGCTCGATGAGTGCCGCGCCCTGCTGCATGAAGAACTGCGAAGCGTTGAAGACCGCGCGGCGATAGTGAAGCTGGTATTCACTGTTCGAAGGCTCTGCCGCGACCGCCAGCGAAAACTCTTCGGCGGCCTTCTCCCACAGCTGCGCCGCTTCGTACTCAAGACCCTGCTTATAATTCTTCTGCCCCTTCGATCCGAGCGCCGCCGCGGGCGCGGCGAGCAGGCAGAGTGTGAGCAGGATTGAGACGAAGCGAAAGATTGCGTGCCCCGTGGGTCGTTCTGTTATGCTGCCGGTCAAATTGTACCTCCGCGAATCCGTGTGACCGGAAATTCAATCTGCGCGGGTCGTGCCCGTCGCCCCGCGCGAGACTTCGGCGACGTTCGCTGCCCAGTAGGTTTTCGATTCTGATTCGCCTGAAGACATAACGGAAGGAGGGGCTTTGGAAGGCTCCGCAGGCCGAAGCGGCGAGCGCGCCCCGTGCCCGCACTAGAGACCATTCAGGCTGAAAAACATCTGCCTTTGCTCAGGAAAATGAGCAGGCACAATGAATTTAAACAGAGTTGGCAAGCGTTTGTCAAGGATTTCCCCGAGTTTTCTGGAAATGTTAAAGACCCTTCCAGAAGAGGTCGAAACCTACCGCGACCGCATGTGGCGACGCGAGCCGGAGGCGCGCATCGAGACGGCAGTTGAGGCAGAAAAACTCATCGAGGCCGCAGGCTTCTGCGCGACGATGACGGACGCGCGGCGACCGGGGCCTTCGCTCTACGTAGCGGTCTGCGGGCGGCGCGACGCGCACATGCCGCGCAATGTACAGAAAGACCCCGAGAGCAGTCTGACCTGGAGGCTTAAGGACGAACTGATGCACCGCGGGCGCGTCTACTACGCGAAGCTCACGAAGAACCGCTCGACCTTTGTCGCACTACGCCTTGTGCCGCACTTCAACGCGCTCTGGGGCGTCGCACGTCGTGAAGAGACGCGTGTGTTGTCGGAGGACGCGCGTGCAGTCTTGAAGGTCTTGCGCAAAGAATGGGAGATGGCGACGTGCGATTTGCGCGAGGCGTCAAAGATTACTGAGCGCGCGCGATTCACACGCGCGCTCGACGAGTTGCAAAAGGCTCTGAAGGTCATCCCGCAGGAGGTTCTCTACGAGCCGTGGTTCACATACATCTGGACTCTCGGCGAGGGGCGCTTCGCGCGTGAGTTGTCAACGAAGGTTCGCAGAGAGGACGCGTTGCGCGAGGTGGCGCGCGCGTATCTGGAATGTGCGGGGATGACTCTGCTGGGGGAACTCGCGAAGGTATCGGGACTGTCGCGCACAGAGGCGGGCAAGGGCAATCATGCGCTCGTGAAAGAGGGCTTCGCCGAACGAATCGAGAGAGGCGTCTACCGTCTGGCCGATTTCGACGAGCGTCTCAGGCGTCTGGCGGTTGACGTGGGCTAGATTAAAGGGGCGTGTTCTATATCAATTTTCACTTGAGTGTAGAGCGAGATGAGCTTCACCGCAGAGGCGCTGAGGACGCAGAGGGGC
>JAVRON010000040.1:0-38891 GCA_032162705.1 Acidobacteriota bacterium
AGCGCCTCTGCGGTGAAGCTCATCTCAATCTAGACTCAAGTGATAAGTGATATAGAGGGCAACGCTCTGCTTTATTCTGTCCGCCCGGAGCGTTATCTTTGGAATGAAGCAGAGAGACTTCCGTCGAAGCTCTCTTCACTCGAAGCCTTGCGACTTTATGTTGAATCGTGCGGGGTCAGGTAAGTTGAGATTCTTAGTCACCAATTACAGTCTCGCCTCACGCGGAGGGACGGAGCTTTACGTCCGCGACCTCGCCTTCGGCCTGCTCAGACGCGGGCACACCCCCATCGTCTACAGCACGGAACTGGGCGCGGTGGCGAAAGAGATTCGGGAAGCGACGATCCCCGTCATTGACGCCCTGGCCGCCGTCTCTGCCGCGCCCGACGTGATTCACGGACATCGTTATCACGAGACGATGACGGCGCTGCTGCGCTTCCCACGTGTGCCTGCCGTCTACGTCTGACACGACTGGTACAGCCGTCTCGACGCGCCCCCGAAGTTTCCGCGCATACTCCGCTACGTCGCCGTCGATCAGACCTGCTACGACAAGCTCATCTACGAAACCGCGATTCCGGAAGACCGCGTCAGCCTCCTCTTAAACTTTGTAGACCTCGAACGTTTCAAACCCCGCGCCCCACTCCCGGCGCGTCCGAAGCGCGTTCTACTCCTCTGTAATTACACGGAAGAGAACCAGCACCTCGCCGCCGTGCGCGAGGCGTGCGCGCGCGCGGGCCTCACGCTCGACATCATGGGCGCACTCGTCGGCAAGCCCTGCGAGCGGCCCGAAACGGTCGTCGGCGACTACGACATCGTGCTCGCCAAAGGGCGTACGGCGCTTGAAGCGCTCGCCACCGGCGCGTCCGTCATCCTCTATCTCAGAAGGGCCATCGGGCCTCTGGTGACCGACGGAGAGCTTGAACGTCTGCTCCCGCTCAACTTCGGCATTCGCGCGATGACACGCCTCTTCGACCCCGTCGAGTTTGCACAGGCGCTAAGCGTAGAGCTTGCACGCTACGACTCGCAGGACGCCGCACACGTCTCTCGACGCATCCGTGCCATGTGCGGGCGCGACCGCGCCGCCGACGAATTCCTCTCACTCTACAATGGCTCATCGCCGAATACGGCGACGGGAGCGCGCCCGACGCCGACGCCGAAGGGCTGGCGGCAGCCGACTACCTGCGAGAGCTTTTACTGGGCATCAAAGAGGAGCGCGAAGCTTTCTACAAATCGAACACCTTCCGCTTCAAAGAACGCCTGCTGCGTCTGCCCCTTCTCGGAAAAATGTCTCGCCCCCTTGCACAAAGATTAGCCGATAGGACAACTAGAAGAAGCTAGGTCGGGTAAGCGCCTAAGCTCAACGCCGCGGACGCGCGCCGCAATGACTCGACGGCTCTTTACAGAAATATCTAATGTGGCGAAGTCAGCCCGGCGGGATTCTTGACGGGTACGCCTCTACGTCGAAGTGGCCTGTTCAGGAAGCGTGCGGATTGGAGCAAGTAGAATGCGAGCTGCCTTGGCAGCCTCGGGCTTCCGTCGAAAGGCAGCCCCAGCCCGACGGACGCACGTATCGGGTCAGGCCACCTCTTGAGCAGCGCGGTCAGCACACGGGAGGGGCGACGCAGCGAGACGCTCATCAGCTCGTGCGGCCAGCGTTCGGCCGTGCAAGGCCGCTCCCACTGCGTCAGCACCTCTTCGACCAGCCACTCCGGAGCGCGACGTGAACTCACCTCCTCCGGGACTTGATCGAACCGCGCACCGAGCAGGCGGCGTGCCAGGTCAAGCACGCATGTGACCCAGTTTCGCTCGCGGGCGCTGCCGCCGAGGGCAACGCACCAATCGAAGTCGGGGCGAGCCGCTTCCAGCGCGGCGGCCACATCGCAGAGCCAGAGCGGGCGGTAGGCGCTGTGCCGCAAGAGGTGAAGGCAGAGGAAACGCAGTTGGTCTTCGTGCCCGAGGACTCGAACCTGAGTGCCGCCGAGTGCGGCGAGGCGCGTGCGTGCGTACAAGCCTTCCCACCCGCCCACGCCTGAGAGGGCCGAGTCGTCATGCGTCAAGTCAACGGATGTCGTGCCCCTGCGCTCCCGTCCCCACAGCGCGGACTTCGCCGCCTCGTGTCGCTCGGGTCTTATGCAGAGGTCAATGTCTCCGGGCGGGCGAAGTCCACGTTCCGGGTAAAGGCAGGCTGCGGCCCAGCCCTTCAGCAGGATAGGCTCGACACGCGCTGAGCGGAGCAGCGAGAAGACGTGCTCGATCTCCCAGTCCTGTAGGGCGGCTTGAAGTGTCTGTGTGTGATAGGACTGTCGGAGCGTCCGGGCCGGTGCAGACTCTTGCAGATGGGAGCCGCGGATTTTCCACCACGCCAGCGCCGCCGCACCCGAACCAGTTAGCAACGGGATGACCTGCCCGAGTTCGTCGGCAGTCAACTCCGGCTCCGGGGGTGCCTCGCGCCAGGAGCCGGCGAGCGCCACCGCCAACAGAGTCGGCTCAGTTTTCCCTCTCGCCCCCTCTATCCGCACTATGTATCAGGCTCGCAGATGCCGGCCTGACAGGTCGTCCCCGGCGGGCAACTCGTCTCGGTACACGGACTCTGCGCCTGCGCCGGCGTCGGCGAGACTATCGACGTAATCAGCGGGAGTGAGACGGCGGCTGCTATTCCAAGTCGGCGGATCATCTTGCGGCGCGAGATCAGGTTCGAGACCGGCGAGCGCGCAACGGCTGCGCTCATAAGAAGGTCAAACTCGGCCAACTGGTCGAGCGCCAGCCAGACCACCTCCTCAGACACAGCGAAGGATAGCTCCTCGGCGACTCTCTCGGCGATTCCGGAGGCAGGGGTTCTGCCGTCGCAGTGTTTCCAGACCAGAGCCGCAGTGCGGTTAAGGCAATGGGCACGATGCCCGTCCGCGTCATAGACGAGAATCTCGTCGGCCAACTCACGCACCACAAGCTTAGATTTCCTCGCGGTCGGTAGGTAAGGTTCTGACATCTTTATCCTCCTTATTTAATCTCGGAAAAGCTCTCGACCGGCCGCGCCTACGTCTCCAAACTTTTCAGGATAGACTCGGCGGCGCTGACGGCTTCGCCCCTCGGGCCCGCGAGTGTCGTCGCCCGCTTGGCGGCGTTTGTCAGCGCGGCCAGAACGCGTCTCGGGCTTCTGCGGGCCGAGACTGTGTTCGAGAGCATCTCCAGCACGCCCTCGCCCGGCGAGAGCCGACGCGGATTCCAACGCCTGCCGCGCTCATACCGGCTGACGATGATTGAGCCAACTTCCAGAGGTCGCGTGCCCGCGCGTCCACCGAACTCCTCGACGCGCCGACGGGTCTGCTTCAGGTCTTCACCTTCGCGCACCGCCAGCGGTCGAGCGTAAGGGTGAACGCGCCCCTCGGCGTCGAGCACGGCGTACTCGTCCGAATAGTATCGGGCCCCCGCCCTGACGAGTTCGGCGACAAGCGTGGTCTTGCCGCTGAGGCTCCGCCCCGGGATGAGGATGGCCTGCCCACCCCACCCGACGACGCCCGCGTGGACGAAGACACGGCGCGGTGCGCGCTCGGCCACGTAGAGTCGTACGTCAGACTCGAAGCGCTCTAATGCCTCCTCAGTGTTCTCCGTGCGTGCGATGAGCGCCGCCCCGGCATACAACAGATTAAGTCGCTGCACCCCGCGCCGCGCGCCCGCACCGCCGATGACGAGCGAATAAAGCCTATCGACCGCCTGTGAAGAGGAGAGACGCCAGGCGGGTGGGAGTCTCTCCAACAATGGGGGCAGCGCCCCCGGCTCACTCACGCGGACTCCGAAGCGCACGCCGTAGGCCATCGCCGCCAACCCTGCCGCCCAGCCCAGGCGGTCGAGTTTGTCGGTTCATGTAGAGGGTCGCCTCGGCCGTGGCATCATTCCTCGCAGGCGACCGGCCAGACCATGCGGGACGATCTGCTCTGCGCTCGTCGATACGCTCAAGGCGCGGCCTCAGTGGTTAGTACGAACTGATAGGAGCCGCCCTTCATGACCCCCAGCAGGAACTCCACATCCACGCTCTGCCCCGGTGCGAGCGGCTGCGCGAGCGTCAGCGAGCCGTTCACCACCATCCCCGTATTAATCCCGCCGCCGCTAAGCTGTTGAGGCGGGGTCTCGACCTTTGTCGCCAGAAGTCCGGTGCCGGAGAGGCCCGCGAGCGTCGCGTCAAGCACACGCATCTCGGCCTGATTGCCGAAGATCAGACGGCTGTTCCAGGTCGAGACATCGGCCACCCTGAAACGCAGCTTCGAGAGCGTCTGCCCCGTGTTGTTTGTGAACCGACGCCGCAGCGAGAGCGTGCCCAAAGAACCGTTCGTCACGGCCGGACTCGTGCTACGCACGCTGGAAGTCACCCCCGGAGGCACCGCGACCGAGAACCCGCTGTTGCGCTGGACGGGGCCGGTGCTGTTCTCCGGGCCGGGCGCTCCGAGCGTGGCAATGCCGTTAGCAATCTGGATGGGGTCGGTCGCGACGAGCGTAAAGTCGGCGCGGTTGTCGCCCGAATCAGCGGGGCGGCCCGAGCCTTGATTGCGTACAAAGCTGTGCTCGGCGTCGGCGGTCACACCGTCCGCAGGCAAGAGTCCCGTCCCTTCCCTAAAGGGCAGCGCCACCCCTTCAAAGCCCACCGCGTCGAAGACGTTCTGAGCGTTGAACTGCGCCCTGTCCGCGGTCTTGTAGAGCGCGAGACCTGTGTAGTCGGCGTCGTCGTATCCCGGGGGGTCGTAGGTCAGGTCAGCCGCGGTCAGAGTCGAAAGACTGTAGCCCGTGCCCGCCGCAAGGAAGTGCCCGCGCGCCGGGATAACCGTGTTGAGTGGGACGACGAACCGTGGGATGTTGTTCACCGACCCTTGAAGGTCAACGAGCGCCCAGCCGCACGGCGTGGTCAGCCCGAGAGTCACGGCTTGCACAGCACAGGTCACGGGGTTCGCGTCCGTGACGATGATGTCCGCGTCGGTGTTGTTATATAGCTCGATGAACTCGTCGTTCTGCCCCGAGGGGCCGCGCAGACGGAACTCGCTGATGATGACCGTCCCGGCGGCGACGGGCGGCGTGATGGTGGCTGTGCCCGTGCCGTCGGCGAGGGTGGCGTTGACGGGGCCGCTCAGGTTGAGGTTGAAAGTCTCCGAAGTCTCCGGGAGGGAATCGGACTTGACGGCGACGGCCACCGTCTTCTGCATCTCGCCCGGCGCGAAGGTGACGCTGCCCGAGAGCGTCGTGTAGTCGCCGGGGGCAACGGCCGTGCCGTCCGCAGTAGAGAAGGTGACGGTGACGCTCTGCGATGAAAGGCCGGAGAGTGTGACGGGGAATTGGGCGTAGCTGTTCGTCGTGCCGGTCGCCGGAGCCGTCGGCTCGGGCAGCGTCACGTCGCCGACGGAGATGGTCGGCGCGGTTTCATTGTCGTTGATAGTGATTGTCGCCGCTGCGGGCGTGCCCAAGGTCGCGCCGCCCGTCGGCGTGCTAATGATGATGGTAAAGGTCTCGTTGCCTTCAAAGATGCTGTCGTCGGTAATCGGGATGGTGATGTTCTTATTGGTCGTGTCACCGCCCGCCCAGGAGAGTGTGCCTGACTGCGCCGTGTAGTCGCTGCCGGCGTTGGCCGTATTGTTCGCGGTGCTGTAGTTGACGCCGACTGCGCCGTCTGCGCCGCCGGTGCGCGTCACGGGGATTTGCAGGCTGCCGCCGTTCTCGTTGACGCTGTAGACAGACGAAGAGAGTTGCAGAGCGCCGGGCTGCGCGACGTGAAGAAAAAGTTCTCCACTGATGATTTTCAGTGAAGCAACCGTGCCGACGGCAACTCCGTCGCCGTTTACTGTGAGTGTCGTAGGAGTGCCGGAGACGGTTCCGCTTGCGCCTCTGGCAATCAACTTGTAGTCCGCCGCGCCGAGAGGTGTGCCGCCATTCGCAACCGTGACCGTGACAGGGTTGCCGCTTTGTAGGGCAAGCGTACCGGCACCGGAAAGAGTCAAAGGGGGAGTTGTGCCGTTGAAGGCAGTGAATTGAAGCGTGCTGTTTGAAGCAGTGGTAAGTCCCTTAGTCGCAGACGTAGCAATCGTACCGGAAGAAGTCGTGCCGGTAGCCTTCAACGCCTGACCGCTGGCGAGAGTCAAAGCGGTCGTCAAACCTGTCACATCGAAAGTAGTACCACCTGCCATTTGAATGACCGGCGAGTTGGCGAGAGAGCCTGACCCACTCAAGGCCAGCGTCCCGCCATTAATGTTTGTATTGCCCGTGTAGGTGTTCGCGCCGCTCAAGGTGAGCTTGCCGGTTGCGCCGGAGGCGTTTGCGACTGTCAGACCACTCCCCGTATTTCCCGAAACAATTCCAGCCAGAGTGTAAGTGGCGTTTGATCCGATTGTGATGGTACGCGTCGCAGCACCTAACGAAGCATTGGTATCAATGCTAATGTTCGCCGTCGCACTACCGTTACCGGAACCGACGCCGGTCGTGACGGCTCCCATCGTGAAGTCGCCGCCGATGTTGAAGCTGGTGAACTTCCCCGTGAATGTCCGTGTGGCGTTCGCTGCGAGCGTTCCGCCGTTGATTGTCAAAGGCCCACCAGAACCCATCGCGCTCACACCACCGAGAATGATGATGCCGTTATTGAGTGTAAAGCCGCCCGTATATGCGCTGACATTTGAGGTGAAGTACGTCCCTGCACCGCTCTTGATAAAACCCGTCCCAGCGGCGGTCGACATGCTTTGAGAGGAAAAATCAAGTATCGAGCCTGCTCCGACATCAAAGGTGCGAACGTTTCCATTTGTGCTCAACGTGCCCGCCGGTGTCACCGTAACCGTCGAGCCGTTCGTCACGTTGATATTTCCGACCTGTGTATTGGTTATAAAATTGACCGCCGAGTTGGCGGTAAAATTCGCATCGTTATTGTTTGTCCAGCCGTTGGTGAAGGGCCCGGCCGCACTCGTACCCCAATTGTTGGCCGTCCAATTGGCAGGAGTGCCGTTTGTATTCCAGAACTGATTTGCCGCAAACACTACGTAGACGCCAAAGGTCAGGGTCGCCAAGACCATCAATGTTACCGTCACCATGAAACCTGCTCTTTTCATAGAATCTCCACCATTCTCTTTCGTCGTGGTCGCGGCCTTGATTGGAGGTCTGGGGCAAGAGTCGCGACGGTTGTGGTCGTGCGAGGTGGAGCGTAGCGGCGCTGCCTTGCGTTACGGTCTGGGGCGTTTAGTATGAATCCCCATACGCTATTTCAGTCAGTCACTTCGGAGCGTGCAGATGTCGTCGGCGCGCACGCCGAAGCTCTTGCATGCGGTGCGCGTCGTCCAGCCCCGAAGGTCTAGCTTCGCCATTCAAGTCGCGGGCGTGCCGAGCCTCGACAGACGGGGATTGGTGTTCGTCACTTGCTTTTGTCGGCTGGTTTGCGCAGCCCTGACCGCGACTGCAACGCTTGGGGCGTGCGGGCGCGGGCGGCGGCGCAGCCGGTAAAACAGATTTCGGAACCTGTACCGTCAGATTAGTTGAGAATTACCTTCACCCTCAAAACTAGAGGGCTGGTGTGCGGGTTGGGAAATATGAGGCTGGCGGGCCAACAGTCGGGATACGTTCGTCTTCTTTGAGCAGCGAGGAAACTCCCCGCTGCGCTAGTATCGAAAGTGCAGCGGAATGTACCACCTCTCCGGCGTCCGGTCAAATAAAATTTATTTGACATCCCCGTTAGACGCGGCCATACTGCGCGGCCTCACGCCCCGGTTATTTTCGCCCGACACGCCGACACTTCCGGTAACCTGCCGCCTACGGTGTTTCGCCCAGCCTTATCGAAAAGGCTTTTACAGACTCTCGGGATGAGCACTATCAAGATAGCCGGTTATTGAAGGACAGGGAGATTGTTTATGGACATCGCGAGGAAATGCGCCGTGTGCGGGAGCCGCAACGTGAGCCGTTCCGGGAGGCGTAGCCTGATCGAGCGACTGCTCTCGCTCGCAAGGATACTGCCCTATCGCTGCCTCGACTGTAACCACAGATTCTTCCTCGGCGCGCGGAAGGGGTAAGCCGTATGTTGAGATATTGCAACCACAGCGCGCTCTTCGCCGCGCTACTGATTACCGGACTTCTCGGGCCCTTGCATGAGAGGGCACGGCACAAACAGAGTACCCTTAATCAAAACGTCTCGTCTTCACCGCTCAAGCCGTGCAAGATTCAGGGCATCGAGGAAGAAATCTTGTGCGGTAAGTTGTCTGTATTTGAAAATCGAAAGAGCCTGTCCGGTCGCAAAATTGAACTTAACGTGGTCGTCCTTCCGGCTCTCGATCAAGGCCCGAAAGACGCTCCTCTGTTTGATCTACAAGGCGGCCCCGGTATCGGGGCCACAGCGCAGGCGAAGTGGTACACGACTGACTTGAAAGAGTATCGCCGCCATCGAGAGGTGGTACTGGTTGACCAGAGGGGCACCGGAGCCTCCAATCCACTGTCGTGCGGCGAGAAAGAATCGAGCCATTACCTGGCTGAAATGTACCCGGTCAAATACGTCGAGATGTGTCGCCGGAAGTTGGAACAGTTGGCCGACCTCACGCGGTACACTACGCCCATTGCGATGGATGATCTCGATGACGTTCGAGCGTGGCTGGGGTACGACAAAATCAATCTGATCGGACTCTCTTACGGGACGCGGGCGGCGCTGGTTTACATGCGCCAGCACCCTGAGCATGTCCGTCGCGTTGTTCTCCTCGGAGTCGCGCCGACTTACGCAAAGCTACCGCTCTATCACGCACGCAACGGGCAGCGTGCGATGCTACTGCTACTGGATGAATGCGCCGCCGATGCCGCGTGCGCGAAAGCCTACCCGCATGTCCGGGAAGAGTTGGCGCAAGTATTAGAGAGTCTCAGGCGTCATCCGGCAAGGGTCAGTTACACGCTCCCCGCCACGAAGAGAGAAGTTGCGGTGGACATCCAGCGGGATGTCTTCGCCGAGCAGTTGCGTAGTGAGATGTACGACCCGCCCGGCGCGCGGCGCTTGCCCTTTATCATCCACAGGGCCGCGCAAGGGGACTTCATACCTTTCCTGAAAATAGCGATCCACGACGATTCCCCTTCGGCGGCGTCGGACTTTTCCATCGCCGACGGGATGTACCTCTCCGTCACTTGCGCGGAGGATGTCTCGCTGATTGAACGGAAGGAGGCCGAGCGGATAAACAAAAATACTTTCTTCGGCAACTATCGCGTCACACAGCAGCGCCGCGCCTGCCGGAACTGGCCGCGCGGCGAATTACCGGCAGGCTATGATAAGCCCGTCACTTCTGAAATTCCCGTTCTGATCTTCTCCGGTTATATGGACCCGGTCACTCCACCGGAGTGGGGCGCTGAAGTCGCTTCTCATTTGCCGAACAGTAAGCACGTCGTCATCCGCCATCACGCGCACGTTCCCAACGGACTTACTAACATTGAATGTCTGGATAAAGTGACATTGGAATTCCTGGAGCGAGGCGACGTTAAGAATCTTGACACCTCTTGTCTTGACCAGATGCTTCCACCACCATTTTTTGTTGAGCAACCGGCGGTTCAGACGCCCTTGTCCAGATAGGCGCTTCCGGTTTCCGTGAGAGGGCCTACAATTCCGCGAAGGGTTGAAAGAGACTGTTCGTGAAATCTTCTCGGACTATTGCCTCACTTGAACTCCCGATTTAACGCCTTCATTTGAACTCCCAATCGAACAATTGATGTAAGCGACACGACTAGTGAACGTTGATGGCTGGCAGTTTTCGCCGTCGCAACAAGACATTCAACGCCACGAGGTCTTTGTCCTTGAGGACGGCCCAGGCTTCAAGCTGCCGTGTCAGGAGTTGCCGGTAATCGTTGAAGGCCGCGGAAGCCTGCGCGGTCGGCACAGCATCGGCGCTGCCGACGGTCGTCATGAGCGAGGCGAGGCTCGCGTTCAGACGGTCGAGAGTCGGCATCGCGTCCGGCGACTGCGGCGGGACGCCGGAGGGCTGGACGCCGGAGAGTGCGGCGGCCTTCCGTTCAAGCGCGCTTATGGCGTCGGCCAGTTCCTTATCGTTAGCCGGTTCCTTACCATTAGCCGGTTTATCCTTAGACGGTTCCTTATCGTTTGTAGCGACGACGGCGCGGGTTCGGAGTTCACCAAGTTGGCGGCGCAAGTCGCGCACGCGCAACGCCGCGTCGTAGCTCTCGGCCAGCGCGTCGCGAATCTTCAACTCAAGCGCGAGCTGCCGGGAGAGCGCCTCCTGAGCGACCGTGACGCGCGGGTCAAGCTTTACTTCGAGCGGCGCGGTGAGGCTGCGACCGGCGACGGTCAGACGCACCTGATACGTGCCGGGCAGCGCCAGCGGCCCTTCCGGCTCCGTGGGCGTGTCCTCGCCGAAGGAGGCGGCGATGCTGTGTTCGTAGCGAAGCGCAGAGGGCTGCGCGTAGCGCAAGTCCCAGACGAAGCGGTTAAGCCCCGCACTCTTCGAGAGCGGCGCGGGCGGGCGGAGCCAGTAGGTTGGGAAGCTCTGCACGTCCTCGATTTTGCGCGGCTCGTCGGCGCTTGAAAACTTCCTAACAAGTTGGCCCGCGGAGTCGAGGATTTCGAGCGTCACCTCTCCCTCGGGCGCAGACTTCAGTGTGTAGTCGATGACCGCGCCCGTGGGCGGGTTCTGTCCGGCGGGCGTGTCCGGCGGGAGCGGCGTATCACGGTTCACGCTCTTGCGCACGCGTATGGCGACGGCGGGCCGGAACAGGTAAGCATCCGTCCGGAGGACTTGCGCGCTCAACTGCCGGAGCGGCGTGATGTCGTCGAGAATCCAGAACGAGCGTCCGTGCGTTGCGACGACCAGATCGTCCCCTTTGATGACGAGGTCGCGGACGGAAGTCACGGGCAGGTTAAGCTGCAAAGGTTGCCAGTGGTCGCCGTCGTCAAACGAGACGTAGACGCCCAGCTCCGTCCCGGCGAAGAGAAGCCCCGCGCGCAAGGGGTCTGCGCGGACGACGCGAACGAACGCGGGCGCAGGGATGCCGACCGTGATCGGCGTCCAAGTTTTGCCGAAGTCGTGCGTGCGGAAGGCGTGTGGGTTGAGGTCGTCGCGTTGGTGTCTGTCAATCGCTGCGTAGGCCGTCGCAGCGTCGTTCGTCGAGGCGTCGATGTTGCTGACCATGCTCCAGTCGCCTTGCAGATTCTTCGGCGTCACGTTCTCCCAACTCTTGCCCGCGTCGCGCGTCAGTTGAATGACTCCGTTGTCCGTGCCGACCCAGATTTGCCCCTCGCTGACGGGCGAAGGCGCGACGGTGTAGATCACAGCTTTTCCTTCATCGACCTTCTTCTCTTCACCAATCTTCTTCCCTTCACCAATCTTCTTCTCTTCATCAATCTTCTTTCCCTCGTCGGCCTTCGCGCCGCCGTCATGCTCAGCCTTCGCGCCGCCTTCGCGCTGAAGGGTGAGGTCGGGACTGATCGTCGTCCAGCTCTTGCCGTTGTCGTTGCTTCGGAAAAGAAACTGCGAGGCTTGATAGATGACGCGCGAGCGCGTGATGGCGAGCGCCGTCGTCCAGGGGTAGCGATTCGTTGCGGGGCCGAACTCGTCGGGCGTCGGCGAGATGTCCTCGACCTGCCCCGTGCGCCGCGTGTAGCGATAGAGGTCGCCGCCCGTCGAGCCGCCGTAGGCGACGCCCGGCTCGTCAGGGTCAGGCACAATGTAGCCGCTCTCGCCCGTGCCGACCGAGTACCAGTCGCGGAAGGTTATCTGGCCGTAGTCGCCGCGGCTTGAGACGGCTGCCGTGCCGCTGTCCTGCTGCGCGCCGTAGACGAAGTATGGAAACTGGTTGTCAACCGCGACGTGATAGAACTGCGCGGTCGGCTGGTTGTACCAACTGCTCCAAGTCCGCCCGCCGTTCACAGAGACGACCGTGCCCTGGTCGCTGCCGGAGATCATGCGCTCTGTGTCTTCGGGGTCGATCCAAAGCGCGTGATAATCGTCGCCGCCCGGCGCACCCTTGAAAGCCTGAAAGGTCTGCCCGCCGTCCGTCGAGCGATAGATTGAGACGTTCGAGACATAGACCACGTCCGCGTTCTTCGGATCGACGTTGACGCCGCTGAAATACCACGCGCGGCTCGTGATGCGCGCGTCCGTGCCGACGAGTCGCCAGCTCTCGCCCGCGTCGTCCGAGCGATAAAGCCCCGCGGGCTGTGCGTCAATCAGCGCATACACGCGCCTGCCTCCCTGCCCCGCCGCTACGTCCAAGCCAACACGACCAATCTGTCCTTCGGGCAGACCGTGCCCTTTCAACTCCTTCCAAGTCGCGCCGCCGTCCGTTGACTTATAAATCCCGCCGCCGGGCCCCGTGACCGGCGCGTATGCGCTCCACGCCACACGCCGCGCGTTCCACATCGACGCGTAGACAGTCCGCGCATCTCCGGGGTCATACGCGAGGTCAATCGCGCCCGTGTTCTCGTCCCTGTAGAGAACCTTCTGCCAAGTCTTGCCGCCGTCGGTCGTGCGAAAGACTCCGCGCTCCGCGTTCGGGCCGAAGCCGTGGCCGAGCGCCGCGACGAGGACGATTGACGGGTCGCGCGGGTCAATCAGCACGCGCCCGATCTGCTGCGTATCCGTGAGGCCGACATGTGCCCAGGTCTTGCCAGCGTCCGTTGACTTGTAGACGCCGCCGCCGAAGGTTATGTCGGAGCGCATGTCTGCCTCGCCCGTGCCGACGTAGATGACGTTCGGGTTCGAGGGCGCGACGGCCAGTGCGCCGATGGAGGCGATGGGCTGTTCGTCGAAGATGGGCGTCCAGGTGCGCCCCGCGTCAAACGTCTTCCACACGCCGCCCGCGACCGAGCCGAAGTAGAAAGTCTCGGGCTGGCCGCGCACGCCGCTTACGGCCAGCACGCGACCACCGCGATGCGGGCCGATCAGACGCCACTTCAGCGCCGAGTACATCTCGCGCGGGATGGCCGAGTCTCCGGCGCGCTCCTGCGCCCGTGCATGCGCGAGCAGTACGACCATGATGAGAGCCGCGCAGGCGGCGACGCGTGCGGCGCGTAGTGTCATAAGGATTCCCTCCAGCAAAGGAGACATTTTGTCTGAGCTTAGAGCGATATGTTATCCGGGCGTAGTGCGACAGGCATTATCTTAACGGACGCGCCATCAGCAGGTCGTTCTGCGGGTCGTCGCCGACCTGAAAGACGTGCATGCCGACGACTTCAAATCCCCACTTGCGATAGAAGCTCTGGGCGCGCTCGTTATGCTCCCACACGCCGAGCCAGATGGTTTCCCGCCTCATCCGTCGTGCTTCCTCCAACAGTTCGCGCATCAGTGCTTCGCCTACGCCGCGCCCCAACTGCTCTCTGACGACGTAGAGCCGCGCCAGCTCTACCGGCTCCGCGCCCACAACGCAGGCCGGTGTCTCGCCCGAGAGGAGCTTGCCGTAGCCTGCTGCCGACCCGTCTACTTCGGCGACGAAGAGAGCGGAGCAGGTATCCTTGAGTTCCGCCGTCTGCTGCGCGACTCCGAAGGCGGCGGAAAGAAACGCACGCATGTCTTCGGGACTACAACTATCCACGAAAGTTTCGTAGAAGGTGCGCGCACCCAGGTCGGCGAGCAACCCGGCGTCATTCAGGGTCGCGCGGCGTATGACGACAGCAGCACTCAAGCTTTTCAATGCCTCCGGCTTATCGAATGCCTCCGGGCGTTAGCGCGTTATATTATAGACGAGCAATATTATAGACGAGCACGCCGCGCTCAGGCAGCCGCGTGCGAGGTCGTTTCAGTCCGTGTACGAGGTCGTTTCAGCTATGACAGATTTGATCGAGGTCGTTTCAGCCATGACAGAACCCGCATACCCCGCGGCCCGTGCGGTGGCCGCCACTGTCGAGGAGCACTTCGCACGCCTCTTCGCGACGGCGCGCGAGAAGGGGCGGACAGGTCTTGCGCCGGAACCCGACGCACGCGCCATCGAAGCCGTCATCAACGCAGCCTTCTGGGCGAGCCTCAGGCGCGAGGAAGGGTATCCACCGAAAATCTCTCTTGCCTTCCTCCCTCCCGAACAGGCCGGTCGCCCTCTTACGTTTGAGCGGCCACTCCCGCTCGCCCCAAATGTTTTGTCGCGTCTCGCCCCGGCCGTCGAGCGCCCCGGAGTCCATCTCGGCGTCTGGCGCGACGGCGGAGAGTTGTGCGTGTGGGGAACGACCCGCTCGATTCCACGGCTCTGCTTCGTGCTGGAGGTCATCGAGCCTGGACTGCTCGTCGTTAAGTACCGACGCGGCCAAGACCCAGGCAAGTTCATCAACGTCGTGGTGCTCAAGGGCGATCAGGTCAAGGTCGTGGACGAGCAGGGCACAAGCCTGCCCGACTGCCCCGAACTGCTCACCTCGCTCCTCAGTTTCGGCTCGCAGGCATCACCGGCTGACTCCGTCAACGTGCTGATGCAACTGGCCGTCTCCATGCGCGCACACGAGCGCGGCGGGGCGCTGCTCGTCGTCCCACGCGGCTCGGAAGAGTGGCGCGAGTCGATACTGCACCCGGTCGCCTACTCGGTCGCGCCTGCCTTCTCCGAACTGGCCGAACTCTTGAGCGAGGACACGGGCGAAAGAGACAAGCGAGAGTGGCAGGAGTCTCTGCGCCGTGCGGTCGATTGGGTGGCGGGTTTGACGGCGGTTGACGGTGCTGCACTTATCAATGAGAGCTTTGAGCTGCTCGCCTTCGGCGCGAAGATCGGGCGACGTGAGGGCGGCGCACAGGTCGAGCGTATCATCGTGACGGAGCCGGTCGTCGGCAGCACGGCTTCGGTCGTTCACCCCGCGCAGCTCGGCGGGACAAGACATTTGTCGGCGGCGCAGTTCGTACAGGATCAGCGCGGCGCGGTCGCGCTCGTCGCGTCACAGGACGGGCGCTTCACGGTCTTCGCCTGGTCTCCCTGCGAAGAGATCGTCCACGCCCATCGTGTCGAAACGCTGCTGCTCTAACCGGAAAGAGTTTAACGGCTGCCTCTTATTCAGCACCGCCGCCGCTCCCACGAACGCCAACGAACGTCGGACAGTAAGGATGGATGTCCGGCTAATAGACTACCCTTGTCTTCAAAGTCCCCTTGGCCCGCTTTAAGATGTTGACGGCCTCGTCGGAGAGTTTTGTGTCCACGTCGAGAATGACGTAGCCGATCTCGTCGTTCGTCTTCAGGTATTGACCGAGAATGTTGATGCCGCTCGCCGACAAGCGGGAGTTGATCTCGCCCAGAACGCCGGGGACGTTCCGGTGAATGTGTAGGATGCGGTGTGTCGCGTCCTGCGGCGGCAGGTTGACGGCGGGAACGGTGTGCGAGCCGTTCGAGGTGCCGAGTTCGAGATACTGAATCAGCTTGGAAGACACGTCTACTCCGATGCCTGCCTGCGCCTCTTCGGTCGAGCCGCCGATGTGCGGTGTCAAGATCACGTTCGGCAGATTTTGGAGTACGGTCGAGAAAGCGTCGCCGCTTCGCTCAGGCTCTTCGGGGAAGACATCGATGGCCGCGCCCGCGACCGCGCCCTGTTCGACGCAAGCTTTCAGCGCCGAGAGATCGACCACGTCGCCGCGGCTATAGTTGATGAGAATCGCGCCCGCGCGCAGTTGTCCGAGCGTCTGTTCGTTCATCATCCGGCGAGTCGAAGGGCCGCCCGGTACGTGGAGCGTCACGATGTCCGAACTCTTTAGAAGCTCCGGCAGCTCGCGCACCTGTCGTGCGTTCCCGTGCGGAAGCTTTGGCACTACGTCGTAATAGATGACGTTCAACCCCAACGCCTCGGCCATAACGGAGACCTGCGAGCCGATGTTGCCGTACCCGATGATGCCGAGCGTCTTGCCGCGCAGCTCGTAACTGCCCTTCGCCTCCTTGAGCCAGACGCCGCGATGCGCCGCCGCGTTCTTGTCCGATACCTTGCGAATCAGCATCACGCACAGGCCGATGACCATCTCCGCGACCGAGCGCGTGTTGGAATAGGGAGCGTTGAAGACGGCCACGCCACTGGCGGCAGCGGCCTTCAGCTCGACCTGATTGACGCCGATGCAGAAGCACCCGACGGCCAGGAGCCTGTCCGCCGCGGCGAAGACTCGCTCGGTGACACGCGTCTTCGAGCGGATGCCGAGGATGTGGACGCCCCTCACGGCCTCGGTCAACTCTTCCTCGTTGAGCGCGCCCGAGATTTTCTTGATACCCGTATAGCCGCCGTCGATGAGCGTACGTGTGGCCGACTCGCTCACGTTTTCGAGCAGGAGAATTTTGATCTTGTTCCTCGGATAAGAGGTGTCTACGTTTTTCATGACAGGGAAGAATTTTTAAATGACGGGAAGAGCTTTCAAAGACCTGTCATGATTTCTACAGACCGCGGCACATCTCCACCCCCCAGGGTGTCGAGACGGCGCGCGCGATGCTCTGTCTCACCTCTGCAAAATTCCAGTCCTTGCGTTGCCAGATCGACCCGTCCGCGTATTCCACGCGATTGATGACGACTTTCTCCTGGTAAAGATTGGCGGAATGTTTGGCAAGACTCTCGACGCTGATTACGTCGTCGGGGCCCGCGAGACTGTTGGCCTGCAACTCTTTCTCTTTGTCGGGCTTGATCTGGACGCCGCAGAGAAACTGTCGGCGCACCACATTCCCGGGGTTGGCCGTCTCTTTGAATTGATACTCCCAGAAGAGGACTTCGATGGCTTTCGCACTCGCGTTTCGGACTCGGGCCCGGTAGGCGTAGACATCTACCGGCTCTGACTTGGGCGAGCGCGATTCCTGCACGCTCTTTTCAAGCGCCGCGCTCCGCCCGTCGATGGTGTCGGCGTTCGGGTCTCTCACCCCTGCCGGATCGTTAATCCTCCGGTTCCGCTCGAAGTTCTTATTGGCCGGTATCATGGCCGCAGCCGGTGCCGAACTCGCACTGGTGGCGACCGGCCTCTCGTTCGTCTGATGACTCTTCGACCACTTGAAGCCGAGCACCGTCACAGCAGACGAGCCATCATCCGAGACCGCGCCGCTCTGTCCCGTCGGAACCAGCGAGAGGAGCAGCGGCAAGAGTAAGAGAGTTCTCATGGTTCTTCTCCAGAGATGAGCGGCGCGAAGTCTTCGACCGCCGGTAATGATTATTTCGCGCGCCGGAGAAAACAGTCAATCTCGCGGGCCAGAGTCGCCGCGTTCGGCTCTTCGTAGACATCTCGGTGATTGCCCCGCACGACTTTCACGTCCACGCCCTCCGCCGCCAGACGCGTCCAGCCCTTGTCTCTCCCCGATGCGCTGAAGAGCGTCTGCGCGCGCGTGCGCAGAAGCGTCAGGCGTCCGGGATAGACGCGCGGCTCGTAGTTCGATAAAGCTTCGTAGAGCGCCGCACAAACCCTTCGGTGCGTCTCCGTCAGACGCGAGAGGTCGAGCACGTCGGCCAACTCGACCTCATACGCTTCCGTTAAGGAACCGGCTCCACCGCCGAGCGCCGCACGCGCGTGCCTGCCGAGCTTAAAGAGATTGCGCCTTGCGCCTTCAAGCACCTCGACGGCGGGGCGGCCCGCGACCTGCTGCATAAACCAGTGCGGCAAGTTGCGCGCGACATTCATGGCCGAACTGACAATCGAAGAGAAGTTACGCGCGCCGTGGATGGGGGCCTCTTCGTCTACGATCAAGACCTCGATCTGCCTGTAGCCCGCACCGTAAAGCTGTTGCGCCATCTCGAAGGCGATGATCCCGCCGAGCGAGTAGCCACCGAGCAGAAACGGCTCGGCGGGCTGCACGCGCCGCACTTCGTCTACGTAGTAGGCGGCCATCGCGCTCATCTCACGAAAGGGCGTCTGTCTCCCGTCAAGCCCTCGCGCCTGGATGCCGTAGAAAGGCTGGTCAGCGCCGAGGTGGCGTGCGAGCGCCGCGTAGCCGAAGACCTCTCCGCCAATCGGGTGGAGAAAGAAGAGCGGCGGCCTCGACCCGAGAGGCTGAATCGAGACGAGCGCGGAACTCTCCTCGTCCGCCTCGCTCGACGCGATTGTCCGGGCCAGACGCTCGATGGTTCCTTCGCCGAGCAGAGTCGAAGCCGGGAGGTTTTTCCCGAAGGCTTCCTTGATTTCAATCAACATCGCGACCGCGAGCAGCGAGTGGCCGCCCAACTCGAAGAAGTTGTCTTTGACCCCGATGGGGCGCACGTTAAGCACACGCTCCCAAATCTCTTTCAGGCGCGACTCGACCGCGCCCGTCGGCGGCGCGACGACGTGGCCCAGGTTCGGGCGTTCATCGCCGAGCGCGGGCAGTGCCGCGCGGTTGATCTTGCCGTTGGGCGTCAGCGGCAACGTGTCGAGGTAGACGAACGCCGAAGGAATCATAAACTCCGGCAGCGACGCGCGGAGAAAGTCGCGCAACTCCATGACGGAAGGAGGCGAAGCATTGGGCGCTTCGTCGCCGACGAGATATGCGACCAACTGTCTCTCGTTGCGCGCGTCATCCCGCGCCGTCACGACCGCCTCACGCACCGCTTCGTGACGCAGCAGCGCCGCCTCGACCTCGCCCGCCTCGATGCGGTAGCCGTGAATCTTGACCTGATGATCGACGCGCCCTAGAAATTCGACGTTGCCGTCGGGCAGACGGCGCGCGAGGTCGCCCGTGCGATAAAGCCGCGCCTGCTCGGTCGCGCCGCTGTCGCCCTCGCCGAGTGTCGTCGTCGCCGCGCGAAACGGATTCGGGACGAAACTCTTGTCGGTCAGTTCAGGCCGGTTCACATAACCTTGCGCGAGGCACACGCCGCCGATGTAGAGTTCACCCGCGATGCCCGTCTCGACCGGTTGCAGGTGTTCGTCGAGGATGTATATCTCCACGTTCGTGATGGGGCGTCCGATGGGTGGAAGCTCCATCCAAAGATGCGCGTCTCCATCCAGCCGGTAGGCTGTCGCGACATGACTCTCCGAAGGGCCATACTGATTATGCAGAGTGCATCCGGCGAGGCGCGCAAACATGTGTCTGATCTGCGGCGTGATCTTCAACTGCTCGCCCGCCGTGATGATCTCGCGCAGAGAGGCGGGGGCGGCCTGCTGCTTGTCGGCGGCGACGGCGAGGTGCTGAAGCACGACCGGCGGCAGGAACAGGCGTTCGATCCGTTCCGCCGACAAAAGCTCCCAAAGCCTCCGCACATCGCGCCGCAGCTCATCCCTAATCAGCACGAGCGTCCCGCCCGCGCACCACGTCGAAAACATCTCTTGAAAGGAGACATCGAAACTGAGCGAGGCGAACTGCACGGTCTTCATCCGGTCGCCCGCGAGCCGCGAACTCTCAAGCTGCCAGCGCAGCAGGTTGACGAGCGCGCCGTGACCCATTACTACTCCCTTCGGCCTCCCCGTAGAGCCTGAAGTGAAGATGACGTAAGCCGGGTCTTGGGCGGCGGCACTGATGTATAGGTCGTCGGCTTCGTGTTGCGCGACGCATTGCCGCTCGTCTTCGAGTGTGACGATGCTTGTCGGCTGGCCCTTCAGCGTCTCCGCGATCCCACGTTGCGCGAGCAGCACCGGCATCCGTGTATCTTCAAGCATGAAGGCGAGCCGCTCGATGGGGTAGGCCGGGTCAAGCGGAACATAGGCCGCGCCGGTCTTGAGGATGGCGAGCACGCCGACGAGCATCTCAATTGAACGCTCGACGCAGATGCCGCAGAAGGATTTGGGTTTGGAGCCAACCGTTTGCAAGTGACGCGCGAGCTGATTGGCGCGTTCGTTCAGCTCGCGGTAAGTGACGCTCGCGCCCTCGAACGTGACGGCCACTGCGTCGGGCGTGCGCTCGGCCTGTGCCTCGAACATCTCGTGAGCGCAAACCATCCCTTTGTCCGCGGCCCCTCGGGCTTCCGCAGGCTCGCGCCCGACCGTCGGAGGATAATTTTCGACACTCATTGCGTCACGTCTTTAAGTGTTCGCGGACGAGATGGCGTTTAAGGCTTGGCCGCTTCGACGCCGTAATATCTGTCCGGCACACATGCGCCGACCGTCTGCCCGGGCCTTGCGTCCCGCACGGTGCGAGCGGCTTCTTGATATAGTAACCGTTTCAAACGTGAAGTCTAGGCTTTGGTACATGAACGCTGATTTCGAGGTCGAGCTGGCGCAAGCTCCCGGCCCGTACCGGCGCACGCACGCCTTCGAGTCACTCAACCGTAGACTCTCCCCGCACCTGCTCTGGCTGACGAGTCCCGGCGATGCGCTGCTCATCGACGAGCCGTGGCCGGAGTCGCTTTGCATCGAGGCTCGACGACGCGGAGTGGAGTTGGTCTTGCCTTCGCGGACTCAGTCGCGGAAAGAGTCGCAGAAGAAGTCACGGACTGAATCGCAGAAAAAGTCGCGGACTGAATCGCAGAAAAAGTCACTGACGGAGTCGCAGACCGAATCGCGTATTGAGTCGGGACTTCAGTCCGAGGGCGACAGGCTCTTCACGCCGTGGGGTTGGACGCGGAGCGCCGCGGAGGCGGGCGAGCGTGCAGGCTCAAAAGTTTCTCCCATCCCTTTCGATGTGGTGGCGCGCGTGAACTCGAAGCTCTGGAGCCACGCGCTCGAAGTCGAACTCGGGTGGTCGCTCAAGGGGTCTGCGACCGCACGCACTTTGGAAGAGTTATGCGAGGCAGCGGCGCGCGCCTGCGCGGGATCGCAGGCGAAGTGGGTGATTAAGAGTCCGTACGGGTTCGCCGCGCGGGAACGCGTGCTTGGCCGCGGGCCACGGGTCGAGGGGCCGCAGGCGACTTGGGCCACAAAGCGTCTGGCGCGCGGTGAGACGCTCGTCTTCCAGCCGTGGCTCGAAGTGGTTCGCGAGTACGGCGTCGTGTTGGAGATAGGCCGCGACGGTTCGCACCTCATTCAAGGCGTCAGCGACCTACAGACGAACGGCGCGGGAACAGGGACGGGCTACATACTGGCTCGCCCACCCGCGCCACGGCGCATGGCCGAACTCGAAAGGACAGCCGCCGTCGTATGCAAGCGTCTCTTCGCCGAAGGCTACTACGGCCCCGCCGGGATTGATGCGATAGAACACGCCGGGGGCTTGCATCCTCTGCTGGAAGTAAATGCACGCTACACGATGGGCTTCGTCGCCGTCGCCGTCGAGCGCAGCCTCAAACCTTCCGCGCCGCTCTTCTGGAGCACTAAATAGTCACGTCACGCGGCGTGTGCCTTATCCGAGATATACCCATTTGAATCAGCCACCGCAGACACAGAGACACAGAGTTTAAAACAGGAATTACAAACACTCTTTCATTCTTAATCTCTGTGTCTCTGTGCTCTGTGGCCGATTCCTGATTTGAAACTGACTTAAGCCCTCTCCCCTGACTTATGGAACGGCCACTCGCCGCGCACGCGCGCGCGCACGAGATAGATGATGAGGCCGAGCGCGACCAGCACCGCCGCGTAGCGCATCTCTCTGCGCGGGTTGGGGCGCATGACGAGGACATAGACGTAGCCGCACAAAGCGACCACTGCGGGCAAAGGGTAGAGCCACATCTTGAACGGACGCGCCAGCTCAGGGCGTCGTCGGCGCAGAATCATGACGCCGACGATCTGCGCGAGGAACTGGACGAGTATGCGTATGACGACGAGCGCCGCGATCACGTCGGCGAGACGCAGGAAGCAGAAGGCCGCAGCCGTCGCGCCCATCAAGAGCAAAGAGACGTATGGAAAGCGATGGCTCGGGTGGAGGCGTGCGAAGATGCGGAAGTAGTTGCCGTCGCGCGCCGCCGCGTAAGGCACGCGCGAATAGCCGAGCAGCAGCGAGAAGACCGAAGCGAACGCAGTCCACATGATGAGCGCCGTCGCAAGCAGCCCGGCCCAGCGGCCATAGAGCCGTTCCATGAAGGCCGAGATGACGTAGTGTCGCGCGTTCGTGCCCGCCGTCGCGCTGAACTCGCGCCACGGGATGACGCCGAGCACAGAGATGTTCATCACCAGATAGATCGCGGCGACGAACAGAATCGAAAGCAGCACGGCGCGCGGGATCGTCCGGCGCGGGTCGCGCATCTCGCCGCCGAGGAAGCAGACGTTGTAGTAGCCCCAGTAGTCGTAGACAGAGATCAGGAGCGCCGCCCCGAGGCCGGTGAAGAACTCGCGCCCCGGTGTGAAGGCTCCCGCGGGGAAGTCGAAGGCCAGCGCGGGATTGAAGTGCCAGATGCCGGAGACGATGACCCACAGAATCGTCAGCATGACTCCGGCCCAGAGATAGCGCGAGAGACGTTCGACGACCGTAATCTTGCGGTAGAGCAGGAAGACCGCGAGCAGGCAGACGCCGACCGCCACAAAGGAGCCGAGCGTCACCGACGCGCTCACGTTGAGGTCGTCGATGAGCGGCAGCGGGATTCGCAGGCTGCCCGCCGCCACCACCCAGTCGAGGCCGGGGAAGGCATACGAAGCGTACATCGCAAGGCCGATGCAGCCCGAAGCGATTGAGAGCGGCGCGCTGAAGGTAAGCTGCCAGACGAAGAGGAACGACATCAGACGCCCGAGCCTGTCGCGTCCGTACATCTCGCCGAGATAGTGATACGAGCCGCCCTCGCCCGGCCACATCGCGCCCAGCTCGGCCCAGACCATACCGTCGCAGGCCACCAGCACCGCGCCGAAAATCCAGCCGAGCATCGCCTGCGGCCCCGACATCGCGGCGACGATGAGCGGCAGCGTGATAAAGGGGCCGACGCCGATCATGTCGATCATGTTCAGCATCGTCGCGCCCGCGAGGCCCACGCCGCGAATCAGCCCG
Organism: Acidobacteriota bacterium; assembly: GCA_032162705.1. Taxonomy (GTDB): domain Bacteria; phylum Acidobacteriota; class Blastocatellia; order Pyrinomonadales; family Pyrinomonadaceae; genus QHXN01. The sequence continues at coordinate 22,666 of JAVRON010000040.1, forward strand.
GGGTCGCGCTCGCCGCCGTCACTGTTGAGCTTGGGGTTGAGCTTGGGGTCGCGCTCGTCGCCGCCGCTTTTGTCGTCAAGGTAATCGGTTGTGTCTTCTCTCGTCACGCGCCTCACACATCAGACTTCGCACGCAGGTTTCTCAGAGAGTGCTGTCCGTGGATAATAGAGTTTTAGCACGGGCACGGGAAGCGTCGAAGAAGATAAGACTCAAGGGGGCAAGAGACGTTGGCAGTTGAAGTGATGACGGAAGGCTTGATCGAGCCGTACGGCGGTACTCTGGTTGACCTGCTTGTGCCCGCCGCGGAGAGGCAGGAGACGCAGGCGCGCGCAAGCACTCTGCCGCGCGTTAGGCTTTCGCCGCGGAGTGTCTGTGATCTGGAGATTCTCTCGACGGGCGGCTTCTCTCCCCTCCGGGGCTTTCTGAAAGAGGAGGATTACCGGAGAGTCGTCGAGGAGATGCGACTCTCCGGCGGCGAGCTGTTCCCCATCCCCATCACGTGCGGGGTCGAGCCGGCGGCGGGACTTGCGTTGGATCGCGAAGTCGCTCTGACGGACGCGCATGATGACCTGCTCGCGGTCATGCGCGTCGAAGAGATTTACGAGCGCGACTGGAGACGAGAAGCGCAGAACGTTTGCGGAACCCTCGACCCGCGACACCCACTTGTCGCCGAGATGCACTCGTGGGGGCGGCTCAACATCTCGGGCGAGCTGCGCGTCTTTGCGCTGCCGCGCCACTTCGACTTTAAGGATTTGCGACTCACGCCGTTGGAGGTGCGCCGGAGTCTCCTGGCGAAGGGTCGGCGCAACGTCGTCGCCTTTCAAACACGCAATCCTCTCCACCGCGCACACGAAGAGTTGACCAAACGCGCGGCAGACAAAGTTTCGGGGACGCTGCTGCTGCACCCGGCGGTCGGCATGACGAAGCCCGGCGACATAGACCACTATACGCGCGTTCGTTCTTACAGGGCGCTGGCCGAGCACTACTACGAACGCGACCGGATGATGCTCGCGCTCGTTCCGCTGGCGATGCGTATGGCCGGGCCCCGCGAGGCTCTGTGGCACGCCCTCATTCGTCGAAATTACGGAGCCAATCATTTCATCATCGGTCGAGACCACGCCAGCCCCGGCAGAGACTCCGAGGGCCGTCCCTTCTATCCGCCCTACGAGGCGCAGAGGCTGCTCGAAGAACATCGCGCCGAGCTGGGCGTGACGCCTGTCGCCTTCTCCGAGATGCTCTACCTGCCCGACGAAGACCGTTACGAAGAGGAGTCGCGCGTCCCTCCGGGCCAGCGAACCGTCGCCGTCTCGGGCACGGAGATTAAGACCGAGTATCTGAATCGAGGGCGGAGCCTGCCCGGCTGGCTCACGCGCCCCGAAGTGGCGTCGATTCTTGCGGGCGCGCATCCACCGCGCGACCTGCAAGGATTCTGCGTCTGGTTCACGGGTCTGAGCGGCGCGGGAAAATCTACGACCGCCGACATCCTCGCCGTCAAGCTGCTCGAACACGGTCGTCAGGTTACAGTGCTCGACGGCGACGTTGTACGCACGCACCTCTCCAAAGGTCTCGGCTTCAGCAAGGATGATCGCGACACAAACATCAGGCGCATCGGCTACGTCGCGGCGGAGATCGTGCGGCACGGCGGCGGAGTTATCTGCGCGGCGGTCAGCCCCTACCGCCCGACGCGCAATGAGTGCCGCGCGATGACCGAGCAGGAGCACTTCGTAGAGGTCTTCGTCGATACGCCGCTGGAAGTCTGCGAGGCCAGAGACGCCAAGGGCATGTACCGGCAGGCGCGCGAGGGGAAGATCAAGAACTTCACAGGCGTCACCGACCCGTACGAGCCGCCGCTCGATGCGGAACTCGTCATTGACACCGTGGCGCTCTCGGCGGAAGAGAACGCTGCGCGCATCCTCGCCTACCTCGTCGAACAAGGATTTGTCCGCGCGTCCTCGTCGGAGTCAGAGCGAACGGAGTCGGAGCGAACGGAGTCGGAGCGGGCGGAGTCGGCGCAAGAAGAGTCTGTCGGGTAATCAGGTGCGTCGTCTCGATAATCAGGTGCGTCGTCTCGGCATTCAGGTAGGTTGGCGTCGCCGCAAGCATTTAGGGCATCACTGCTGCCGCAAGCCTTCATGATCGTCCACAGGCGTTCGATGCTGTGCGCCGCCGAGAAATGCGTTTCGACGTGACGGCGGGCAGCGCCGCCGAGCGACGCAGCGAGCGACGGTTCGCGCAGCAGTCGGAGCATCTGCCGCGCCATCTCCGCAACGTCTCGCTCTTCGACTAACAGTCCGGTTTCGTTATCAATCACGACATCAGGAATCCCGCCGTGACGAGTCGAGATGACGGGCAGACCGCTTGCGCCCGCTTCGAGAATTGCCACCGGCGTCCCTTCGATAGCACCCGAAGCGGCTTCGATTGAGTGTTGGACGAAGAGGCGCGCGCGCCGCATCTCTTCGGCGATGCGTTGGTGCGGCAGTCGGCCCATGAACGTCACGGCATGGTCTATCGCGAGACTGGTAGCAAGCCTCTGGCATTCTCCGAGCAGCGGCCCATCACCGATCATGCGCAGACGCGCCTCCGGGTATTCGCGTAGCACACGTGCAAAGGCGGCGAGCGTTAACTGCGGTGCCTTGACTTCAACGAAGCGCGCGACGGCGAGGATGAACGGCGGCGCTTGCGCCGGGCTTGCTCCGCGGAACAACTCGCAGTTAACTCCGCACGGGTTGTAAAACACTCTCTCGGCCGGCGCTCCCAACGCGATCAGCTTTCTCCGCATCGCACGCGAGACGGCGACCAACCCGGCGGCCCGCCGGAACATCTGCGCATAGCCCGAGGCGTATCGCTCCAACATCTCTCGCACGCTGATGTCGTATCCGTGAAAGTGGACGACGAGCGGCAGATTCAGTTGCCGACATGCGTCCATGACAGCGACTCCGGTCGGGCCGAACTCGGCGAGCACGGCGTCAATCCGCTCCTGCCGAAACAGAGTCGTATAGGCCGAGGTGATGTGCCGCTCGTATCCTTCGGGCGAGAACAGACGCAGCACGCGATAGAAGGCTCGCCCCGGCAAGCTTCTCTCCCACCAAGAACCAGTCCTGATCCACGGCGGCCAGTCATCCATCAGCAGGGTTTCCGTCGGAAGGTCTGTAACGTGCTGACGGATGAAAGTCTCCGAGTAGTTCAGCGGGCCGTTTCTGACGACGCAGATACGCATGGCGGGCGGGCGAACTTCGTTTAAAGCAACTTCACTTAAGCCAGTGAGCGATATCACTTGAGCCAGTGCGAAAGGTCACGCCGGAGCATGTCCTGAAGCTGTTGGATGTCTTCGCGGTAGCCTTCGGTCAACTGCCGGCGCAGTTCCGGCGCGAGCGGCGGCTTGGTTAAATTTTGCCGACGGAGACTATCCCCGATGCGCCGCGACCACCGCGTGGGGAGCAGCGGCTTGAAAAGGTTTTTGGCGAAGCGCGGCTCTGTGAGAAACACTTGCAGGGCACGGCTTCGCGGAATCTTCGACTCGTTGTGGCGCACCGACATGTCCGGCACAAAGGTGTCGTCAACGTTCAGAAAACGAAAGATGTCCTGCATGAAACCGACGGGGTCGGTAATGTAATCTTCATACAGGTAAACTCTGAGCTGCTTTTCGTCGAAGAGGTCAAAGTAGGGCTTCAATTGGGCGGCGTAGAAGCCCCTCTGCCGGTAATGCCAGTGATGACTCCAGCCGTCTGCGATCCGCTGCTCTTCGGCGGCGAGGGCTTCGAAGAAGCTGAGCCGTTCGCGCCCGTCGCGTCTCTTCATCAGAAATTGCGAGTAGGCCCTGTCGGCCGGGTGGCGGAGAATGGCGATGAGTTTCGCTTCCGGGATGTGATGCCGGATGCGTCCGGCGGTTTGCGGGTAGTAGAGATAGAGCGGGCTGGATTCGCCGCGCGCAGGATAGTCGGCTCCCGCCGCGAAATGGCCGCGGTAGTTCTCAAGGTTTGTAACCATCGTGGCGGTGTCCACATCGTCGCTGGGGCCCCAAAAGATCGGCTTCTCATGCTCGAACGGGAAGAAGCGAAGCTCTTTGGGCGTGCTCATGAAAATTTGCGGGTGTTGTTTAAGGTAGCGGTGGAGCGCCGTCGTCCCGCTCTTGCCCGCGCCAATCACGAGGAAATTGGGCATCGTCATATAATCGTTTCGGTTCCCGTTAAGTCCCTTGATCTTGTCTTCGCACAGAATCGCAAAGCTACGGCGCATACTACCACAGAGGGATTCTCCTGTCGGCGAGTTGCTTCCCCTTCGGACTGTTGTATATTGGCGTCCGGGTGATGTTGCCCGGCGGTCGTCTGTATCCTGTGGAGTTCGGTCGGAATAATCCGCTCATCTGCGTTAGCAAAGAGTGTCTTCGGAGCGGGCCGCGCCGCACGCCACACTGCTCGAATCTTGTCGCCCGTGAAAACTTCCAAAGGCTCTCTCAAGCGAATCAAGCTCGGCCTCGTCTCCAACGAATTCTTCGGTCGGGAGATCGGGGGGATAGGCGGTTTCGGCTGGGCCGCACGGCAGGTCGCAAAGTTCTTCAACGAACATCCCGAGCACGGCGTCGAGCCGGTCTTTCTCAACCGGACGTTACAACTCGGCGGCGACGCGACGAACCGCCGGGTGCATGACACGCCCATGATGACGCGATGCGGGGGACGACTCTCAAGCATGCGGAGTCTCAGGGCGGAGCGGTTCGACCTGCTGTTGATGATCGACTACCGCCCCAGCTATCGCTTCTTCGCCCGCGCTCTGCCGCGAACGCCCATCATCGTCTGGGTGCGCGACCCGCGAACGCCGGATGATATGCGAGAGATCGCAACGCTGCGTATCCCCGGCGCTGAAGGCGTGCTGCCACAGGATGTGAACGCGATTGATTGCACGTCGCTCGGCGAGATTGTCCGCACCTCTCGCCTGCTGCGCCGCCCCGTGCGCTTCGCGACTCCGGCTCCGCATCTGGCCGTTAAAGTGCCAGACGTTTACGGCGTGAAGCAGCCGGAGGTCTCCTTTCTCCCCAACCTCATCGACCTCAGTCCCGGCGAGATACGGAAGAGCAAACGCCCGAGCGTCGTCTTTCTCGGCCGTCTCGACCCGACCAAGCGCCCGTGGCTCTTTGCGCGACTGGCGGAGCAGTTCCCCGAGGTCGAGTTTCTTTTCATGGGTCAAGCGCATTTTGAAGGAGAGGGCACGTGGCGGCCCTCAGACTTGCCCGCCAACGTGCGTCTGCTCGGGCATGTCGATGGTGAGGAGAAGTCGAAGACGCTCACCTCCGCCTGGGCGCTCCTTAACACTTCGATTCATGAGGGGCTGGCCGTCAGCTTTCTCGAAGCTCTGGCCTGCGAGACGCCGATCATCGCTTGCCGGAATCCGGAAGACGTGGTCTCGCGCTTCGGCATCTACGTCGGGTGCTTCGAAGGCGACGGGCTTGACGCATTGCCGCACTTCGGTGAAGCCTTAAAGCGCCTCTTGCGAGACACGGACGCGCGCACGAGTTTAGGCAGAGAAGGACGCGCGTGGGTCAACGAGCTGCACAACCCTTCGCGCTTCCTGAGCGCCTTTCGCGCACTGTGCGCGAGCATGAGGATAGGCCAGGCTTGAGGCGTGGGATTGATTTGAAATCTAAAAACTCTGTGCAACCTCTGAGTCCTCTGTGTCTCGGTGGTTAATCTCATCTCCCTCTACACTCAAGTGAACAGTGAAATCACGGACGGGAAATCGTCTCTACCTTCGAGCGGCTGCGCGCGCGCCAATCATAGAGCGCAGTCGCAGACTTCAAAATCCACCAACGCCCGCGCGTCCTGAGTTGATCGCACGCGAATTTTAGAGTCCAGCTCAAACACTCGCCCCGCGTAACATCAGGCACGACGGATGATGTCGGCACTACTGCTGCTGCTGTGGCCGGGCGACCTTTTAAACGCTGGCGCAGGCGCGCAACGGCCAGACTCAAACGCAGGTTGAAGAGAATCCTTCGGAGCACGCGACCGATCTCCGCGTCGCTGTTTCGCGCCAGCATTTCCCGGAACGCTTCCACGCGATCCTCCAGAGTCTCAAGCAGATTATGACTGATTCCGCCCGGATGGATGGCGTATTCAAAGACCGGCTCGGGAAGGTACGCAAACTCGTAACGGACGGAAATCTCCAGCCACTTCAAGTAGTCCGCGGCCACGCGCCCCAACGTGAAACCACCCTTCTCGGTGAAGCAACGCCGACGCGCCAAGACCGATGAGAAGGGGACGAAGCACCCGCGCGCGAAGTCCTCAAGGACGCGCCCACGGCTCGGACGGACGCCGTCGAAGAACGTGCGCTTCAGACGGCGCGGCGGCGTCCGACGGTAGTCAACCAGCGCGGCGTTGCCAAAGACCACCCCGACCGCTTCTCTGTCAAAGAGTGGAAGCTGACGGCTCAGACGCTCTGCGTACCAAACATCGTCCGAGTCGATGAAGGCGACGAACTCTCCGCTCGCTCGCGCCAGACCGAGATTGCGCGCCGCCTCCGCGCCCGCGTGCGGCTGACGGAGCACCTCGATGCGCGACCCGAAGCCCTCCAACACTCGAAGCGTGTCGTCCGTCGAGCCGTCGTCGATCACGAGCACTTCAAGATGACGATAGGTTTGCGCGAGCACGCTGTCGATGGCGCGCGCGACCCACCCCGCGCGGTTATAGACGGGCAGGATGACGGAGACGAGCGGGCCCGTCAACGCGCCGTCGTGTGTCGCTTCCATAGCTTTGGAAAAGAGAGACGCAATCGCTCGAACACCTGCACGTACCTGACGAACAGGACGACCGCGCAGACCTTTAGACGGTCTCGCCTCCGACGAAGGGAAGGCTCACGCAGAACTGCGGCGAGGGCCCTCGCGGGCGGCAGGAGTTCGACGAACAGGCTTCGCTCGAACTCAAGATACGCGCGTCCCTTCAGGCGTTTCAGATCGTGAAGCCCGCCCGTGGTGCGAACTATCTTGGAGTAGAGCTTGGCGAGTGTGGCGCGCGCCGGATGAGAGACACGAACGTCTTCGCCGTATTCAAGACGGAAGCCACAACCGGCGACCCGCCGCCCCCACTCAAGGTCGCCGCCCGACTTAACTTCCGCGAGAAAGCAGCCGGCCTGCGCGAAGACTTCTCTGAAGGTGAAGAGGTTTGCGGTCGCGCCGAATCCGTACTTACTGACGAACTCTTTCTGCGCCAGCGCGACGAGCGCCTCGTATTGTTCGACGGCGTTGGGCCGCTGCGGCGTGCGCGCAAAAATCTCGATGCGCCCGGCGACGACCGCGCACCCGTCTACGCGCACGAGACGCGCCACGCCCCTCTCCAACCAGTCGGATGCCGGAATGCAGTCCGCGTCGGTGAAGGCGATGACCTCGCCGCGCGCGTGCTTGAGTCCGGTGTTTCGCGCGGCGTAGGAGCCGGGACTCGCCTCGCATACGACACGCGCGTGGGCAAAGCGAGCGACGACGTGTCCGACCGGCTCTGCCGAATCGTTATCGACGACGATGACTTCGTATAAGTCTACGGGGTAGGTCTGTCCCTCAAGCGAGCGGAGGCAGTCGCCGAGCCGCACAGAGTCATTCCACACGGGCACGATGACCGACACGAAAAGGGGAACGCCGTCCAGTGCAACGAACCGCCGGTCGGCGTGGGTGCGCTCGCCTTCTGAGACGCGTGCCGGGGCCTTTGACGAACGAGCCATGATCTTAAAGAACGGCTATTTGATTGTCCGTGTCTAATGTCGATTGATCGTCTGTGTCAACCTCGACGAACGCCTGGCTCTTGTTTGTCTCAACCGCGACGCGGGGGACGCGGCTCCGCTCTGTAGTTTCTCTATCGTCCAGAATCAATTCGCTCATCGCTTCCAGACGTGCCTCCCAATCACCCTGACGTGCGACCGCGCGCCGTCGCGCAACGAGCGCCGTGTCCTCTCCGCGACTGAGTGCGTGCTCGATGGCGCGCAGGAAACTCCTCGGTTGATCTTCGGCGGTGATGATGACCTGATGCTTATCGTTGAAATCACAGACGGGCGGCAGGTCTGTCGAGACGACCGGCTTACCCATCGCCAGATACTCGTTGATCTTGGAGGGCACGACCGTCTCCGTGTAAGCGCTTCGCCGGTAGGGGACGATGCACACGTCGAAGGTTCGTATGTAGCGCGCCAGCTCGTGATGCGGTCGCTGACCGGGCAGGTACACGTTCGGCAACCCGGCGAGGTCTTTCAAAGGGACTTCCGAAGAGCCGACAAAGACCCAAGACCAGGCGGGGCGCGCGCGCGCCATCTCGACCAACATCTCCACGCCGACGTGGCGGTGCAATCCTCCGACGTAGCCGATGACCTTGTGCCCGTGATGACCGTGATGACCATTGTGTCCGTTGTGCCCGTTGTGCCCGTTCGTTCGAGGTCGCGTCCACGAAAACCCGTTTGGCTCGGGGCGTGCGGCGGGCGCGGAGCCGGAAGCGTGCGCGGGGTCGGAAGTTGGGGCGTGGTCGGAGGCGGGCAGCGGGAAGGCTTTCAAGTTGACGCCGTAGGGGAAGACGTGGACGTTCGTGTTCCAACGTCGGCAATGCGTCGCCAGTTCGTCGCAGATGGTGAAGACGACATCGCTGCGCCTGACCAACTCGGCTTCGCTGCGCGCGAGACGTTGTGAAGAGGTCGTCAGTTGAGCGAAGTCGGCGGCGCAGTAGTAGACCGTGCGACCGCGCGCGGAGCCGAGCGAGTCTAGAAGGCTGAGCGTCGTGTCGGTCGGCAGAAAGGCCCAGATCAAAGGGTCGCGCATCCCCAGACGCCGCGCCGCCGCGCCGATCAGCGGCAGGAGTAGATGACGGTTGAAATACTCGCTCAGACCAGAGCCGAAGGGCGGCAAAATCAGCGGCGTATAGACCCACAGACCGGGTTGAATCAGGCGAGCGCCCTGCGTGTCCCACGCGCCCGCCCAACGTTTGAGACGCCGCATCACCCGCCCCGCATCACGCAAACCCGGAGCGCGTATGCCCGTGTTCTCAAGATAGAGAACACGATTACCTGCGCGGCTCAGTCTTAAAGCAAGCTCCTGCGGAGCCTGCCACTGAGCGTCCCAGTCGATACTGGAGATGAAGATAATGTCGCGGCCTTTAATCATCAAAAAATCACACACCGCCCGGATGAGAAACGGCAAGGCCGTGTACTGAAACCGGCAAAATCAACAACGGGGGGTTTCCGGAACGAGTTAACTATACACTATGCGCGACTGCGACGACTGCACCGCGGCGAAGCGTCCGCGAAGAGGCGTCTATGTTTTCCGCAAGCACCACGTCGCCATCGAGCGCATGTCGTAGACGACCACTGTCTTGAGCGGCTCAAGCAGCTCACCGCCGAGGGCGACTGTCGCCGCCAGCAACATCTCTTCATCGACGAGGAAGCGTTCGCTCCCGTCGGGCAGGTGATAACGCCTTCCTTCCAGGTGTTCCAACTTCCCTTCCATCCCCGTGCTTGAGGCAAGGCGTGCGAAGAGGATGCCGCCGCGCTTCAGAACCCTCCACATCTCTCTCAACATCCCGCGCCACTGCTCCTCGTCTCGCGCGAAGTGCAGGACTGCGCTACTGATGACGACATCAAAGACAGAATCGGCAAACGACATGCTTTCGACCGGCTCCGCGCGAAAGTTGCTCAAAGCCAAATGCGGGGCGAGCGCCGAGGCCAGCGAGCGAACATGCGCGACGGCCTCTTCCGACTGATCGACGCCGCAGACTTCGTAACCCTCTCTCAGAAAGTAGACGAGATTACGGCCCCCGCCGCAGCCCGCGTCGAGCACACGCATCCCACGTGTGAAGCGACCCTTCAAGAGCTGGTCGAACAGGTAGATGTCGATGCCGCCGAACCACTCTTGCAGATTTACGTGTGGGGTCATGCCGGATGATACGCCGCTTCCACACGGTCGCCCGTATAAAGAAACGCCCACGTCACGAAGACCGCTTGCAAAGGCAGTCTGAGCCACAACGCCGTCCGGCTAAACTCGGGATAAAGCTCCGGGTTGAACGCCATGTGAAGGTTGGCGGGAAAGACGCCGATGAGCAGCGCAATCAGTCCCCAGGCCGCGACGCGCCTGTACCTTTCGGTGAGGATAAGGACTCCGAGCGCTATTTCAAAAACCCCGCTCAGGTAAACCAGAAACAGTTGCCACGGCAGATACGGCGGCATGATTCTCATGTAAAAATCGGTGTCTCTGAAATGGTTGATGCCCGCCAACACGAAGAACGCCGCGAGCAGGTATTTCAGAATGAGCTTTATCGTTCGCATCTCCGCAGGTTACTCGAATTCTGTCGCATTACAGTTTCCTATCGCTCAAGTTTTCTATCGCTCTCGAAGTATTGCCGCCGCCCCGTCAGAGGGTCTCTAAAGGAGATTGATTTCGCCAGAAGCTTGAGCGGGCTGGAAAAATCGACTTGCTCGACGGGATTCACAACAGGGTAGAGTCTGTCGTTTTCGACCGGAATCCCGAGCGCCGAGAGGTGCAGGCGAAGCTGGTGTTTCCGCCCCGTCGTGGGACTCAGACGGTACAAACTCAAGTCGTCTTTCATCTCAATCACATCGCCCTTCGACTCGACCATATCGACGTGAGTCTCGGAGTTCGGCTCGCCTTCGACCTCCTTCATCCGAAAAAAAGGCTCGCCCTTCACAATCCGGCTGCGCCGCGTCAGTGGAAGCTTGAGGTGTGGAAACCTGCGCGCCAACGCTTCGTAAGTCTTCTTCACCTCCCGTCGTTGAAAGAGCGAAGCGTACGCGCCACGCGTCTCGGGGTTGAGAGAGAACATGATGACCCCTGCCGTCTCGCGGTCGATTCGATGGACGGGGACGAGATGTTCGAGTCGTCCCTTCTCCCTCAAGCGAACGAGAAGCGTCTCACGCAGGAATCGCCCCGAGGGGATGACGGGCAGGAAGTGCGGCTTATCGACGACGAGGAGATGCTCATCCTGATAAAGGACACGCTCGGCAAAAGGGATTCTCTCTTCCGCTTCAAGCTCGCGGTAATAGAAGATGCACGCGCCCGCGCGATAGGGGCTTCGCGCATTCAGGCGAAGCCCCGTCTCGTCCACCACCTGCCCCTTCCGCATCCGCGCGAGCCAGTCGGCGGCTTCCACGCCGCGGTATCGCTCCTTCAAAAAATCCAGAACCGTCTCCCAAGCGCCCTCCGGCAGCCACTGCCGACTCGGGGCCACACCTTCCACTAAGGGGAGCGGCGCGGACAAAAGCGTCCTCCTCATTTTCCTGACGACGAAGACTTCCTTTCGCCCTTCGGCGGGAGCGGCGCGCTGAAGCCACGCTTGCGCATCAGTGCGTCGATTTTGGGGTCGCGGCCACGGAAGGCACGATAGGCTTCGGCCTGATCCGTTGTGTTCCCGACCGAGAAGATGTACTTCCGCAGGCGCTCGGCGACCGTGCGGTCGTAGGGGCCGCCCGCCTCTGTGAACGCCTCGTAGGCATCGGCGGTCAACACGTCCGCCCAGAGATAGCTGTAATAGCCTGCCGAGTACGAGTCGCCCGCGAAGATGTGGCCGAACTGCGGCGTGCGGTGGCGCATCACCAGCTCGTCGGGCATCCCCAGCTCGGCCAGAGTCTTCTTCTCGAATGCGTCGGGGTCGATCTTCTGCGACCCGGCGAGGTGCAGCTTCATATCGACGAGCGCGCTCGCCAGATACTCGGTCGTGGCGAAGCCCTCGTTGAAGGTTGCGGCGCGCTTGATGCGTTCGACGAGCGCCTGCGGGATGGGCTTGCCGGTCTGGTAGTGAACGGCGAAGCGTTGAAGCACTTGTGGCGTCGAGAGCCAGTGCTCAAGAAGCTGCGAGGGGAACTCGACGTAGTCGCGCGCGACCGCCGTCCCCGAAAGCGTCGGGTATGTGACGTTTGAGGAGAGGCCGTGCAAGGCGTGGCCGAACTCATGGAACATCGTCACGGCGTCGTCCCAAGAGACGAGCACAGGCTCGCCCGGCTTGCCCTTCACGAAGTTCGCGTTGTTCGAGACGATGGTCGTGATCTCTCCGTCCATACGCTCCTGGCTGCGATACGCGTTCATCCACGCGCCGGAGCGCTTGCCCTCGCGCGCGTACGGGTCGAAGTACCAAAGCCCGACGTGGCGGCCCGTCTTCTTGTCCGTCACCTCCCAGACGCGCACGTCCGGGTGATAGACGGTGACGCCCACAGCCGGTTTGAAGTCGAAGCCGAAGAGTTCGCCCGCGACCCAGAAGATGCCCTCGCGCAGCTTCTCAAGCTGGAGATACTGTTTGACCTCCGTCTGGTCGAGGTCGTAGCGCGCCTTGCGAACCTTCTCGGCGTAGTAGCGATAGTCCCACGGCTCGATCTTGATCTTCGCCCCCTCTTTATCGGCGAGCGCCTGCATGTCCGCGACCTCTTCATGGACGCGCGCGACCGCCGGCTTCCAGACCGCCAACATCAACTCCATCGCGCGCTCGGGCGTCTTCGCCATCGTGTTCTCCAGACGCCAGTGCGCGTGCGTCGGGTAGCCGAGCAGTCGCGCACGCTCGGCGCGCAGCCCGAGTATCTCCGTGATGATCGCATTGTTGTCGTGCGCGTCGCCGTTGTCGCCGCGATTGATGAACATCCGCCAGGCACGCTCGCGCAAATCGCGCCGGTCGGAGTACGTGAGGAACGGGTCGATGGACGAGCGCGTGTTCATGACGACCCACGCGCCCGGCGTCTTCTTCGACACGGCTGCGGCGGCGGCGGCGTCGCGCAGAGACTGCGGCAGACCGGCCAGCTCCGCCTCGTTTTTCAGCACGAGGAACTGCTCGTTCTCGTCGGCCAGAAGGTTCTGGCTGAAGCGCGTGTAGAGTCCGGCCAACTGCTGGTTGATCTCGGACAGGCGCGACTTGGCCGACGCGTCGAGTCGCGCTCCGGCGCGGACGAAGTTGGTATAGTAGAGCCAGCTCAGACGCTGCTGCTCCGAAGTAAGTTTCGCTTTCGCGGGTGAGTTATAGACGGTCTCGATGCGTCGGAAGAGCGCTTCGTTCTGCGTAATCTTGTCGTTGAAGGCAGCGAGGCGCGGAGCCATCTCGCGCTGCACGCCCTGAAACTCAGGCCCGTTCATCGTCGAACTCCAGACGCCGTAGACGGTCTGGACGCGGTCGAGCGTATGTCCCGTGCGCTCAAGCGCCGCGATGGTGTTCTCGAAGTCGGGCGGCGCAGGGTTAGCTGCGATCTTATCGACCTCCGAGAGATTCTCATTCATAGCTGCTTCGAGCGCGGGCTTGAACTGCGCGACCTCGACGCGGTCGAAGGGAGGCACGCCCCCGTAGGGGCCCGCCCACTCGGCGAGCAGCGGATTCTTCTGTTGGGCCGGAGCATCGGCCCCGGCGGCGGGTCGGGCTTCAAGTGTCTTCATGCCGCCTGTGGCTTTCACGTTGGTCACGATGATGCAGCCGGCGAGAGCGGCCACGACGAGCAGCACGCGGCTGCGGATGTTTAAGTTGCGCAAGAGTCACACCTCACTCGGGGGGGTTGAAATTTCAATGCGCCTGCAAGCGGCGCGGGGAGAGCCGGACGAAAGAGAGTGATTATACTTTGAGACGGCCAGGAGTCTACCGGCGGCGAAGGGTCGGTCAAGTCCGAGCGATACCCGAGTCGAGGTCTCAGGCATGACTCAACCGCTGCGATGTGTCCGCGTCGAAGCTATCCGGATGTGTCCGCGTCGAAGCTATTCGCGCAAGCCGACGACGGAAGCAGATTGATAACGGGAAGTAGGATATCCTACTTCTAGCTTCGTATTCTAATATCGTTTACATTTCCGATTTCGTAACGAAGCGACACTGATTTCTAATGTGATAGCGTGCGGCCTCTGCCCTTGGGGTCTGTGCGCGTGGTTCGTTTCGTGCGTTATGCTTACGGGTCTGCTTATAATTTCAAACCGCGTTCAAGCTTATAAGCTGGTAGCCGCATGGCAAAGGAGCGTTGACCCGTGGACTTTAGCAGCAGGACAGTCGCCTTAACGGCCTTACCAATGAAAGACCCGTCTTCAGGCAAAGCGCCGAAGAGACTCAGGTTTCTCAAACGTCCGTCCCAGACCGCTCCCACGCAACCCGCAGCCGCACAGCTCACCGTTTTAATCCGCAGGCCCGGAGCAGACCGCCCGGAGCATCTGCCTCCGGAGCGCATCAGCGATGAGCTTCGCGAGCCGGGCGTGCTCCTCTGGGTGGATATACGCGACCCGGGCCCGTCTGAGCTGGCGATGCTGAATGAGGAGTTCGACTTCAGCCCCCTCTCGCTCGAAGATGCTTTGAAGCAGCGACAGCGCCCGAAGGTGGACGAGTTCCCGAGCTATTACTTCATCGTCATGTACGCGCCGCTGGCGAGTACGGGGCAGGAGTTACGTGTGACCGAGATCGACCTCTTCGTCGGCGAGAACTTCGTCGTGTCATTGCATCCGGGGCACGTCCCTGCGCTTGACCTGGCGCGGCGACGCTGGGAGACGACCGAGCCAGACCTGCGCGACCGGGTCGGCTTCCTCGCACACATCGTCGTCGATGCGATTGTGGACGCTTGCTTTCCCATCGTCGATGACATGGACGAGCGACTGCACAGACTTGAAGAGGCCATGTTCCACGGCAACCGTGGGGCCAACCCCGAAGAGCTGCTCATGCTGAAGCGGAGCGTCTTCGCTTTGCGCATGTCTCTCTATCCTCTGCGCGACGCGTTCCAGGCCTTTCCCAAGCGCGAGCAGGCATTGTTCGACCTGGAGACGCACCCTTATTTTCAGGACGTGTACGATCACGTTTTACGGCTGCTGGACATCATCGACATCCAGCAGGAGATGGTCGCAGGTGCGACCGAAGCGCATCTGGCCTTCATGTCCAACCAGCTTAATGAAACGATGAAGACGCTCACGGTCGTCGGCATTTGCGAGGCGGCGGGCGCGGCGGTCTTCGGCGCTTGGGGAATGAACGTCTCCGGGCTTCCTCTGGCCCACGCGCGCATCGGCAATGTCGATGTGGGATTCTGGCTCGTGTGCCTCCTCACTATGGGTTTGATTGCTTTAGCCCTGCTTTGGCTAAAACGACGTGGAATCTGGTGAGCAGGTTCCGAACGGTTGGCAGTTAAGGATTACATAACTATTACAAACGGGTGGGGCTTTAGCTGCTACTCTTCTGATGTCCCGCGCAACAAATAAGGGCCGGAGTTTTTCTCATCTTCAAGGGGGTTCAATGGACAGGACATCAGAGGCAGGTCACATGGAGAGAACATCACACGCGCATCGCAAAGGGTTGAATATCAACTGGACGACCTCGATCTTCATGGTCATCTTCCACGTGGGTGCCATCGCCGCGCTGTTTACCTTCAGTTGGACGGCACTGTTCGTAGCCATCGCCTTGTGGTGGGTTTCGGGCAGCCTCGGCATCGGCATGGGCTATCACCGGCTCCTGACCCACAGGGGTTTCAAGACGCCGAAGTGGGTCGAATACTTCCTGACGCTGTGCGGCACGCTCACCATTGAGGGCGGTAACATCGACTGGGTGGTCACGCACCGCATCCACCACGCACACACAGACGCGCCCGGCGACCCGCACAGCCCGCGCGACGGAAGCTGGTGGGCGCACATGGGATGGGTTCTGAGGGGCACCGCCCAGAAGCACGGCGAGGAAGTGATGATGCGCTATGCGCCCGATTTGATGAAGGATAAGTTCCAGGTCTGGGTTAATAATTTCTACTGGGTGCCGCAGGTCGTCGTCGGCATCACGCTGTTCGCCCTCGGCGGCTGGACTCTTCTGCTGTGGGGCGTCTTCCTGCGCGTCACCGTGGGCTTCCACGCGACGTGGCTCGTCAACTCGGCGACACACATGTGGGGATCGCGCCGGTTCGAGACCACGGACGATTCGACCAACCTCTGGTGGGTTGCGCTCCTGACGTTTGGCGAGGGCTGGCACAATAACCACCACGCGCACCCGACGGCCGCGCGCCACGGACTCACTTGGTACGAGGTGGACATGAACTGGTGGGGCATCCGCACGCTGCAACTTTTGGGACTCGCTAAAGACATCAAGCTCATTGGCCGCGTGCCCGCGAAGGTTCCGCAGGAAGTCGAGTCGCTGCGGCGGGCGGCGTAGACGTTGGACGGAGTCAGAAAAACGGAATCTCTTTATGATTGAGTCTTAAGCATCAAGAGATTCACCGCAGAGGCGCTGAGTGCGCAGAGGGGGCGCAGATATAAATCAAGTCGCTGCGCCCCCTCTGCGCACTCA
>JAVRON010000041.1:0-37121 GCA_032162705.1 Acidobacteriota bacterium
AAGTTCCTGCACGCCGTCGTCGCCGAGCTGGGTCGGATGATGGACGTAGACCGTTGCGACGTGGTGCTGCTCGTCCGCGACGGCGAGCTACGCATCAGCCACGAATGGCGTGCCGCGCCCGAAGTGCCTTCCAGTTTGGGAACCTCTTTCCCCGTGGACTTCCGACAGCTCGCCGAACGCTTCGACTTCGCGCGCCCCATTCGTCTCGACGACACGTCGGCGCTCAAGCTCGACCCGCGTGCATCGCTTCTGCCGCCGAGCCTCGGCACGCGCTCGCTCCTCATCATGCCGGTCGTCTTAGACGGCAATGTGCTCGGGCTGGTCGGCCTTCACATGACGCGCGCCCTACGCCACTGGGACGACGAGGAGGTCGCGCTTATCCAGTCCATCGCGCGCCAGATCGCCGTCGGCTACCAGTACGCGCGCCTCTACACTGACAAGCAGCGCGAAGCGAATCGCACGCGCGCTCTCCTTGAGATCGCCAACATTCTCAACTCGCGCTCGGACTTCGGCGAACTGACCTCGCACGTCCTTGAGCGTGCCAACGAGCTGGTCGGCGCAGACTACTGCGCTCTGGGCGTCGTCGAGCCTTCGGGCAAGTCGATCAGCCTCGCGGCGTTTAAGGCCGCGCCGCACGCGACGACCCTGCGCGTACGCGAGCTGATCGAGTCGCACGGCAAGTCTATCGACATCTCGGCCTTCCCCGCCGTCGTCGAGCTTCTGGCCGAGCCGAAGACTTTGCGTGTGCTCGACACCTCTCTGCCTGAGCCGGTACGGTTCGCCTTCAACGCCACGCTCGGCGGTCGCGCGGCGCTCGTCGCGCCCGTGACCATTCGCAGTCAAACGTTCGGCCTCCTCGGTTTTGTCTGGAGCGAGCCGCGCGAGGCGTTCGACGAGCACGAGGTCGCACTCGTCGAGGGCATCGCCGTCCAGCTCGGCACAGCGCTTGAGCGCGACCAGCTCTCGGCTGAAGTGATGCGGCTCAGAAGCGTCCTTCACGAGCGCCGCGCCGAAGACCGCATCATCGGACAGGCCCCCGCCATCCGCCGCGCGATTGAGCTGGCCCTAAACGTCGCGGACACGCAGACCTCCGTGCTGATTCAGGGCGAGTCGGGCACGGGCAAGGAGCTTCTGGCCGACCTCATCCACTACAACTCGCGCTGTAAGGCGGGCCCCTACGTCAAGCTCAACTGCGGCGCTATCCCCGAGACGCTGCTTGAGTCGGAACTCTTCGGCCACGAGCGCGGAGCCTTCACCGACGCGCGCCAGCGCCGACGCGGTCGCTTTGAAGAGGCGAACGGCGGCACGCTCTTTCTCGACGAGATCGGCGAGATGAGTCTGTCGGCGCAGGTGCGTCTGCTGCGCGTGCTACAGGACGGCGAATACGCGCGCGTCGGTGGAAACGAAGTGCTCCGGTCGGACGTGCGCGTCATCGCCGCCTCGAACGTAGACCTCGCGCGCGCCGTTGAGCAGGGAACGTTCAGGACAGACCTTTTCTATCGACTCTCGGTCTTCCCCGTTCAGCTTCCCCCCTTGCGCGAGCGCCCCGAAGACATTCACACGCTCGTCATACACTTCCTCGAACACTACAAACAGAAGACGGGTCGCTTCATCTCCGGCATCTCGCGCGAGGCTCTGCGGGCGCTGACGGGCTACGACTGGCCGGGCAACGTCCGCGAGCTTGAGAACGCCATCGAGCGCGCCGTCATCATCGCCTCGGGCCGGCAGATCGAGCTTGACGACCTGCCCGAGCAGATCGGTCGCGCCGTCCACGAAGAGCGCTCGCGTACACGCGGCGAGCGCGAGCGTGCCGCAGCCGAAGGCCGCGCCCTGACGCTGGAGATCAATGTTCCCGCGACCATCGACGAGATCGAGCGCCGCGCCATCGAGGCCACTCTCGACTACACGGGCGGCGACAAGACGCGCGCCGCACGCACGCTCGGCATTGGCCGCAAGACGCTCTACCGCAAGCTCCGCCAGTACGAAGGCGAGGCTGCGGAAGCCGCCGCCGACGAGTAAATTCCGTCAAAGTATTTTTCTCTCACCCCTAAGGAGGTTTTGTATGGCATCCCCTGCGACATTCAACCGCGACGCGATTGGACGACTCTGGAATCTCTCCGATATCCCGGTCGAGTGGGTCGGCTTTCAAATACTGCTGCGCGGCGACACCGACCAGAACCAGGTCATCGACCAGGACGAGGCGGACAAGATCGACTGGATCGCTTTCTCCGAAGCCGTCGGCGATTTTCAGAAGCAGGCCAAGATGAGCGCCGCCGCCCGCGACTCCAAGCTCGGGCCGGGAACGCTCCAGCAGCTTAAAAAATTCTTCAGCGCAGACGAGCCGAGCGTCGTGGTCGATGGAACGACGACGACGCAAAAAGTGCTGCGCCAGTTCGGCGACCTCGTCGTCTGCGCGGCGACCACGCCCGTCAGCCCGCCGCCGGGGCCTCAGCTCACGGGCCGCACTCAGGAAGAGCGCGTCATCTGCCGTATGTGGAACAACTACGGCGCGAGCATCAAGCAGGAGGCAGAGGCGATGGGCATCCCTACGGAGTCCGCGCTCGGCGTCTTCTTCGTAGAATCGAAGCAGGCTTACGACCTCGCCACCGGCCTCATCATCCTTCGCTATGAGCCGCACATCTTCCGACGCAAGTCCGGCAAGGATGTGCTTGCCAAACGTGCCGGGCAGAACGCCGAGTGGGACAACTTCGCACGCGCCTTCGACGTGCATCAGGAGGCCGCGCTGCTCTCTTGCAGCTACGGCCTGCCGCAGTTGATGGGTTTCAATTTCGGCGTCACGAAACACGGCAACGCGCGCGACATGTTCCTGGCCTTTCAGGACTCGTGCACGGAACAGGTGCAGGGCTTCTTCGGCTTCGTCACGAAGAACAACATCACCAGGGCCATCAAGAACAAGGACTGGCGCACGTTCGCACGCGTCTACAACGGCTCGGGCGCGGTGGACGACTACTCGGGCAAGCTGAACCGCGCGATGCAGGTCATCGACTCGCTCAAGCAGGACGGCGCGCGTTTCTAACGCCGGGCAGTTTCGAGTAGATCGAAGAGACGGAAGCGAAGAAGCGACGGACGAAGGGCACACAACCCTCCTTCCTCGCTTCCGTCTCTCGTTTCCGTCTCTCGCCTTCCACGCTTGCGTCTCTCGCCTTCCACGCTTTCGCCTCTCACCTTTTGGCTTTGCATTGCGCCGCTTCAAGCGCTTTTGTTATAGTTCGCGGCAGACGACGCGGGTCTCGAAAAACTCGCGCCGGAAACTGTGTCCTGAACCGAAGCTTGCTCGTGTGAGGAGAAGGCCATGGCAGAGAACCTACAGCGCCAACGCCGGGGCAGACGGGAAGCGGGCGCGCGTTTGACCTACTTCGCCGTCGGCGCGACCGTCGGCGCAATCGCCGCGCTGCTGTTTGCGCCGAAGTCCGGGCGCGAGTTGCGCGAAGACCTCGCCGACGCGACGCGCAAGGGCGTTGACCGCGCGCGCGAGACTGGGACGCAGCTCTCGACGCGTGCGGGCGAGTATTACGACACCGCTGCGGCGCGCGCGGGTGAACTGGCTACGAGCGCGCGAGACGCCGCCTCGCGCCGCGGCGAGCGCTTCACCTCGGCCATCGAGGCGGGCAAACAAGCCTACCGCGACGAGAAGCGCCGCACAGAGTCCTCGGCCTTGACCGAAGAACATCCGCGCTCTCTCGGAGACGGGCGGCAGCCACAGAATTTTTGAATCAGTAGTCAGTAGACAGTAGTCAGTAGACAGTAGGCTCCGCTCGGCGCGCGTTGCTATCATCTTGCTGGCTCGACTGAAAAATTCTACTCACTACTGACTGCTGACACTAACTACCGTCTACTGACTACTGACTACTGTCTACTTCTTTATGCCCTTGGCGCTACAGCTCAACACAAACGACCCCGCCTTCTGGGTGCTGGTCATCGTCGCCGCGTCGTTCGTGGTGATCGCCGTCGCGATGGTTTTCGTCGCGGTGGTGGTGAGCCGCGCCGTGCGGTCGGTGCGGAGCGTCGAGTTGAAGGTCGAGCCGTTGATGGCGCGCGTCACCGCGCTGGCCGAGCAGGCGCAGGCGATTGCCGTGCAGGGACGCAAGGTCGCCGAGCAGGTCACGGTCATGTCGGGACACCTCTCGACGGCGACGAAGCACGTCTCGGAGTCGATGGCGCTCATCCATACGGAGGTGTCGGAGCTAAAGCAGATCGTCGGCCTCTCGGCTGAGACGGCGCGCGACAAGATCGAGACGATCAGCCGTTCGATAGACGAGACGCACGAGCAACTGGTAATCACGACCAACTTCGTCACCTCGCGCATCGTCAACCCTGCGCGCGAGGTCGCGGCGATTATGGCGGGGGTCAGGCGCGGCCTCGAAGTGCTCCTCGCCCCCGCACCCAAACAGATCAACGAATCCTACGCGGAGGAGGAGATGTTTATCGGCTGACGCTGCCCTTAACATCAATGTAATGCGCCCGAACTATCCTCTTCGACGGAGCCGATAGTTCGGGCGTTTTTAATTCACATGGATGGACAGGATAAACAGGATAAAAGGAATTGAAGACTTGAGATTCCAAATTTCAAATTCAAAAATTTCAAATCTGAAATTCTTAACTCCCTATCTCTTTATCCTGTTCATCCTGTCCATCCATGTGAATTCTCCTGGTTTTGAATTGCCGTTTGGCTGCGCTACTATCACAAATTCACGAACGCGCAAGGACGAGACTTCTTATGTCAACGCAAGCACCGCTTGAACTGAAGAGAACAGTTAACCTGCCGAAGACCGGCTTCGCGCAGAAGGCCAATCTCGGGCAGACCGAACTCGCGCGCTTGAAGCGCTGGGCGGCGATGGACTTGTACGCGATGATTCGGCGTTCGCGCGCGGGGCGCGAGCGTTTCATTCTCCACGACGGGCCGCCTTACGCCAACGCCGACATCCACCTCGGCACGGCTTTGAACAAAATCCTGAAGGACATCGTCGTCAAGTCGCACACGATGATGGGCTACGACGCGCCGTATGTTCCCGGCTACGACTGCCACGGCTTGCCCATCGAGCAGCACGTCGAACGAGCGCTCGACAAGAAGGGGAAGAAGAAGTCAGACCTCAGCGTCGAGAGCTTCCGCCGCGCCTGCCGCGAGCACGCGGCCTCGGCCTTGAAGAGCCAGACGCGCGACTTCCAGCGGCTCGGCATCCTCGGTTTGTGGGAAGACCCGTACCTCACGATGTCGAACACTTACGAGGCCGAGACGGCACGCCAGTTTGGCCGCTTCGTCGAGCGCGGCTACGTCTACAAGGGCGCGCGCCCTGTCTACTGGTGTATCCACGACCAGACCGCTCTGGCCGAAGCAGAGGTCGAGTACCGCGAGCACACAAGCCCGAGCGTCTACGTCAAGTTCCCGCTCGCCGAAGACACGCTCGACGCGAAGACGTTCAAGCGCGAGCTGCTCGGCGACGAAGACGACCCGCGCCGAATCTTCTTCCTCATCTGGACGACGACGCCGTGGACGCTTCCGGCCAATCTCGGCATCGCCGTCAATCCGCAGTTCGAGTACGCGGCGATTGAGGCGAACGGCGAAGTCTACGTCGTCGCAAGTGAGCTGGTTGAGACGTTGACGGAGAAACTCCGCCTCGGTGCGCCGAAGTCTGTCGGAGGAGGAGACGAGCTGAAGTCTATCGGAGGAGTGGATGAGCCGGAGTCTTTTCACGTTACGAAGAGCGTGCCGCCAAACGTACTCGCGCGCTTCAGAGGTGAGCGGCTCGACCGTTTAGAAGCGCGTCACGCGTGGATCGACCGTCCGTCGCTCCTGATGCTCGGCGACCACGTCACGCTCGGCGGCGAGGCCGACGCGGAGACAGAGTTGGACGTAAAGGATGCGCGCGACCGGCGTGCGACGGGGAAGGCCGGCACGGGCCTCGTCCACACCGCGCCCGGACACGGCCACGACGATTTCATCATCGGCAAGGCTTACGGGCTAGACATCTACTGCCCCGTCGATAACGCCGGGCGCTTCACTTCGGAGGTTGAGCACTTCGCGGGGCGCGGCGTCTTCGAGGCCAACCCACAAATCGTCGAGTTCATGCGCGAGCGCGGCGCGCTGCTGCTTGCGGAAGATTACGCGCACCGCTACCCGCATTGCTGGCGCTGCAAGAACCCCGTCATCTTCCGCGCGACGCCGCAGTGGTTTATCTCGCTCGACGCGACCAGGGGCAGCGAAAGGGAAGTCGAGAGCGACGACGACGGGCGCGACCGGACGAACTACACGGACAACGAAGAGGATGCGCCGACGAGCCTGCGCGCGGGTGCGCTGCGCGAGATAGAGCGCGTCGGTTGGTTCCCGGCGTGGGGCGTGGATCGCATGCGCAACATGTTGAAAGGTCGTCCCGACTGGTGCGTCTCGCGACAGCGTGTGTGGGGCGTGCCCATCCCTGTCTTCTACTGTTCGTGCGGCGAGACCGTTTCCGACCGCGCGACCATCGACCACGTCGCCTCGGTCTTCGACCGCGAGACGACCGATGCTTGGTACACGCACACGGCCTCGGAACTTCTGCCCTCTGGCTTCAAGTGTCCACGTTGCGGCGGCGCGGAGTTCACGAAGGAGACGGATATTCTCGACGTATGGTTCGACAGCGGCGTCTCGTCAATCGCCGTGTTGGAGCAATACGAGGGATTGCGCTGGCCCGCGGATGTGTATCTCGAAGGCGGCGACCAGTTTCGCGGCTGGTTCAATTCAAGCTTAATGGTGGGACTGGCCGCGCACGACGCCGCGCCGTACAAGACGGTCGTCACGCACGGTTGGACGCTCGACGCGCAGGGGCACGCGATGCACAAGTCCGCGGGCAATGCCATCGCGCCGGAGGTGTTCGTCAAAGAGTCGGGCGCGGACATCCTGCGTTTGTGGGTCACTTCGTCGGACTACCGAGAGGACATGCGCTGCTCGGACGAAATCCTTCGGCGCGTCTCAGACTCGTACCGCAAGATTCGCAACACGACGCGCTTCGCCGTCGGCAACCTCGACGGCTTCGTCCCTTCCAGAGACGAGGTTGGCTTAAACGAGATGCACGAGGTAGACCGTTGGGCGCTCGCCGAACTCGACCGTCTGATCGCGAATGTGACGGAAGCCTATCGCGGCTACGACTTTCACACGGTCTATCGCGCGCTCGACAGCTTCTGCACGGTGACGCTGTCGGCGCGCTACTTCGACATCATCAAGGACAGGCTCTACACCTCCGCGCCGAAGTCGCACGCAAGGCGCTCGGCGCAGACCGCGCTCAACTACATCGCCGACGCGCTGGCGCGCATGCTCGCGCCCATACTTTCCTTCACGGCGGACGAGCTGTGGGAGAATCTGCCGGAGGTCAAGGCACGTCGGGCAGTGGAAGTCGCAAACGCGGGCGAGCTTGCCGAGGGTGCGGGCGCGAGTGTGGACGGACGCGCAAGTGTTGACACAAGCGTGAGTGTTGACGCAGGCGTGGGAGTAGGTGAAAACACGAGCGCGGACGCAGGCGCGGGTGTGGATGAGAGCGACGCTGTGTGGCGGTCGGTGCATCTCGCGGAGTTCCCCGTCGCTTTGAGCGTCGAGCGCGAGGCGGCGCTGCTCGAACGTTGGACGCGGCTCTTCGAGGTGCGCGACTCGGTGCTGCGCGTGTTGGAAGAGGCGCGCACGTCGAAGCTCATCGGAAGCTCACTCGAAGCGCAAGTGCGGCTCGAAGCGAAGCGGAAGACTTTCGAGCTGCTCGAACAGTATCGAGAGGAGCTGCGCTACCTGTTCATCGTCTCGCAGGTGTCGCTCGCGCTGCTGGAAGATGAGGCGACGGAGGAAGTGCGCGTCAGAGTCGAGCGCGCAACGGGTGAGAAGTGCGAGCGGTGCTGGAACTATTCCGTGCGCGTCGGCGAGTTCACGCGTTACCCGAACGTGTGCGAGCGCTGCATCGAGGCGCTGGCCGAGATCGAGGCCGAAGGGGGCGAGGCGTGATGATAGAACGAGGGCGTGGGATGCGTTGGCGCGTGGCATATCTCTGTGCCGCGTTCGCCGTCTACATGGCCGACCAGGCGTCGAAGGCTTGGGCCCTGCGCCGCCTGCGTTTGGGAGATGTGGTGAACGTCTTCGACGGCTTCATGCGGCTGGCTTATGCGGAGAACCCAGGCATCGCCTTCGGGCGTTTGCAGCAGGGCGGCGAGTTTAGCCGTTGGATGCTGGCGACGCTGGCGGCGCTGGCCGTCGTGGGACTGCTCGCATACTTCTTCCGCACGCATCGCACGGACGACCGTCTGCTCGGCGCGCTGGCGCTCTTGCTCGCGGGCGTGGCCGGTAATCTGACCGACCGCGTGCATCTCGGCCACGTCATCGACTTCATAGAGGTCTTCATCGGTTCGTACCAGTGGCCGACCTTCAACGTCGCCGACGCGGCCATCTGCACGGGCGCGGCGTTGCTCGCACTCGACCTGATTCTTGAGGGAAGGGCCGAGGGCCGTCGGCGTAAGACCGGCAATGGCCCCGAGGCCGTGACCGGCGGCAGTTGAGACGGCGGCGGGTCGCAATTGTTGAGGAGGACGGATGAGAAGTTTAGGAGAGCATTTTAAAATCAGCCACAGAGACACAGAGCCACAGAGGAATCAGAGAATGGACTGTCAGACATTCTTTGATTCTTTCCCTCTGTGTCTCGGTGTCTCCGTGGCTAACCCATCCGTTTTGAAACAGATTATAAGTCGTGAACTAGTCGGCGCGCTAATCCTGTTCGTCTTATTGACGACGGGCAGCGGCAGCGCGCTCGCGCAGGGCGGCAGCGGCTCTGCGAAGTCCGCGCCCGCGACGACGGCGACGCCCGCGACTACGACAGCGGCGAAACCCGCGGCGACGCCTGTGTCGAGTCAGGCGCGGACAGCGACTTCAACGTCCGAGCAGGTCGTGCTCGACACGTCCACGGGGAAGCTCTACGGCACGTTGGAGCTGCCCTTGAAGGGGCGCGCGCCATACCCGGCCGTGCTCATTATCTCCGGCTCGGGGCCCACAGACCGCGAGGGCAACTCGCCCGTCATCCCCGGCGCGAACAATAGCCTCAAGTATCTGGCCGAAGCGTTGGCCGCGCAGGGCATCGCCTCGCTTCGCTACGACAAACGCGGCGTGGCCGAGAGCGTGATGGCGGCGAAGTCCGAGTCAGACTTGCGCTTCGACACGTACATCGACGACGCGGTTTCCTGGGGCGGGCGGCTGCGCGCCGACAAGCGCTTCTCGACGCTCGTCATCGCGGGGCACAGCGAAGGCTCGCTCATCGGCATGGTCGCGGCGCAGAAGCTCGGCGCTGAAGGCTACGTCTCCATCGCGGGAGCGGGGCGACGTGCCGACGTGGTCGTCCTCGAACAGATGAAGGCGCAACTCTCGCCGGAGCTTTACGCCAAGACCGAGGCCATCTTCAAGTCGCTCTCCGAGGGGAAGACGGCGGACAACGTGCCGCAAGGAATGGAGGCGCTCTTCCGCCCGAGCGTTCAGCCCTACATCATCTCGTGGCTCAAGTACGACCCGGCCAGAGAGATCGCGAAGCTCAACGTCCCCGTCCTGATTACGCAGGGCACGCACGACATACAGGTCAGCGTCGGGGACGCGAAGCTGCTCGCGCAGGCGAAGCCGACGGCCCGGCTCCTGCTCGTCGAAGGGATGAACCACGTGCTCAAAGACGCGCCCGCCGACCCGCAGCAACAGGCGGCCACCTACACCGACCCGTCGCTGCCGGACTCGCCCAAACTTCTCGCGGAGGTCGTCGCCTTCGTCAAGGGAGTCAAGAAGAAGTGATAAGTGATGAGTGATAAGTGATAAGAAAAGCCGCGTGCTTCTTATCGCAACTCATCACTCATCACTTATCACTTATCACTTATCACTCAAAAATGTATCCAGAGCTTTTTCACATCGGTAGTTTTCCAGTGAACACGTACGGCGTGCTTTTGGCGCTGGCTTTTATGGCCGCGCTGTTCGTGGCGTCGCGTTTGGGGGCGCGCGACGGGCTGCCGCGCGAGCGCGTCTTCGACCTCGGGTTGTGGATGCTTCTGGGGGGACTCGTCGGCTCGAAGTTGTTGCTGATGGTGGCCGAGCCGGAGTACGGGACGAACTGGCGCAATCTCATCTCGATAGACTTCCTGCGCTCGGGCGGCGTGTGGTATGGAGGCTTTCTCGGCGGGCTTTTGACGGGCGTGCTGTTGATGCGTCGCTACCGTCTGAACTTCTGGAAGGTGACGGATGCGTTTGCGCCCGCCGTGGCACTGGGGCAGGCCATCGGGCGCGAAGGGTGCTTCGCGGCGGGGTGCTGCTGGGGCAAGCCGACGGACGCGCCTTGGGGCGTCGAGTTCGGCGAGGCGGCGCACCGCATCACGGGCGTGCCCGTCGGCATCCACCTCCACCCGACGCAGCTCTACGAGTCTGGCGCGACGTTCATCATCTTCCTCTTCCTCTACTGGCTGCACCGGCGCAAGCGTTTCAGCGGACAGGTCATCGCCACCTACGCCGTGCTCTACGGACTGACGCGCTTTACAATCGAGTTCTTCCGCGACGACCCGCGCGGCGACATCGCGGGGCTTACCTCTCTGACCGGACTCTCGACCTCGCAGCTCATCAGCCTCGTCGTCGTCATCGGCGGCCTCGTCTTTCTCTTACTGCGTTGGCGACGCGCAAACCGCGAAGGCGATGTGGAGAGAGACAACGCGCAAGTTTCCGACACGGCCCGCGCCTGAGCGGGACAGAGAATTAACAGGGATGGACAGGATGAACAGGATTAAGGATTAAGAATTGAAGATTTGAGATTTGAGATTCGAGATTTGAAAGTTGGAATTGAAGATTCGGGATTTGAGATTTGAGATTTGAGATTTGAGATTTGAAATCTCAAATTTGAAATCTCAAATTCCTCTATCCTGTTCATCCTGTTCATCCCTGTTAATTCCTTTTCGAGTATCTGAAGATCGTTATGAGTGAAGACGTGAGCGACGAGGTTCTGATCGAGCCGGAGGCAGAGGCGCTCACGTTTGAGGTCTCCGAAGAAGACACGGGCGCGCGTCTCGATGCATTCCTCGCCGCGCGCATCGAGGGCGTGAGCCGCACGACGCTCAAGCGCGCGATTGATGACGGCGATGTGCTCGTCGGCGGTCTCATCGCGAAGCCTTCGCACAAGCTGAAGGCGGGCGAGCACGTCGAGGTCGAGCTGCCCGCGCCGCCTCAATCCGAAGTCACGCCCGAAGACCTGCCCATAGAAATTCTGTATGAGGACGACGAAGTCGTCGTCGTCAACAAGGCAGCCGGGATGGTCGTCCACCCTGCGGCAGGGGTGCAGTCGGGCACGCTTGCGGGTGCGCTCGCCTTTCACTTCCGACAACTCTCCAGGCACGCAGGCTCGCTCCGCCCAGGCATCGTCCATCGCCTCGACCGCGACACGTCGGGTGCAATCGTCGTCGCCAAGACCGCGCAGGCGCACGAGAATCTGGCCGACCAGTTTCGCGCGCGCACGGTCTTCAAGTCTTACGTCGCGCTCGTTCACGGCGTCGTCAAGGATGAGAAGGGGAAAATCGAAGCGCCTCTCGCACGCGACCCGCGCAACCGCACGCGCATGGCTGTCGTGCGTGGGGGGCGCGCCGCACTCTCGCTCTGGCGCGTGCGCCAACGCTTCGAGCGGATGACGCTCTTGGACGTTCAGATCAAGACGGGCCGGACGCACCAGATACGCGTCCACCTCGCGTGGATGAAGCACCCCGTCGTCGCCGACGAAACTTATGGCGGCGGTCGCGACAAAACTCTGGCCGACCCTGCGTTGCGTGCGCGCGTCAGAGCCTTGGGCCGCCAGTTTCTACACGCCGAGCGGCTTGGCTTCCATCACCCACGCACGGGCGAGTGGCTGAGCTTGACCGCGCCGCTCCCGCGCGACCTGACGGAGTTTCTTGAGGCGCTGGATTCAACTCCCCGGAAGGCTTAACCACAGAGGGCACGAAGTTCACACGAAGGACACAGAGAAAACCTTTGTGCCCTCTGTGTGACCTTTGTGTCCTTCGGTGGTTAAATGCTCCTCCTTGCCTTGGGACAGCGGCGGGACTGCTCAACGCTTACCGCTCTCGTCCCACTTGCTTTATACTGTCTGCCAACAGGGAAGCAACGACCGCGTGCGCCAGGGGCATCGAAAGAGGTGCCCGAATCGGCTTGAAGACTTCCGAGGTTTCGCCCGCGTTCCCCTTCATCCGTCTATGAACATTGTAAGGCTCTCGATTCTATTCACCGCACTGGCCTGCGGCCTGACGGCTGCGGCGGTCGTCCACGCGCGTCAAACACCTTCGCCCGTCGGCTCGCAGCAGACGCCCGCGCCCCGGCAGACGCCCACGCCGCGCGACGAGATCGAGGGAGGCGTGACGACCTCGCGCGTCGTGCGCGTCCCCGTCACGGTGCTCGACAAGAAGGGCGTGTCCGTCACGGGGCTGACGAAGAACGACTTTCTGGTCTTTGAAGATAAGCGTCCCATCCAGTTCGACTTCCTCGGCGAGATACAGGAGCTTGAGAAGCTGCCCATCTATATCGGCGTCCTGATGGATACGTCCAGCTCGACCTCGGGCAAGCTCGGCTTCGAGAAGGAGGCCGCGAAGAACTTCCTCTACACCGTCACGCGTACGCGCAAGGATCAGGCGGCCTTCGTCACCTTCGACGACGAGGTGAAACTCCGACAGGACTTCACACGCAACCTCGATCTGCTGGAGAAGGCCATCGACGCCGTGAAGAAGCCGGGGACGCAGACCGCTCTCTTCGATGCTGTCTGGCAGTTCTGCGACGAGAAGATGCGCGCGGTCTCAAGCCCTCGCCGCGCGCTCGTCATCATCACCGACGGCGACGACACATACAGCCGCGCGCGCATCGAAGACGCCATCTCCATCGCGCAGAAGACCGACACCATCATCTTCGCCATCTCGACGAAGGGGGGCTTTACGGGCAGCTCCGTCCCCGGCGTCGAGGCCGGAACCGTCAAGGACTCGGGCGACAAGGAGCTGGCGCGTCTGGCGGACGAGACGGGCGGGCGCTCCTTCTTCACCGGCGACATGCTCCAGTTGGAGCGCGCCTTCAAGAAGATCGGCGAGGAGTTGCGCTCGCAGTACCTGATAACCTACAAGCCCGACCCGCCCTTCGATGGCGGCTATCGCCGCATCGAAGTCAAGGTCGCAACCGGCGACAAGTACAAAGTCAATGCCAAGCACGGCTACACGGCGGACAGGGATTTGATAAGAAAGTAATAAGAAAGTAATAAGTGATGAGTGATAAGTGATAAGAAAGGAAAGGGCGTCATTGCTTTTTCTTATCACTTATCACTCATCACTTATCACCGAGGTTGAAGAGAGATGTTACGTCAAAAAACACTTGCGCGCGTCCTGGCACTCATGCTCGCCGCGTCATTCCTTTGTGCGGGCGGCGCGGCGGGCGCGCGCGTGCGGCAGCAGGCCGGGTCACAACAGCCGGCCGCTCAGCAGCAGAAGAAGCCTGCGCCGTCAAAGGCCGACGAGGCGATTGACGACGATGACGTGGAGCGCGTCGAGACAGACCTGACGAATGTCCTCTTCACCGCCGTGGACAGGAACAAGCGCTTCGTCACCTCGCTCAAGCAGGACGACATACGCGTTCTCGAAGACGGCGTCGAGCAGAAGGTCTTCACCTTCCAGCGCGAGACCGACCGACCGCTCTCGCTCGCCATCCTCATCGACACCTCGGCCTCGCAGGAGCGCACACTGCCGGAGGAGAAATCCGCCGCGCAACGTTTCGTCGATACCGTCATCCGCCAGCAGAAGGACGAAGTGGCCGTCTTGACCTTCACCGGCGATGCCACACTCGAACAGGGCTTGACGGGCAGCGCCGCGCGCATCCGACGCGCCATCGACCACGTCGAGTTCATCCCGCCCTCGGGCTACGTCGGCGGCGGGGTATTGGTCGGGACGCCGCCCATCTCCGGCGACAATCAGGCGCGCGCCGCCTCGACCGCCATCTGGGACGCCATCTGGGTCACTTCGCGCGAAGTGCTCTCCGAGACATCGGACAAGACGCGCCGCGCCATCATCCTCGTCACCGACGGCGTGGACACGAGCAGCCGTCTGAAGATGAGCGAGGCCGTTGACTCGGCCCTCAAGGCCGACGCCATCATCTACTCCGTCGGCATCGGCGACAGCTTCAGCTTCGACGGCGTGGACGAAGGCTCGCTTCGTAAAATCTCCGAGCGCACGGGCGGGCGCGCATACTTCCCTCGCAACGAAGACGACCTCCGCGTGGCCTTCGCGCAGATTCAGGACGAGTTGCGCTCGCAGTACCTCATCGCCTACTCGCCCTTGAACAAGTCCAAGGACGGCTCGTTCCGCAAGGTGCAGATCGAAGTCGTCAACCCGGAACTACGCAAGCAGAACATGCGACTCACCTACCGCCAGGGCTACTTCGCCCGCAGCGCCGTGGACGGCAGACCAAGGAAGAAGTAGGTATAAAGTCAGACGGGGAGATTGGGAGACGGGGAGACATGGTGCCACGCGCGTGTGTGTCTCCCCGTCTGACTTTCTTCCCGTCTTCCTGTCTGACTTTCTTCCCGTCTCCCCGTCTCCCCGTCTCCCCGTCTCTCCATCCCCTCGTCTGCCCGCCTCCCCATCCCTGCTTTTACTGGTGACAACCCGGCTAACACTTTGTTATATTCGGATTTGTCCACGGCCCGGCCATCTCTCCGGGCAGGTCGGGGGCGTGACCCGGAAGGCGCACAGCTTTCGCTGAGGAAACGTCCGCAGCCCCGCCTCTCGAAACTCTTCCAACGCGCCGTCGCCGAAAAAAGAACACGCGTTCCGCAGCTTAGACTCTACGGTCTTCTCATCTCCTTCGTCTGAGAGAAAGCCATGCCCCTGTCCGAAATCTACCCCGCCGAAGAGTGCGATGCGCCGGAAGAGTACCTGAGCGCGTCCGTCCGCCAGCTCGAAGCGCTGACGGCGCTTGCCGCCGCCCCGCGCGAAGGCCGTGCGCTCGAAGAGCTTTTCGCGGGACTTGCCGACACCATCACGCGCCTGACCGACTACCGCTCATGCCTCGTCGTCCTCTTCACCGAAGATGGGAAGCACCGCCGCATACTCTCCTACTCCTCAAACGTCCCACGCGAGTATCTGGAGGAGTCTGGCTCACGCCCCTACGTGCGCGAGGAGGTCGCGCGGGTCGTCGAGCAGTGCGTCCGCATCGAGGTCGGCGAACTTGGTTTCGCCGCCTACTATCCGCCGAGCCATTACCACGTGCTCGACGGTTTCTTTGCCCCGCGCCTCAAGGCAGGGCTGCCGCGCCCCGTGCCGCTCTACGGCTCCGAGTCATGGCACGACGGCGACGAGTTGTACGTGCCGCTCGTCACGCACGACGGCGATTTCATCGGTATCATCGCGCTCGACGACCCACGCTCGGGTCGCGCACCCGACCGCCGCAGCGTCCTGCCCGCGGTGGCCTTCGCACGCCAGACCGCGCAGCTCATCGCACGCCAGCGCGACGCCGAAAAGCTGTCCGCGCAGGCCGAGCGCGAAGCACTCATCAACCGCATCACGCGCGCCGTCCGCCAGTCGCTCGACGCCGACGAAGTCTTCCGCGCGGCGACGCGCGAGCTTGGGCAACAGTTAGGCGTTGACCGCTGCTGCATCTACTTGCTCGACCCCGAGGCTGGTGTCGCGCGCAGCGCCGCCGAGTACGTCGCGCCGGGCGTCGTGCCCGCCGGGAGCGAATACAAGATTCCCCTCATCAAGGGGATCATCGAGCAGGTTCGCGAGCATGGCGTGCTGGCATTCGAGGACGTGGAGCATGACCCGGCCATCCGTCACGTCTACGAGCACATCCTGAAGGGGCTTGGCACGCGCTCGATCATGTGCGTGGCGATACGCGTGGGCGAGGAGCTGCCCGGCTGCTTCGTCATCTCGACCGTCGGCGAGACGCGCCACTGGCGTGCTGAAGAAGTGGCGCTCGCTCGCGTCGTCGCAGACCAGACCGGCATCGCCGTCCGACAGGCCGAACTCTACCAGCGCGCCGAAGCCACCTCCGCGCGCGAGGCGCTCGTTAACCGCTTGGGTCACGCCATCCGTGCCTCGCTCAACCTGCCGGACGTGCTGCGTGCGGCCACGCACGAGCTGGGTCAGGCGTTGCGCGCCTCGCGCGTCTACATACGACCCTACGACCCCGCGCGCCCCGACGACTCGCCCGTCATGTACGAGTATTTAGCCGAAGGCTCGAAGCGCGACGGCGTCAGCGCGATAGGCATTAGCTACGACATGCCGGTCGGTCGCCATCTCATCGAGTCGCACCGCACGCTCGTCATCGACGACGCGCACAACTACAGCAGCGGGTCGCCGGAGTTGAACGAGCAGGTGAGGGAGCTGGCGCGATTAAACGGTGGACTGTCAAAGATCGTCTGCCCGCTCATCGTGCAGGGGCAGTTCCGCGGCGCTCTGTGCATACACCAGACCGACCGCCTGCGCCGCTGGGCGAGAGACGAGGTCGCGCTCGTCGAATCGGTCGCCGCGCAGCTCGCCACCGGCATCGCGCAGGCCGAGCTGTTCGAGATGGTCGAGCGTGCCAAGCGCACATGGGAGACGACCTTCGACGCGATGTCGGACGGCATCTTTATCTTCTCGAACGACCGGAGCCTTCTGCGCGTCAACCACGCGGGCGCGGCGCTGGAGTCGGTTGCGCCGCATGAGCTTCTGGGTCGGCGCTGCTGCGACATTCTTCGCTCGGGGCGCGGCGAGGGCTGCATCGTCGAGCGCGTGATGGCCGAAGGTCGCGCCGTCACTTTGGAGTACACGCCCGAGCGTCTGGGACGGACGCTGCTCGTCACCGCCGAGCCGATCACGGAAGAGTCGGGCCAGCTTGGAACGGTCTGCACCGTGCGCGACCTCTCGGAGCTGCGACAGATCGAGGCCGTCGCGCGCGAGCGCCAGTCGCTCCTCGAACACGTTCTTGAGAGCGCGCGCGAGAACATCTGCGCCGTAGACCCCGAAGGGCGCATCATGTGGATCAACAGCGCGGGCGCGTCGATGTGCGGCTACACAAAGGAGTCGCTGATCGGGCATCACTTCCGTGGGCTGGTCGAAGAGTCGGAGCGCGACACGATGGAGGAGCGCTTCCGCCGCGCGCTCGCGGGCGAGCCACAGACCGTCGAGCTGCGGCTCTTGCGGCGCGACGGCGAGGTGCGCTACGTCGCCACGGACTCCACGCCGCTCGTCATCGACGGACGCACGACCGGCGTGCTCTCGATCACGCGCGACGTGACCGAGCAGAGGCTTGAGCGCGAGCGCGCCGCACAGGCCGACAAGCTGCGTGCGTTGGGTCAGCTCGCTTCCGGCGTCGCGCACGACTTCAACAACGCGCTGGCCGCTATCCTCGGTCGCGCACAACTGCTCCGTCGCTCCGCGCACGACCCAGACCTTGCACGCGGGCTGGACATCATCCTCACGTCCGCCGAGGACGCGGCTTCAACCGTCAGGCGCATACGCTCGTTCGCGCGCCAGCTCCCCGGCGAGGGGCACGAAGAGGTCGAAGTGCTTGAGCTTCTGCGCGACGCCGTCGAGATTACGCGCACGCGTTGGGAGAACGATGCGCGTGCGCGCGGCCTCGGCTACGAGGTGTCGGTCGAAGGCGAAGCGACGCTTCACGCGCGCGGCAACGCTTCGGAGCTGCGCGAAGTCTTCGTCAATCTCGTCGTCAACGCCATCGACGCGATGCCCTCCGGCGGGCGTCTCTCGATCAGTTGCCGCCAGCGAGGAGAGCGCCTGCGTCTGCTCTTCTCAGACAACGGCACGGGGATGGCGGAGGAGGTGCGCGCGCGCATCTTCGAGCCGTTCTTCACGACGAAGGGCGTACACGGGACGGGGCTTGGATTGTTCGTCTCCTACGGCATCATCGAGCGGCACGGAGGGCACATCTCCGCCTCTTCGCTCCGTGGCCGCGGCACGACCTTCACCATCGACCTGCCTTCCCTTGAGCCGACGCCGCAAGAGGCGACCGCGCGCGCAACCAGATCGACGGTTAAAGCCGCATGCGTCGGCCCGCTCTCCGTACTGGTCGTTGATGACGAGGAGCACGTGCGCGGGACTCTGGCCGAGATGGTCGAGGCGCTGGGTCATAAGGTCGTCTCAGCCGACGGCGGGCGCG
The DNA here is from genome assembly GCA_032162705.1 of Acidobacteriota bacterium. Lineage (GTDB taxonomy): Bacteria > Acidobacteriota > Blastocatellia > Pyrinomonadales > Pyrinomonadaceae > QHXN01. The sequence goes on from JAVRON010000041.1 coordinate 18,161, forward strand.
CGGCGCTCGAAGCCATCGCGGCGGGCGGGGAGTTCGATCTCATCTTCACGGATTTGTCGATGCCGGGGATGGATGGCTGGGAGGTCGCACGCGAGGTACGCCGTCGTAGCCCACGCACACGCATCGCCGTCGTCACGGGCTACGGCAAGGACGCCGCACGCACGCAGGGCGACGCGCCCGCCGACATCGTCATCGGCAAGCCCTTCGACTTCGCGCAGGTGGAAGAGGTATTAGCTCAGGTCAAAGCTTAGAGTAAGCGCTAAAAACTGAACTGGCACGAGCAGCCGCCGGAGGCGGCGGAAGAATGTAGCCCACGGCGCGAGCCGTGGGACAGGAGTAGATAAAAATATCAAAGCCCCGGAGGGGCGAAAGAAATTCGAGCATGAGAACATCGCTGCTTGAATTTCTTTCGCCCCTCCGGGGCTTCATCCTTTTTGCTTGCGTCTGCCCACGGCTCGCGCCGTGGGCTACATTCTTCCGCGCCTGGCGGCGCTTGCCCTCCTATCCATCTTACCTCTCGCCGCGCCCCATCTCGACTTCGGTTTCGAGGGCGACGTTGAGGTTGCGAACGCTCGGCTGGTCGATGGGTTCGACGAGTCGGAGCGCTTCGTCGAGCACGCGGCGCTGGTACTCGGGCCAGCCGGGTTTACCGACGACGCATCCGAACTCGCCGGGGTAGAAGGCGGCGCGAGGCGGGCGCGCACGCTCGACCGCCTCGCGGTCTACGGCGAGCATCATCGTCGGGATGCCGTCGGCCTCGATGGCGCGCGCGGCAATCGACATCGTCTGGTGGCAGAGGCGCGAGGCGGGCACAAGCAGCACGGCCTGCACCTCGTAGCGTCGGACGCGCTCGACGAGTTGCGGCAGGGTCGTCGCGGCGAAGCGCGCGGCGTTCGGGATAAACCCGCAGAGACTCCAGAAGACCGAGTTGAGCTGGCCGATGATGCCGTTGCCCTCGAACTCCTTGAGGCGCGTAAGCGGAACCTGAGAGTCCATGTCCTCTTCGACCGCCGCCGGGTCATAGCCGCGCGCAGACCACTTCAAGTCCTGTGGGCCCACCTCGACGGGGATTTCGCGGAAGGAGGTGTCGCCGCCGAAGATGGAGGTGTCGAAGGCTTCGGCACCGTCAAGATAGGCTCCGGCCGAGGTGATGAGCGCGAGGTTGAGCATCGGGAGCGCACGGCGCGCGGGGCGGAAGGGCGCACGCCTGTTCTCGACCCAGGGGTAATGAGAGCCTACGTCGCCGCCGCGCATCTCGTTGATCTGCTTCCAGCGCGCGTAGCGGTCGCGCCACTCCTCCGCGTTTTCAAGTATCTCCACTTGAGGGGTCTCCTTCTCCGGGCCGTGTTGCTTAAGGTAACTTGCGCAAGATTCTAAATCACAACGGCGAGCAAGCGCCAACCGGAGACGAATAGTACAACTCCCGGTACTGACTGCGCGGTACTCTCGGAATGTGCGGCAGCTTGTACGCGTCAGTCGTAATCCATCACTCCGGGGAGAAGAACGATGCGCGGCGGCGCGAGCACATGGGGCGGCACGGCGTCGCGCGGGTCTTCCGCCGCTGCGAGCCAAGAGAGCGAGCGTTCGAGCTGCGCGAGGTACTCCTCGATGTCGAGCGACATGAAGCGCGCAAGGCCGAGTCGCGCGAACTTCTCCAGCGCCATCCCGTGCATCCTGCGCGCCGCCCCGCGCCGCCCGATCTCGATGTGATGGAAGATGACCGCCGACTGGATAAGCGCCTGCAAGAAAAGCTTCTCACGCGGGCCGCAGTCGTCGCGCCAGCGATCCTCCCATGCGTCGTGTGCCGCGTGGAACTCGCCCGCGTTATACAGGTCGATGCCCGCCAGATACTCACCGGGATACCGTGCGGCATGCTCCTCTGTGTAGTCCATAACGATGAACGCGGAACGATGAACGATGAACTGAAGAGCAGTTGCCTTTCAGTTCATCGTTGCGGCGTTCCCACTTCCGCGTCAGTAACGCGGCACGGTCGGGTCTACTTCGCAAGACCAGCGGTCGATGCCGCCCGCGAGGTTGTAGATTTTCTCAAAGCCCTGGCGCGAGAGGAAGGCGCAGACCTGTGCGCTGCGTATGCCGTGATGACACATGAAGACGGTCTCGCGTTCGGGGTCGAGCGACGAAGTCCACTCGTTGAAGAGTCTGAGCGGCAGGAGTTGCGAGCCTTCGACGCGCGCCAGCTCGTACTCTTCCGGCTCGCGCACGTCTACGAGGAGCAGCCGCTCGCCGCCCCCGAGCCGCTCTGCGAACTCTTTCGGCGTGATGGTCTTAAACATCTCCGTTCGGGCACAGAAAGTACCAGCCGCGGGCGGGTAACGCAAACCGTGCTTGGAGGCGAGGATGCGCCCCCGTGATGACAAACACTGGCGTTCACTTGCGCCGTCCATATTCTCGTCGTAAAATTCGGCGTCCGGTTTCTCGTGTTCTACGGCATCTCACTAAAGTGCCGTCCGGCTCAACACCCTTTGTCGCCTGTACTGTCTGTCCCGACCAGTTTCAGTCAGAGTCTTTTCCACCGAAAGGTTCTAACAAAGATGAAGTCCCCTTACTCTTTCGTGCGCCGCGGGGTCGTGCCCGCACTCGCCTGCCTGCTCGCGTTTGCGTTCGCCGCCCCGCCCGCCGCCGCCCGTCGCGGCGACAAGGATTGGAAACCGATTGACCCGGCGGAGGTCGCCCTCGCCGCTCCCACGGTCGAGAAGGACGCCGACGCCGAGGCGCTCTTCTGGGAGGTGAAGGTGGCCGACGAGGACGCGGGCAGCGAGCCTCGCACCGTGCTCGACCACTACATCCGCATCAAAATCTTCAACGAGCGCGGGCGCGAGTCGCAGAGCAAGATCGACATCCTCGCCCCGAAGTTCGGCGGGCGCGAGACCAAGATCAAAGACATCGCGGGCCGCACCATCAAGCCCGACGGCCAGATCGTCGAGCTGAAGAAGGAAGATATCTTCGAGCGCACGGTCGTCAGGGCCAGCGGCCTGAAGGTCAAGGCCAAGTCCTTCGCCATGCCGAGCGTCGAGCCTGGCTCGATCATCGAGTACCGCTGGCGCGAGGTGCGCGGCGACTCGCTCAGCTATTACGACCGGCTCGAATTCTCGCGCGACATCCCTGTCCAGCAGGTCAAGTATTATATCAAGCCGATTGCGGTCACGGGCTACTGGCCCTACTCCATGCGCGCGCAGTTCTTCAACGGGCAGAACACTCCGTTCCAGAAGGAGAAGGACGGCTACTACTCGACGACGATGTCGAACGTCCCGGCCTTCCGCGAGGAGCCTTACATGCCGCCCCATTATTCGGTGCGCCCGTGGCTGCTCGTCTACTACTCGAAGGATCATAAGCTCGACCCCGAGCACTTCTGGAAGGAGTACGGCAAGGCTGTCTACGAGTCGAACAAGGCCGGGATGAAGGTTGACGACGACGTGAAGCGCAAGGCCGCCGAAGTCACGGGCGATGCCTCGACTCCTGACCAGAAGATTCAACGCCTCTTCGACTTCTGCCGCTCGCAGATCAAAAACATCAACGACGATGCCAACGGCATGACGCTTGAGCAGCGCATCAAGGCCGCCAAGGATAACAAGTCGGCCTCCGACACGCTCAAGCACGGGATGGGGACGGGGCGCGACATCGACATGCTCTTTGCCGCGATGGCGACGGCCTCCGGCCTCGACGCACGCGTCGTCAAACTCGCAGACCGCAGCGATACCTTCTTCGACGCGCAGTTCCCCGACGACTACTTCCTCCGCGCCTACGACATCGCCGTGCGCGTCGGCGACCAGTGGCGCTTCTACGACCCGGCCTCGACCTATGTGCCGTTCGGCATGCTGCGCTGGCAGGAGGAGGGCGAGCAGGCGCTGCTCTCCGACCCGCAGGAGCCGACCTTCGTCCAGACGCCGCTCTCGGGCCCCGAGAAGTCTCTGGAGAAGCGCACGGGCAAGTTCAAGCTCTCGGAGGACGGCACGCTCGAAGGCGACGTAAAGATGGAGTACACGGGCCACATCGCCGCCGACATGAAGGAGTACAACGACGACGACTCGGCCACCGAGCGCGAAGAGACGCTGAAGAATAAGTTCAAAGACCGCATGACCGGCATCGAGATCACGGACATCCACATCGAGAACGTCAACGACCCCATCAAGCCCTTCATCTACACCTTCCACGTCCGCGTGCCCGGCTACGCGCAGCGCACGGGCAAGCGCCTGTTTCTCCAACCCGCTTTCTTCCAGAAGGGACTCGGGCCGCTCTTCCCCACGACGGGACGCCGCCACGAGGTCTACTTCCACTATCCATGGTCTGAGGAAGACCGCGTTAGCATCGATCTGCCCGAGGGCTTCGCGCTCGACAACCCCGAGTCGCCCGCGCCCTTTGCGGGCGGCGACCTGAGCAAGTACGAGCCGCTCGCATCGATTACGAAGGACGGGCGCACGCTCGTCTACACGCGCAAGTTCTACTTCGGCAAGGGCGGCGCATCGTCTCTGCTCTTCCCCGTCACCATCTACCCGAATCTCAAGAACTACTTCGACCAGATCAACAAGGAGGACGGCCACACGCTCGCCCTCAAGCAGGGCGCAGCCACGACAGCCGCAGCCCCCGCCAAGACCTCGAACTGACGCCGCGCCCGAACTTCCGTGGCGGCAGATGCAAACAGGAACGAAGAGAATTTTTGATTTGCGATTTTTGATTTGATAACCGGACTTCCTCAATCGCAAATCAAAAATTCTCTTTACGCTCTCGCGGACAAAGGAACGAAAAAAATGCTTTATCGTTTGAACGGCTTCGCACTTCTACTCATTGCCTCCGTGTTGCTCTGCTGTGCGACTCCGTCGCGCGCCGTTGCGTCGAGCGACGACGTGCCCGCGTGGCTCAAGCAGGCGGCGACCGCGACCGCGCCCACCTATGACAAGCGCGTGCCCGCCGTCGTCCTCTACAGCGAGCGCAGCGTCAACGTTGCAGACGACGGTCGCATCGTGACGACGGTCAACTACGCCGTCCGCGTCCTCACGCGCGAGGGGCGCGAGGAGGCGTACGCCGCCGCTCTCTATCACACCGACGCGGGCAAGGTGCGCGAGCTGAAGGCTTGGCTCCTGCGCCCCGACGGAAGCATCAAGAAGTACGGCAAGGACGAGACGCTCGACCTCGCGCTCTCGCCCGACGACGTGTACGACGAAGCACGCGTGCGCGCCATCTCGGCACGCGGCGACGTGGAGCTGCCCGGCACAGTCTTCGGCTACGAGTCGGTCACGGAGGAGCGCACCATCTTTACGCAGGACAACTGGGACTTCCAGCACAACCTGCCTACACTCCTCTCACGCTACTCTCTGACGTTGCCCGCGGGCTGGCGCGCGTCGGGCGTCGTCTTCAACCACGACAAAGTCGAGCCGGCCGTCGCGGGGACGACCTACGCATGGGAGTTGAAGAACCTCCCCTTCATCGAGGACGAGCCGAACAGCCCGACGATGTCGAGCCTCTCGCCGCGCCTCGCCGTCAGCTTCTATCCGCCGGACGCCACGCGCTCTGTGATGGCACCGGGCTTCAATTCCTGGAGTGAAGTCTCGCGCTGGCTCTCGACGCTGCACGACCCGCAGGCCGAGCCTGACGATGCCCTCGCCACCAAAGCGCGCTCGCTGACTGCCGACGCCAAGACCGAGCTTGAGAAGATTCAGGCCATCGCCCGCTACGCACAGAGCGTCCACTGGATTTCGATTCAGATGGGCGTGAGCCGCGGCGGCGGCATGCGCCCGCATCGCGCGGCGGAAGTCTTTGCCAAAAACTACGGCGACTGCAAGGACAAGGCCAACCTGATGCGCGCGATGCTACGCGCCGTCAAGATCACGGCCTTTCCCGTCGCCATCTACTCGGGCGACCGGACATACGTGCGCGAGGAGTGGCCTTCGCCCAACCAGTTCAATCACTGCATCATCGCCATCAAGGTGGGCGACGAGACGCAAGCTGCCGCGGTCGTGCGTCACCCCGCCTTGGGCCGCCTGCTCATCTTCGACCCGACCGACGAGAGCACGCCCGTCGGCGATCTGCCTGACCACGAGCAGGGAAGCTGGGCGCTGCTCATCGCCGCCGGGGACGACGGCACGCTCCTTCGCATGCCCGTCATGTCCCCGGAGTCTAACCAGCTCGAACGCACCGCCGAAGTGACGCTCGCGCCCGACGGCTCAATCTCGGCGGCGATACACGAGCGCGCCTCGGGTCAGTCCGGCGCGCACTGGCGTCAGGTCTTCAAGGGGCTTGCGCGACCCGACTTCACGCACGCCATTGAGAGTTGGATGTCGGGCGGCGCGACCGGCGCGAAGTTCAGCAAGATCGAGCCTGAAGACGCGCACACCGATGGGCGCTTCGCGCTCGAAGTGGAGTTCACCGCCGCGGCTTACGCACAGTCGATGCAGAATCGCCTGCTCGTCTTCAAGCCTGCGGTCGTCACGCGCGGCGACTCAGTCCGTCTCGTCGAAACGACGCGCAAGCATCCGGTCGTGCTCGAATCCGAGGCGTTCAGCGAGACCGTCCGCTTCAAGCTCCCCGAAGGCTTCGACGTGGACGAGATGCCCGACGCCGTCAAGATCGACTCGGACTTCGGTAACTACACCGCCACCTATGTGGTCAAGGACGGCCACCTCGTCTACACGCGCACGCTCGTCCAACGCGCCGCAACCATCCCGGTCGAGAAGTACGGTGACGTGCGCGCCTTCTTCGGACGCGTCCGCGCCAGCGAAGAGGCTCCGGTCGTCCTCGCGCGAAAGTAGGCTGATAAGAAGTCGAGAAGTCACAAAGAGGCGGTCGCAGGCGTTAATAAGCCGGTGGCCGCCTCAAGCTTTGCGGTCGCCTCAAGCTTTGTTGAGGTGAAAGTCGGCTACGAGCGGCAGGTGGTCGGATGCGACAAGCGCGAGGCGCGTGCGATGAAGCGTGAGCCGTTCGAGCGTGAGCGCGGGGTCGTAGTAGATGTGGTCGAGGTGCAGGAAGGGAAGCGCGCCCGGATATGTGCGGCGCGTGCGAAGGTGCTGGCGGAGGTCTGCGCTCCGAAGTTCCTGCGAGAGCAGGCGCGAGGCAAGCCCGTGCGTCCATTCGTTGAAGTCGCCTAAGACGACGCGCGGGCTTTCCCGTAGATGAGGGTCGCGCAGAATGGCTTCGCCGACGAGCTTGCGCCCCTGATGCCTGCGCTCGACGAAGGCCGTGCCGAGATGTACGTTGAAGAGGTGCAGGACGGACGCGCCCGATTCGTCCAACTGCACGTCCACGCGCAACGCGCCGCGCGGCTCCTGCCAGCGCCATGTGATGTCGTAGTTGTGACAGTGAACGACGGGCAGACGCGAGATGACGACGTTGCCGTAAGCGCCGCCCTTGTGCCTGCGGTTCTCGCCGAGGTAAAACCCGTAGCCAAGCTCCTCGGCGATGAAGCGCGCCTGATGCGCCTCGCGCGACGCGTTCGACTCGACGCTGACGACCTCCTGCAAGGCGATCAAGTCGGCGTCCACCTCACGCAACACAGACGCGATGCGCGCGGGCCGCTCGCGCCGGTCAAGCCCCACACACTTATGCACGTTGTAAGTGGCGACGCGCAGCCTTCCGTCCTTCAGCATCGTTCTCTCTCTTAGACGCCCAGCAGTTCGCCGACTTTCATCTCGAAACCTGCCAGCACCACGCCCTTGATCGCATCGCCCTCGCCCAACTCCGTCAACGCATAGTGCTTCTTGCGGAGCACGAGTTGCGCGATGCTCCGCTTCTCTACATCAACGATCCAGTATTCGCGCACGCCGTTCTGCTCGTACAACTCGCGCTTCGTAATCGTGTCGTGCGTTGCTGAGCCGGGCGAAAGAATCTCGACGAGGAACAACGGTACTGCTTCGACACGCTTCGCCGCGCGCACATGCTCCGCCTGTTTGGCGTTGAGAAAAAATAGGTCTGGCTGGACGACCTCACCCGTCGGTAGTGCGACATCGAGCGGTGAAGTGAACACACGCCCCAGTCCGTTGTCTTGAACGAAAGTTCGTAGCGTGTAATACAGATTACCCTGTACCGCCTGATGGAGTACGGTCGGTGAAGGGGCCATGATGATTTCTCCGTTGACGTACTCGGCGGGAAGTACGGATTCGGGGAGCGACCAGAACTCTTCGACGGTCGCTCGGCGTCGCGTGAGACGTAGCTCGTCGGGTGTCTCGGTGACAGGCTCGTAAACTTCAGTCGCCATCTCTTCAAACTCCTTGATGCTCGGTCGGGCCGCGGGCCGTTGGGATTTAGCGCCGCCCCCGAATTTTATCACGGCGCGTGGTGCGCGGCGTCAGTCGAGTCGGTCGCGAACTTCGTGCGGACGCGGACGCAACGCTCCAGCCCGTCTGAGGCTTCGAGCACCTTGAGACGCAGGTCTTGGTCGAGCGACTGTTCGCGCGTGAGGAAGTCGCGGACAGTTGAGGCTGCGCGCTCATCGCACTGTCCGCCGATGAAGGCCGCGAGCCAGCCGTTGACGAAGAAAATCTTGCGCGTCCGTTTCAAGACGGGAAGCTCGCCGAGCGCCGGCTCAAGATAGGGGAGCGTCAGGCGTGCCTGCCCCGGCGTGTTGAAGGGGCCGATGCTCGCTTCGATCCAGCTCTCGGCTATCTCTTTGTCGTGAAGATACTGGTCGAAGTATCTCTGCTTGACGGCCGCATCAGGCCGGGCGACGCCCGCCGCGTAGGCGTAGCGCCGCGCGTCGTCCGTCCTGTCCACATCAGTCTGCTGCTTGAGGAGTGCGGGCGCGCGCTCGTCGCCCGCGGCCATGAGCGCGCGGATGATGTCGAAGCGGTCGCGCGAACGCAGCGTCATGCCGGGCACTTCGAGCTTGCCCGCGAAGATGTCTCGCAGGTTGTCGAGCGCCTCTCGGGTCGTCGCGACTTCGCGGAAGGTTCGGAAGTATGTGATGCGCTGTCCCTGCGTCTCGGCGTGCGCCATCGCTTCGCGGAGCGCCTGTTCGAGCCGAGGGGCGAGCGCCGCCTTCTGCGCGTCCGAGAGGTAGCGCGTAAAGGCCGTCTGCACGCGCGCGAGAATGAAGCCGAGCATCACGTCGTCGTGCTCTTTCGACGCTTCGCCGAGCGCGAGTTCGATGAAGTCGGCGGGCGCAAGCTCGGCCTCGCGCACAGAGTCCCAGAGCGTGCCCCAGAGCAGCGCGCGCAGGAAGTCGTCTTTGATCTGGCCGAGGTTCTTTGTGACGGCGGCGCGGCTCAAGTCGTCTAAGAGGAAGCGTCCGTAGCCGTAGTCTTCAAAATTCGCGAAGACGAAGGCCGGGCGGCGCTTGCCGATTGCGGCGGGAATGCGCGTCACGCCTGCGCCCGCGAGCGTGACGGTCAATACCTCCGGGCGTGCGTTCGGGTCTGTCGGCGCGAGCAAAAGCTTCACGCGCATCGGCCACGAGCCGCCTTCGCCGAGCGCATCACGCTCCTCGACCTCGAAACGGTTGACGAGGCCGCGTTGGTTCGCCGTCCAGCGCACGCGCACGTCAGGCATGCCGCGCCGCTTGACCCATGCGGCGGCCCACGCGTCGAGCTTTCTCCCCGAGGTGCGCTCGAAGGCGCGCACGAGGTCTTCCCAGGTGGCGTTCGAGTAGGCGTGCTCACGCACGAAGAGTTGGACGGCCTGTTGGAACTCGCGCTCGCCGAGATAGAACTCGGCCTGCCTGAGCATTGAGGGCGCTTTGCGATAGACGATGTTGCCGTATGCGGACTTCGCCGCCGAGAGGTTTGCGATCTCCTGCCAGATAGGCGTCGTCCCCTTCGTCACGTCGGTCAGGTATGCAAGCGGCTTGGTGCGCAGGTGGAAGACCTTCCAAGCTTTGTACTGTGGCATGACCTGCTCAATCGCCTTGTAGGCCATGAAGGTCGCGAAGCCTTCCTTCAGCCAGAGGTCGTCGAACCAGCGCATCGTGACGAGGTCGCCGAACCACTGGTGCGCGGCCTCGTGCAGCATCGTCTCGGCGCGCGCAGCCGTGTCTGCGTCCGTCGGGTCGGAGGGGAAGAGCACGCCGTCTTCGCGCAGGAAGGTCGCGCCCGCGTGCTCCATGCCGCCGTAGGCGAACTCCGGGATGAGCACGAGGTCGTACTTGGGGAAGGGAAAGCGGTGGCCGAAATAGTTCTCGAAGAACTTCACGCCCTCACGGTTCACACGGAAGACTTCGCCTAACTCCTTCTTCGCACGCTCGGCCTTCGACTTCCGCACGAAGAGGCGTGTGCCCGAGCGTTCATCTTTGAACCCGGCAAAAGGCCCAGCGGCGAAGGCGAACTGATAAGTGCTGATTGGTTCGGTCTCTTTGAACCGGTGCCAGAGCATCCCCTTGATAGGTGACTGAAAGAGTCCGCCGCTGGTGTCGTAAAACTCGGTCAGCATACCAGCGTCGGTGTTGGAGACGACGCGCCAGCTTGCAGGGGCCGTGACCTTGAGCGTAAAGCGCGCCTTCAAATCGGGCTGATCGAAACATGGAAACGCGGTGCTCGCGTCCGAGGGGACGAAGAGCGTGTAGAGGTATTCGGAGTTGTCCTCGCGGTCGAGGTAACGTGTGACGGCGCTGCCCGAGGCGCTGATGGGCGACTCGAAGCTCAACTCGAAAGTGTTTGCGCCCGTCACAAGATGCGCGCGAGGAATGACGATGTGCTCGTTGACAAACTGCGCCTCGTCAACATACTTGCCGTTGGCCGTGATGTCTGAGACGCGCGAGCGCGGGTCTGCGTCCTTCTTGATGAGGCGCCAGTCGAGGACGAGGTCGCCCGCGTCGGCGTCGAGCGTGACGCTGATCCTCAAGCGGCCCTTGAGTGTCTCGGAGCCGGGCGTAAGCGTAAGGTCGAGCGCATAGCGCACGTCTCGGTAATGAGCCGCGCGCCAGCGCGCCAGTTCGCGCGGGACGCCCGGCTCAGGCGGCATCTGCGTGGTTTGTCCTACGACGCTGGCGGCGACTCCGCCGCACATCAACGTTAAGAGAAAGAGTTCGACGAGAAGGCGCACAGGGATAGTCGCTCCTTTGAAACGTTTTCGCTCGCGGTCTTCCAAAGCATTGTAAAAGGGGCGCAGGGATGTTTTATTGTCACTCGTCAGGTTCAGCGTGGCAAGTCTCGTAGAAATCACGGCGCTCGGCCACGCGAGAAATTTTCCGAGGGAGGCTTAAGACAAGTGATGGCGGATGAAGGCAGACGAGACGAGACGGCGCAGGGCGGCTCGACGGATTCGACCGGCGCAGCGGGTATCACGGGCGGCACGGACAAGGTCGGCAAGGGGGGATTGGCCGGAGGCGACGCGCCGGACACGGGCGGCGATACGGGCGTACGCGAGACCGGCGACATCTCCGGCGCAACCTCAACGCACGCAGGGGCCGGAGGCGCGTTCGGCAACACCGGCGGCACGGGCACAGCGCCGACTGAAGGATGAAGTAAACAAGTAACCACCGCAGACACAGAGAGGCACAGCTAAACGAAAAAGCTGTGCCTCTCTGTGTCTGCGGTGGTTAATGAAGTGAGCGACTCGCACAAGCGAGTTAATCGTGTGGTGAGATGTACGCGGCGTCAGTTTAAGTCAGGCGGCTCCATCGAGGCGCGCGCTGTCGCGTTGTGGGAGCAGGCGTCTGAGGAGCGCCGAGAGGTGTTCGAGGTCGAGCGGCTTGATGACGTAGTCGCAGCAGCCGACCGCGACCGCGGCGGCGCGTGACTCCACAGAGTCGTAGGCGGTCACGGCCACGACGGGTACGTCGCGCGTCTGCTCGTACTCGCGTATGCGAAGCGTCGCGTTGAAGCCGTCGAGGACGGGCATGTTCAAGTCCATCAAGACGAGGTCGAGTCCGCCCTGCTGCGACAGGGTGATGGCCTCCTGCCCGTTGGCTGCCTCGACGACGCGGCAACCCTTCAACTCCAGCATCCGCCGCATCATCTCGCGCGTGTCCTGAAAATCCTCCACCAGCATCACTACGGGGGTGCTCTTCGCTTCGCTGTCCATCACACGCCTCCCGCACCGGAAATCTTCGTCGCCTGCCGCAAGCATCGGTCTTTTCGGAATCATACTCGAACCAGACTCGACAGGACAGTGCCGCCGTACGTCGTTTGAGATTAACGCCGCGACGCCGAAGGACTCTCACCTTTTAGAAATGTCGAATGCACGCACGCTCGCTGAAAGTCGCCCGAAGGGCGGCCAAGCGGAAGTCCGACCGTGAGGGAGGAAGTGGGGGCAGAAGACCGACCGTGAGGAAGGAAGTGGGGCAGAAGACCGACCGTAAGGGAGGGCGTAGGCGTTCTTCAAGATTCGCTCGGTGGGAATTGAGACACCCTCCCTCACGGTCGGGTTTCCGCCTCGAAGTAGACGCCCTCCCTCACGGTCGGGCTTGCGGCCTCGAAGAGGCCATGCCTTCCACGTTGGGACGTGCCGTGTAAATTACAGCGGCGGGATACGCGCCACTGCTGCACAATGCAGCGGACTGCGGCGGAGTCATCCGGCGCGGATGAAGCCGTACCGGGCCGCCGCAAGAGTCTTCAGGCGCACGCATGGTCGCGAAACGGCTTTCGGCGACCGAGTCGTTGCACGGCGTTTTCTCATTTTCCCTCAACAAATCCGGCCTGTGGGCGCTTTCGCGTGCGCGCAAAAGTGGCACGGGCAGCGCTCTGGAAGCTCTCGCCGCGAGGCGTCGCCCGGGGCGCGCCCACACGCGCAAGGCTGGAACGGGGCTTGCACGGGTTCAGGCGCAGAGTCTTTAACTTCAACAATTAAATTTACGCTCCGACAATTAAATTTACGCCCCGATAGTTTCTCGCGAGCCCCTTGCATCGAGCCGTAAGGAGGGTCAGGTGAAATCTCGAAAGCACTACCGTCTTCGCCGCGGGCTGCTGGCCCTGGCCTGTGTGGCGGTAGCGCTGTGTGTTGTGTGCGCGTCCGGTGTGGGCGCGCTCGCGGGGCTGCTCGGGAGCGAAGGCGGGAAGGTCGGGGGAGGAGGAGGCGGGGTCGAGAGGGAAGACGGGAAGGTCAAGAGGGAGGGCGGCAAGCTCTCGCCTGACCTGCGCGAACTCGCCAAAGATTCTCAGTCCGGCGCGGGCATCAACGTCATCATTCAGCAGAGCGACACAGCAGCGCAGGGACTCGGGCTTGATGCTGTTCTGAATCTCCTCGGCGGTCGTCTCACGCGGAAGTTCGGGGGGCTTGGTGTAGTGACTGCTCGTCTGCCGTTGAAGGCTCTGGCGGAGCTTGCGGCGCACAGGGAGGTGAGCTACGTCTCGCCCGACAGGGAGGTCGGCGCGGTCGGCCATCTTGAGACGACGACGGGGACTGAGTCGGTGCGCGTCGAGACCCAAAACCTTCTGCTCGGCCTCCAGACGACGACGCTCGACGGCGCAGGCGTAGGCATCGCGGTTATCGATTCGGGTGTTGACGCCGGGCACGAAGTTTTTCGCGACGGCTTGGGTTTTAGTCGCATCGCCGCGAGCATGGACTTCACGGGCGAGGGGCGCACCGACGACCCTTACGGGCACGGGACGCACGTCGCCTCTATCGCCGCAGGCTCGGGGCGGACATCGGGAGGAGCTTACGAGGGCGTCGCGCCTGCGTCGAGGCTCTTTAACCTGCGCGTGCTCGACTCGCACGGGCGCGGGACGACTTCCGCGTTGCTGAACGCGCTCGAATGGGTCTTACAGAACCACACGCTTTACGGGATACGCGTCGTGAACCTGAGCCTCGGCACGTCGGCGGTTGACGCATACACGGACGACCCCGCGTGCGCCGCCGTGCGCCGACTCGTTGATGCCGGTCTAGTCGTCGTCGCCGCCGCGGGCAACAACGGCAAGGACGGACTCGGTAATAAAATCTACGGACAGATTCACTCGCCGGGCGACGAGCCTTCGGCCATCACGGTCGGCGCGTCCAATACCTTCGGCACAGACCCGCGCTCGGACGATACTGTCACGACCTACAGCTCACGCGGGCCCACGCGCAGCGGTTGGACTGACGACTCGGGCGTGCGTCACTACGACAACCTCGTCAAGCCAGACCTCATCGCGCCCGGCAATCGCATCGTCGGCGCGGCGGCGATAAACAACAATCTTCTCGCGGCGCACCCGGAGCTATCCGTTGACTCTGGGCAGCCCGCTTCGCGTCGCATGATGTATCTGAGCGGCACCTCGATGGCGACGCCCGTGGCGGCGGGCGCGGCGGCGCTGCTACTGGAGGCCAACCCGAGCCTCACGCCGAACCTCGTCAAGTCGCTGTTGATGTTGACGGCGCAGCCCATCGCGGGCTTCAACCAGTTGGAGCAGGGCGCGGGCGAGTTGAACGTCGAGGGTGCGGTCCGCTTGGCGAAGCTCGTCCGCACAGACCTCTCGACGGCGACACCGCTCGGGTCGCCGCTGCTTGCGGGCCCGCAGCCGCAGCCGCAGAGCACAATCGCGGGCGAGACGTTCGCATGGTCTAAGGGTGTCATGCTGAACCACACCTTCGCCGCGGGCACAGAACTCTACACGCTCTACCAGAGGGTCTATGGTCGTGGGGCCGTGCTGGGTGACGGCGTCTTTGAGGACGCGTCGGGGCAGACGCCGGACGCGTCAATGTTGACTGGGGGCATCGTGCTCGGCGGCTGGCTGCTGACAAGCGACGGCTCGACACTCGCGAGCGGCTCGCCTGTGCTCGACGCGGGCGCGCTGCTCAACGGGACGGTGGGCAACGGCATCATGGTCGGCGACGGCATCCTTGTGGGCGACGGGATACAGGTCGGCGATGGGATACAGGTCGGCGACACGACCTTGCAAGCGCAGTCGGCGATGATTGGGGGAGACGAGACGGCATGTATGAGGTGAACGCCTTGTGCATGAGGTGAACGCTTTCGGGTTGACTGTGCGGCCGGTTCGCCCGATACTTCACTGCCCCTCTTTTCTCTCCCTGTTAATTCTCTCCCTGACTGCTTCGGAATAAACCTCGCTGACTGAAGTCTGCGCCGAGTGCGGACGGCGCATTCCCTGACAGGAAGTGGCGGGTGCGTGCATAAAATCCTCGCACCGGCGAATGCTCTCGGACACATACCGTTCCCGTCTGTCATCTCACGGTATGTGCTCTTGTTGGAGGGGGATCAAGGTGAAACAGGTGAGAAGGTACTTAGCGGCGACGTTTCTTTCTCTGCTCGCGCTGCTGTCCATCTTATGCGCGTGGCGCGTGCCGGGCGGCACAAGCCACGCCGGTTTAAAGGTCGTGCGCGCGAAGGTTTCCGAACCACCAAGCGCGCGGCGTGTTGAAGAGTCGGCGGACAGGATTTCGCCAGACCTTTTGGAGCTGGCGCGCGACCCCGAAGCACGCAACCGGCGCGTGCGCGTCATCCTTCAGGAGAATGATGGCCGCGACGCTCAGCTCGCGACAGCGCTGCGCAGCGAGATAAAGACGCGCGGGCGATTCGAGACTTTAGGCGCGCGTGTGGTGGAGTTGCCTGCCCGTCTCGTCGAGCGCCTGTCGGAGCAGAAGGGTGTCCGCTTCGTCTCGCTCGACCGCGAGACCGTCTCGTTCGGTCACGTCTCGCGGACGACCGGCACGGATGAGGTGCGCGAGACCGTAGGGACAAACGTCAACGGCCTCGACGGGGCAGGCATCGGCATCGCCGTCCTCGACTCCGGGATAGACACAGACCACATCGCCTTCCTCGACGAACGAAACGGCCTGCGCGTCGTCAAGAGCCTCGACTTCACGGGCGAGGGGCGCACCGACGATCCTTTCGGGCACGGCACACACGTCGCCTCCATCGCCGCGGGCAACGGACGCATCTCGCGCGCCGAGTACGTCGGCATCGCGCCCGCCGCGAAGATCATCAACCTGCGCGTGCTTGGCTCGAAAGGAACCGGGCGCACCTCTTCCATCCTGAGCGCGCTCGAATGGGTCTTGCAGAACCGCGCCGCTTACAATATCCGCGTGGTGAACATGAGTCTGGGCACGGCGGCGGTCGAGTCTTACAGGAACGACCCTTTGTGCAAGGCCGTGCGCCGACTCGTTGACGCCGGTCTAGTCGTCGCCGCCGCCGCGGGCAACAACGGCAAGGATGCGGCGGGCAACAAGGTCTACGGGGCGATACACTCGCCGGGCGACGAGCCTTCGGCTCTGACAGTCGGTGCGTCGAACACGTTCGGCACAGACCCGCGTGATGATGATGGTGTGACGACCTATAGCTCGCGCGGGCCCACGCGCGGCACTTGGACTGACAACGCGGGCGTCGTCCAGCACGACAATCTCATCAAGCCAGACCTCGTCGCGCCCGGCAACAAGATCATCGACGCCGCCGCCGAAGACAACTACCTCATCACCACGAACCCCTGGCTCGACGCGGGCGTGAGCAACTCCGACCGCAAGCGGATGATGTACCTGAACGGGACTTCGATGGCGACGCCTGCGGTAGCGGGTGCGGCAGCGCTGCTCTTACAGGCCAACCCGAGCCTCACGCCGAATCTCGTCAAGGCCATCCTGATGTACACGGCGCAGCCGCTCGCGGGCTTCAATCAGCTTGAGCAGGGCGCAGGGCAGTTGAACGTCGAGGGCGCAGTCCGCTTAGCGAAGCTCGTCCGCCGCGACCTCTCGACGGCGACGCCGCTCGGCTCGCCGCTTCTGACGACGACGCTCGCGCCCGTGCCGCAAACGACCATCGCGGGACAGACCTTTGCCTGGTCGCAGGGGCTTGTCCTCAAGTACGGCTATGCGACGGGGCCTGAGTTAATGACGATCTACCAGAAAATCTACGCTCTTGGCGTACTCGTCACCGATGGCGTGCTCGTCACCGACGGCGTGCTCGTCACAGACCGCACGATGCTCTCGGACGGCGTGCTCGTCACAGACCGTCTGGCTCTCTCGGACGGCGTGGTGCTCGGCGGCGGGCCGACCTTCATCGCTTCGGGTGTGCTCGTCACAGACCGCTTTGCTCTCGCGGACGGCGTGCTGGTGACGGACAACACCGTCGGCGCGGATGCGGTGCAGGGGCTGTCGGCTGCGACAAGGGGCGACGCCACGGCCTCGACTCAGCCAGTGCGTGACGAGGGCGACAGCGCGGACGCGCCCCCCGTCGGCGGCACGACGACGACCACGACCACAGGCCAGGAAGAGCATCGAAGATCAACCTCGCCGTTAAATGTCCCAAAGTCGAGTTCGATTAAGGAGCGAAGTGATGCCCCAGTTCAGCGAATCCAGTAAGGCTGCGGCGGCGCGCTCTCTGCCGCCGAGTCCCGAGCCTGCCTTTCGTGTCTACCCCCTGACCGAAAGAGACAGCGAGACGGAGGTGCTCGAATTCTTGGCCGAGCGCCCGGCTCCCACGGTCGTCATGCGCGGGCTTATCCGCGATAACGGCTTCGAGAGTCCGTTCAACCGCGGCACGTTCTACGCCTGCCGCGACCGCATGGGACGCCTCGAAGGTGTCGCGCTCATCGGTCATGCCACCTTCGTCGAGACGCGTACGGAGTCGGCGCTGCGCGCCTTCGCACAACTCGCGCAATCAGAGCGCGGCGCGCACATGATTCTCGGCGAGCAGGAGTTGATACGCAGCTTCTGGGACTACTACGCGCCCGCAGGACAGTTGCCGCGGCTCTTCTGTCGGGAACTGCTCTTCGAGCAGCGTTGGCCCGTGACGGCGCGCGAGCCGGTCAGTGGGCTTCGTCTCGCGACGCTCGAAGACCTGATGCTGATCCTGCCCGTCCACGCCGCAATGGCATACGAGGAGAGCGGCGTCAATCCAATAGACGTTGACCTGCAAGGCTTCCGCCTGCGCTGCGCGCGCCGCATCGAGCACGGGCGCGTGTGGGTCTTGGTCGAAGAGGGTGAGCTGATTTTCAAGGCCGACATCGCTTCGGAGACGCCCGAATGCACGTACGTCGAGGGCGTCTACGTCGAGCCAGCGAGCCGCCAGCGCGGGCGGGGCTTGCGCTGCCTTTCGCAACTCGGGCGGACGCTGCTCGAACGCACCGCGTCAGTCTGCGCGCTCGTCAACGAACAGAACCTCGTCGCGCAATCGCTCTTCCTCAAAGCGGGCTACCGTCTGCGCGGCTACTACGACACGATCTTTTTAGAGCGCGGCGAGCGTGGCGGCGCGGTTTAGTTTCGGGGGAGGCGGATGGACAGACAGCGTCTAGTCAGACCGTACATGTGGACGTTCATCGCCGTGGGCGCGTCGGTGATGCTCTACTCGGCTTTGCATCTGTCTCTGGCGAGGCTCGACGTGCGGCTCGTGCCGCTCGTCGTCGTGACGCTTCTGGTCAGCTCGCGCTTTTGCGTCCCTATCCCGCGCACGACCGGTCAGATTTCCTTCTCCGACACCTTCATCTTCCTGACGATGATGCTCTACGGCGGCGAGGTGGCGGTGCTGCTCGGCGCGGCGGAGAACTTCGCGGCCTCGCGCTTCGGCAAGCGTCCGTTCAGCCTCTTCACCAGCGTCTTCAACGCGGCGATGATGGCCTGCTCAACGTTCCTGACCGTCTACGTGATGCGCCTGCTCTTCGGCCCCGTCACAGACCTTCCGCACGGCGACTTCTCCGCCGCCTTCGTCGTCGCGCTTTGCGTGATGGCGCTCGTGCAGTACGTCTCGAACTCTGCCATCGCGGCGGTGCATACGTCGCTGAAAGCGAACGAGCCGCTGTGGGTCACATGGCGTAACAAGTACCTCTGGACTTCGGTCACGTACTTCGCGGGCGCGTCTTCCGCGGGCATCACCGTCAAGCTGGCATCGACCGCGGGCTTCTACGCTTTAGTCGCCGCCGCGCCCATCATCGCCATTGTCTACCTGACCTACCGCACCTACTTAGAGAACATCAACGCGATGTCGGCTGCGGCCAAGGCCGAGGCTGAAGCAGAGGGGCGCGCGGAGTCTGCCGCCGCGCAGGCCGAGCAGGCTCGCCGCCATGTCGAAGAGCTTTCGCACTACATCAATGAGCAGGAGCGGATACGCGAGCAGTACGCGCAGATCGAAAAGCTTTCCGCTCTGGGCGAACTGGCGTCGGGC
>JAVRON010000042.1:0-27418 GCA_032162705.1 Acidobacteriota bacterium
CTCGGCGGTGTTGGCCGTCATGCGCAGGCACAAGCTGTAGACGCGGCGCGAGTGGCGCGAGTACAACTCCTCGAAGGCCGTCATGTTGCCTTCGGAAGCCGCTCGCGTCAACTCGAAATCCGTGGCGCTTTCTCTCTCGAACTCGGGTGTCGTCACGTGTCGGAACGTCCCGCCCAGCAGAAGGTCGCCAGTCCTCAACTCACAACTCTCCGCTTTCAACGTCACTGTGACGCGCCCACCTTTTGTCGAGTTTGAAAAGCTTCCCCGGCTCCTGCGCGGCCCGCGTGTTCTGGAGCGGTCGGCAAGCTCGCCGGTTATACGCGACTGTGATGCGGCGCTCGCGGCGCGTCGTTGCCCTACCCGCCTTTAAATCAACGTTTTCCGCCGAGCCTTGTGCCCGCCTCGGCGAGTCTCGAAGTTGCGATATCTGCGGTCATGGCGGAGGGTGGCCGACCGTGCGGAATTCTATCACACGCCCCGTAGGTAAAAACCCTCGAACGCCTGTGCCCGCCGGACATCAAGCATCGCAATGTCGCTTCCGCCCGCCGCGTGTCGAATCGTCCTAGCTCACGCTCTCGGCGCTGTAGCGCGCGATGAGGCCGGTGCGGACGGCGTGCCGGTAGACGCGCGCGAAGAACCAGCACGCGAGCAAGACGTAGACGAGCGCGAGGCCGACGCCCCACCACAGCGCCGCCCAAGACGGCGTGCCGCCTGAGACTATCGAACGCATCCCCTCGAACACGTATGAGGGCGGAAGCCCGCGCGCGACGTACTGCATCCACACCGGCAGCGTCGAGAGTGGATAGAAGACCCCCGCGAACGGCGAGACGAGCGCCGGGATGGGCCAGACGAACCACTCGGAGGCGGGCCCCAAGCGGAGTACCACGGCTGCGCCGACGATTCCGAGCGCGATGCCGAACAGGAAAAGCACCAACAGGAACGGGACGAGCAGCAGACCGTAGGCCGCAAAGGAGAGTCCGAACAGCGCGGTCGCAAGGATGAGCATCACGACGAGGCCGACGGCGCTCGTCGCGATGCTTGAGAGCACGAGGCCGAAGAGGTACTCGGAGGTCTTGAGCGGCGACGCGAAGAGGTTGAGGAAGTTGCGCGACCAAACGTCCTCGAAGAAAGCCGTCGTCACCCCGTGCATCACGCGCGAGAAGAAGTCCCAGAGGAGGACTGCGCCGAGGAGCACGGGGATGAAGTTGAAGCCGGGCGAGGCGATGGTGTTGAGATATTTTGTGATGAAACCCCACAGCACGATGTCTACGGCGACCCACCCAAAGAGCGGCAGCACGCGCGCGGCGCTCCCGCGTATGAGGTAGAGCTGGCGTAGAAAGATGGCCGCGGCGCGTTTGACCTTCATTGTGCTTCGCCGTTGACATTCATAATGCTTAACCGATGACCTTCATGATACCTCGCTGATGACATTCATCATGCGCTATTGATGACCTTCATGATGCTTAGCCGAGCGTGAACGTAAGCGGCTCGCGCGCCGCCGTGATGAAAAGCTCTTCGAGCGTCTCTTGCCCGTGCTCGCGCGGCAGAGTCTTCGGGTCGCCTTCGAGCAGAATCTTCCCCTTCGAGAGGAAGAGCACGCGGTCGCAGACCTCTTCGACCTCATACATGTTGTGCGAAGTCCAAAGCACGCCGCCCGCGCCTTTGGTGGCGAACTCGCGTATGCGTGCGCGTATGTCGCGCGCCGTCGAGGGGTCGAGCGACGCCGTCGGCTCGTCCAGCAGAAGCAGGTGCGGGCGGTTGAGCATCGCCTTTGCGAGCGAGACGCGCGTCTGCTCGCCTGAAGAGAGTACGCCGCACTTCACGTCTCGAAACGCACGCAGGTCGAACTCTTCGAGCAGTTCTTCGATGCGCGCTCGCAAGTCTTCCACGCCGTAGATGAGGCCGAAGACTCGCAGGTTTTGAAAGACGGTGAGGTTGCCGGGCAGCGGTGCGTAGACGGCGGCGAAGTTGGTTTGACTGAGCGCGCGCGAGCGTTCGGTCGCGACACCGAAGCCTTCGACGTAGATGTCGCCCGCGGTCGGCTCAAGTACGCCGAGAATCATGTTGATGGTCGTGGTCTTGCCCGCGCCGTTGGGGCCCAGCAAGCCCACTATCTCGCCGCGTCCCACGTCGAACGAGACACTATCGACGGCGACCGTCGCGCCGTAAGTCTTACGCAGCCCCGCAACCGAAAGCACCTTCGTCGCGGGCGTCGCCTGTGAAAGTCGAGCCTTCTTCATTTCACCCTTAGCTGTTTCGCCTTCGAGCCACATTGTGGCACGTCCGAGCGAAAGGATGAAAGAAGGGACTGGGGAGATGGAGAGATGGGGAGACAGGCAGACGGGGAGACGAGATGAAGGGGTGAAGCGGGGTCGGGATGAAAGGGGTTAGTGAGCGGGCCGCCGCTCGTCTTATCTCCCCATCTCCCCGTCTCCCACTCCTTCCCTTCCTCTCACGTCCAGTAGGTGCGGTCGAGCGAGCGGTAGCCGACGGCCTCGGCGACGTGCTTGGGTTGAATGTCTTCGCGGCCGTCGAGGTCGGCGATGGTGCGGCTGACTTTCAAGATGCGGTCGTAGGCGCGCGCCGACAGACCCAGACGCGTCATCGCTGACTCAAGTAGCCGCTCGCCCTCTTCGTCGAGGCGTGCGTGTCGGCGGATGAGTCTCGAAGACATCTGCGCGTTGGAGAAGATGCCACAGTCTCCGAATCGCTCGCGCTGTAACCCTCTCGCCTTTATCGCTCGTTCGCGGATGGAGGCGGAATTTTCTCCTTCGGGTGAGCCGCGGTCTGAGAGTTCCTTGAAGCGCACCGCGGGCACGTCCACGTGAATATCTATGCGGTCAAGCAGTGGCCCCGAAATCCTCCCGACGTAGCGCTGAATCTGCAAGGGCGTGCAGCGGCACTCGCGCGTCGGGTCGTTGAAGAAGCCGCAGGGACATGGGTTCATCGCCGCGGCGAGCATGAAGGAGGCGGGGAAGGTCAGAGACATCGCCGCGCGGCTGATCGTCACGCGCTGGTCTTCGAGCGGCTGGCGCAGGACTTCGAGGACGCTGCGGTCGAACTCGGGCAACTCGTCGAGGAAGAGCACGCCGTGGTGCGCCAGAGAGACTTCTCCGGGACGCGGCAAGGCACCGCCGCCGATCAGCCCCGCGTCGCTAATCGTGTGATGCGGCGAGCGGAAAGGCCGCTCGGTCACAAGCCCCGAGCGGCCCGTCAGCCCGGCGACCGAGTGAATCTTTGTCAGCTCAAGCGCGGCCTCGAATTCGAGCGGCGGCAAGATCGTCGGCAGACGCTTCGCCAGCATCGTCTTGCCGGAGCCGGGCGGGCCGATAAGCAAAATGTTGTGCGAGCCTGCGCTGGCTACTTCGAGCGCGCGCTTGACCGCGAGTTGCCCGCGCACCTCTCGGAAGTCAACGTCGTAGCGCCCGTCGGTCGAGAGCAGCTTGGCCTCTTCAACCCGAACGGGCTGCGGCCCGTTGCCTGAGCAGAGCGCCGCGACCAACTCGACCGCGCCGCGAAGCGTCGAGACGGCGAACACGTCAACGCCCGCGACGACCGCGGCCTCGGTCGCGTTCTCCTCGGGCAGAATCAGACTCTTGATGCCCGCGTCGCGCGCACGAAGCGCCACGGGCAGCGCGCCGCGCACAGGACGCACGCGCCCGTCGAGCGAGAGTTCGCCGACCGAGAGCACGTCCGTGAGTCCATCCGCCGCGCCGAGGTCTCCGTTCGCGCCGAGGATGCCGAGCGCAATGGGGAGGTCGAAGCTCGCGCCCTCTTTGCGCACGTCTGCGGGCGCGAGGTTGATCGTCGTCTTGTGGAAGGGGAAGAAGAAGGCGCTGTTGTTGATGGCGGCGCGTATGCGCTCGCGCGACTCGCGGACGGCGAGATCGGGCAGGCCGACGATGGTGACGGACGAGGGCGAGTCGGATTCGCCGCGAGCGGGCGTTAGATCGACTTCCACGTCAACGAGGTCTGCGTCGATGCCGTAGACGGCCGCCGACTGCGTGCGGAAGAGCATGAGGTCTCCTGCCGTCGCATGGCGGTGCGCGTGTGAAGGCGCTCGGTGTGCGCCGTTTGGGTGATGCCGCGACGTTAAAGATTCGGTCGCGAAAGGAGTGGCGAAAAATGTGAACGAGCGCGCTTTCGGCTGTGACCAAAAGCGCGCTCGCCCGTCTACTGTCGGCGACCCGGCTCGCTTGCACGGGCCCGTCTCTAACTCTTAACGTCGGCGGCGCGTGGGCGCGGCCTGCTGCGTGGCTGGCGCGTTGCCCTGTGCGGGGACTCTAATCTGCTGCCCGCGTGCGAGCGGCGCGTCGGCGGTCACGCCGTTGAGCTTGGCGACTTCCTCGACCGAGGCGCTGTAGCGCGCCGCGACCTGTGCGATGGTCTCGCCGCCCTTCGCCGTGTAGCTGATGAGACTGTTGCCCGCGGCAGCGCCACTGTTCGGGCGCTCGTAGGACTTGAGCGTGCGGACGAAGTTGCCACCCGCGGGAACAACCAGCGTGGCTCCCTTCGAGAGGTCAACGCCCGCGTTCCACTGCTGGAGCGCCGCGGCGCTTGTGCCCGTGCGCGCAGCCAACGACTCGAAGCTCTCGCCCGGCGCGGCCTGAACGACGCGCGCCATCTGGTTGCGGCGCTCGACGGGGATGCGCTTCAGGAGTGCGACCAACTGGTGCCCGCGCTTTGGCGGAACGCGCAGCAGGAACGCCTCGCCCGGCGGCGTCATGTCGCGACGGAGTTCCGGGTTGAGGCTGCGTATGTAGTCGACGCTCGTGTCGGTCAAGGCCGCGATCAGGTTGAGGCTCGTCGCCGAAGGCACGCTCACGGTGTCGTAGGCAAGCGGCGTCATCTTCTGGATGTTGCGGAAACCATACTGCTCGGGCTTCTTCGCGATCACGATGACCGCGAGGATGTTCGGCACGTAGTTGCGTGTCTCCTGCGCGATGTAGGGGTAGATGGCCCAGAAGTCTCTAACGCCTGCGCGCGCAATCGCGCGGTCAACGTTGCCCTCGCCCGTGTTGTAGGCGGCCATCGCCAGTTCCCAGTTGTCGTAGCGGTCGTGCAGCCACTTCAGGTAGCGCGCCGAAGCGTGCGTCGCCTTCTCGAAGCCGTTGCGCTCATCGACGTAGGCCGTCTGACGCAGGCCAAAGCGCGAGCCTGTGCCCGGAATGAACTGCCACAGACCCGAGGCAGCCGCCCACGAACGCGCGGTCGGACGCCAGGAGCTTTCCACCTGCCCGAGCCAAGCGATGTCTTCGGGCACACCCTCCTGTCGGAAGATTTCGCGCACCTTCGACATGTACTGGCCGGAGCGGCGCAAGCCCGTCTCCATCGTCCCGCGACCACGACCCTGATAGTAGTTGATGAAGCCCTGGACGAGCGGGTGCGGTTTGAATTCAAAGTCGAGCGAGTTCTTGATCTCGTTTTCGAGCTTGGCTACGTCCTCGGCAGAGACCTGCTTCTCCTTATCGTCGAGTTCGAGCTTACGCAGGTCGTCGAGCGGAGAAGGCTCGAACTTCTGTTCGACGAAACCGACCTCGGCAGGCGCGGGCTGCTGAGAGCCGCCCCCCTGCTGCGCGACCGCGACAAAGGAAGCACCGTTCTGTGACGACGGCTGGAGAGGAACGCCCTGCGGCACTTCGTAGCGATAGACGCGCTCGACCAGTTCGAGATAGTAGTGCTGGAGGCGCGGGTTCGAGCGCACGTCCATGCCGGACTCCAACACGATATCGACGGCCTTGTCGAATTCTTCGCGGGCAGCCTGGCGCTTCTGATCCTTGAGGTTCAGCTCGCCGAGGCGGAAATGCTCCTCTGCGCGCGTCACGATCTGCTGCACGCGTGGGTCTTCACGCTCAATCTCACTGGGCGTATTGCGAAGGTATGATTGCTGAGAGACTTGCGCACGGAGCGAGACTGTAGGGAGCACCAGCGTCGTCAGCAGCGCGGCGTTGGCTATCAGGCGGGGGAGGCTCGTGTATTTCAATCGTTGATCTCCTTGTGCGAGATTAAAGCGAATCCACGATGGCGACCCCAAAGGGGGCCGCACGAGCGGCATCCACTAAAGAATGATAACGGGACGTTCAAGACCCCACGTTCGGAGAGGCTCTGCTGGCGAAGGGCTCCCTGATAAGGAAAGCAGGCCCGTCAAACCACGACAGAGGCTAACACACGACCCGCCGGGTGTCAAACCCCTCTACCCGCATCTACTTGCAAATAAACGGCGAAACAGCCAGAGTTTCCTGATTTTTGCTGCCTCATCGGGGGAGCATTTTTGATGCCTCGAAGGATTAACGGGTTGTGCCGGGGAGACAAAAGAGACTGCGGGTTAGAGGCTAGAGGCTAGAGACTAGAGGCTAGTGAAGGCAAGCTGCTTTTCACTAGCCTCTAGTCTCTAGTCTCTAGCTCTAAACTCTGGGCGCGGCGGCCTGCGGCAGGCGCGGGGGACGCTGTACGGAGGAGGCAGCAGGCGTCGCCTTCTCTTTGAGCGCTTCGCGGAAGACATCGCGGACGTTCTCGACGAAGATGAACTGCATCTCGCCGAACAGCTCTTTCGGAATCTCATCCATGTCGCGGCGGTTGAGATGCGGCAGGATGACTTTCGTGACGCGCGCACGCCTTGCGGCCAGAACCTTTTCCTTGACGCCGCCTACGGGAAGGACGTTGCCGCGCAGAGTGATCTCGCCCGTCATCGCCACGTCCTTGCGGATGGGACGCTGCGAGAGCGAAGAGACCATCGCCGTCGCGAGCGTGATGCCCGCCGAAGGGCCGTCCTTCGGGATCGCGCCTTCGGGGATGTGTATGTGCATGTCGTACTTCTCGAAGTCGTCTTCGGGGATTCCGAGTTCTTTGGCGCGCGACTTGGCGTAGGAGTATGCGGCCTGCGCCGACTCGCGCATGACCTCGCCGAGCTGTCCGGTCAGGACGAGCTGCCCCTTGCCCTTCATCCTTAAAGCCTCGATAAAGAGCACGTCGCCGCCCACAGCCGTCCAGGCGAGACCCGTGGCAACGCCGATCTGATCCTTCCTGAGAATCTCTTCGGGGAAAGCCTTCGGTGCGCCGAGGAATTCGTGAATGTTCTTCGGCGTGACGTGCACCGCCTCGGACTTGCCCTCGGCGATGCGGCGTGCGACCTTGCGACAGACGCGCCCGATCTCGCGCTCAAGCTGTCGGAGTCCCGCCTCCTGCGTGTACTGCTGGACGATGACCGACAGCGCACGTTTTGAGATGTGCACGTTCTTGGCCGTGATGCCGTTCTCGTCGATCTGCTTCGGCATCAAGTGTCGGCGCGCGATCTCCAGCTTCTCCTCTTCGGTGTAGCCCGCGAGGCGGATGACCTCCATGCGGTCGCGCAGCGCCGGCTGGACGGTGTCGAGCACGTTGGCCGTCGTCATGAACATCACGTTCGAGAGGTCGAAGGTGACGCCGAGATAGTTGTCGCGGAAACTGTTGTTCTGCTCGGGGTCTAAGACTTCGAGGAGCGCCGAAGAAGGGTCGCCGCGGAAGTCAGCGCCCACCTTGTCAATCTCATCGAGCATGATGAGCGGATTGTTTGTGCCCGCCTGCTGCAAGGCTTGAATGATGCGACCGGGCATCGCGCCGACGTAGGTGCGGCGATGGCCGCGTATCTCCGCCTCGTCGTGGAGGCCGCCCAGAGAGAGGCGTACGAACTTGCGGTCAAGCGCGCGCGCAATCGAACGACCTAAAGAAGTCTTGCCGACGCCCGGCGGGCCCACCAGACACATGATCGAGCCTTTGGGCTTCTCTTTGAGCTTGCGGACGGCGAGCGCTTCGACGATGCGCTCCTTAACTTTGTCGAGGCCGTAGTGGTCTTCGTCAAGAATCTGCTGCGCCTTCACGAGGTCGAGGTTATCAGTGGAAGCCTTCGACCACGGCAGGTCGGTCATGATCTCCATCCAGTTGCGAAGCGTCGCCGTCTCCGCCGCGTCCGGGTGCATGCGCTCAAGTTTTTTGAGCTGACGAAGCGCTTCCTCCTCGGCGTGCTTTGGCATCACGGAGGACTCGATCTTCTCGCGGAACTGCGCGACCTCCTCGGCCAGCTCGTTGCCCTCGCCCAACTCGGTCTGGATGGCCTTCAACTGCTGGCGCAGGAAGAACTCGCGCTGCGAGCGGTCGATGTCGGCGCGCGCCTGCGTGTTGATCTCCTGCTGAACGGTGAGGACTTCGATCTCCTTGTTGAGAAGGTCGTTGACGCGTCTGAGCCTGACGGTCGTATCACCGATGTCCAAGACGGACTGTGCGTCTTCGACCTTTAGCTCAAGGTTCGACGCCGCGAGGTCTGCGAGGCGGCCCGCGTCGTCAAGCCCGGCGACGATAGCCATTACCTCCGGCGAGATGTTCTTGCCGAGGTTCGTGGCGCGCTCCATCGAAGCGCGGACGTTGCGGACGAGCGCCTCGACTTCGAGCGAGCGCTCGGGCGCGGGGCTTTCGTTGAGCGCGGTCAGACGCGCCTTCAGATACTCGCCCGTGTCCGCAACCTCTTCGACGCGTGCGCGGGCGAGGCCCTGCACGAGAATGCGTATGCGCCCGTCGGGCAGCTTGAGCATGCGCATGATGACGGCCACCGTGCCCGTCGTGTAGAGGTCTTCGCCCGCCGGCTCCTCTTTGTCGAGGTCGCGTTGCGAGACGAGGAGGATCATGCGGTTCTCGCCCAGCGACTCGTCCACGGCGCGGATGGATTTCTCGCGCGAGACGAAGAGCGGCACGATCATGAAAGGGTAGATGACGATGTCGCGCAGCGGCAGGACGGGAAGCTGTTCGGGAATCTGCAAGTGCTGCTCGCCGCTGTCTACGGCCTCGATTGATTCGGCTATGTTTGAAATCTGGGGCATAACTTTTTCCGGTGATAAGTGACGAATGATCAGTGATAACGAAAAAGCCTAAGAAAGAGCCTTTGCTTTCTCTTATCACTTATCACTCATCACTTATCACGCACTGACCCTATCACTCATCGCCTTTCACTTCAATTCGCTGCTCGCCGCCGCGCCGGTCTGCGAGTTTCGGCAGCCGAACCGTGAGCACGCCGTTCTTTAGCTCGGCGGTGGCGTCGCCCTTGCGAATCGGCCAGCGCAGCGGGATGGTTCGCGCGAACTGGCCGAAGCTGCGCTCGGAACATAGATGCGAGATGACGCCGCGCGGTGCGCCCTTGCGCTTGCGGCCACGCACGCGCAGCTCCTCGTTCGTCAGCGTGACATCGACATGTTCTGCGCGCACGCCGGGCAGCTCTACGCAGACCGTGACGCACGTGTCCGACTCACAAAGATCGGCGGGCGGCAGCCACGCGCCCGACTCGCCCGCCACCATCTCGGACGCCTCCTGAAGCGCCACGAGCAGGCGTCCCACGCGCCCACGCACACGCTCAAGCTCGGCCCGGTCGAAAATCGCCGCGTGAACTTTCTTCATACTAAAGTAGTGACGAGTGACGAGTGACAAGTGACAAGAGCAGTACCAAGTGACGAGTCAGAGCTTGTCTGCGGCTCGTCACTTGTCACTTGTCACTCGTCACTTCTTTCGTCATTTCCTTACCGGGACGCCGGAGCGCGTGCGGACGAGCGTTTTGAGTTCCTTCATGAACTCGGTCACGTCCTCAAACTCCAGGTAGACCGAGGCGAAGCGCACGTATGCGACCTTATCGAGTTCCTTCAAGCGCCGCATAATCATCTCGCCGACCTTCGTCGTCGGGCGCTCGCGCTCAGCCGACTCCTGCACGTACTTCTCGACGGCGTTGACGATGCTGTCGAGCTTGGTCGCGGGGATAGGCCGCTTCTCGCAGGCGCGCAGCAGTCCCGCCATGACCTTGTTGCGGTCGAAAGGCTCGCGCCGCCCGTCCTTCTTGACGACCATGTAGGGGATTTCGTCAATGCGCTCGTAGGACGTAAAACGCCGCTCGCAGCGCAGGCACTCGCGGCGGCGGCGGATCGAGTCGCCCTCGCGCGACTCGCGCGAATCGACGACCTTGTCTTCAAGATGTGTGCAGAAGGGGCATCTCATAAGAGTGTTCTCAGGTTGAAGCTCTCAGGATTTAACTCACGCGCAAAAGTGTTTTAGGCTCGCGCCGCCTCGCTCACCTCTTCCCTCTCCTCCGGCGTTCTTATCAAGTGCGTCTCGGCCTCGGCCTCAGCCGACTCCGCCGCAACCAGCTCGCGCAGGCGCGCGACGCTGAAGCCGCTGCGCAGGAAGTAGTAGAGTCCGAAGAAGAGCGACGAGCCGAAGACGACGAGGTGCAGGATGATGACGGCTGGATTCACCTCTCTCTCCGGGAACCCGAGGTAGTAGACCAGCCCGAGCGATGTCGCGGCGTGATAAGTGCCCGCGCCTGCGCCCGGCGTCGGCACGACCGACCCAACGAGCGACCAGCCAAGCACGAAGACCGTCTGGCTCACGCCCACGCCCAACCCGAAGGCGCGCAGCACAAGCATGTTCGCCGCAGTGATCGCCGCCCACAACGCCGCCGTCCATCCCACGGTCGCGAGCAGCGCACGTCCTCCGGCCAGCACACCGAGCGTGCGCCCGAGTTGCTCCAACAAACCCGCGACAATCTTCCACGTACGACTCAAAACGCGCGGCAACCTCTCCAGCCTCGCGTCGAGCCAGGCGCTTACGCCCTCCGCGTGACGGCTAAACCAGACGAGCGCGCCGAGTCCGACCGCCGCCCCCAATAGTAGAATCAGCCCTGCCTCGCGGACGCGCGCGAACGTCTCGTCGTCCACACCGGGCAGGCGCAGTACGAGCATGTTGGCGGCGAAAAGCAGGATGACCGCCGCGATGTCGCAGACACGCTCGACGGCGATGGTGACGAAGGCCGCGCCCGGTCGCACCGCTCGGTCGCGCAAGGGCAGAAACGCGGGCCTGACGACCTCGCCCGCACGTCCCAGAAGGAAGATCGCGCCGAAGCCGACAGTGGTCGCGGCGAAAGCCTCGCGCAAAGATGCGCGTGGCGCGAGCGGCGCAAGCAGAGTCTTCCAGCGGAAGGCGCGAATCAGGTAGGTCAGCCAGACGATGACGACCGCCAGCGCGATCAGCCTCCAGTCCGCACGGCGGATAGCTGCCGAAGCCTCGGCCCAGTTCATGTTCCGCCCGAACCACACCAGAGCGAGTGCGGCGAACAGGCACAGGGCGACGAATTTCAGGTGTTTACGCAAGAGTTATGATTCCGAAGTGGAGCCTTGACGACCGCCCGCCGGGTTCGACCGCGTCGGCTGCCCGTCCCTTCTAGTGCTCCGATTTGACTTCACCTGTTGAGGGCCACAAGATATAGTGTAACATCGTTCGGTTATAATAGTCACAGCGGGGAGTAGGACGCCCGGCATGGGTTCGAGACCGCTTGGCCGGTGCGTCCTGGAGGCATCTGAAGGCAGGTGCCGGGGCGTCCCGAGGCGTCGGGAACTTTCCCTTCCAGGCGGTCGTAATGCCCGTTTGACAATGGGTTGACCATCCACGCGGTGCGCCGCCGTCGGCAATCCACGCGGGAGTTGAAGGGGCACGAGGTGGGAGTTGCTACGGCAGTGACTGTCGGCGAAGGTGCTGAGCTGGTCAGGAGATGTCGCGCCGGAGACGGCGCGGCGTGGGAGGAGGTCGTCTCGACCTATTCCCGCCGCATCTACAACCTCGCCTATCGCTTTACGTCTCGCGGCGACGCGGCGGAAGATTTGACGCAAGAGGTCTTCGTCCGTGTCTACCGCTCGCTCGAACAGTACGACCCGAAGCAGGGCGACCTGCAAAACTGGTTGATGCGCCTCGCGCGTAACTTGATAATTGACGACTATCGGCGGCGTCAGCGCGCGCCGCAGGACACGCAGGCCGAGGACATCGAAGGCCACACTTATCATCTGCGTGCTGCGGGCAACACGCCGCAACGCGAGATGGAGCGGCAGGAGTTGGGCGAGCAGGTGCAGGCCGCCATCGACAAGCTGCCACACGACCTGAGGACTTGCGTCATCCTCCGCGACATAGAGGAGTTGAGCTATCAGGAGATCGTCGATCACCTGAAAATCCCGGAGGGGACGGTCAAGTCGAGAATCAACCGCGGGCGCATCGAGCTGGCGAAGATTTTGCGCCGCATGCGCGTCGTCGCGATGAGCGACGTTTGACAGAGATCGCGATGAGCGATGTTTAAGTTGCGCGACGTTTGACAGAGATTGCATTGTGTGTGGGCGACCTCAAGTCCGAAGGGTGAACGGGCTTTTGCGGGTCGTCCGTTTGAGAAAAACCAGGAGTGGAAGGGATGGAGCTGATTTAGAGATGCTTTGCACAGAGTTTGAAGATCGTCTGACGGACTACCTCGACGGCGCGCTCGAAGGCGACATGCAACGTGCCTTCGGCGAGCACGCCCTGCGGTGTCCCGTCTGCCACGAGCTTTTGAACGAAGTCAGAAACGCCATCGTCGAGTGCCGCACGGACGTTCCGCCGCAGCCCACTCCGGGACTTGAAGCGCGCATACTTTTGAAGACCGCGCCCGAGACCTCGATGAAGTGCGAGGAGTTCGAGGAGTACCTGACGGACTACCTCGACGGCTTTCTTCCCGCCACGCTCTACCATCGATGGGAGCGCCACGCCGCGCTCTGCGAACGCTGCTCAGATTTGCCCGGTCAGGTGGTGCGCGCCATCGGCGCTTGCTACTCCTACATCGGTGATGAGCGGCCTCTGCCCGCGGGTCTTCACGCGCGCATTCTCCAATCGACGCTCGGCACGACCGAGGCCGAGCAGGTTCGTGCGCCGTTCGGGGCGCGCGTCGCCGAGTGGATGCGCGGCTGGCTCGACGCGATGGTGACGCCGCAGCTTGCGACCGTGGCGACGATGGTTCTGCTGGCCGTGTTCGTCGGCACGAGTACGCTCTCCGACGACGGCTCAATCGCGGGCATGTATCGCGCGAGCCTGCGTCTGGCCTCGCAGACCTACTCATACGGCGCAGTCCGCGCCGACGAACTGAAGCGCGCGACCACAGGACTCGTCGCCGCACCGACGCCGACGCAGGGCGCGAACGGCTCCGGTCAGCAGCAGACGCCGGCTCAGGCCGGCGCTCAGCAGCAGGAGCAGAAGAAGCGCTGACGGCCTGCCAAGGCGTTCAGCGGATGAGGCGATAACGGAAAGCGGTAAGTGAAAGTTTGCAAGGGCGGCAGCAGCAGGGGGCGAAAGATTTGGCAGCAGGTTTGATGAATTGCGCTTACCATCTGACGAACCGCGCGGTCGTGCAGTGCAGCCGTTGCGGACGCCCTCTGTGCCCCGCGTGCGACCACCGCATACGCGGCTTTCCATACTGTCAGGACTGCATCGTCGCGGGCGTCGAGACGCTCCAGCAGCAGCAGGCGCGTCCCGGCACGTCCGGAGTCGTCCGCCGCAAGACCTCCGCATTCGTGGCGCTTCTGCTCTCGCTCATCTGCCCCGGACTCGGCGCGGCCTACAACGGCCAGACCTCAAAGGCGCTCGTTCATTTCACCATCTTCGCGAGCTTCTTCCAGATGGCGACCGTCACCGAAGGCACGCTCTTCTTCATCCTCGGCATCTTTGGCACGTGGCTCTTCTCCGCGGTTGACGCCGTACGTACGGCGCAGCTCATCCGAGCCGGGCTCGCTCCCGAAGCCGAACAGGACGCTATCACGCGCCGACTCTACGGCAACCCGCTCGCTTGGGCGGTGACGATGATTACGCTCGGCACGATCTTCCTGCTCCACACGCTCTTTAACGTGCGGCTGCCCGTCCGCGAGTTTCTGCCCGTCGTTCTTGTCCTGCTCGGCGCATACATGCTCTTCGACTGGGTGCGCTCTCGCGGCACGCGGCGCGAGGTTCCGAACTTCGACTCGTTCACGCGCCCGCCCTCGGTCGTCGGCGGTATGACGGGTTCACTCCCCGCCGACCTGACGAGGTTCGGGACGGGCGAGTTGGTGACGCAGGTGTCTGCGCGCGAGACGAGCGGCGTGTGGCCGAACGAGCCGCGTCGCTAAAAAGAGTACGGAAGCCCGACCGTCAGGAAGGGCGTATGTGAAACGCTGAAGTAGGAACGATGAACGATGAACTGTAGGTCAGTTGTCTTCAGTTCATCGTTCCGAGTTCATCATTCATACTTCCTTACGCTCTCCCTCACGGTCGGGCTTGCGATTGCGGATTCTGCTAAGATGTACTCGGGCGCTAATGAGGCGCGCGGGTCGAAGCGTTACGGAAACGGGGAAGGAGATTTACGAGATGTCAGGTTTTCTTATGGCGGCGGGCCGTCTCGGCAGTATCGCGGCGCTCATCGCACTGCTCATCGTTCTGGTCAAGCAGCTCATCATGTTCGTGGGCTTTCTGATGTTCGTCATTAAGGTCGCCATCGTCATCGCTTTCATCGGGCTGATGCTGCTCATCGTCATCACGTTCCTGAGTGCGCGCAATCGCCGTCGGCGCGAGGCCGAAGAGATTTAAGGCACACGAACCTTTGGCACCTAATCTTTAGCGGTTCAGCGCCCGCCATCCGAAGCCCTGGTCGAGGCTTTCAGATGGCGGGTGCTTCCGCCGTCAGTGATGTGTATTTTTAAGCTTTGGAGCGTCTTTCGATCTCAGCTTTGTAAGCTTTCCCGCCGTTTGCAATCACGAATCCCGTGTGATAGGTTCTAGCTCCTTGTGCAGCCCCAAATCAGTAGCCCGCCCTCGTTGTATCATCTAGAGGTTGGACTCGGCAGCACCTTCAGGAAGGGTCTCGCAAAAAAGAACCCGGTAAACCAATAGTTTTCGCACTCGTTCGCCTTCTTTCGGCAGACAGTGCCTTTCGCGTTCATCCGTGTGCCTACCCCCCAAGCAGGCCCGCGCGGACGGAGCGCCCAAGGAGCACACTCCGATGAACCGAGACGAGCGTTTATACGCTTTCATCGTTTCCCGAACTTCGCGCTCGCGCGCAGGCATCCGCCGCTTCTCCATCCACAAGCGCTGGATCAAAGCTTCCGTCCTCGCGGCGGCCGTCCTCTTCTGCGCCGCCGCCTACGGCGTCTACGGGATGACGCAGCAGGCCGCGCACCTCCGCATCGAGCAGGAGAACAATCGCCTCCGCATCGAGAATGAGCGCCAGCGCCGCCAGCTTCAAAAACTCGAAAACCGCGTCGATGCCATCGAGGACGCTTCGCGCCGTCTGTCCGAGATGTCGGGCGTCTCGCACGAGGAGGAAGAGGGCACGAGCCAGCACGGCGCTGGCGGCCCCGCGCTCAAACTCGACTCGGCCTCAGTCGAGATGCTTGAGTCACGCGCCGCGCGACTGGAAGAAGAGCTTGGGGCCTACGAGGCGGCTTTGCACGAGCGCGAGCGTATCCCTTCGATCTGGCCCGTCGAGGGCGAATCCACAGACAGCTTTGGCCTTCGCGGCAATCCTTTCGGGGGCGGCAGTTCCGAGTTCCATCCAGGTCAAGACATCGCCGCCCCGCGCGGCACGCCCGTGATGGCCGCCGCCGCCGGGACGGTCTTGCAGTCGGGCTGGCAGAACGGCTACGGGCAGACGGTCGTCATCGACCACGGTAACGGCCTGACCACACGCTACGGCCACCTGTCGAAGATAGAGGTCGCCCCCGGGCAAGAGCTTAAGCGTGGGGACGAGCTGGGACAGGTCGGCTCGACGGGTCGCTCGACGGGGCCGCACCTGCATTACGAGGTGCGCATCGACGATGTGCCCGTCAGTCCGCTCCACTATTTACCGGTGCGATAGGATTTCCGCCGCCGCCCCGAACGAGATAAACCTTTGAGGCGGCGCGAATTTTTGTCTTGACACTGTCGTGCGCTTTCGCTTAGTATGCGCCGTCGTTTCAAGGCTTCTGACGGTTTAAAGCCGTCCACGCATTAGACTTGCAAGTAGTAGCAATGAAGTTGCAGCGGTTCTCTCCCTGTCCGTGAACGATGAGCCTGAAAGGCATTAAAGCCAGAGGCCGTCGGACGCGGGCGTTTTTTTTGCAGAGAGTTTTGTGGGCGTGCCTTGTTGCGGGTGCGCGCCGGCTCGTGGATCAACCTTGCGGGCGGGTCGAAGGATGAGCATTTTTCGGCCAACCCTTTTCACCGAATCGTTAGGAGGATTCGTCAGCTATGCCTAGAATTACCGGTAAGGTCAAGTGGTTCAACAACGCGAAGGGCTACGGCTTCATCGAGCAGCCCGGCTCTTCCGACATCTTCGTTCACTACAGCGCCATCCAGGGCGACGGCTTCAAGACCCTCGAAGAGGGGCAGGAGGTCGAGTTTGAGGTGACCCAAGGCCCGAAGGGGCCGCAGGCCGAAAAAGTGATCAAGGTGTAACTCTCCCCCTGAACACTTCAGCTTTCGTTGAAGGCCACTGACCGCTTCCGGTCTTCGCAACAGAGCCGGCAAGCGCACTACGAGACAGGCACTCAAGAAAGCAGTAAGCGGAAAAGCAGTAGGCAGTCAAGACGATGAGACGTTTTGACTGCCTACTGCTTTTCCGCCTACTACTGTCTACTGTCTACTGTCTACTTTCCTCACTTCTCCGCCTTCGCCTTGAAGCTGACATGCCCCTCATGAACGGCGATGGAGAAGTGTACGCGCTCGCAGCCCGCGCGCTCTTTCAGCGCCTCCGACTTTTCGGCGATCATATGGTGAAAGCGCGAGAACGAAAGCTCTTCGGTCGGCTCGCCGCATCGACGCTTGGCCTCAACGAGCGCATCATAGAGACCCCGCACGGTGTTGACATCCACGCGCGCGTCCGCGCAGACGAAGGTGCTCGGGGCCGTCTCCCTTTCGGACTCGACGGCGTGCGCGGGGCGGCGCACGGGGCCGCGACCCTCCTCGCGCTCCTGCATCGTCCGCCGCCAGAGTTGCATAAACGAGTTGTAGCGCGCGGCCAGAGAGTTGTAGTGATAGCGCTGCGCGAAGCTGAGCGTGCGCTCGTCGGCGAGGCGCTTGATGAGCGTATCGACGCGCCCCTTCGTGTCATAGGGCGGGCGCTTGGCCGCGCCGTTGAAGTAGATGTCGAACTCGACCTTGAGCCGCCGGATATCCTCGTCGAGGCGTACCAACTGCTCCTCTGGCGTCGGCTGCTGGTCGCGGTAGAGAACCTTCTTCGTGCTCTCATCCCGCACCTTCGCGCGGCGCGCAAATTTGTTATCGCGAATCGGCACTGGCTTCACTCCTCATCGACCGCTAACGCAAGGCGGCCCACAATTCGAGCATAGGGTTTCGGCCCGGAGGGTGTCAACAAATAAAAGAAATGATGAACGATGAACGATGAACGATGAACTGAAGGCAAGTTGTTTTCAGTTCATCGTTCATCGTTCATACTTCGTCGTTTCTTTCACCCCTTTCACTGTGGCGGCCACTGGATGACCTTGCCGCGGCCGGGTGTGGCGGAAGGCTCGGGGGCGGGAGGCGTCGTCTGTGTTGATGATCTGGCGGGCGGCGCTGAACGCTGTTCCGGGTCAGGCGTGCGCGTGCTTCGATTCGCGCGTGAGTCTTCGGCTGTACCCGGCACGTCGTCGCGGCCTTCGCCCCGAGCAGTGCCTGAGGCCGAATCATTCGCGCCAGCCTCTGTCTTACGCTTGGGCCGTCCACTGTCTTCGCTCGAAGGCGTTCCGCCCTCCGAGACGACGACCAAATCTCTCGACGCGTTCGTTTGGCCGGGGCCTGCCGCGACCGGCGGAACGTAATAGGGTTGCCCGGACGGGTACGGCGAGGCGTAAGCGGGGTCTGTGACCGGCATGACGGCCTGCGCGTCCGGCGTCGGGAGGGCGGGCGAAGGCTGCGGCGTGGGTAGAGTCTGCGCTGGCGGCGTCTGCACGGCGGTCTGCGTCGGAGTCGGCGAAGGCTGCGGCGATGGTTGCGCGACCTCGCGTGCGTTTGTGCCTCCGCGCCAGAGCGCAAAGACCGCCACCCCGAAGGCGAGCAGCAGAAGCGCCGTCCCCACAGACCCCTGCCACGAACGCAGGAAGTGGCCGAAGCGGAAAGTCGAAGCGGATGGGTGTGCAGGAACTTTCGCGTCGCGTCGCACAGAGACGCTCAACGCAGCAGCTTCCGCCGCCGAGACGGACGAGCCACGCGTAGAAGCCGTCGTCCCCGTCGCCACCCGATCTTCCCGGCTCGCCTTATCTTCCCGGCTCGCTTTCTCTTCCCGGCTCGTCTTATCTCCCCGGCTTCCCCCGGCTTCAAAGTCTCTGCTCGTCGCGGCTTTGCCTGCGCCGCCGCTCTCGCCTGCGAAGTCATTCTCGACTTCGAGGACACTCCCGATTGAGGCTCGCGCCTCGTGCCTTGCGCCCTTTCTCGAAAAGATGCTCACCTCATCGGACGGAAGGGTCACGGCCTTCGTATGACGCGTCGGCGAGTCGTTTGTATGGAGTCTC
Source organism: Acidobacteriota bacterium (assembly GCA_032162705.1). Classification (GTDB taxonomy): domain Bacteria; phylum Acidobacteriota; class Blastocatellia; order Pyrinomonadales; family Pyrinomonadaceae; genus QHXN01. The sequence continues at coordinate 18,315 of JAVRON010000042.1, forward strand.
AGCGTGTCGGCGCGCGGGCGGGCGGCTTCGGCGCGTCGCAGCAACCCGGCCATCTCCGCGAAGCCGCGCGAACCGGCCCAACGCGTAGCCGTCATGCCGAGATGCGTCCGTGCTGAAGGATCAGCGCCGCGCTCGACGAGCAGCCGCACAATCTCCTCGTGCCCGAAGAAGACCGCGAGGATGAGCGGCGTGAATCCGTCAGCCCTCTGCGCGTTTGAGTCCGCGCCCGCGTCGAGCAGCACACGCACGACCTCCGTGTAACCGCGCGCCGACGCACGCATGAGCGGCGTCTCACCACTAGTCGAGAGCGGCGTGTCGGCGTGCAAGCCCACTTCGAGCAGCGCCGCGACCACGCGTGCGTCGCCGTCCGCGACGGCGCTTGAGAGCGAGCGCGTGTCCTTCGTCTTCTGCTCGTTCGAGCGCGTATCTTTCATCTTCTGTTCATTCGGCGGAAAGGCGTTCGGCATTTTCGGTTTCTCTTCGGCGCGGCGCGCTGTCTTTTGTTTCTCTTCGGGGCGGCCCGCGGCGTAGAATGTCCCGGCGCTTCGGAGGCGCTTGACTTAAACTTACCACTAACGTCTTGTCCCTGACTACCGTTTCGGCTGACATGCCCGATCATACTCTAACGGAAAGCCTGCGCGTACTGCCCTCGGTGGACGCACTCCTGCGCACGCCCGAGGCGCTGGCGCTTCGCCCGAGCTTTGGCGCGGAGCATCTGTCTACGCTTGCGCGCGCGGTGACAAACGAGCTGCGTGATGAACTCCGCTCGCGCGCCGTCTCACCTTCGCCCGAAGGAGAGAACAGTCTGCGCTCAAGCGTCGAAAGTCAGACCCGGCCCGACAGTAACAAAAGTCAGCGGCCAGGCAGTGATAAAAGTCAGACTCGGTTAGACGGCAAACTCACACGCGAGGCGCTGCTCGCGGAGGCCGCGCGGAGGCTCGTGCTGGCCGCCACACGCGAGAAGGCACGTGGCTTGCGCCGCGTCATCAACGCGACCGGTGTCGTCCTTCACACGAACCTCGGTCGCGCGCCGTTGTCCGAGGCCGCGCGCCGCGCCGTCTCGCAAGAAGCCGCGGGCTATTGCACGCTCGAATACGACACAGAGACGGCCCTGCGCGGACGCCGCGGCGCGCGCGCCGAAGAGCTGTTGGCGGAATTGACGGGCGCTGAAGCGGCGCTCGTCGTTAACAACTGCGCCGCCGCCGCGCTGCTCGTGCTCTCGGCGCTCGCGCGCGACGGCGAGACGATTGTCTCGCGCGGCGAACTGGTCGAGATCGGCGGCGACTTTCGCGTGCCCGACGTGATGGCGGAGTCCGGCACATCTATGGTCGAGGTCGGCACGACGAACCGCACGCGACTGTCTGACTACGAGCGAGCGGTCACGGAGCGCACGCGCCTCTTGATGCGCGTCCATCCGTCGAACTACCGCATCGTCGGCTTCACGGCCACGCCCGCGCTCGCTGAACTCGCGCGCCTCGCACACGAGCGCGGCCTTCTGCTCTACGAGGACGCAGGCTCCGGCGCGCTCTTCGATCTCGCGCCCCTCGGCCTTTCGGGCGAGCCTGTCATCCGCGAATCAATCGCGCAGGGCGCAGACCTCGTCACCTTCAGCGGCGACAAGCTGCTCGGCTCGGCACAGGCCGGGCTTGTCGTCGGACGGCGCGAGACGATAGAGCGCCTGCGCCGGCATCCCCTCTACAGGGCGCTGCGCGCGGACAAGCTCGCATTGGCCGCGCTCGAAGCGACGCTCGAAGCCTACGGACGCGGCGAAGCCGAGCGCGAGGTTCCCACACTGCGAATGCTCGCCGCGACGCGCGGAGAAATAGAGAAGCGTGCTCGCGCCTTTAGCAGTGCCTTTAGTTCTCGCCTCGACGGCGGCCCTCTCAGCCTTGAAATCATCGAAGGCGAGTCGGCGGTCGGCGGCGGCTCCGCCCCGACCACGCATCCGCCAACCGCGCTTCTTGCCCTGACTCACACGACCCTGTCGGCCTCTGCCCTCGAAGAGATGCTGCGCCGCCACGCGCCGCCCGTCGTCGCGCGCATACTCGACGAACGCGTCGTCCTCGACCTGCGCACCGTTACCGAGCCGGAGGAGACTGAACTGCTCAACGCGCTCGCTTCCCTGTCGCAGGTTTGAGTGCCGCGCCCTGCGCCGGAACCGGGTCTCTTCAAGATTGAGTCCTGAGCTACAAGAGTTTCACCGCAGAGTCGCTGAGTGCGCGGAGGAGGCGCAGAGGGATGCAACTCTCTGCGAAACTCTGCGTCCTCAGCGACTCTGCGGTGAACTTCCCTTTACTTGACTTTCAAGATTGACGAGACCCGGAGCGTCGAAAAACATCTCTTGTTAAGCCCGCGGCTGGCGTTGTAAGATGATTTAGGTTGATGGTCTCTCAACCGTCGCCCGCATCCGAAGACTTTCCTTCCGTACTTACCTTCCTGAAAACCTTGAAAAGTCCCGTTTCATTCTCTTTCAAATCGGTCTCCTTCTCCGTGGCTCTGTCGCTCGGCGTCTCGGCGCTGGTAGCGACGGCGTGGGGTCTAGGGCTTCTCGCTTCGCCCGACGCGCTCTTTATGTTCGATGACCCTGCGAGCCGGAGTGTGCCACCGCAGGTCTGGGTGGTTCTGCTGCTCATCGCGTTCGCGGGTGTCGCAGGGGGATTTGCGCTTGAGCGTCTGGGCGCGCGTCGCGCTTTGCAGGTCGTCGCCGTGGCGCTCGTCCTTCTGTGCGCGACGAGCCTTTCGGTCTCGCGCTTCCTGCACATCGACATCGTGTTCGCGCCGATGATGCTCGCCTCTCTGGGCGCGCTCGCGGCGGCTCAGGCGCGACGACTCTGGAAGCTCGATGCGCTGCTCACCGAGAGCGTCGAGCGTGTTGCCGTACGCCCCACGGCGCTCGAAGGGCGAGGAGCGAGCGCACGACTGTTGAGCGGGCTGAAGCTGCTGGACACCGTGCTGCCGCTTGACGAGGCGGTCATCTTCCGGCTCGACGAGTCGGGCGTGCCCGTCAACGCGGCGCGTCTGCGCTCATCCTCGCAGGCGGTGGGCACGTTCGCCGACAGCGACCGCAACTCTGCATGGCGCGACGGCGTGAGGATGTGCGAGCGCGCGATTGCGTCCGGCAAGCTGGAGGTGCTGACTGGCAACGCGGACGCAGGCACGGGCGGCACGGATGCAAGCAAGAGAGGCGCGGACATTGGCAAGGGTGGAGACATTAGCGCGCGAGGCGGAGACATGAGCACGGCAGGCGGGCGCTCGACTGTCGCCGTGCCTCTACGGCATGACGGGCGCACGGTGGGCGCGCTGCTCTTGCGTCTGCGCGAGCACTTCGACGAGACGGACGCGCCGCTTCTGGCGACGGTGAGCGAGCAGTTCGCACGCAATCTACAGCGCGACGACGCGCGTGCGCTCGACGTGCCGAAGTCGCGCCAGACCTTCTTATCTTCAAGCGCCGCGCGACAGCGGCTCGAAGCCTTCGGCGTCGTGAGCGGGCTGCTGACCGAGCAGGGCTTCGCGGGGCTTGTGCTCTCCGAAGGCTCGGACGCGCACGCGGTCGCGTATCTCGACGGCACGCTCGCCTTCGTCAATCCGTCGATGCGCGAAGCCGCGCGCGTTGGCTCAGATGAGTGCCGCGCGCTCGACCTCTTCGGCCTGCTCGAACGCTTCCGCACGGGCGTCTTCGACGAGCCGCAGATCGCCGTCCGGCGCGTGCTCCAGACGGGACAGCCTTACGAGCGCGAGCTGACCTTCCTCGACCGCAGCCAGACCCTCGCGCTGCGCATCGCCTTAGTCCACAGCTCCACGGCGAACAGCGAAGAGAATGATGAGAAGGGCGGGCACGCGCCGTTGCCGCTCTGCCTCGCCGTCACGGTGCGCGACGTGACGCGCATGAAGGAGTACGACAAGCTCAAGAGCGACATGCTCTCGCTCATGTCGCACGAGCTGCGCACGCCGATCACCTCGATAGGCGGGTTCGCAGAGCTTCTGATGGCCGATGAAAAAGTTCCCGAGGACGCGCGCGAATTTCTCTCAATCATCCACGCCGAGTCGCAGCGTGTCGCGCGTATGCTCTCGACCTTCCTCTCGATGGCGAAGCTCGAACAGAAGGACAGGCAGGAGGTTCTGATGTCGCCGCTCACGCTCGACGACGTGGTGCGAGAGACGATCACGAGCCTTCAGCCGGTCGCAAAGCGCAAGCGCATCCGTCTCGTCGAGCGCGACGGCCAGAGGCTCCCGCCCGTGGCCGCCGACCGCAGCCTCATCACGCAGGCCGTCGCGAACCTCGTCGATAACGCCATCAAGTACAGCCCCGAGCGCACGTCCGTCACGCTCTCAACGGCGCTCGAAGCCGACACCGTGCGACTGACCGTGGAAGACCGCGGCTACGGTATCCCGCCCGAAGATCAGGATCGCGTCTGGGAGAAATTCTACCGGGTCGCGCGCGATGGCCGAATCAAGGAAGAAGAGTCCACGGGACTCGGCCTCTCCTTCGTCCGGCAGGTCGTCGAGCAGCACGGCGGTCAGGTCTTCCTCGAATCCGAAATCGGCCTCGGCTCGAAAGTCGGCTTCACTCTTCCACGGCTCTGAAGCAGTGACGAGTAATGAGTGATGAGATTAAGGCACTTGCCTTAGCTCGTCACTCGTCACTCGTCACTGCTTCTATTTTCTATTGATCGTTCCGCGGCAGCCTTCGGCTTTGCAGCGGCAGCGGTAGGTGTCGGGGTGGTGTGTCGAGATGTAGTCGCAGGTAATCTCTTCGCCGGGGAGGATGTCGCGCAGAGCCATGAAGAGGAGGTGGCTGCGCGTGATTCTCATGTATGAGTTGGGACGGCAGGAGTGGTTGATGTAGTGCGTGCCGTTGCCGCCGCGCGCGCCGTCGATGTGGCGGCGGTAGTCGATGGCGCAGATGCGATGCTTGCGTCGATTCTTGACGCGGCGCGCGACCTCTCGGCGCGAGATCAGCTCGCCCGCGTACTCGGCGATCTTCTTCCCCTTCGGGAAGGGCTGCGTAGCGAAACAGCCCTTGCCGTCAATCGGCGACTTCTGGACACTGAGGCCGGGCGCGAATTTCATAAAGAAGTAGACAGTAGACAGTAGTCAGTAGTCAGTAGAAGTAGATAGTAGTCAGTAGAAAATCCTTCAGTAGCGAATCTTGAGAGTGTCAGCGTCGGCGCACGCCTCGCGGAGCGCTACTGACTACTGTCTACTGTCTACTTCCCTTCACTGCTTGAGGCGGAAGCTGCGCGCAATGGCGTCGGTCTGGTTCTGGATATGTTGCAGGCGGTCGCGCTGTCCGGTGAAGTGGAGCACGTAGACCGTCCGCCCGTCGGCCTGAAGATAGTAGACGCGGCCCGCCATGGGCTTGCCCCCGCTCGTGTACTCGTAGGTGGTGACGACGCCGCTCAGACGCCCGGCGAAGCGCTCCTCTTTGCCGCCGACGAAGCCGGGCAGATAGCGCAGCTTCGTGTCGGCTTCGGCGCGTGCGAAGTCCGAGAGCTTTGTGTCGCCCTCGACGACATCCTTGCGGACGCGCAGGTATCCGCCGGAGCGGTCGCCGTTGACGAACTCCGTGTGCTGGTGCGCGTTGTCGGGGTGCGGCACAGCCTTCCACACGTCCGAAGGAAGTTCGAGCGCGTACTCGTTCGTCTCGCTCGTGAAAGACTCCTGCGCCGTGGCGACAGACGCCGCGCAGGCCATGAGCGCGAGCGCGCAGATGAAGAGCCGTTTAGTGCGTCGCATACTTTCGTCTAACTCCTTTTGCGCCTCGCCGCTCGCCAACAGCGGCGGAAGAAAGGTCGTGGACTTTTGACTTTATCTTCAGATGTTGCGGGTTTCGACTTCATCTTCAGATGTTCCGCCGAACGACGGTGTTGCCCGCTGACAGCGCACGGAAGGCCGACAGCACGCGTGTCGCCCGCACTTAGTATTTGCTCCGAAGCTCTTTGATCGTACCGCGGACTTGCTCGGCGTCCGGCGCTTTGGGCGTGAGCTTGAGGTATGTCTCCAGCTCGTCGGCAGCCTTCTTATAATCCTTCTTGGCCCAGTAGATGCCGCCGAGGTACTTGTGCGCCATGCCCATCTGGTCACCGCCGAGCTTGGCCGCCTGTTGTAGCTCGCTCTCGGCATTGTCGATGTTGCTCCCATCGGCGGTCTTCTGCCCGATCAGCGCCATCCCGAGATACATGTGCGCGGTGGCCGACTTCCCAAGCTTCTTGAGCGCGCGGCGCAACTGCTTCTCCGCTTCGGGGAAGTCCCTCTTCTGCACGAGCGCAGTGCCGTAGTTGAGCTGCACGCCCGCGTCTTCGGGCAGAGCCTTCGCGGCGGCACTGTACTCTTCGAGCGCCTTGTCGAGCTGGTTCGTACGCATGTAGATCAGTCCCAGTTCGTTGTGCGCCAGTCCGAACTGCGGGTGCTGCGCGATGGCTTCGTTGAGCAGCGCAAGCGCCTTGTCGCTCTCGCCCTTGCGCGCGGCCTCCTGCGCCTTGATGAAGAGGTCGAGCGCGGATTTGGGCACGCCCGCCAGCGCAGGGTTCGCCTCGGGCTTCAGCCTGAGATAGATGGGCACGGTGGCCGTCTGTGTACCGCCGATGTAGACCGACTCGTGCTGGAGTTCGTATTCCTTGCCCGCGTCAATCGTCAGGTCATAGGGGCCCGGCTCAAGGTTATTGAAGATGAAGACGCCGTCATCGCCCGCGACGATTGAGCGCCCGCCCGCGCCCGTGCTGTCGAGCGTGATGCGGACGCGCGTATCGGGCAGGCGACCCAAAGGGCTGATGATGTGCCCTTGTATCGAGTGCGAGCCGCCCGTGCCTGCAATCTCGCCGCGGTGCGCGCCGATGCCCGTGCCCTGCGCGAGCGTCGAGTGCTGGAAGACGAAGAGGAGCGCGACGGACGCGGCGGCGAAGTACAGAAGGCGCGGGAGTGTGCGGCGGAGGGGGTGCAAAGTTCTTACAGACACTTTTTCTAACTCCTTCTATTTTCTAACTCCTTCTAAGGGGCGGGTCAGAAGATTTCGGGTTTCGACTCTTCGGAAGATTTCCGAGTCGCGGCTCGTCGGAAGAGCATTGCGACTCGTCAGAAAAGCTTAGAGCTACGACTGTTCGAGGGCTGCACGCTGCGCGTCGAAGATTATCGAGAGGCCGCCACGCGCCAGCCCGAGCAGGGCGTCCATCTGTTCATGCGTGAAAGGCTCGCCCTCGGCTGTGCCCTGTAGCTCGACGAAGCGCCCGTCGCCCGTGCAGACGACGTTCATGTCAACGGCGGCGCGCGAGTCTTCGTCGTACTTGAGGTCTAAGAGCGGCACACCCGCGACGACGCCGACGCTGACGGCGGCCACCTCGCCCGTGACCGGAAGAGACTGAAGCCTATTTTCCCTGACGAGGCGGCGACAGGCAAGCACGAGCGCGACGTATGCGCCCGTGATCGAGGCCGTGCGCGTCCCTCCATCGGCCTGCAAAACGTCGCAGTCAACCGTGACTGTGCGCTCGCCGAGGCGCGAAAGATTCGTCACGGCGCGAAGCGAGCGACCGATGAGCCGCTGTATCTCGTGCGTCCGCCCCGAAGGGCCGCCGCGACCCGTCTCGCGCTGCGTGCGCTGCTGCGTGGCGCGCGGCAGCATAGAGTATTCGGCTGTGAGCCAGCCCTGTCCGGTGTTACGTCGGAAGGGCGGGACGCGCTCGTCGAGCGTGGCGGTGCAGATGACGCGCGTGCGTCCCATCTCGATGAGCGCAGAGCCTTCGGCGTAGGGCATGAAGCCGGGCGTGATACGCAGTTCGCGCAGTTCGTCGGCGCGTCGCCCATCCGTGCGTGCGTAAGTTTCGTTAGCGGGTTTGAAGCTCATCGTGTCCCCAGACCTCCACGGCCTCCAAGCGGCGCGGTGCTGCGCCGAGGAAGCGCTCGGCGACGTGCGCGAAGCGCTCGGCTGCGTCCGTCACATAGAAGTGATCCAGATCATCACACAGAAAGCGCGCACGCGCACCGGCCTCGCTCAAGTCACGCAACTCCTGTGTGGCCGTGCGCCGTAAATCCTCTTTCTCGATCAAGGTCTCGACGGCGCGTGCCGCCTCCTCGCCCGAGTCGATGAGCCTGACGGACGCGCCCACTGCCGCCTGAATCGCGCGCCGCAAGATAGGATAGTGCGTGCAGCCTAAGACGAGCGCCGTGACTTCGCGCTCGCGCAAACTCCGCAGGTACTCTTCGGCGACCGTGCGCGCCACCTCGGTCTCGGCCCAACCCTCTTCGGCCAACGAGACGAAGAGCGGGCACGCGCGCTCGAAGACCTCAAGGCGCGGCGCGAGTTCCCTGATGGCCTTGCTGTATGCGCCGCTCTTGACTGTGGACTCGGTGGCGATGACGCCGACCCGTCCCCCTTCCCGCGCTCCGCTGACGACCGCGCGCGCGCCCGGCTCGATCATGCCGACGACCGGCACAGAGACCTGTGCGCGTATGGCGGGCAGCGCCAGCGCCGACGCCGTGTTGCACGCGACGACGAGCAGCTTGACGCCGCGCGCTTCGAGAAACCGCGCGTTCTCAATCGCGTACCGCTCGACGGTCGAGAGCGACTTCGTCCCATATGGCACGCGCGCCGTGTCGCCCAGATAGACGTAGCGCTCCGCAGGCAGACGCTCGTGCAGCGCGCGGTAGACCGTCAAGCCGCCGACGCCGCTGTCGAAGATTCCGATGGGAAAATTGCGATCCAAGTGTCTCAATTGCGGAAGCCCGACCGTGAAGCGATCAGACAAAAATCTCCGATACCTTACAACGGAAGCCGGGCACGACATCACCGCCGTCAAGCTCGTCCGACTCAGACAGTCTCGTCACATCCGTCATCGAGCGATAGACGGTCACGCTCCGAAGCTTCGGGCTTACGATCCAGACGGCACGCGCTCCCGCGTCGAGCCAGTCCTCGACCTTCTCGTCAACCTCTTCATATGTGTCGCCGGGGCTTAGGACTTCGACGGCTAAGTCTGGCGCGCCCGGCCAGAACTTTTTTGTGATGCCGCTTTCCGGGATACGCTCGCGGCTGACGAAGGCCACGTCCGGCGCGCGCACCGTGTCCGGGTCGGAGACGATTTTGAATCCTGTCTCCGCGCCGAAGCAGACGCCGA
>JAVRON010000043.1:0-60906 GCA_032162705.1 Acidobacteriota bacterium
CGCACTTCACGCCTCTCGCCTCTAGCCCCTAGCCTCCAGCCCCTAGCCTCTAGCTTAGTAGCCGTGCAGTTCCGTGATGGCGCGGTACACGTCGTCGACTTGCGGGAGAATCGCGTCTTCGAGCTGCGGCGCGTAGGCGACGAAGGTGTCAAGGGCGGCGACGCGTCGGACGGGTGCGTCCAGGTAGTCGAACAGCTCTTCCGAGACGCGCGCGGCGACCTCTGCGCCGAAGCCATGCGTGCGCGTGTCTTCGTGCGCGACGAGGAGCTTGCTGGTCTTCCGCACGCTCGCGGCGATAGCTTCCCAGTCGTAGGGCGCAAGCGTCCGCAGGTCTATGACCTCGACTTTGATGCCCTGTTGCTGCTCCGCATTCCTGGCGGCGACGAGCGAGCGCTGGACGAGCGCTCCGTATGTGACGATGGTCAAGTCAGTTCCTTCGCGCACCGTCTTGGCCTTGCCGAAGGGAATCATGAAGTCGTCGGGCGGGTACTGCGACTTGTTGTACGCCTGCCGATAGAGGTGCTTGTGTTCGAGGAAGAGCACGGGATCGTCCGAGCGTATGGCCGTGCGCAGCAGTCCGTTGGCGTCGAGCGCGTTTGAAGGGTAGACGACGCGCAGACCCGGGATGTGCGTAAAGAGCGTGTCGCCCGACTGTGAGTGGTAGACCGCGCCGCCCTTCAGATAACCGCCGACGGGACAGCGGATGACTAGGGGGCAGTCCCACTCGCCCCCCGAGCGCCAGCGCATCAATGCCAGCTCGTTCCTGATCTGATGGTATGCGGGCCAGATATAGTCGAAGAACTGTATCTCGACGACGGGCTTCAAGCCACGCGTCGCCATGCCTATCGCGCGTCCGATGATGTTGGCCTCGGCGAGCGGCGAGTTGAAGACGCGCGCCGCGCCGAACTTGCGTTGGAGATTGGCTGTGACTTTGAAGACGCCGCCCTTGCCCTTGACCTTCTCCAGATTCTGCTCGCGCGAACAGTCGGCCACGTCTTCGCCAAAGACGACTATCCCTGCGTCGCGCGCCATCTCCACGTGCAGACAGCGATTAATCAGATCAACCATCGTGCCCGCGTTCCCCTCTAGTTCTACGCCCTCTTCGGTGTCGAACTCGACGGAGGTCGGGTCAACGTCGGGCGAGTAGACGAACTGCGTGGCCGTCTCGGGCGCGGGCTGCGGGCTTGAGAGCGCCGCATCTGCGGCCTCGCCCACCTCGCGGTCGATGTCGTCCTTGATCTTCTGCAACTCCTCCTGCGTGACGAAGCCCTCTTCGATGAGAAGCGCGCCGAAGCGCTTGACGGGGTCGCGCTCGGCATCCGATGTGCGCTCCTCGTCCGAGCGGTAGAGCTTCTCGTCGTCGGAGAGCGAGTGCGAGTAGGGACGTATGACCTTGGCGTGGACGAGCGCCGGGCCTCTCCTCTCGCGGCAATACTCGACCGCCCTGCGTAAGACTTCGAGCGACTCGACGGGGTCTGTGCCGTCGCACCGCTCGATGAGCAGATCGGGGAAGCCCGCGACCAGGCGCGACACGTCGCCGCCCGCGGTCTGCACTTCGACGGGCACGCTGATGGCGTAGCCGTTGTCCTCGATAAGGAAGAGCACGGGTAGTTTTAAATTACTCGCCGTGTTGAGAGCCTCCCAGAACTCGCCCTCGCTCGTCGTGCCGTCGCCCGCAGAGCAGTAGACGACCTCATCACTACGGAAGCCCGAGACCTTCTCCCTGATCTCTTCGCTTAAAGACGCGCGGTAGCTCGCCTCGGCGCACCCGACGGCCTGTATGAACTGTGTGCCGGTGGGCGACGACTGCGAGACGATTTGCAGCTTTCTGTGTCCCCAGTGTGAGGGCATCTGTCGGCCATGCGAGCTTGGGTCGGCCTCCGCGCCGACGGCTGCCAGAAACTGCTCAAACGGGGTCATGCCGAGCTGTAAACAGAGCGCGCGGTCGCGATAGTAAGGATAGAACCAATCATAGCCGCCCTTGAGCGCGAGGCCCGCCGCGACGAGCACGGCCTCGTGCCCCGCGCCCGAAATCTGGAAGAAGATTTTGTTCTGCCCCTTAAGCTGAATCTCCTTGTCGTCGATGCGCCGCGACAGATACATCGTGCGATAGATGCCGATCATCTCGTCGCTGCCCAAGCCCCGATACTCGCGCGTCTTAATCTCGGTCGCCATATCTATTCCCTCTATGAAGACAATGAACTCTAATCCTCAAACTCCGTCTCAATCGAGAGCTTGTAGTCCTGCGCCATCGAAGGGTGGCCGTGCGCTTGTGCCACTTCGGCTCCACGTTCATAAGCCCTGCGCGCCGCATCGCGGTTGCCGATTTTGAGATAGGCCGCGGCCAGCATGCCGTAGGCGTTGCCCTCGTCGTCGGCGCGTTGGAGATAGTCCGAGAGCACCTCGATCATGTCGTCGAAGCGCCCGGCCTTCTCATACTCCTTCGCCAGCCCGAACATGACCGCCGTGTTGTCGGGGTCGCCTTCGAGCATCATGCGGAAGATGTCTATTCTTGAAGCAGTCATAGCTTTCGAGTGAGCGGTGAGCAGTGAAAGAGATATCAACCCAAACAGGCGTGACTTTACTGCTCACTGCTTACTGCTCACCGCTCACTTTCCGATAATCAGCTTCGCGATGGTCTGCAACTGCATGTTGGAGGTGCCCTCGTAGATAGCGCCGATCTTGGAGTCGCGCCAGAGCTTTTCGACCGGGTAGTCTTTGACGAAGCCGTAGCCGCCGTACAGCTCGATGGCTTTGGAGGAGACGCGCTCGGCGACGCGCGAAGAGTAGAGCTTAGCCATCGCGGCCTCCTTGACGAAGTTGAGTCCGGCGTCCTTCATGCGCGCGGCGTTGTAGACCATCAGGCGCGCGGCTTCAAGCTCGGTCGCCATCTCGGCCAGTTGGAACTGGACGCCCTGAAACTGGTTGATCGGCTGCTTGAACTGCGTGCGCTCCGCGGTGTACCGGAGCGCATGCTCCAACGCGCCGCGGGCGAGGCCGATCATCTGCGCGCCGATGCCGATGCGCCCCTCGTTCAGAGTCTCAATCGAGACCTTGTAGCCCTTACCCAACTCGCCGAGCACGTTCTCTTTGGGAACCTTGCAGCCGTCGAGAATGATCTCGGTCGTCGAAGAGGCGCGGATGCCGAGCTTGTTCTCTTTCTTGCCGACCGCGAAGCCCTCAAAATTCTTCTCGACGATGAAAGCGGTAATGCCTCGATAGCCCGCTTCCGGGTTGGCGTTGGCGAAGACGACGAAGAGTTCCGCCTCGTTGCCGTTCGTGATCCAGAGCTTCTGCCCGGTCAGCTCAAAGTAGTCGCCGCGATCCGTCGCGCGCGTCTGCATGGCGAAGGCATCAGAGCCAGACCCCGCCTCGCTCAAAGCGTATGCGCCGATGGTGTCGGTGGCGAGTCGCGGCAGATACTTCTTCTTCTGCTCGGGTGTGCCCCAGCGGATGAGGGCGTTATTGACGAGCGTGTTCTGCACGTCCATCAACACGCCGACCGAGGGGTCTACGCGCGAGAGTTCCTCGACGCCGATGATAGCCATGAAGAAAGACGCGCCCGTGCCGCCGTACTCCTCCGGCGTCTCGACGCCCATCAGGCCCAAATCGAAGAGCTGCTTGATGACCTCGGGCGACATCTTCGCGTGCTCGTCCATCTCCTCGACGCGGGGCCGTATCTCGCCCTCGGCGAACTCGCGCACGGAGGCGCGGAACATCTGTTCGTCCTCGGAATGACTGGTCAGCGGGCCGCCCCCGTAAGCTTCCGTCACTGCTTTACTCATGGCTTAAATCTCGCAAGTATGAAGATTGATTTTGTAACATCGTAGCATCGCTCAACCGCGCGCCTTTGGTCAAATCGCCAGAGCCGCATGGGGGAGCTTCAGTTTGCCACAGAGACACAGAGACATAGAGGAATAAGAGAAGGGACTGTCAGACATTCTTTGATTCTTAAACTCTGTGTCTCTGTGTCTCTGTGGCGAAACCAATCGCTTGCGGTTTTGTTATGAGTCGGAGAGGATGCCGCAGGCGCGCAGCTCTTCGTGGCCGGGGATGTCTGCCGATTCGATGGTCGAGAGAATATCCTTGTCCACTTTGGGGAGCGAGACGAGACGGTTCGCCTGTTTGCTGAGTGTCGCCTCGAAGAGATTGCGTGCGGTGCGCGCGTTGCCGAACGTCTCGTCGCGCGAGGCGGTGAGCACCTGGAAGACCGAGGCGAGTGCCTGCTCGGCTCCTTCGGCGAGACGAAAGTCGGCCTTGCCGCAGAAGGTCTTGAAGATTTCGACGAGCTGCACGCCTTCGTAGTCGTCGAAGTGAACGTGCTTATTGAAGCGCGAGCGCAAGCCCGGATTCGAGTCGAGGAAGCCCTGCATCCTCCCCGTGTAGCCCGCGACGATGACGACGAGATCGTCGCGGTGGTCTTCCATCATCTTCAGAAGCGTCTCGACGGCCTCCTGCCCGAAGTCGTTCGAGCCGCCACTCGCGAGCGTGTAAGCCTCGTCGATAAAGAGCACGCCGCCCAGAGCCTTCGTCGTCACCTCCCTGACCTTCATCGCGGTCTGGCCGACGTAGCCCGCGACGAGTCCCGCACGGTCTGTCTCGCACAAATGCCCACGGCGCAGGACGCCGAGCGTGCGGTAGACCTGTGCCAGAAGGCGCGCGACGGTCGTCTTGCCCGTGCCGGGGTTGCCGTAGAAGACGAGGTGACGCGAGGCGGGCAAAGTCTTTAGTCCCTGCTCTTCGCGCAGCTTCTGCACCTTGAGGAAGTTGATGAGCTGACGTACATCCGCTTTGACGCGCTCCAACCCGACGAGCGCATCCAGCTCCGCCAAAAGCTCTTCGAGCGGGCGCGGCGGCGGGAGTTCTTCCTCCGACGGCTCAACCGCGTCGGCGTCTGCGGTCTGCGCCTTCGCGCCGTCGCCACGCGTCCCGTGCCCCTTCTTCCCTGCGCCGCCCTTCGTCGCGTCCGCGTCCTCCGCGTCCGGTAGTCCTTCGCCGGGGTAGAGCGTCTGCTTGAACTCGTTGAGCGCGGCGGCCTCAAGGGGCGTGACCGTGCCGTCACTCTTGATGACGAGGTTGGTGAACTGGAAGAGCGCGCCGCGTGCGCGGTCGGCGAAGTTCGTGCCGTGGCGTGAGTCGTAGGTTTCGAGATAAGAGACGCTGACGGGTGTGCGGTCGAGACGCTTGAGGAGGTGCGGCGGCAGGTCTGTCGAGTCGCGCAGCGGGAACGTGTCCGGCGCAGGCTCAAGTCGGAAGAGTCGGCAGACCTCTTCGTAGTAGCTCTGCTTGTCTGCGTCCGACGCCTCGCGCAGATCGACGAAGCGCTGCGCGGTCAGCCGCAACTGGTTGTCGAGCACCGACTGCGCTTGCGGCGCACCCTCCCCGCGCCAGACCATCCCGATACTCTCGCCGAGCGGCGCGACCAGCGCGTCGAGCGTACGCCTCACGCTCGCGGCCAGTCTCTTGTTGTCATCGTCGAGCAGCACCCGTTTGCGACTCCTCCTCAGTTCAGACTCCACCGACCCGAACGGCGCGCGATTATAGCACCCGCCAACCGCGAACCTGGGCTGCGCCCCGCGCCCCGTTTGTTGAAGCTCTGACGAGAGCCGCGCTGATAAAAAACGAAAGGGCCGCCGGTCGTAACCAGCGGCCCTTTTCTCTTCATCGAAGTAGCGCATACGGGACTCGAACCCGTGGTCTCCGCCTTGAGAGGGCGGCGTGTTAGCCGACTACACCAATGCGCCAAAAGCAGGGCGATTATAAAGGTCGGGGCGCGGAAATGGCAAGCGTGTGGCAGTCGTCTTTGGGGCGTGCGCGCGGGTCGGCAGGCGTGACGTATGATGCGAGGCGCGTGCGTGTTTGTGGGGCATGACGCGGGGCGTGGCGCATGGTCTTTCGGGCGGCGTGGGCGGCGGTGTTATACTGCCGAGTCGGCGCGCCGCTTGAAGGCTCGGCTCGCTGAAAGTCCCAAGGCTCCCCGTCTTAGAAAGTTTCAAGCGCTCCTCTGTCTGAGAAGTTTTTAGAGAGTCGAACACTCGAATGGTACAGAACCTCTACGTCGAATCGAACGACGCCGCGCCCGACGAACACACCAGCGACAAGCAAGCACCCGCAGACTTCCAACTCGGCATAGAGGGCTTTACCTACGGCGACCTCTACCGGCCCGAGCGTCTGCGCGCGCTGGCCGAGACGTTCTACGCGGAGGTCGAGCGCACAGACCCTTCGCTTCACGCGTCGCTCATGGATTACATCGCGGCGCGCGGCGAAAACCTGAAGGGCACGAAGGCGGAATCCGAACTGCTGATTGCTGCCGCGCCGCACCTGTCGCGCTTCGTCGCGCGGCTGTTCGGCGTCGAGCGGGAGCGCGACGCGCTGGCCGCACGCGTTCGCGCGCAAGACCCTGTCTTTCAGTTCAAGCATTTCGTACAGCGACGCGCGACGAAGAGTTTCCCGGCGGAGAAGGCCACGGGCGTGAACGTTGAGGCGGCGGACGCGGCGCTCGAAGCCGTACGGCGCGTGGCCTTCGCCGACACTTTTGAAGATGACCGCGAACTGGGCGTGGCGCGCATGTGTGTGCGCCTGCTCGAATGGGAGAGGAACTATCCGAAGGAGGGCGTACGGCAGGAGGAGTCTTGGTCTGAAGAGCGAGAGAGAGACGCGGAGGCGGCACGCACGAAGGTCGCGGGGACGGAAGCCGAGCGGGCGCTTGCGGCGTGGCTTGCGGAAGAGGATAAGAGCGACGCTGAATCGAATCGCGCGTTCGCGTCTGAATCGAATCGCGCGTTCGTGCGTGCGGCGCTCAGACTGCTTGAGGCTTGGGCTGCGGCACACGCGCTGAAGCCCGATGCGCGTGAGCGTGTGCGTGATTGGGTCTCGTTCCGTTTCCCGCACCCGCTCAACTACGAGCATCTGGTGCAGATCGAGAGACCCGAGGCGGAGTTGCCGGAGTTGATGCGGGGTCTGGATAAGAACCTGCGACGACGCGATGGGTTCAAGCTCACAGACCCGCGCTACCGGATGCGCGAGGTGCTCGAAGAGGTCAACTACTGCATCTACTGCCACGAGCGCGACAAGGACTCCTGCTCGAAGGGTTTGAAGGAGCGCGACGGCTCGTTCAAGCGAAACCCGCTCGGCATCACACTCGGGGGCTGCCCGCTCGACGAGAAGATTTCCGAGATGCACGTGTTGGAGCGGGACGGCGACCCCATCGGCGCTCTCTCAATCGTCGTCATCGACAACCCGATGTGCCCCGGCACGGGTCACCGCATCTGTAACGACTGCATGAAGTCGTGCATCTTCCAGAAGCAGGAGCCGGTCAACATCCCGCAGGCCGAGACGGGCGTTTTGACTGACGTACTCCGTTTACCCTTCGGCGTCGAAATCTACGGACTGCTCACGCGCTGGAACCCTCTGAACGCGAAGCGACCGTACGCTCTCTCTTACAACGGCAAGAACGTGCTCGTCGTCGGACTCGGGCCCGCCGGTTACACGCTCGCGCACTTTCTCTTGAACGAAGGCTTCGGCGTCGTCGGCATCGACGGGCTGAAGATCGAGCCGCTGGATACGGAGTTGACGGGCGATGGTGGGCGCGTCGTGCCGCGCGCGGTGCGCGACGTGCGCGAGATAGAGACGGAGTTAGACGAGCGGGTGCTCGCGGGGTTCGGCGGCGTCTCGGAGTACGGCATCACTGTGCGCTGGGACAAGAATTTTCTGACGCTCATGCACGTGGCGCTCGCTCGGCGCGCGAGGTTCCGTTTCTACGGCGGCGTGCGTTTCGGCGGGACGCTCACAATCGAGGACGCCTGGGCGCTCGGCTTCGACCACATCGCGGTGGCGACGGGCGCGGGCAAGCCCACCATCGTCTCGATGAAGAACAATCTCATACGCGGCATACGCAAGGCGTCGGACTTCCTCATGGCGCTGCAACTCACAGGCGCGGCCAAGCACGACTCGATGGCGAACTTGCAAGTGCGTCTGCCCGCGGTCGTCATCGGCGGCGGACTCACCGCCATCGACACGGCGACAGAGCTTTTCGCATACTACCCCGTGCAGGTCGAGAAGACTCTGGAACGCTTCGAGGCGGTCGCAGGGGAGTTCGGCGCGGAGGAGATTTTAAAAAGGTTCGACGCCGAGGAGCGCGCCACACTCGAAGAGTATCTCGCGCACGGTCGCGCCGTCCGCGTGGAGCGCGAGCGCGCCGCGCGCGCGGGCGAGTCGCCGAACTTCGTGCCGCTCGTACGCGCGTGGGGCGGCGTCTCTATCGTCTACCGCAAGCGCCTGTTGGATTCGCCCGCCTATCGTCTCAATCATGAAGAGGTCGCCAAGGCGCTCGAAGAGGGCATCTCGATTATCGAGAACATGTCGCCCGCGGAGGCCGTCGCCGACGAGCACGGCGCGGTCTCGGCCATCATCTTCGAGCGCATGCTGCGCGACGTTGAGACGGGCAAGTGGAAAGGCTCGGGCGGAAGCTTTCGCATCCTAGCGCGCACGGTCTGCGTCGCCGCGGGCACAAGCCCGAACACGATTTATGAGAGGGAGAGTCCGGGTACGTTCGCGCTCGACGAGTGGAGAGAGTTCTTCGCGCCGCACAGGATTGAGAAGGGCGCTGACGGACGTGCGCGGCTCGTCCCCGCGGCAAAGGACGAGCGCGGCTTCTTCACGTCCTATGCGAGCGAAGGACGCTTCATCACTTACTACGGCGACAACCATCCGACCTACGCGGGCAACGTCGTCAAGGCGATGGCGTCGGCGAAGGACGGCTTTCCGGAAGTCGTCTCGCTGTTTGCGGAAGAGTTGGCGGCGCTTCGCGTCGAAGACCAGAGAGCACGCGACGAGTCGTTCGCGAGTTTGATCGAGACGCTCGAAGAGAATCTGATCGCACGCGTCGAGCGCGTCGAGCGTTTGACCGACACCATCGTCGAGGTCGTCATCCGCGCGCCGATGCAGGCACGCAAGTTTCACCCCGGACAGTTCTATCGTTTGCAGAACTACGAGACGGACGCGCGCGTGGTCGAAGGAACAAAGTTGACGATGGAGGGCTTGGCGCTCACCGGCGCGTGGGTTGATAAAGAGGCGGGGCTTCTGAGCATGATCGTGCTTGAGATGGGAGCGTCTTCGCGCCAGTGCGCGCTGCTCCGACCCGGAGAGCAGGTCGTCGTCATGGGGCCGACGGGAACGCCGACCGAGATTCCAGAGGGCGAGACCGTGCTGCTCGCGGGTGGTGGCTTGGGCAACGCCGTGCTCTTCTCAATCGCGAAGGCTCTGAAAGCGAGCGACAATCGCGTCATCTACTTCGCGGGCTACAAGGACGGCAAAGACCTCTTCAAGCGCGAGGAGATCGAGGAGGCGACCGATCAGGTCATCTGGTCTACGGACACCGGACGAGAAATCGAGCCGAGCCGCGCGCAAGACCGGCACTTCCGCGGCAACATCGTCGAGGCCATCAAGTCTTACGCCGAAGGTCGTTTCGGGCAGCCGCTCTTTGACCTGCGAGAGGTCGAGCGCATCAT
Source organism: Acidobacteriota bacterium (assembly GCA_032162705.1). Taxonomy (GTDB): domain Bacteria; phylum Acidobacteriota; class Blastocatellia; order Pyrinomonadales; family Pyrinomonadaceae; genus QHXN01. The sequence goes on from JAVRON010000043.1 coordinate 9,510, forward strand.
CGCCATCGGCTCCGACCGCATGATGGCCGCCGTCAAACAGGCTCGCTCAACGGTGCTCGCCTCGCACCTGAGTCCCACGCACGTCGGCGTCGGCTCCATCAACAGTCCGATGCAGTGCATGATGAAGGAGGTCTGCGCGCAATGCCTGCAACGCCACGTCGATCCGCAGACCGGACGCGAGTCCTTCGTCTTCTCATGCTTCAATCAGGATCAGCCGCTCGACCACGTCGATTTCCAGCACCTCAACGCGCGGCTGCGCGCCAACACCGTGCAGGAGAAGCTGGCGAATTTATGGCTGGACAGATTAATGCGGCATAGTGCATGAATGTCGCTTCAGCAATGACATAAAGGGCAGCCGCGTCAACTTGGCGGCTGCCCTTAACTTTTCGTCCGCGCGCGTTCCGAAGTCAGACGCCTGTAAGCCTCGTCGCGGGTGAGGCCCAATTCGCGGGCGGCGCGCTTGAGTGCGGCGCGGGCCCCCAGCCCTTCGGCTTCGAGCGCGGCCACGCGCTCCGCGATGCCCGCCGCTGTCTTAGTCCCCGCATCGCCCTCCTCCTCAATCACGTCACGGTCGATGACCAGAACCATCTCGCCGCGCGCTGCGCCTTCGACGGAAAAGCGCGCGGCCAGCTCGCCCAGACGCCCGCGAACTATCTCTTCGTGAATCTTCGTCAGCTCACGCGCGACCGCGGCCTCGCGTTCGCCCAGAACTTCGCGCGCGTCCGAGAGCGCATGCGCGATGCGGTGTGGCGTCTCGTAGAAGACGAGCGTGGCGCGAAGCGCGCGCACAGAGGCGAGCCGTTCTCGCCGTGCGTGCGTGCGCGACGGCAGAAAGCCGCCGAAGTAGAACTCGTCGGTCGGCAGCCCCGACGCCGTGAGCGCGGCGACGAAGGCCGTGGGGCCCGGCACGGGGACGACTCTCAGTCCGCGCTCGACGCAGGCGCGCACGAGCCGGAAGCCCGGGTCGTTGATGCCGGGCGTGCCCGCGTCCGAGACGAGCGCCACGCTGGCTCCGCCTTCGAGCACGGCGGCGAGTTCCGTGGCGCGCTCGCGCTCGTTGTGCTCGTGATAACTGACAGTGCGCGCGCGTATCCCGAAGTGTTCGAGCAGCGTGCGCGTCCGGCGCGTGTCCTCGCACGCCACTACGTCCGCCTCCGCGAGCACGCGCAACGCACGCCGCGTCACGTCCTCCAGATTACCGATGGGTGTTGCGACAAGGTAGAGCGTGCCTTTCGTCTGCGACATGCGGGCATTATAGAAGAAATGATGAATGCGGAGTGATGAGTGATGAATAAAATGTACGTTGGCTTCTATCTTTCAAGCCGAGCCATATTCATCATTCATCACTCCGCATTCATCATTAAAGAGAAGCAGCGTGATTTGTACGCCACGCCGCTTCGCTTGACGCGCGGTGATGTTGAAGCCCGTGCGGTGTCGATGTTGACTGAAGGATTAGTAGGGATAGCCGTTGCCGTGGCGGTTACGACGCCAGTTGGGCAGTGAGCAATGAGCAGTGGACAGTTGTTGAGAGACGGCGCAGCGCTCTTGTGCTCACTGCTCACTGCTCACTGCTCACTGCTCACTGCTCACTGCTCACTGCTCACTGCTCACTGCTTATTGTTTACTGCTCTCAGTCGAGAAGTCTTGTGAGGTGGCGGCGCAGGCGCTCTTCGAGGAGTTCGGTGCGTGCGCCGTTCTTCTCGATGATGAACCAGCGCGCGTCGTCCGCGTCCGAAGGTAGGAGGAAGAGTTCTTCTCCGGCGCGTCTGTCGCCGAAGTGCCCGACGAGTGCGGAGGCCAGCCCGCCGCCGCGCACGACCCCGTCGCGCGGCCCGCGCGGCCAGCCCGCTTCGACCGTGAGCGCGCGAAGGCCACGACGCAGGACGAGGCGCGTGCCGACCATCGTCGAATGCCCGACGCGAAAGCGGTGCGCCTCCGTGCGCGTGAGCGTGAGTCCAGCCCCTTCGCGGTTCAACTCGCCCGCCAGATGGTTGAGCGAGTCGAGCAGCCATTCGACGCCGCGCGAGCGCAGAGAATCATTCGCGGCCTTGAGGTGTAGATATTCGAGCACGTCGCCGCGCCCACGCGCGCCCGCGCGCTCGCGTGCCTCGGCCAGCCTGCGCTCGTACTCTTCGTCGAAGCCTTCCAAATCTCCCAGCCTTCTCAAGGGAATATTAGCGACCGCCGCCCGTGCGCCGCGGCGCGCGGCGATGTTATCATGCCCGCACATAAGTCGATAACAAACCCGACGACCGAACCCGTTTCCCGATTCCTGAATAAATGAAAATGATAAATCGAGTCGCAAAGTTGAGCATAGTATTGGCCTCCTCATCGCTTGTGCTGCTTCTCCATTCAGGGGCAGTGCTCGCGCAGCGCAAGTCCGTAGATGCGAAGCCTGCGGCGCAGGCCGTTAAGGCGAAGCCGAAGACGACGGGCAAGCCGAAGGCCGGGGCGCAGCAGGCTGCGGCGCAGAAGCCTTCGGATGAGGACGCTTTGAAGGCGGAGCTTGACGAGGTCGTAAAGCTCGACGCGGCGGCGCGGGTCGAGAGACTACGGGCCTTCGTCAAAGAGAATCCTGACTCAGCGCAGACCCTTCGTGCGCAGGAGCTTCTGACGAGTTCACGTGCCGCGCTCGGTGACGAGCGCCTGCGTGGGGGCGACCGTGCGGCGGGCGTCGAGCTGTTCCGCGCGGCTGTGGCGGAAGCGCCCTTGCAGATGTCGGACAAGCTCTTCGCGGAGGTCGTCTCGCAACTGCCCGCGAACCTCTACGTGCTCGGCGAGCGCGATGCGGCGCTGGAATTAGCACGCGCGGTCGAGGCTCGCGCGGCGGGCAATGCGCTGCGTCTTCTCGCCGTGGCCTCGTTCTATCTCGGCATCGAGCAGCCCGAAGAGACGGCGCGCGTCGCGCGAGACGTAATCGCTTTGCAGCCTGACTCGGCGGCGGCGCATCAGGCGCTCGGCATGGCGAATCGTTACGGGCTTCGGCTCGAAGAGGCCGCCTCAGAGTTTGCACGCGCGCTCGAACTAGACCCAAAGTCGGCGGGCACGCGTCGCGTGCTGGCGGAACTCCGACGCGCCACGGGCAAGCCCGAAGATGCGCTCGCGCTATACAAAGAACAGCTTGCAGCCGAACCGCAGGACGCGAACGCGCGCGGCGGAATGGTGCTCGCGCTCTTCGACGCGGGTCGTCGCGAAGAGGCCGAGCGCGAGTTGCAGTCGGCGCTCACAGGCGAGGCGAGGGACTTGCCGCTGCTCGTCGGCGCGTCCTACTGGTACGCGGCGCACGGCGAGGGCGCTCGCGCGCTTGAGCTTGCAGAGAAGGCCATCGCTTTCGAGTCGCGCTTCGGATGGGCCTGGGCGCGCATCGCCGAGGGGCGTGCGTTGCTCGCGCTCAAGCGTCCGCTCGAAGCCGAGAGGGCTTTAAGGGCCGCGCGCAGGTTCGGCAACTTCCCTACACTCGACTACGAGCTGGCCGCCGCCCTCTGCGCAGCCGGTCTGTACGACGAGGCCGCCGAACAGCTCTCTCGTTCGTTCGTCGTGCGTGAAGGACAGATAGAGGCGCGGCTCGCGGGCCGCGTCGAATCACACGCATCAGACTTTAATGAACTGCTCGCGCCCGAGCGTCGCGCGAGCCTCTCACAGTTCACGGGCGCATCCTCTACGGAAGAGGCGAGGATGCTGAAGGCGCTGCTCGCCTTCCGGCAGGCGACCGCCGCCGGCTCGACCGACGAGAAGTCGGCAGCCGAGGCCGCGCGCGAATTCAGTGCGGGCGAAGACGACATGCGCGCCTTCCGAAACCTCTACGCCGCGAGCCGTCTGGAGCAGCGCGGCACGGCGCAAGCGGAGGCGCTCCAGCGCGCAGAGGCGGCAGTCGGCGGAGTCGAGTCTGCGCTCAAGGTTCCGCACGCGCCCATCGCGCTCTTCGCCGACACGGACGAATTGAGGGAGCTTCGCCGACAGGTCGCCGAGCAGAACTTGCCGCTCAACATGCTCGACGTGCAGCCCGACGTGCTCTCGAAAGTCCTGCGCGGGAGGATAGAGGAACTGGCCGGTTGGGCGCTCTACAATCAGGGGCAGACCGCCGAGGCCGCCGTGCGTCTGCGCCGCGCGGTGAGCGTCCTGCCCGAGAGTACCAAGTGGTGGCGCACGGCGGAGTGGCGTCTGGGTGCGGCGCTCGAAGCGAGCGGGAGCGCGCAGGACGCGCTGGCCGCCTACGTCACGAGCTATCGCGCGCAGCCGGAGCCGACGCACCGCACCGCCATCGAAGCGCTCTACAAACGTCTCAATGGCGGCTCGCTCAAAGGTCTCGACGAACTGCTTGAGACGCCCGCGACCACCGCTGCTGCCCGCACCGCGCTATCGCCGCCGTCCGCGCCCGAAGCCGCGCCGGTCGAGACGCCTTCGGCGCAACCCAACACAGCCAACGGCGAGGCGACGACGACAACAACGAGCGCGCAACCCTCGGCGACCAACGCGGCCACGCCCCCCGCGTCTGAGCCTACTGCTAAGACCGGAACTGCCAGGACTGAAACAGCAAAGCCCAAGCCTACGACAGCAAAGCCTGAGTCCACGACGGCGAAGCCTGAGCCTGCATCCGCGGAGCCTGTCAGCACGGCCACGCCCGAAGCGACGCCTTCGCCGACATCGCCTACGACCGAACCTTCGCCCACGTCACCAAAGCCCGAGCCTTCGCCCGTGCAGACGCCCACGCCCGAGCCTTCGCCTTCACAGACGACCGAGCCGAAGCCTTCGCGCAAGTCGGAGGAAGGGGGAGCGTGTGTGCTGACGGCGAGTGAAGCTTCGCTGACGATCAAGAGCAACGGAGGCTCAGCCACCGTCGCCCTCAGCCTTGAGAACTACACCGGACGGACGCAGCCGCGCATCGACCCCTCGACCGCGAACTGGGCCGACATCATCGTGCTCGCCGAGCCGCGCACCCCTGCCGACGGCAGCGGCGCGCGCTTCACCATCACCTCCGTCAGCGGCAAGACCGGAGCCTTCAACGTCACCTTCTCCTCGCCCTGCGGCAAGCAGCAAGTCGCGGTCAACGTTAATTAGGTGATAAGTGATGAGTGATAAGTGATGAGAAAAGATAGTGGGTCTTTCTTATCACTCATCACTCATCACTTATCATTCACTTTTAGATGTGCGCGGCGAGGCGTGCGGCGAGGACTCGCTTGGTCTGTGCGCCGACGATGCGCTCGACCGCCTGGCCGTTCTTGTAGACGAAGAGGGTCGGGATGCTTTGTATGGTCAGGGCGGCGGAGGTCTGCGGGTTCTCGTCCACGTTCAACTTGGCGATGCGGTAGCGCCCGCCCGACTCTGCGGCCAGCTCTTCAAGCGCGGGCGCGATCATACGGCATGGCCCGCACCAGGCAGCCCAGCAGTCGAGCAGCACGGGCAGAGCCTTTGAAGCCTCGACGACCTCACGCGCAAACGTCGCGTCCGTCACAGTCAGAGGCTTACTGCCCGCGCCGCTCGCCGCCGCCCCGCTTGCGCGATTAGCTGCCCCGCTTGCGTCAGTCGCTCCTCTTGCGCTGGCTGCTCCTCTCGCGGTCGTTGCTCCTGTTGTGTTAGCCGCTCCGGTTGCGTTGGACGCCTCTCCGCCGCTGTCGCCCTTCAGACTCGCGCCGCACTTGCCGCACACAGGTTGCTTGCCGACGACCGTCACGCGCTCGTCCACACGATTCTTCGCGCCGCACTTCGCACAGGTCACAATCGTCATCGCCGCCGTCCCTCCGCCTCCCTTTTTCTTACGAGAGAGTTTGACACAATTCCTACGCGAGAGTTTGACACACATGCGCGTGACGACGGAAGGCCGCCCGGCGCGCACGTAAAGGCGACGGCCTCTCGCCCGCGCGCGCGGTTTCGTTGTAAGATTCCGGCGAGAATTTTCCCCACACAATTTAGCTCAGGCAAAGGAAGTGTCAAGCACGATGCGTCACACGCGTACGAAGCCGCTCGCCCTTTTGGCGTCTCTCGTCCTGCTCTCGCTCGCCGCGACGACGGCGCACGCGCAAGGCAATCAGCGCGAACGCAGTGTCCCGCCGAACGCGCCCGAGATCGGCTACACGATCTCTATACGCAGGCCGCAGACGCACCTGTTTGAAGTCGAGGCGCGTCTGCGCTACAAGCAGGGCGGAGCACCGGCGAGCGTCGATCTACTGATGCCGGTCTGGACGCCCGGCTCCTATCTCATCCGCGAGTTCGAGCGACAGGTACAGGACTTCTCGGCGCAGGACGGCAGCAGCAGCGGCGGTCGCGCGCTCGCTTGGAACAAGGTCAACAAGAACACCTGGCGCATCGAGGCATCGGGCGTGCGCGAGTTGCGCGTGCGCTACACGGTCTATGCCAACGAGCTGAGCGTACGCACGAGCGAGCTAAACGACCGCCACGCCTTCTGGAACAACGCGACTCTTCTGATGTACCCGGATGGATTGTTAGGAGCGCCTTCGACACTCCGCGTCGAGCCTTTCAAGGACTGGAAGATTGCCACGGGTCTGCCCGCAGTCGCAGGCGAGCGCGACACCTTCCGCGCCGAGAACTTCGATGTTCTCTACGACTCGCCGTTTATCGCGAGCAACTTCCGCCTTATCGAGTTCGACGTAAAGGGCGTCGGCCACCGCATCGTCATCGACGGCGAGGGCAACTACGACCCCGAGCGCATGAGGCGCGACGTGCAAAAAATCGTCGAAACCGAAGCGGAGATGATGGGCGAGATTCCATATCACGACTACACATTTATCCTTCTGCTCGGGGCCTCGGGCGGCGGCGGACTCGAACATCTGAACTCGACCTCGCTCACCTGGCGTCGCTTCGGCTTCGCGACGGCTGACGACCGGCGCGGCTTTCACACGCTCGTCGCGCACGAGTTCTTCCACCTCTGGAACGTCAAGCGCATTCGCCCCGACGCGCTCGGCCCCTTCGACTACACGCAGGAGAACTACACGCGCCTGCTCTGGGTCGCCGAAGGTATCACGAGCTTCTACGAGAACGCCTTCGTCCGGCGCGCAGGGCTGATGACCGACCGGCAGTATCTCGCGGCAATCGCCCGCGACATCCAGAGCCTTCAGAACACGCCGGGCCGACTTGAGCGGAGCGCCGAGGAGTCGAGCTTCGACGCGTGGATCAAGCAGTATCGCCCCGACGAGAATACTGTCAACTCCGTCATCTCCTATTACGACAAGGGCGCGATTCTCGGCCTCCTCCTCGATCTGGAAATACGCCGCCGCTCGAACGGCGCGCGCTCTCTGGACGACGTGATGCGCGCGCTCTACAACAACTACTACAAGAAGAATCGCAACTACACGCCCGAAGACTTCGAGCGCGAGGCCGAACGGGCGGCGGGCGGCGGGCTGGATGAGTTCTTCCGCCGTTACGTACGGGGTCGCGAGGAGTTGGACTACAACTCCGCGCTTGAGTGGGCCGGACTCCGGCTCGACACCACGAGCACTCCCGCGGGTCGCCCCGCCGCCGAAGAGGCTTACCTCGGCGAGACGCTCGCGAAGGATGGCGAGCAGGTCGTGGGCCAGACAGTCCCGCCGGGCGCACTCGTTATCAAGACGGTTCCCACCGGCACGCCCGCCTACGAACAGGGACTCAACGCCGGAGACGAGATCATCGCCGTTGACGGCTATCGAGCCACGCGCGAGTCGCTCGAAGCACGCTTTGCCGACAAGCGCCCCGGTGATACTTTGACGCTCACAGTCTTTCGCGCCGACGAGTTGCGTACCTTCACAATCAAACTCGGCGCGCGGGCGAGCGCCACCTACCGCATTGTCCCCGTCGCCGTGCCTTCCGAACAGCAGAAGCGCAACTACCAGTCGTGGCTCGGCGCTCCATTCCCGCAAGTGGGAACGATGAACTCGGAACGATGAACTCGGAACGATGAAGTTAGAATTTGAGGGGCGGGTCGCTTTAATCACGGGCGCGGCGTCGGGGATCGGGCGCGCGTGCGCGCTTGAGCTTGCGCGGGGCGGCGTCGACCTAGTCTTGGTGGACGTGGCGACGGAGGCGCAGTTGGCGCAGGCCGAGAATTTGTTGAAGGCCGCGGGCGGGCGCGTGGTATCTTTCCGCGCGGACGTGTCGGAGCACGCGCGCGCCGCGCAGATTGTCGAAGAGACGCTGGCGCAGATGGGTCGGCTCGACGTGCTCGTCAACGCGGCGGGCACTACTTCGGACGCGCCCCTGTGGGAGATGACCGAGGAGCAGTGGCGACGCGTCTTGGACGTGAACCTCAAAGGCGCATTCAGTTACACGCAGGCCGCGGCGCGCGTCTTTCGACGAAGGCGCGCGGGCAAGGTCGTCAACGTCGCCTCGATTGAAGCGATGCGCGGGCGCTTCGGGCTGGCGAACTACGCTGCGTCGAAGGCGGGGCTTATCGCGCTCACACGCTCGGCTGCCGGAGAGTTGGGCCGCTACGGCGTCAACGTCAATGCCGTCGCGCCGGGCTTCATACGCACGCCGCTTCTGGAACGTCTCTCGGACAAGGTCAGAGAGCAGGCTGTCCGCGAATCGGCACTCGGGCGCATGGGCGAGCCGGAGGACGTGGCGCACGTCGTCGCCTTCCTCTGCTCCGAGCACGCGCGACACATCACGGGCGAAGTGATACGCGTTGACGGCGGGCAGTTGCTCTGAAGGAGCCGCACGCGCGCGTTGGGGTAACATGGAAAGGTAATTCAAAATCATGGAGGACGTGCTGGAAGATTTCAGGCGCACAATCGAAGAAGCGTCGGCGAGTATGCTCTCGATCACGGAGGATGAGAGCCGCGCGCGACGTGCGGAGGGGAAATGGTCTGCGAAAGAGATTCTCGGCCACCTCATCGACTCGGCCTCGAACAATCACCAGCGTTTCGTCCGCGCGCAGTTCACCGAAGGGTTGGTCTTCCCCGGCTACGAGCAGGAGCTTTGGGTGCGTACGCAGAGGTACGACGTGGAGCCTTGGCCGCTCTTAGTCAACCTCTGGAAGTTCTACAATCTGCACCTCGCGCATGTGATGGAGCACGCGCCGGAGGCTGTCCGGCGTGCGAGCCGCGACGAGCACAGCCTGCACCAGATCGGCTGGGTGACAATCGGCGAGGGCGAGCCTGCGACGCTCGAATACCTCATGCTCGACTACATCGGCCACCTCAAAAATCACCTGCGACAAATCCTCGGCTCTTAGTTTCGACCGCTTAAAGTAAGGAGCGTGAATGGCGACAGTCGAGAAATCCGCCCCGCCGACTGCGGTCGCCCCCGAAGCGATTCAGGCGGACGAGCGCGGCCAGCTCTTGCGTGTGCTCGGCGTCGTGTTCGGGATGGCGGTCACCATCGGCATCACCATCGGCATGGGCATCCTGCGCACTCCGGGCGATGTCGCCGGACAGTTGCCGAACGCGTGGCTCTTTATCGGAGCGTGGCTGGTGGGCGGCGTCTATGCTCTGTTCGGCGCGTTGTCGGTCGCGGAGTTGGGGACGATGATTCCGCGCTCGGGCGGCTTCTACGTCTTCGCGCGTCGCGCTCTGGGTGAGTATCCGGGCTTCGTCGTCGGCTGGAGCGACTGGCTCTCGACGTGCGGCACGGTCGCGGCGGTCGCGCTCGTCGTCGGCGAGTATGCGGGCCTCCTTGTGCCCGCGCTCGCCGGTCGAGCTTTGACGGTTGCAGCAGCCGTCGCCGTCGCCTTCGCAGTTCTTCAGTGGCGAGGCGTGCGCTGGGGCAGCCGCTCGCAGGAGTTGACGAGCCTTTTAAAGACGCTCGCCTTCGCTGCGCTCATCGCGGCCTGTTTCGCCTTCGGCGGACATGAGACCGGGCAGACTGCGAACGTCGCCGGGCAGACTGCGATCCCGAAGGTGCCCACGGGGCTGTCGCTTGCGGCGGCGGCGGTGCTCGCTTTGCAGGGCATCATCTACACATACGACGGCTGGTACAGCACCGTCTACTTCGGCGAAGAGGTGCGCGACACCGCGCGCAACGTCCCGCGCGCGATGGTCGGGAGCGTCCTGCTCGTCATAGGCATCTATCTGCTGTTCAACCTCGCGCTCCTCTACGTGCTTCCCATCCAGCAGCTCGCGGGGCAGAAGCTCGCCGCGGGCGCAGCCGCCGAGAAGATTTTCGGCCCGCGCGGCGCGACCATCATCGGCGTGGTGGCGATACTCTCTCTGCTCGCATCCGTGAACGGCAACACCCTGACCGCGCCTCGCATCATCTACGCCATGAGTCGCGACCGACTGTTCTGGCGCGGCGCGTCGCGCGTCAATCGTGGCGGCACGCCGACCGTCGCGCTCGCCGTCTCGACGACGACAGCCGTGTTGATGATCGTCTTCAGCGGGACGTTCGAGAGGGTGCTGGCGGCGCTCGCCTTCTTCTTCGTCACGGACTACGCGCTCGTCTTCCTCTCCATGTTCGTGCTGCGCCGCCGCGAGCCGTTGACGCCACGGCCCTATCGTGCGTGGGGCTATCCCGTGACGACCGCACTCGCGCTCGCAGGCTCCGTCGCTTTTCTCGTCGGCGCGGTCGCGAGCGACACGGAGAACAGCATCTACGCGCTCGTGCTTCTCGCCATGAGCTGCCCCGTCTACCTGGTCATCAAGCGTGTGGGCGGGAGTAATAATTAACAGGGATGGACAGGATAGACAGGATTTTTGATTTGGGATTTTAGGTTTTTGATTTGCGGATTTCTGCCAATCAATCGCAAATCAAAAATCGCAAATCAAAAATTCTCTTATCCTGTCCATCCTGTCCATCCCTGTTAAATTTTTCTGTCGAGATTAAGATTCTAACGCAGACAATTATGACGGACGCATACCAGCACATACGTTTCCGCATCGAGGATCACGTCGGGCGTGTGACGTTCGCGCGGCCACCTCTGAACATCTTCACCATCGCGATGATGCGCGAGGTTGACCGCGCGCTGACCGAGTGCATGGGCGCGCGCGACGTGGTGGCCGTCGTCTTTGACGCCGTGGCAGGGTCGCGCGCCTTCAGTGCGGGCGTCTCGGTCGAAGAGCATCAGCCGGAGACGGTCTACCAGATGCTCGAATCCTTCCATAACGTCTTCCGCACGTTGGAGCAGATGGGGAAGCCGACAATCGCCGTGGTTGAAGGCGCGGCGCTCGGCGGCGGCTGCGAGCTTGTCGCGGGCTGCGACATCGTCATCTCGGCGGCGCGGGCGAAGTACGGCCAGCCCGAGATCAAGCTTGGAGTCTTCCCGCCCGTCGCGGCCATCTTGTTGCCGCGCATCATGGGCGAGCGGCGCGCGCGCGAGCTTCTGCTGACGGGCGAAATCTTCGACGCGCAGGAGGCGCTGCGAACGGGCCTTGTCAGCTACGTCGTCGAGAGCGACCGGCTCGAATCGAAGCTGCAAGAGATTCTCGCGCGGCTACGCGAACTCTCAGCGCCCGCACTTGAGATGACCCGCCACGCTTTGGACGCGGCGCGGGGCCGTCCCTTCCTCGAAGCCCTTGAGCGCGTCGAAGACATCTACCTCAACGAACTGATGAAGACCGAGGACGCGCACGAAGGCGTCCGCGCCTTCATGGAGAAGCGCAAGCCGGATTGGAAGAACAGGTGAAGGGAAGTAGACAGTAGACAGTAGACAGTAGACAGTAGCGCTCCGCGTGATGAGTGTTGCGCTTTCACCCGGACGATTGGATAGCGAAAGCCCTGCTACTGACTACTGACTACTGACTACTGACTACTGTCTACTCTTCCTCCTTGCTTTCGGGCGCGCGCGTTTCTATCATCGGCTGACGAAATCGGGTTGGACAACGCGGGCGTGTTCGGTTCTGCGCGTTGAGCGCGCGTTGATGTCGGATGGCGTCGGAGTTCGAGAGAGAAGGTGATGAGGAGACGCTTGGGAAATAGGAGTCAGCGCGTGAGCGCTTTGACGATACTGTTGCTGCTGTTGGTCGCAGGGCTTGCGGCGGGGTGTCGGAGTGTGAGAGAGACGGCGGGGTTGAGCGTCTCGCCGAAGAGTTTGCGCGATGTGCCGTCGGAGCGCCTCGCCTTCCGTTTCGAGCCGGACGTGACCGAGGAGAGTTTGCCGGAGCGCCTGCGGCGAGACGAGACGGAAGAGCCGCTCGCCGCCATCAAGACGGCCTTCGAGACGCAGCGCATGAACGAGGCGCTCATACGCACCGTCTTAGACCCGACGGGGCAGCGCGCGCTCGCGCTCTACGGCACGAGCGATACCAGCGAGAACAACACGGACTTCCGCATCGACCTCTACTCCGCCACGGGTCAGTTCATACGCAACGTCCTGCCCTCAGACCTGACCGGCGTCTTCCCCGACGAGGTCGCCTGGTCGCCCGACGGCCAAAGCATACTCTTCAGCGGCGTGCGCAACCCGTCTCTTTCCGCAAGCCCGACGCCCGTCGAAGCGCCTCTGCCGCCCGACCTCTCGCCGCAGCCGTCTCCTGTCGGCGAGGGCACTCAGGCGGCGCTGCCGACGCCGACCGCCGCGCCTCTCATCCCGTCCACACAGACGTTCCGCACAGAGCAGGTCTATACGGGTGACCGCGACGGCTTCAACCTGCGCCCGCTCACAGCGCGCGAGGGACTCATCTACTTCAAGCTCGCATGGTCGCCCGACGGTCGGCAGATCGCCGCGCTCGCATGCAAGGAGGACGAGTGGGAGGCACAGCGCAAAGGGGGCGTCCCGCATGCGGGCCGGCCCCGTCTCGTCACGCTCGAAGGACAGGAGCGCCTGCTCGATGATCGTGTGACGCCGGTCGCGCCCGTCTGGTCGCCCGACGGCTCGAAGGTCGCGACCGCGTTCGACTACGACGTGGCGATCTACGACGCCGCAGGCAATCATCCGACGGGCGGAGGACTCTCGCTGCGCGAGCCTCTGCGCGCGGCCTCAGCCGAATATGACGCGCGTGTCTTCAAGAAGGGCGAGCCGGAGGGGAAAGGCGCGAGCGCGGCGCAGTCGAAACAAGCGAACGCACAACCGTCGGGCGCAAGCGGCGCAGGGCAACAGTCAGGCGCAAACGGCGCAACGCAAACGCCGAGCACAGCCTTGCTCATCTCTTTGAACCCCTTTGTCCGTCTCGAATGGGTCGAGCCTGAGACGCTTCTCGCGCAGACGGCCTTCGTACACATCTACCACGACGAGCCGGTCTTCAAGTACCCGCGCTGGCACGTACTACGCCTCTCGCCGCAGGCGGCTGTGCTCAGCCTCTACGTGCCGCATCTCACCGCCCGCGCGCTCCCGCGTCACACCTGACGCTCTCAAACACGCCCGCGCCCGTCGGCCAAACGCGCGCCGTCCCCGGACTCGAAAGCCGCAACGACTCGACTTGAAACCAACATTCACCATTGACCATTGACCATTCATCATCTACCACTGACCAAACGAGGAGCGATTCCCCTGATGAACTACAACAGCGTCTCCGAAATCTTCGACGAGATCGACCGCACCCGCAGCCGTCTGCTTCAAACAATCGAAGGCTTGACCGACGAGCAACAAGGCTTTCGACCCGCGCCGGAGAAGTGGTCGGTCGCACAGCTCTGTGAGCATCTCTCCATCGTCGAGCGGAACGTGTTAGGTCTCGTCGAACGCATCCTCGGGAAGGCCGAAGAGTCGGGGCAGGCTCGTGCCGACGGAGAACCATTCCCTCCCGTCTCCATCGAAGAGTCAGTCGAGCAGACGCGTGCCGTCAAGCTCAACGCGCCGGAGAGCGTTCGCCCCGGCGACGCGCGCCCGCTCGCCGACTCGCTCGACGCCATGCGCTCGACGCGCGCCGCTCTCCACGCCCTTCGCCCGCGCCTTGAGCGTATCGACGGCCACGCCACGCGCTTCCCGCACCCCGCCTGGGGCCCGCTCAACCTCTACCAATGGCTCCTCTTCATCGGCGCACACGAAGACCGCCACATCGCCCAGATCGAAGCGCTCAAAGAGACAATGGATGTGCCGCATGGTGAAAACATCTGAACGTTCGCAGAGAAGTGTGAGTGCGTGCGGCTATCGGTTGCGGCCACACTTGCGGGTCTTTATAATCGCCCGGCACTTCCTTTGGAGTCACACGCCCTGGTAGCTCAATCGGTTAGAGCAGCGGACTCATAATCCGTTGGTTCGGGGTTCAAGTCCCTGCCAGGGCATCTCTCTTTTCCCTTAGTCACATCTCTTGCGTTGGAAGTAAGCCTGGAATCTCGGCGGTGTGTTGATGAAAAGAAAGCTTCTCGTCATCCTGCTCTTGATCGTCGTCCTCGGCGGGCTGGCGTTCTTCTTCGTCGTGCCGGGGTTGGTCGAGCGGTACAGCAACCGGACGCGTGAGAGTTCGCCGTATAGCGTGTCGGAGCGGGCGCGCGCGCTGCACCGGACGCTGCTCGTCGCGGACATGCACGCCGACTCGCTGTTGTGGGACAGGGACTTGCTCGAACGCGCGTCGCGCGGCCACGTCGACATCCCTCGACTCGCGGAGGGCGGCGTCGCGCTACAGGTCTTCTCGGTCGTGACGAAAGTCCCCTACGGGTCGAACTACGAGAGCAACGATGGCTCTTCGGACGAGATAACGCCGCTCGTCGTCGCGGAACGCCAGCCGCGCGCCGCGTGGGGCAGTTTGAAAGAGCGTGCGCTGTATCAAGCTCGAAAGCTGAACGAAGCGGCGGCGCGCTCGGGCGGGCGCTTTGCCGTCATCAGGACAGCGGGCGACCTCGCGGAGTTTCTCGAACGTCGGAAGAGTGAGCCGCAGTTGGTCGCGGGGCTGCTCAGTATCGAGGGCGCGCACGCGCTCGATGGCGACGTGAATAATGTTGACGTGCTGTTCGAGGCTGGCTTTCGCATGATGGCCCCGACGCACTTCTTCGATAACGAGTGGGGCGGGTCGGCGCACGGCCTGCGGAAGACGGGGTTGACGGATAAGGGGCGTGAGATGGTTCGGCGGATGGAGGCGCGCGGGATGCTCGTCGATGTGGCGCACGCTTCCGCCGCGACGATTGACGATGTGGTCGCCGTCTCGACCCGGCCCGTCGTCGTCTCGCACACGGGCGTGCGCGGCACGTGTGAAGGGACACGAAATCTGAGCGACGAGCAGTTGAAGAAGATCGCCGCGACGGGCGGTGTCATCGGCATCGGCTACTGGGACGCGGCCACTTGCGGGACTGACGCGCGTGCGGTCGCGCGCTCGATACGCCATGCGGCGAATGTCGTCGGCGTCGAACACGTCGCGCTCGGCTCTGACTTCGACGGCGCGGTCACGGAGCCTTTCGACACCACGGGAGTCGTCGAGATAACGGACGCGCTGCTCGGCGAAGGCTTCAGCGAGGATGAAGTGAAGGCGGTTATGGGCGGCAACGTCTTCCGCCTGCTCGCGGAGACTCTTCCGCGCTGACCGGGAAGATGGCCGGCGCTTCAGTTCCATTTGCCTGAGTCGAAACGCGCGGGGCACCGAAACATCAAGTCGAAACACACATGATAAAGCTCCTTTCACTTGAATGTAATGTAAGCACAGTTCACCGCAGAGGCGCTGAGGACGCAGAGGGGACGCAGAGATAATTCAACCCTCTGCGAGTCTCTGCGCTCTCAGCGCCTCTGCGGTGAATCACCTCCTCCTTTACACTCAAGTGAAACTTGCTATAAGTCGAGACGCGCAAGCTGAGTCGAGATACGCGGGGCATCGAAACCTTTGTGCAGGGAGAAACTATGGACGAAATCATCTACTCTTCGGCGACCGAGATCGCGCGCGCGATACGGAGTAAGGAGGTCTCTTCGGCGGAAGTCGTCGCGGCATATCTCGCGCGCATCGACGAAGTGAACCCACGGCTCAACGCCTTCGTGCAACTGACGGCGGACGCGGCGCGCAAGCGTGCGAGCGAGGCCGACGCGGCGCTCGCACGAGGCGAAGTGTGGGGGCCTCTGCACGGCGTGCCCGTGTCGATCAAAGATGCGTTCGAGACCGAGGGCATCGTGTCGGCGGGCGGCACGCGCGGGCGCACGCAGTATGTGCCCGTCGAAGATGCCGCGGGCGTCGCGCGCCTGAAGGCGGCGGGCGCTGTCGTGCTCGGCAAGACCAACGTGCCCGAAGTCTCGCTCGCGTTCGAGAGTGACAATCTCGTCTACGGGCAGACGAAGAACCCTTACGACCTGACGCGCACGCCCGGCGGCAGCAGCGGCGGCGAGGCTGCGGCCATCTCCTCTGGCATGTCGCCGCTCGGGATTGGGAGCGATGCGGGCGGGAGCATACGCCTGCCCGCGCACTTCTGCGGCATCACCGGAATCAAACCGACTTCGGGGCGCACGCCGCGCACGGGCCACTTCCCGCCGATGGGCGGCCTGCTCGACTCGATCTGGCAGATCGGCCCGCTCGCACGCCGCGTCGAAGATTTGGTGCTCGCGCTCCCGCTCCTGTGCGGCACGGACTGGCGCGACCCGACGGTCGCACCCGTCCCGCTCGGCGACCCCGCGGCGGTTGACTTGAAGAGTCTGCGCGTCGCCTTCCACACAGACAACGGCATCATCTCTCCGACCGAGGACATTGCGGGCGTGGTGCGCGACGCCGCGCGCATTCTGAGCGAGGCGGGCGCAGAGGTGGTCGAGGCGCGTCCGCCCGCGCCCGAGAACGCATACGAGATGCTGCTCGGCCTCTACGGAGCCGACAGCGGCGCGGGACTCCGAATGCTTCTCATGCTCTCGGGCACGGACAGCACGAGCCAACTGATGACGAAACTGCTCGAAGTCCTCGGCACGATGAGCCTGTCAGCCGCCGAAGTCTCCGGCCTCGTCTTCCAACTCGACGCGTGGCGCTCACAGATGCTCACCTTCATGCGCGACTACGACCTCGTGCTGTGCCCACCCTGCGCGCGCACGGCGATGCCGCACGGCACGACGTTCGACGAAGACAATCAACTCGTCTTCAGCTACACGATGATCTACAACATGACGGGCTGGCCCGGCGCGGTCGTGCGCGCGGGGACTTCTTCGGACGGCCTTCCCATCGGCGCACAACTCGTCGCGCGTCCGTGGCGCGAAGACGTTGCGCTCTCAGCCGCCGCCGCGGTCGAGCGTGCCACGGGCGGCTGGCAACGACCGCCGCTCTAGGTCGTCGAAGCCTGAAGGCGGGGAGAAGAATTAACATGGATGGACAGGATGAACAGGATTTCCGATTTCCGATTTCCGATTTCCGATTTATGGGCTTCAGCCAATCAATCGCAAATCAAAAATCGGAAATTCTTTATTCTGCCCGTCCTGTCCATCCATGTTTTAATTTTCTTCGATGAATATAAAAGCTGAGCAGAGGCGGGTGCGCGTCGGCGTGGATACGGGTGGGACGTTCACGGACTTCGTCTTTCACGCCGGAGGGCGCGCGAAGATTTTCAAGCTGGCTTCGACGCCGGACGACCCCTCGCGCGCTATCGTCGAAGGCTTGCGGCGTGTGGCGCGCGAGGCTGAAGTGAGGCTGCGCGATCTGGAGGTCGTGCATGGAACGACCGTCGGGACAAACGCGCTGCTTGAGCGTCGCGGCGCGCGTGTGGCGCTCGTCACCACAGAGGGGTTCGAGGACGTGCTCGTCATCGGACGGCAGGCGCGCGGCAGTCTCTATGATTTGAACTGGACGCGCGCTGCGCCGCTCGTCGAAGACCGCCTGCGCTTTGGCGTGCGCGAGCGCGTCGCGGCGGACGGCTCGGTCGTCGAAGAACTCTCGGACGAAGAGGTCGCCGACGTAGTCCGAAAGCTCCGGCGCGCGGGCGTCGAGTCAATCGCCGTCTGCCTGCTCTTCTCATTCGTGCGCCCCGAGCACGAGCGGAAAATCGAGCAGGCTCTCGCCGCCGGACTCAAAGGCGTGCCGCTCTCCGTCTCTTACAAAATCCTGCCGGAGTACCGCGAGTTCGAGCGCACCTCGACGGTCGCGATCAACGCATACCTGCAACCGCTGATGGGTTCTTACCTCGGACGGCTCGGTCGTCACATCTCGCCGCGCAACTTGCGCGTGATGCAGTCATCGGGCGGTAGCATCTCTGCGCGCGCCGCCGCAAGCGAGCCGGTGCGTACCATTCTTTCAGGCCCTGCGGGAGGTGTCGTCGGAGCGACACATGCGGCGCGCGAGGCGAAGCTCGACCGAATCATCACGTTCGATATGGGCGGGACTTCGACCGACGTTGCGCTGTGTGCGAAGGGTCGGCTCCGTCTGACGAACGAGGCCACGCTCGCGGGGCTGCCCGTGGCCGTGCCCGTGCTCGACATACACACGGTGGGTGCGGGCGGCGGCTCGATTGCGCGCGTGGATGCGGGCGGCAGTCTACGCGTCGGGCCCCAGTCTGCGGGCGCGTCGCCGGGGCCCGCGTGCTACGGTCGCTCGACGTTGCCGACGGTGACGGACGCGAATTTAGTTTTGGGAAGATTCGGCGGCGCGGACTTGCTCGGCGGCGAGTTCAAGCTTGACGAGAGTCGTGCCGTCGAAGCGTTAAAGAATCTCGCGCGTGAGATGAGCGCAGCGGGCGGGCGCGAAGTGTCGGCTGTGGAGGCTGCGCTCGGCGTCGTGCGCGTGGTGAACGCGGGGATGGAGCGTGCGCTGCGCGCCGTCTCGGTCGAGCGTGGCTTTGACCCGCGCGGGTGCGCGCTCGTCACGTTCGGCGGCGCGGGCGGGTTGCATGCGGTCGAGCTGGCACGCGCTCTTCGCATCCCGCGCGTGATCGTGCCGCGTGAGCCGGGCGCGCTCTCCGCACTGGGCTGCCTGCGCGCCGACGTGGTCAAGAGCCTCAGTCGCACGCTCATGCTCGAAGTCGCGGAAGGTGGCCGTGTGGTAAAGGGCGAACGTGCTTCAAGCGTCGAGCGCGTCTTCCGCGCGTTGGAGCGAGAGGCGAGCGCGGCGCTCCGGCGCGAAGGATTCGGCGACGCGCGGCAACGCCACACGCGTACAATCGCGGCGCGCTACGCGGGCCAATCCTTCGAGCTGGAGATTGCATGGGACGAGGGCCGCCGTCTCGTCGAGCGGTTTCACAGAGAGCACACGGCGCGCTACGGCTACGCACAGTCCGCGAACTCAATCGAGGTCGTGAGCGCGCGTCTGCTTTCCGCGGGACTCGTCGAAGAGTTGCGCGATGAGAGACCGGCGCGGCGTGCATCGGCGGCTCGCGCCCTAATGGTCACGCCGCACCGGAAGGCGCGCGTCGATTTCGACGAAGGGGCGCGCGTTGTGGCCGTCTATCGCCGAGAGGATTTGCCCCCGCACACGCGCCTGCGCGCGCCCTGCGTCATCACTGAGTATTCTTCAACCACGCTCGTCCCCGCAGGCGCTCGCGCAGAGACAGACGGGCGCGGCAATTTAGTTATCGAGTTATGAAGAGAGTTAGAGCAAATTTCAGATGGGTGTAAAGGGCGTGGGGTGGAAGCCCGACCGTAAGGGAGGGCGTAGAGCGTTCATCAAGAAAGTAAGTAGAGAGAGTTGAGACGCCCTCCCTCACGGTCGGGCTTCCGCCTCTGCCGTCCATCGAATTATGAGAAGAATTAGCAGCTTCGACCCGACAACGCTGGAAATCTATCGTGCGCTCTATACCTCTGTGGCGGAGGAGATGGGGCTGACGCTCCGGCGCACGGCGCACTCGCCGAACATCAAGGAGCGGCGCGACTATTCGTGCGCCGTCTACGATGGCAAGGGCCGGGTCATCGCGCAGGGCGATCACATGCCGGTTCATCTGGGGTCGATGCCGATGGCCGTCGCGGCGGCGCTCCGCGAGACGACAATCGAGCGCGGCGATGTCATCGTCCTCAACGACCCCTTCGCGGGCGGCACGCACCTGCCGGACGTGACGCTTGTCGCGGGAGTCTTTGATGCGACGGAGACGGGGCGTCCTCTCTTCTACGTCTCGAACCGCGCGCATCACGCGGACATCGGCGGGGCGACGCCGGGGTCGATGGGTCTGGCGACGGACGTGTACGGCGAGGGCTTGAGGATTCCGCCGGTGCGCCTGGTGCGGGGCGGACGCGTGGTCGGGGACGTGATGCGCTTGCTGTTGGCGAACATGCGCGTGGAGCGCGAGCGGCGCGCGGACTTCGAGGCACAGATAGGCTCCTTGAAGACCGGCGCGGCGCGGCTGCTTGAGATAGTCGCGCGCGCGGGGGGCGTCGAAGCCTCGGAGTACGCGCAGCATCTGATCGACTACTCGGCGCGCATGATGCGTGCGACCGTCCGCGCGATTCCCGACGGCGTCTACGAAGCGTCGGACGCGCTCGACTCGGACGGCATCGACGACGGCGAGGTCGCTCTGCGCGTGCGCGTCGAAGTGAAGGGCGAACGCGCGGTCGTTGACTTTACGGGAAGCGCGCCGCAGGTGTCGGGGCCCTTAAACGCGGTCGAGGCGATAACGGTCTCGGGTGTGGCGTATGTCTTCCGCTGCCTCGTCGGCGCGGAGGATGTGCCCGCGAGCGCCGGTCTGATGGAACCAATCAAGGTCGTCGCGCCGCGCGGCACCGTCGTCAACGCAGAGCATCCCGCGCCGGTCGCGGGCGGGAACGTCGAGACCTCGCAACGCATCGTGGACGTGCTCTTCAAAGCACTCGCGCAGGCTCTGCCCCGCATCATTCCGGCGGCGAGCCAGGGCACGATGAACAATCTGACCATCGGTGGACGCTTTGCACACGGCGGTCGAGAGTTCGCCTACTACGAGACGGTCGCGGGCGGCATGGGCGCGCGCCCCGACTTCGACGGGGTCAGCGGCGTCCACACGCACATGACCAACAGCCTCAACACGCCCGCAGAGGCGCTCGAATACGCATACCCTCTGCGCGTGCGCGCGTACCGTCTGCGACGCGGCTCGGGTGGGCGCGGCGCGCAACGCGGCGGAGATGGAATAGTCCGCGAGATCGAAACGCTCGTCGCTGCGCGCATGTCCCTGCTCGCAGACCGGCGCAGCCGCGCGCCCTACGGACTCGGCGGCGGCGAAGCGGGCAAGACCGGGCGTGACGCAATCGTGCGCGAGGGACGCGTGCGCCGGATTGACGCGAAAGGCTCTTGGGAGTTGCAGCCCGGTGACCGCGTGCGTATCGAGACACCGGGCGGCGGCGGGCACGGGAAGAAGGGATGAGGACGGCAGCGTGAGGGATGACTCGACTGGCCTCGACCTTTTAAGAACATGAGGTGCGAGGTGAGTGCCGATATATCCGACTCACGTTTTCCAGCGTCGCGCTCGACGAGGAGCCAAAGTTCAGGCGCTCGTCCTCAAGGTCTCTTCGCTCGAACGGGCTGAGACATTTTTGCGCGAAAGCGATATGCTTTGTGCAGTCATGGACAATCAAATCAACATCGCCCCGGAGAGAATCGAAAGGCTCGACGTGCGGCTCATTCAGTAGAGGGCAGCAGAGATGTAGGTTCGTGATGTGAGTAAGTTGATTGAGAAAGACGGGTGGCGTCTTGTGATAACGGAAGGGAGCCACCGGCAGTATAAGCATCCGACCAAGTTAGGACGTGTGACGGTTGCCGGTCACTTGCGAGAGGACGTTCACCCTAAAACCTTGAAGAGCATTCTGTCACAAGCGGGGCTGGCAAAGTAAGGAGGTGGGAAGAATGCGTTACGCTATAATTATCGAGAAGGGCGAGAGGAACTATTCGGCCTACGTGCCCGACCTGCCGGGGTGCATTGCTACGGGCAAGACCGTCGAAGAGATTAAGCGACGAATGAATAAAGCCGTCGAACTGCACCTGCGCGGCATGCGCGAGGACGGGCTACCGATTCCGGAGCCGACCAGTCTGGCCGAGTACGTCGAGGCGGCCTGAAACTACGTCGAGCAGTAAACGTCAAATAAACGTTTAGGAAAAAAGACTTGCATCATGCGCGTCACCATCGGGCAGATCAACACGACGAACGGCGACTTTGAGGGGAACACGGAGAAGATTCTGCGCGCCATCGAGCAGGCGAGGGCGGAGCGCTCCGACCTCATCGTCTTCCCCGAAGTGGCCGTGCAGGGCTACACGTCTTTCGACTGGTTCCTCGACCGCGACATCGTCGAGTCGTCTTTGAAGCCGCTGGAGAAGATCATCCCGGCGACCGTGGGGCTGACGGCCGTCGTCGGCACGGTCAGGCCGACCGGCGCGGTCGAAGGGCGCAAGCTCTACAACTCGGCGGCGGTCATCCGCGACGGACGCCTGCTCGGCTTCGCAGACAAGACTTTGCTCCCCGAGTACGACGTGTTCGACGACCCGCGCTACTTTCAATCGGGCGAGCGCCGTCGTCTGTTTGAAGCGGGCCAAGAGCGACTCGGCGTCGTCGTCTGCGAGGACTTCTGGAACGACAAGACGTTCTGGCGCGAGCGGCTCTATACGAACGACCCGACCGACGAGGTGATCGAGATGGGCGCGAGCCTGATCGTCTCGCCGAACGCGTCGCCCTTCAACAAGGCGAAGATGGGGCAGCGCTGCCAGATGGTCTCACATCGCTCGAAGGCTTCGGGGCTGCCGGTCGTCTACGTCAATCTCGTGGGCGGCAACGACGGCATCATCTTCGACGGCGCGTCGCTTGTCACCGATTGCCGCGGCGAGACCATCCTGCAAGCGCCGCCCTTCGAGGAGTTCGTCGGCACGGTCGATTTGGAGTGCGGCGTGCGCGACGAACGGTGTCTGCCCGGCGACGACATCGAAACCGTCCGGCGCGCGCTCGTCTTGGGCATTAGGGATTACGCGCGCAAGAATGGCTTCCGCCGCGCGGTGCTCGGGCTTTCGGGCGGCATCGACTCGGCGGTCGTCGCGGCGCTCGCGTGCGAGGCCATCGGCGCGGAAAACGTTCTCGGCGTGATGATGCCCTCGTCCTTCTCCTCGCGCGGCAGCGTCGAAGATTCAATCGCTTTCGGCAGGAACTATTCGATGCCGGTCATCGAGCATCCCATCATTTCGGCCTTCGAGGTATTGACGAAGGAGTTGGACTTAAAGAAACCTTCGCGCGGCGGCGACAGTCTGGCGGCTGAGAATTTACAGTCGCGCCTGCGCGGCAACATCCTGATGACGGTCTCGAACGCCGAAGGCCGCCTGCTGCTCTCGACCGGCAACAAGTCGGAACTCGCGCTCGGCTACTGCACGCTCTACGGCGACACGAACGGCGGCTTGGCCGTCATCGGCGACGTACTCAAGACGGAAGTCTACGCGCTCGCACGCCACATCAACCGCGAAGGCGAGTTCATACCGTGGGCCATCATCGACAAGCGCCCCTCTGCGGAACTCGCGCCCGACCAGTTCGACGACCAGAGCCTTCCGCCCTACGACGTGCTCGATCCCATCCTGCAACTCTACTTCGAGCGCAAGGCTTCGCCCGAAGAGATCATCAACGCGGGCCACGAACGCGCGCTCGTCTACGACATACTCAACCGGGTCGAGTCGCCCGCCAACGAGTTCAAGCGCCGACAACTCCCGCCCACGCTTATCATCTCGCGCAACGCCATCGGCATCGGTCGCCGACGCCCCATCACGCATCGCTACCGGCGGCAATCGCCCAACGCCGCCGAAGCCGCCGTCGCCTCACACCCGCCCGACCAGACCGACAAGGGACACGCGCGCGACGCGAAGGGAAGCTAAGGCGTCCTTCAGTTCGGCAGTTCGTCCGTCTGAAGTCCGATAGGCTCGGCTCCCGCGCCTTTGACGGCGTCGATGACTTTCGCCACCTCGCCGTACGGAACCGAACGCGGGGCGCGGATAAAGACGGTTCGCTCGATTCTCTCGTCGGGTGCGACGCTTGCGCGCGCCTCCATCTCCGGCTTCCATTCGCCATTCAGTTTGCGCTCGCGCCACTCCGCGGCCAGTCGCGCCGAGATTGCGCCCGCTTCCGCGATTGTCCCTTCGGCGACCAAATCTTTTCCGAGAATGAGCGACAGCCCGAGCCGCTCGTCAACCTCGACGATGAGCGTGCGCTGGCTCTTCCTGATTTTTTCATCGTCCGGCGGCGGCTCCGGAATCATGGCCTTGAAGCGCGCGGGTCTGAGCGGCGTGACGACCATAAAGATGATGAGCAAGACGAGCAGTATGTCGATGAGCGGCGTCACGTTAATGCTCGGGCGTGTGCGCTCCGCGGTCTCCGCGCCGATGTGTTCCGAAGTCTCTTCGCCGAAGGCTTTCATCTTTCACCTCGCAAACTTGAAAAAATGAGCAGACTCTCCCGGCCCCCGCGCACGCGCGAGGAGTCGGCTGGTCTCATCTACGTGTTCGAGCCTTTAGACTCCGCCCCGGCGCGAGATGTTCCGGCGCGACGACACTTCGATAAAATTCAGCATGCCTCGCAAGTGAAAATCAAGCTGCCCCTTGCAAGAACGCTTCGCCGCACGCGTTCACACCTCAGAACCCATCCCGCGCGAGACGGCCTGTAGAGCCACGGACTGGCCGTGTGGCGATTTCCAGACCTTCGCACGCCCCGAGCGGTTAGGGAGATTTCAATTCCGGAAGAGTCTCAGAGGAGGAAAGCAGATGACCCACATTTCGTGTTCGAGAATTTTTACAGCCACGCTGTGCGCGCTCGCACTTCTATTGACGACGGCGCTGCTGCTGCCCCCGCCCGATACGCACGCGCGTGCGAAGGGGAACAGGGGCAACGGCGCTTGGGGCCTACTCGCGCCGGTCAGCTACAAGAACCTGACGATCTTCCCCGTTCGCGGCGCTGACGTGCAAGGCTCCGACGCATACATCACACTCGACGAGGGCACGAAGAACGGCACGGTCGTCATCACGGAGAGGGGCACGCAGACTGCCGGTCGCCGCGTCGTGCCGCACGGTGTGCCGCATGGCGTGGCCGCGAACGCCGCGAACCAAGTGCAGCAGCAGGCCGTGAGTTACAACGAGGGCGCGTCGGTGAACGAGCTGGCGCTCGTCAACAGGTCGGGCAAGAAGCTTCTGTTGCTGGCGGGCGAGGTCATCGTCGGCGGGAAGCAGGACAGGATCGTGCAGGAGGACAGAATCATCCCGCCCGTCAGCATCCCCGTCGCGCTCGATGTCTTCTGCGTCGAGCACGGGCGCTGGACGCCGCGCAACACGAGTTACGGAGGCGGTGGTGGCGGTGGCGCTTCCGCCGGGCGCTCTGAAGCTGCGGCTGAAGCCGCGCCGCCGAAGTTCGACAGTCTCGGCGCGGTCGCACACCCGAAGCTGCGCGGCGTGGCGCAGGACAAGAAGGAGCAGGGCGCTGTGTGGAGTGAAGTCCAGTCGAACAACGCGAAGCTCGGCACGTCGAACAGCACGGACACATATCAAGAGGTCTACGCCAACAAGCAGGTCAGCGCGCAGATGGAGGACTATATCCGCACGCTCGAACGCGAGGTCTTGCAGCCGGGCGTGGTCGGCGTCGTTGTGGCGCGCAATGGCCGCGCGGTCTGGGCCGACGTGTTCGCCAGCCAGCGTCTCTTCGCGGGCTACTGGCCGAAGCTCCTGAAGTCCTACGTCATCGACGCGCTCGGCGACAACCAGAGCGACAAGCGCCCGACCATCGCGGAGGCGTCTGCCTATCTCGGTGAACGCGACGGCACGGTCACGGCGACCACGCAGGAGGGCGTCTACCAGCTCGTCAAGACCGAGCAGGCAGCCTACGCCGTCTTCGACCTGCGAGACATCTCGCTCGCCTCGCCGCTCCTCCTGCACTTCAACAAGATGGACAGGTAGCTAGAGGCTAGAGGTTAGAGGCTAGTGGCTAGAGGCTAGAGGCTAGAGATTAGAGACTAGAGACTAGGGGCTAGTTAAGACACCCGTTCTTAACTAGCCCCTAGTCTCTAACCTCTAGCCTCTAGCCACTAGCTTCGCCTTGTCGAGCAGGTCGCGGCGGTCGATGATGAAGTGGAGGCGTGCGGGGTCGTCGCCGCCTGTGAGATGTTCGACGAGTTGTTCGAGCACGTCGAACTGATCGCGGTCGGTGATGCCACGCGCTTCGAGTTGACCGCCGTAGCGCATGCGCCGGACGAGTTCGGGGAGCGTGAGACGGCCTTCAAAGGTGCGCCCGCCGTGGCGGTGCGAGCGGCTGACGAGATACTGAACGAGCAGCACGTCGTTGTAGAGCGGGGGCGCGAGGAAGAGACGTGCGCCGTCGCGTTCCCAGCCCGTGTCGAGTCTTTGCGAGCGGCGCACCTGCCGCACTCCGCGGAAGGCTTCCGCCCAATCGGCCTTCGGCTCGCGCCTCTGTAGATACTCGCGCGCCGCCCCGAGCAGCCACGCGCTATCATCCTCGAAGTCGAAGCCCTGACCCAGACGCTCAAGCCATTCAAAGAAGACCTGCCGCGACGTTCTCTTCTCCTCGTGAATCTGAAACTGCTCGTCCTTCGTCGTCAAGCGTCGGGCGAGCGCGCGTCGCGCAGTGTCCGAAGCCTTGCCGCCTTCAAAGCGGTGGACTGTGACGAGCGCGTGCCAGCGCTTCGGCGCGTCGCAGTAGGGGCAGTGCGGATTCTTTTCTTCGGATGGCTTGAAGAAGGGACGCTGAGGCTCGCGCGCCGACAACTCTTCGACCGTGGGCGCGTAGCGGCGTATCTCGTTATAGGCCGTGCGCGGCGCGAGGCCAAGCTGGTTTGTGAAGAGACGATAGATGCACGCGAGGCAAAGCGTCACGTCGCGGCGCGACACGGAGCCTGCGGGGAACTCCTCGAAGTCGAGCACGTCCTTCGCCGTCGCGCCCTTGAGCGGTTTCGACTTCTTCACGACGGCCTTTGACGCAGCTGCCTTCGCGCCGGACTTGGCGGGCGCGGCTTTGACCTTTTTGGTGTCTGCGGCTTTGGCGCTCCGCGACGACACAGGCTTAGTCTTCTTTGAGGCGGTCTTTGGCTTGATCGGTGCGGCGGTCTTTGATTTGGCTTTGGTCGCGGCCATTATTTGATCGCAAAAAATTCACATGGATGGGCAGGATGAACAGGATGAGAATTGAAGATTTGAGATTTCAAATTTCAAATCTTCAATTTCAAATGTTCTTATCCTGCCTCTCCTGTCCATCCATGTTAATTGCTTTTCTCCTGTTTCGGTCGGCGGCGTTGGAGTAGTCGGCGGTGTTGGAGACGTGCGCGGGCGTGCTCCATTCGTCGGCGTGGGAGAGCGCGGCGTCGAGTTCGGCCTCGACGTTGCCCGAGTCGGCGCGCAAGCGTTTGAAGTCGAAGAGTGCCGGGTCAAGCAGGTGCGAAGGGATGGCGTGGCCGAGCGCCGTCAACATCGAGGCGCGTATGTTCGGAATCTCACGTTCGAGTTCCGCGACGAGACGACGGATGCGCGCACGCTTCAGGTTCGTCTGCGAGCCGCAGAGGTCGCAAGGGATGATGGGGAAGTTCTTCGCCGCGGCGTACTGAGCGATGTCCGACTCGCGGCAGTAGGCGAGAGGCCGGATGACGGTGTTGCGTCCGTCGTCGGAGCGAAGCACGGGCGGCATCGCCTTGAGTGTGCCGACGTAGAAGAGGTTTAAGAGAAACGTCGCGGTGATGTCGTCGGCGTGATGGCCGAGCGCGATCTTCGTGCAGCCCTCCTCGACCGCCGTGTTGTAGAGTATGCCGCGCCGCAGGCGAGAACAGACCGAGCAGAAGGTCTTGCCCTCCGGCACGAGCCGCTTGACGACCGAGTAGGTGTCGCGCTCGACGATGCGGAAGGGAACGCCGCGCCCGGCCAGATAACCGGGCAGCACGTCCGCCGGAAAACCGGGCTGCTTCTGGTCGAGATTGACGGCGAGCAGATCGAAACGGACGGGCGCACGCTCTCGCACGTCGAGCAGAAGGTCTAAGAGCGTGTAGCTGTCCTTGCCACCCGACAGGCAGACCATCACGCGGTCGCCGTCCTCGATCATCGAGAAGTCCTCGATGCACGCGCCCATCTGGCGCAAAAGTTTTGTCCTGACCTTGCTCTCGACGAACATCCTTACAACCCCACACGCTTCCATCAACAAGCCCAACTGCTTCCGTTAAAGCTAACTCATCCGCTTCATCAAATTCTCCAGCCTGACGATCATCCGTTCGGCCTCTTCAGCGCCCCAACCCGTTCGCTCGCGCAGGAGCGCGACGGCCTCGGCCCTCCTGCCCGCTTCGAGCATTTCCAGAATCTCGCGGCCAAGCGCCACATCGACGCGGCGGCCATGCGCGCTCGCATCGAGCGAGCCTTTCATCGGCGGCAGGGCTTGCGACTGAATGAGCATTCGCTCGTCGCGCCGCCTCGACTTCTTCAACACAGAGCCGAGCACGAAGCACGCAAGCGCGGCGACGGCAAAAATTAACAGCAGTTTCGCGTCCGTCATCTTCCGTTACACAGTTTTAAGCCATCGCCCGGCGTGATGCAACCGGCGGGTCTCCTGTCCGCAATCCCGTCGTGGAAGTCGCACCCGAGCCGGAAAGCGTTATAAGATGTCACCCAATGGACGCGAAGAAAATGTTTACCGTCAAGAGCTGCCTCGCGCTGCTTCTCGCCATTGGAGAGTTGGCCGGAGTCACGTTCGCAACGGCGGGCACGACGCGCTTCGACAGTGCGAGCAGTAGTAGTGCCGTCTCCGCACAGAGGCGCGGCACGCGGCGAAAGGTGAAAAGAAGAATGATCAAGCGTGCGGAAGAGGGACGCTTGGCCGAAGGGCCTTGGGGCGGCGACCACGTCCGGCTACGCGTGCGCGAGGGCGGGGCCGAGGTCGAGTTCGACTGCGCCCACGGCACGCTGACCGAGACGCTCGCGCTCGACGCAGAGGGCCGCTTCGACGTGAGCGGCACGTACGTCCGCGAAGGCCCGGGGCCCATCCGCTTGAACCGGCTCCCCTCCGCCCGACCGGCGCGTTATAGCGGTCGCGTCGAAGGCCAGACGATGACGTTGAGCGTAAAGTTCAACGACAACAGTCAGGCGCTCGACGCCCTCACGCTCGCGCGCGGCAGCGAGGGCCGTCTCTGGAAGTGTCGTTGAAAGTGTCCGCCCCTGCGTGGAAGAGTCCCGGCCGCGGCGGGAGCTACGGCGCGTGGTAGTATTTCGGTTTGACGGCTGGCACGCAACTGTAGATAATCCTCGCTGTCGCATTCGACAGGATGTCCGCCTTCGGATCGTTCCTGCGCCCTTAAGATTTCAGCCAACAACTTAGTGTTTTGCCTTTCAGCTGACCGTGTCACGCGCGTCTCCGGATGAAGTGACAAGGTCAAAGCGCGGGTAATGCCTGTCGCTAGTCGCCACAGCCGGTACGAAAAGACCGGCTCCCAACCAAGATTATAAAGAGAGTCTAAAATATATGAAGTCCCCGCTTCGCCTACGCGCCGCGCGTCTCGCGGTGTTCCCCGGACGCTACGCTGCCCTGACGTTGTGCGCAGCCCTTGCGCTGTGCGCCGTGCTTTTAACTTCCGCCGTCGCCCCTTCATCAGCGCAGAGGCGCATCGCTATCCGCGTGCCCGCGGGCGAGGCAGCCCCGACCGCCGCGCCCCTCCGCGAAAAGGAGAGCAGGCGCGAGACTGAGAGTGAGAGACAGCGCGAAGGCGACGCGGCGCGCGCCCGGATGAGGGCCGCCGCACAGAGCCGTGGCATCGTCAGCAAGAAGGGTGGCGCGGAAGTCGGCAAGCCCACGACGGGCGCGATGGGCGTGCAGCGCACGAGCGCCGACATCATGCAGTTTCAATCCTACCAGCCGAACGTCCTGCGCGAGCCACGGCTGATGAAGGAGCACGAGCTTCCAAGCCGCAAGAACCTGCCACAAGACCCGAACGCAAAGGCCGTGTCGGGTTATCCCGCGCGCACCACACTCGCGCGCGGAGTGAGCGGCGCTTCGCCGTCCGCCGACGAGACGACGACCACCGCCGCGCCGCAGACCGTCACCACGAACTTCACGGGCGCGACGCTCGCCGACACCGGCGCATTCCCGCCCGACTCGATGGGCGCGGTCGGCCCCAGCCAGTTCGTCGTCTTCGTCAACGGCCGCATCCGAACTTTCAACAAAGGAACGGGCGCTGCGGACGGTGTGATTAACGCCGACCCGGATGTGTTCTTCGCTTCGGTGTTGACGCCGGGCTTCGCGATCAACTTCACGAGCGACCCACAGGTGCGCTACGACCGCCTGTCGGGGCGCTGGATACTGACCATCATCGACGTGCCGGGCACGGCCTCTCCCGGCGACGCGCCAAACCGCATCCTCATCGCCGTCTCCGACGCCGCGAGCAACGGCACGATCTCGGCGGGCACGGTCTGGACGTTCTTCTTCGTCCAGCAGAACACCGTCGGCGGCGGCGACTCGCTTGAGTTCCTCGACTATCCTTCGCTCGGCGTTGACGTAAACGCGCTCTACATCGGCGGCAATATGTTCGCCGCCGCCGCGGGCACGTTCAATAACTTCGCGGCCTTTGTCATTCGCAAAAGCTCCATCCTCGGCGCGGGGCCGGTCGTCACGACGGTGTTCCGCAACCTCGTCACGACGGACGGGCCCGACACGCCGCGCGGCGTTGACAACTTCGACCCGGCGGCCACCGAAGGCTACTTCATCGGCCCGAGCGACGCGGCCTTTGGTCGTCTCATCATGCGCCGCGTGAGCGATCCGGGCGGCACGCCCGCCATCTCCGCCAACATCAGTATCACCGTCTCGGCCACGTCGTTCCCCATCACCGTCGATCACCTCGGTGACACGGGCGGCACCAACGGCAACCTCGACGCGCTCGACGACCGCCTCTTCCAGGCGCACATCCGCAACGGCCACCTGTGGACGGCGCACAACCTCGCGGTCACCGCGGCGGGCGTCGCCTCGAACTCCAACACCCAGCGCCGCGACGGAGTCCGCTGGTACGAACTGATTGTCCCGCCGACGACCGGCACACCGACCGTCAACCAGTCGGGCACGATCTTCGACCCGGCGGCAACGGTCGCGCTTGCGCGGCAGTTCTGGATTCCGTCCGTCACGGTTTCGGGGCAGGGGCACGCCGCCATCGGCTACAGCACCGCAGGCACGCCCTTCCCCATCGACGCCTCGACGAGCGGGCGTCTGCGAACAGACACGCTCGGCACGACCGGCGCGAACGCGCTCTACACCAACAACACGACTAACACATACAATCCTCCTTCAGACCCCGGCGGCACCTCAGGACGCAGGTGGGGCGACTACTCTTTCGTCTCACTCGACCCGCAGGACGACATGACGATGTGGACGATTCAGGAGTTCTGTAGCTCGACGAACAACTACGGCGTGCGCGTCGCCAAGCTGGCCGCGCCGCCTCCGGCATCGCCGAGTTCGGCCAGCCTGTTGAGCATCCCGCCCGGTCTGTCATCGGTGCTCGTCACCATCACGGGCAACTCCTCGAACGGCTCTGAGTTCTACGATCCGGGCCCGAACCTTGCGTCGCCCGCGCTGCCCTTCAACCACATCTCGGCGACGGTCACGGGCGGCGTCACGGTCAACAGCGTCACCTACGTCGATCCGACGCACGTCACGCTCGACCTCAACACCCTCGTCGCCACGCTCGGCGGCAAGAACATCACCATCACCAACCCGGACGGCCAGAGTTCGACGAGCAACAACGTCGTCTTCGTCGGCGCTGCGCCGCCCAGTCCGATTCTCGTCAGCGAGTTCCGCTTCCGCGGCTCGGCGGGCGGTAACGACGAGTTCATCGAGCTTTACAACAACACCAACTCGCCCATCACCGTCGCCGACTCCGGCGCGGGCACGGGCTACGCCGTTGCAGGCACCAACACGACCGGCACCAACTCGACGCGCTGCGTCGTCCCGAACGGCACGGTCATCCCGGCGCGCGGACACTTCCTCTGCACCAACAACGGCGCGGCTGGCTACAGCCTCGGCGGCTACGCCGCGGGTGATGTTAACTACGCGACAGGGATAGTGGACGGCGGCGGCGTCGCCGTCTTCAGCACGACCGTCACGGCGAACTGGGGGACGAACACGCGCTTCGACGCGGTCGGCTTTGCGGGCATCACGGGGACGACGTTGTTCACCGAGGGCACGGCGCTGACGCCTGCGGGCGGCATCACGACCAGCACCGCCGGGGTCGAGTTCAGCTTCGTCCGCAAGATGACCACGGCTTCAGGCGGACTGCCACAGGACACGGACAACAACAACAGCGACTTCGCCTTTGTCGCGACCAACGGCGCGACCATCAGCACGCGACAGTCAACGCTCGGCGCACCCGGCCCCGAGAATCTGGCGTCGCCCATTCAACGCAACTCAACCATCGCGTTGACACTCCTTGACCCGGCTGTCGGCTCTGCAAACTCGCCGAACCGTTCGCGCGACTTTACCTCTGACCCGGCGAATAACTCGACCTTCGGCACGATGTCGATCCGTCGCACGGTGACCAACAACACGGGCGCGAGCGTGACGCGACTGCGCTTCCGCATCGTTGATATCACGACGTTCCCGACCTCGGCGGGCGTCGCAGACCTGCGCGCTCGCTCATCTTCGGCGGGAGTTATCGGCATCGCGGGGACGAATCCGGCCTGCCCGGCGCAGACCTGCCCGATGACGCCTTTGACGCTGGAGACGCCTCCGACGCAGACGAGCGGCGGCGGTCTGAACTCTTCGCTCACGGCGGGGACAGTGGCGCTCGGGACACCGCTCATCAATGGTCAGTCGATCAACGTCGAGTTCCTGCTCGGCGTTCAGCAGACAGGAAACTTCCGCTTCTTCATCAACATCGAAGCGCTGCCGTAAAGAAGTAGACAGTAGACAGTAGTCAGTAGTCAGTAGGAAACATCGGCGGGCGTTGGGGGTTTAAAACCCGACGCCCGCCGATATTATGTTCTACTGACTACTGACTACTGTCTACTGTCTACTCTCATCCTGTGAGATGCTTGCGGAAGAACTCGATGGTGCGTTGCCACGCGTCGGCTGATGCTTCGGCGTCGTAGACTTCGGGCCGAGTGTCGTTGAAGAAGGCGTGGTCTGTGCCGGGGTAGATGTGCATCTCGGCAGACTTGCCGTGCTTCTT
The DNA here is from genome assembly GCA_032162705.1 of Acidobacteriota bacterium. GTDB lineage: Bacteria > Acidobacteriota > Blastocatellia > Pyrinomonadales > Pyrinomonadaceae > QHXN01. The sequence goes on from JAVRON010000043.1 coordinate 42,292, forward strand.
TAAATTCTCTTCGAGCGCGTGCACCGCGTCGGGCGGGACTGACTTGTCGCGCTCCGCGTAGAGGCCGAGCACGGGCGCGCGCAGAGAGTCGAAGTCCGGCTCAACCTTCGGGTGGATGCCGTAGAAGACGACGCACGCGCCGACCCGTTCGTTCTTCGACGCGGCGTAGAGCGAGAGCACGCCGCCCATGCAGAAGCCGACGGTGCCGACGCTTGCGCCTTCGGTCGCTTCGTGACCCGAAAGATACTCGACTGCGCCGCGCAGGTCTTTCTCCGTCTGCTCGATATTCAAAGCCATCATGAGCTTGCCCGCCTCGTCCGGCGAGCGCGCCACGTCGCCGTGGTAGAGGTCGGGTGCGAGCGCGACGAAGCCCGCGCGCGCAAAGCGGTCTGCTACATCACATATGTGAGGGACTAAGCCCCACCACTCCTGTATCACGACGACTCCGGGGCCCTTCCCCGACTCAGGCGTCGAGAGGTAGCCGCGTGCAGTCCCGCCATTGCTCTGAAACTCGATCATCTGACCGGCCATCTACGTTTAGTCCTCCTGCTGCTCATGCCTGTTCGTCATTGCTTCAGATGGCCGAGACGCTTCAGGCCGCAACCTCTCAAGCGCCGTCCGTGTGAAGTGTTGAAGGCATCAACTCGAATTCCAGTTGGTCAGCAGCCGTTTTATCGGCGCGCGCAGGGGATGTCAAGGGTAGCCGGGTCGGCTCACGCTTGACACCCCGCGGGGCGGCGGCCAGAATAATGTGGCTTCGTACTTTAACGTCCGGCGACGACGGCACACGCCCCGGGCACACGCTCTCTACGGCCCCCAACACAATCGTTCAAGCGAGTTCACTTTCTCGTTGACCCTCGCCGTAGTACCTACGAGGTTTTATGCACATGCTCGTCAAAAACAGGTTCGTCCCATTCGTCCTCGCGCTGGCCTTCTTCCTGGCGCTGGCCTTCTTCCTGACCCCTCTGGCCGCGGCGCGTGTGGGCGGCGAGATCGCAGGCATCGTCACCGACCCGAAGGGCGGGTTCGTCGCGGGCGCTGCCGTCAACGCCTCCGACCCCGTGAGCGGTCAGAAATATACGGCGACGACCGACAACCAGGGCCGCTACAAGATCGAAGGACTCCCGCCCGGAACCTACACCGTCACGATTCTGGCCGAAGGTTTTAAGGACGTGCGTCAGGATAGCGTGCGTGTGACGGAGGGGAAGGGCGCGACGCTCAACGTGCGGCTCGAACTGGCACCGCTCGCCAACGAGAGCGTGACCGTCAACGCCTCCGGCACGAAGGCCAACACAGACCCCGTCTACCGGCAGATACGTCAGTCGGCGAGCGCCGCCGCAGACTTCGCGGGCGACTATGCCACGGTCACGAATCTCGTCCTCAAGCGCGACGCCGCGACCTTCACGCTCAAGAGCGGCGAAATCTATGTCCTCAAGCCAATTGAGGGGCACATCACCGGCGCGGTCTTCATCGGCGAGGGCGAGATGACGCTCACGCCGCCGACCGAAGTGGAGCAGCACAGCCTCTCTATCTTCGTCGATCAACCTACTCTGACCGAGCAGTTCACCACGCTCGTCATGCGCTTCAGCGACCGAACCTTCGACGAGGTCAAGGCGTCGCCCGCGGCGCGTCTGGGCGTAAGCGGCGCACAGGCCGAACACGCACGCGACCTCTACCGCGCCAACCAGACGCTTATGCGCAAGGAGCTGCGCTCGAACGCCGAGCTGCGCACGCTGACCGACATCTACTCGACGGGGCAGCGCCCCGGCTACTTCACCGTCTTCGTCGGCGGGCGGCGCTTCAACAAACTGGTCTACGAAGTTGACCCGCTCGGGCTGCCCTACGTCTCGCCCGAGCAGGTCGCGCTTACGAGCTACGGCGCGACCGACCGCGGCATCTGGACGGCCTTCTACATGGCCGACGAATACCGCAAGCGGACGGCCAACAGCAACTACGACCGCCGCATCGCCGACATCACGCGCCACGAGATAGACGCCGCGCTCAAGGGGACGCGGCTCGTCGTCACCGACCGCATGACCTTCCGCGCGCGCCAGTCGGGCGCACGCGTGCTGCCCTTCGACCTCTACCCTGGTCTGCGCGTCTCGCGCGTGCAGGATGAGCAGGGCACTGATCTCAACTTCATACAGGAGGGCAAGAACGAGGACGGCGACTTCGGCATCATCTTCCCGCAGCCCACGCAGGCGGCGAAGACCTATAAGCTCGTCGTGCAGTACGAGGGCGACGGCGCGGTAAGGGATTTCGGCGGCGGCAACTTCGCGCTCATCACGCGCTCGAACTGGTATCCGAGCGCCAGCGGCACGCAGTTCGGCGACCGCGCCACCTTCGACATTACCTTCCGCTATCCGAAGGGCAACGTCTTCGTCGCGACCGGCGAGATGACCGGGCCCGAGACCGAAGAGGGCGACATGAAGGTCGCGCACTGGACGAGCGGCACCACCGAGCTTGCGGTCGCGGGCTTCAACTACGGCAAGTTCAAGAAGAAGGAAGAGGCCGACAAGGACTCGGGCTACAACGTCGAGTTCTACGCCAACACGAGCGCCGCCCCGCTGGTCAAGTCGCTACAAAACAGGGACAAGATGGTCGAGATGGTCACGGGTCAGAGCGTCGAACAGTTGTCGGGTGGTGAGGTGCAGTCCACCGGCAGCGGTGCGACGACGGGCAGCGCCGACGAGGCGATCTTCATCACGAAGAACTCGATGCGCATCTATAACGCCTACTTCGGCAGGCTGCCCTACACGCGCATCGCTTTAACGCAGCAGCCTGCCGCCAACTTCGGTCAGTCGTGGCCGACGCTCGTCTACATGCCCTACACGGCCTTCATGGACCCGACCGAGCGGCTGAAGCTGTTCAGCAACATGTCGAACACGGCCTCGCAGATCGCCTCCGACACCTTCTGGGACTACGTCGGGCCGCACGAGCTGGCGCACCAGTGGTGGGGACACATCATCGGCTGGACGAGCTATCACGACCAGTGGATGAGCGAGGGCTTCGCGGAGTTCTCCGCCTCGCTCTATGTCCAGTTCGTGCGCCGCGACCCGGCCAAGTTCCACGACTTCTGGGAGGATCAGCGCAAGCTCATCGTCGAGCCTTCGCCCGCAACGAAGGGGCGCAAGCCCTACACGGTGGGCCCCGTCACACAAGGCTACCGGCTCGACTCCGCCAAGACGGGCGGCGTCGCGCGCTACATGATCTACCCGAAGGGCGCGTTCATTCTTCACATGCTGCGCCAGCTCATGTACGACAAGAAGACCGGCGACGCGCGCTTTCAGGCGATGATGCAGGACTTCGTCAAGACCTACTTCAACAAGGATGTCTCGACCGAAGACTTCAAGCGCATCGTCGATAAGCATACCGTGCCCGAGGCCGACCTCGACGAGAACCACCGCATGGACTGGTTCTTCAACCAATGGGTCTACGGCACCGAAATCCCGAGCTACCACTTCGAGTACCAGCTCAACGGCAACGGCTTCTCCGGGCGCATCACGCAGTCGGGCGTCTCGGACAAGTTCAAGATGCGCGTTCCCATCTACGTCGATTACGGTAAGGGCTGGCTCCGTCTCGGCTCCGTCACACTCAACGGCAACTCTTCGTTCGACATCCCCGCGACGCAGCTTCCACAGACACCCAAGCGCGTCGCCATCGCCGCCCTCGACGACGTGCTCTCCGTGCAGACCGACAACGTCAAGAAGTGAACAGTGAATGGTAAATGGAGAATGGTGAGTGGCAAGTGGAGAGTCAACCGACTTCGCGGATAAGCTCACCCGGGAGGACGCTCAACGACGAGTCCCCGTTTACCATGTACTATTCACCACGGATTGACTTATCATCAGCCCGCTCTCGAAGAATTTTGAAAGCCCGTTTAAGACCGGACGGTCATCCGTAGACGACCTCTCCTGATTTGTTTCCTTTTCTCATACGGCAGCGCACGGCGCACGGCGCTTGAAAGCCCGGTCGGGCGAACACGGCTCAAAGGGCCGTCCTCCCCGGCGCGGGGCAAAGACATCAACCAAGAGTTCTCAACCAGGGAGAAGCGAGAAATGTTTAGACCGGGAAAACCAAAGGATCAGCCCCATACCGCAGACGACACAGCCGACCACACCCCGCAAGGCTCCTCCTATGGCAGCGGCGGCGGCAGCAATTACGGCGGCTCGACATCCACACAACCATCGACCGCGCCCGCGACGCCGACCGAAGCCTACCAGCAGCAGGTCTACACGCAGACCACTTCGCGCGCCGTCACCGAGAGCGAGTCGCTGGCGCGCGACATCAAGGAGGGGACGCTCACGGGCTTTGTCGGCAACGGCACGACCCTGACGGGCGAGGCCAGCTTCCGCGGGATGCTCCGCGTGGACGGAGCCATGTCGGGCAACGTCAGGTCGCAGGACGGCACGCTCATCGTCTCGACCAACGGGCGCGTGGACGCCAACGTCGAGGTCGCCATCGCGCAGATTTACGGCACCGTCAACGGCGACATTACCGCCACGAAGCGCATCGAGATGGGGCGCGTCGCAAAGGTCACGGGCAACATCCAGACGCCCGCGCTCGTCATCGAGAGTGGGGCCCTCTTCGAGGGCAGTTGCCGCATGACGCAGAACGCGGAGGATGCAGCAACCGCGCCGAGCACTGAGACTGCCGCCGCCGTCTCGTCCAGCGCAGCGGCTTCGTCCGGCTCCGGCTCGTCCGGCTCATCTAGCTCCGGCTCGTCGGGCACAGGCTCATCTAGCTCTGGCTCGTCCGGCTCGTCCGGTTCCGGCTCGTCGAAGTCTTCCTATTCTTCTCCGTCCAGCTCGGTCTCTTCCACCAAGACGCCCGCCGACTCAAAGGCGTCGGACGCGACCGACGCGGTAAGCTGACCGCCGAGACTTTGCGCGCTCGGACGGCGGAAAAAGGAGAGCCTCCCGCATCTTTAAGTTGACGCGGGAGGCTTCCGAGTTTGCAGAGGCCGCTTTGAAGACGGGTCGCTTGAGTTTGCGCGGCGCGTGTGTGTAGAATGAGCGGCGAACTTTATGACTGCCTTCGGGACTTCCCCGCACGGAAATCTTTAAGTTGATGAAGTCATTTCCCGCAATCAACCACCACCCGTATCCCACTGACAAAGGATTGAGCGAAAAGCATGAGCGCCATCATTGATAATCCGCCCGCCGAAGCGCGGCAGAGAGACGTTGAAGAGCTTGAGACCGTCACGATTCGCTTCGCCGGAGACTCCGGCGACGGCATGCAGCTCACCGGCACGCAGTTTACGAACACGTCGGCCATGGTCGGCAACGACATCTCGACGCTGCCCGACTTCCCCGCCGAAATTCGCGCACCCGCCGGAAGTTTGCCCGGCGTCTCGGGCTTCCAGCTCAACTTCTCCAGCCGCGACATACGCACGCCCGGCGACCAGCCGAACGTGCTGGTCGCGATGAACCCCGCCGCGCTTAAGGTCAACCTCGCAGACCTCGAAGACGGCGGCACGATCATCATCAACACCGACGAGTTCAACAAAGAGAATCTGAAGAAGGCCAACTACGCCGTGAACCCGCTCGAAGACGACACGTTGAAAGGTTATCGCGTCCACCGTCTCCCGATCACGACCGTCAACATCCGCGCGCTTCAACAAGCCGAGGTCAAGCTCTCGCGTAAGGAGATGGATCGCTGCAAGAACTTCTTCGCGCTCGGCATCCTCTACTGGCTCTACGACCGCCCGATGGAGCCGACGCTCGACTGGATAGGCTCGAAGTTCAAGAAGCTTCCCGAAGTCGCACGCGCCAACGAAGTCGCCTTGAAGACCGGCTACAACTTCGCCGACACGACCGAGGTCTTCACCACGCATTACACAGTCAAGAAGGCCGTTATCGCGCCGGGCAAATATCGCAAGATCACGGGCAACGAGGCGACCGCCATCGGCTTCGTCGCCGCCGCAGAGCTTGCGGGCCGCCCGCTCTTCTACGGCTCGTACCCGATCACGCCCGCCTCGGACATCCTGCACGAGTTGGCGCGTCATAAAAATTTCGGAGTCAAAACTTTTCAGGCCGAAGACGAGATTGCGGCGGTCTGCGCGGCCATCGGCGCGTCGTTCGCCGGACACGTCGGACTGACAGGCACGTCGGGCCCCGGCGTCGCCTTGAAGCAGGAGGCTATCGGCCTTGCGGTGATGACCGAACTCCCGCTCGTCATCATCAACGTGCAGCGCGGCGGCCCTTCGACCGGCCTGCCGACGAAGACCGAGCAGGCAGACCTCTTCCAGGCCGTCTGGGGTCGCAACGGCGAGTGCCCGGCCATCGTCGTCGCGCCCGCCACGCCCGCCGACTGTTTCCACATGGCGATTGAGGCCGTCCGCCTCGCCTACAAATATATGTCGCCGGTCTTCTATCTCTCGGACGGCTACCTCGCCAACGGCGCAGAGCCTTGGCTCGTGCCCGAGATCGAAGACCTGCCGAAGATCGAAGTGAAGTTCGCTACAGACCCCGCGGGCTTCATGCCCTATGCGCGCGACGAAGAGACGCTCGCGCGCCCCTACGCCTTGCCGGGCACGCCCGGACTCGAACACCGCATCGGCGGCATCGAGAAGCAGCACCTGACGGGCAACGTCAACTACGACCCAGAGAACCATCACTTCATGGTCTTGATGCGACAGGCCAAGGTTGACCGCGCCGCGCAGGACATTCCCGACGTTGAAATCTTCGGCGAGAAGTCGGGCAAGGTCTTGGTACTCGGCTGGGGTTCGACCTACGGCTCGATCACTTCGGCGGTCGAGCGTTTGCAGGCCGAAGGCAAGCCTGTGTCGTCTGCGCATCTGCGCCACCTCAACCCGTTCCCCTCGAACCTGGGCGAGGTCTTGCGCAGCTTCGAGCGCGTCATCATCCCCGAGATGAACCTCGGCCAGCTCGCAACGATGATTCGCGCGAAGTACCTCGTGGACGCCGTCGCCTTCTCGAAGGTCAAGGGTCGCCCCTTCCAGATTCGCGAGATCGTCAAAAAGGTCGAAGAGTACCTGTAACGGACGAGGCGGCTTTGAAAGCTCAAACGACGACAGCGACGAACGTCAACGTCCGCGAACTCTACGCGGAGGGGCTGCGCTATCTGATGGGCAAGGGAAGCCTCAACAACACTCTGGCGCAGCTCTGCGAAGACCTTGAGCGGCACCGGATAGACTACATGGTCATCGGCGCGGTCGCGCTGTTGGCGCATGGCTACCCGCGCTTCACAGAGGACATCGACCTCGTGTTGACGGGCGAGGGACTTGAGGCTTTCCACCGCGAGCTGGTCGGACTCGGCTACGTGCCCGCGTTCCAGGGCGCGCGCAAGCGCCTGCGCTCGACGCTCGACGGCATACCCATTGAGTTCATCGTCGCGGGCGAATACCCCGGCGATGGAAGGCCGAAGCCGGTCAGCTTCCCCGACCCCGCGACCGCTTTCGTCGAGATTGACGGCGTCCGCGTCGTCACGCTGGAAAAGCTCGTCGAGCTGAAGCTCGCCTCCGGCATGACCGCGCCCGACCGTCTTAAAGATTTGGCGGACGTGCAGGAGTTGATAAAAGCGCGCGGCCTCTCGGCGGACTTCGCTGAAAAGCTCGACCCTTACGTGCGCGAGCAATATCTACGGCTGTGGGAGGGCGTCGAGCAGAGCCGGAAGAGCGATGCCGAAGAGCCGCAGGCTTGATAAAGAAGTGCCGCGGGCTTGATAGAGAAGAGTCGCGGGTTTGACGAACAGGCAAGGCAATCATTCGGAGGAATCGAACATGAGCACCAACGGAGACGAGAGCAACGGGAACAAGCAGGACGGCGCGCTTGTGGACGAGAGCGCGGGGGGCGGCAACGTCTCGGGCGGCGGGCCTTCGCCGGAGAGTGAGCCGGGATCGGTCACAGCCGGGAGTGCCGCGCCGCCGCCGGGCAAGCTCACCAAAGCGGACTTCACTTCGGATCAGGAAGTGCGTTGGTGTCCGGGCTGCGGCGACTACGCCATCCTCAGCAACGTGCAGAAGGTGATGCCGGAACTCGGCATCCCGCGCGAGAAGGTCGTGTTCGTTTCCGGCATCGGCTGCTCCTCGCGCTTTCCCTACTACATGAACACCTACGGCTTCCACTCGATCCACGGTCGCGCACCGGCAATCGCCAGCGGCATCAAGGCGTCGAACCCTGACTTGAGCGTGTGGGTCATCACCGGCGACGGCGACGCGCTCTCCATCGGCGGCAACCACTTCATGCACGCCATCCGCCGCAACCTCGACCTCAACTACATCCTCTTCAACAATCGCATCTACGGTCTGACGAAGGGGCAATACTCTCCGACCTCGGAGTTCGGCAAGAAGACGAAGTCAACACCGATGGGCGTCATCGACTATCCCATCAACCCGCTCTCGCTTGCCATCGCCTCGGAGGCGACTTTCGTCGCGCGCGCCATCGACATCGACGTGAAGCACCTCGGCACGGTCGTGGGCGCTGCCGCGCGTCACAAGGGCATCTCGTTCGTCGAGGTCTACCAGAACTGCAACATCTTCAACGACGGCGCGTTCGACTCATTCGCCGAGCGCACGGCCAGACCCGAGGGCGTGCTCTACCTTGAGCACGGGCGACCGATGGTCTTCGGCAAGAACCGCGACCGCGGGATTCGCATGAAGGGCACTCTGCCTGAAGTGATTCAGTTGAACTCGGAGACGGGCCTCGGCGAGTCGGACTGCCTCATCCACGACGCGCACGAGCGAGACCCTTCGGTCGCCTTCATGCTCGCGCGCATGGAGTTCCCCAACTTCCCGCAGCCCGTCGGCATCTTCCGCGACGTGCAGCGCGAAACCTATGAAGACCTCATGGCGCACCAGATCGAGGAGTCGGTCGCGCGCCAGGGCCGCGGCCAACTCCACAAGCTCATCCACAGCGGCGACATGTGGGTGGTAGAATAGAAACCAAAGGAGGAAGAGGGAAGGCCGCCAACTTCCTTTGCTGTGCTATGAGTAATCAGCAACCGGAAGAGAACCGGAACATGCTCAACTTCATCGCCTCCACGGTCGAGATGATCCGCGACCGCATGGCGACGAAAGACGACATTGTCCGACTTGATGCCAGAATAGAGAACCTCGAAGTTAAAGTTGACAGCCTTGCGGTTAAGGTTGACAACCTCGAAGTTAAAGTTAACAGGCTTGAGGTTAAAGTTGACAGGCTCGAAGTCGAGACCACAATTATTCGCGGCGAGGTCGAACAGGTTCACCTGCGTCTCGATGGCATCGAGCGAACGTTGGCGTCACGACTCGACCACGTCGAGACTGAGATGAGTCGTCTGCGCAGTGTTCTCTATCTTCTCGTCAAGGACAGGCCCGACATGCTGCGTCTGCTCGGCCAGACGCCGCCGCCGGGCGGCTGAACGTTTGAGAAAGAGTTCCATGAGCCGAAAGCTTTACCGACGCCTTGCCCCTGTCTTCGCCTTGATGCTCGTCCTCTCGGTCGTCCGTCAGACGGACGCGCAGGCGAATCCGTCGCCCTTCGTCTTCCGCGCCGGACAGTCTATTTATATCGTCGCCTTCCGGCGGATGCTGGTGCCTAACGCCGACGCCTCGGGCGAGGCCAGCGGCGGCTTCCACGACTACTTCGACTACGACCTTGACGCCGAGAGGAAGATCAGAAGCGAGATCGAGGAGTGGAGATTCTTCCGCGTCGCCGACAAGCCGAGCGAGGCCGACTTCGTCTTCCTCATCAACCTCAACGCAAGCTCCATCGAAGGACTCGCCATCTCGCGCGAAGACTACACACGCCACTTCAAGGATAAGTTCGACCTCGACTCGCTGCGCGACGCGGCCTACGGGCGCTACCTCGCCGGGCCTCTGAAACTCCCCACCATCAGCCGCCTGAGCGACCGCCTCGTCAAGCAGTTTCGCGAGCGTCTGACGAGAGGCGGCACGAGTGTCAGGTGAGACGGTCGAAGCAAAATCCGTTAATCTCGCTCGTCCACAACTCCGAGTCCTTCGCCCGTCCCACCCGGATTCATTCTCCAATCATCTCGGAGTGAGATGAGAAGACGGAGAGACGGAAGAAGCGATGCGCTTTGACAAAGCACGCCCGGGGGCTTTAGTTTGAATCTACGTCGTGACAACGAACTTTCATAAAGGAGATTCCGAGCAGGATCATATGGCGAAGTCCGGACATAAGGGAGTCAGCCGCATCGACAGTGCGGCGAAAAAGATGCACGGCTGGTACGTGCGGGTCAGGCTCAACAACGAGACGAAGTCGAAGTTCATCACCGACCGTTTGCATGGAGGCAAAGAGGCTGCGCTCAAAAGGGCGGTCGAGTGCCGTGACGAGTTGGAGCGCAAACTGGGCAAGCCGCGCACCGATTGGGTGGTCGTCGGCCACAACCCGCGCAACCAGGTAGGCGTGGCGGGCGTGCGCCGCGCCGTAAAGAAGTACAAGGGGAAGGACGGCACCGTCTATCTCAACGAGGTGTACGAGGTCTCTTGGAACGCGGGGCGTGAGAAGAAGGGGCGCACGAGCGTGTCGATTAGGAAGTACGGCGAGCTGCGTGCGTTCCGGATGGCCTGTGCGATTCGCAGAGAGAAGGAACGGCAGATGTACGGCGAGCCTGTGGCGGCGAAGTGGGCCGACGCGCTCGGCAAGGTCTGCGCCGCCTGACGAACCTTTTGTCGCTCCTTCGTTCAAAGTGCTTACCTTAAAGGCACGCGCCGCGCTCGAACCCCCGGCGCGGCTTTCTTCTTGCCCGCCCGTCATTCGATATACTCTGAGGCCCGACAGTCCGAAACGATTTGGCCTTCGCCTCTCTGTCACGGAGTCGGGCTGATGCGTTTAGCTCTATCAAAGACGATGCTGCCGAAGATTAGCCGCGGCGTTAGTGGATTCTGAAAAGGGCGTGTGCCCGACAGAGAAAGAAGATGGGACGAAGGCGGACGGAGTCGCAGCGCAGTTATGATCGCGTGGCGGAAGATTACGCCGAGCACCTTTACGCCGAGCTGGAGAAGAAGCCGTTTGATCGGAAGATGCTCGATTGGCTGAGCGAAAAGGTCGGCGGGCTCGGTGTGATATGTGACATGGGATGCGGGCCCGGACAGGTCGCACGTTATCTGCACGACCGTGGGGCGGAGACTTGCGGCGTCGATCTGTCTGCCGAGATGTTGAAGCAGGCGCGACGACTGAATCCGGGGATTCAGTTTCGACAGGGAGACATGCTCGCCTTAAGCAATATCGCGGACGATTCTTACGGGGGAATAGCGGCTTTCTATTCCATCATCCATCTTCAACGCCCGTCGGTTGCCGCCGCCCTGCGAGAGCTGAAGCGCGTGCTGCTTCCGAGGGGGGTACTCCTGCTCACTTTCCATATCGGGCGACAAGTCATCCATCGAGACGAGTGGTGGGAGAAAAAAGTGAATCTGGACTTTATCTTCTTCGAGACCGAAGAGGTGAAGGGCTATCTCACAGCGGCGGGCTTTAAGCTTGAGGAAGTCATAGAGAGGGAGCCGTACACGGAAGTGGAGTATCAGAGTCGCCGCGCGTACATCTTCGCACGCAGCGTGTGAATAGAAATGAGAGAAGCTTCTTAACCGAGCAGCCGTGCGTATTCGTCTTTGACTACCTGATAGCACTCGCAGACAGTCGTCTCCAGTCCGGGGCGGTCGAGTATCCTGATGCGACCGCGCACGTAAGAGATCAGTCCCTGCTCTTGCAGCCGACCTGCCGCCGCCGTGACGCCCTCGCGCCGCACGCCCAGCATGTTGGCGATCAGCTCCTGCGTCATGACCAGCTCATCCGTGTCCAGGCGGTCGCGGCTCAGGAGCAACCAGCGACAGAGCTGCTGCTCGACCGTGTGGAGGCGATTGCAGACGGCTGTCTGCGACATCTGTGTGATGAGCGCCTGCGTGTAGCGCAGCAGCAGTCGCTGAAACTCGCCGCCACGCTTGAACTCATCCTGCAACACCTTCGCCTTCATCCTGACCGCTTCCCCGGCGCTCTGCACGACGGCGCGGTTCGGCATCGTGTCGCCCCCCATGAAGAGGGCGAGTCCGACCAGTCCCTCGCACCCCGCCACACCCATCTCAGCCGACGCGCCGTTCTCCATCAGGTAGAGCAGCGAGACGATTGCGTCGGTCGGGAAGTAGACGTGCGTCATCTGTCCGCCGGATTCATAGACGACCTCGCCGAGCGAGAAGGAGACAGACTCAAGGTGTGGAAGTATCCGCTCGTACTCCTCGCGCGGGAGCATGGCGAGAAGACGATTCCTGGTCGGGTCAAACGTATCTGCGGAGGTGGGCATCGGATAGTCTCGCCGTTTCAGCCTGCGCCCGGTGAAAGAAGGGCGTGAGTGCTCGGAGAGATTCTCACGGACTCTAACCCGCGCCGGTAGAGAGTTCCTTCAAGGTCAACCCCAACTGAATAACTCGTCGGGAGTATATCATATGTGTGCTTACGCACAGACCGCCCTCGCGTTCGAGTGATATACATGCCTTAGCCGTTCTTTGGACGAAACACCATTCGACACAGGCTTGGTCAGGCCGATGGCCTCCGACCCGTGCCGTCTGCCGATTGCCGTTCCGCAAAGCTTTCGCGTCTAAACTTCGCGTCTAAACGCGGCCCGGCTACTCTCTCGGAGAAAGAGGATCATGACTATCAGCAATAGAGTGGGCAAGCCATTTACCTTTAGATTTCTGGACGCCGGGGCGATGGTTCGTCTGGAGTTGACGAACACGTCAGACGAAGCGCTCAAGGAGGTCGAGGTGCTCGCCGTCTTCCTCAAGGACGAAGAGACTCCGGGCGGCCCCTCGCGCGTCCACATAAATTTTGAGGCCGTCAAATATATGCAGCCGAAAGAAAGGGCCGTCCTCACACACAAGACGTTGATTGACGGTAAGCGTGCAGACCCCGAGCACGACCATTTAAGACGCCTCGAAATCGTAGCGGGTGAAGTCAAACCTTATGTGCTGGATATTTCGTGGGAGAACGCGGAAGGGCGTACGCGTTACCAGCGGATACCCGTCGGACACTCAAACGGGCACACACCTTGACCCGGAAATTAAGACCGAAGAGCGCCTGAAGGCCGTTCGCGCGCCGCCGTAGTGTGGTATCATATTAACTATCCTGAACCACTCGGCGTTTTTGACCGATACATCAGATGCTACTTTGTGAATTATGTCTGCGGTACAGGCCGGACGGTAAATGTGAGCTTGGGCTGAATCTTCCCAAGAAGATGGGCTGCCGTGAGTTCGGCCCGGGCCTTGAGAAGTTCTGCTCTGACCCGAAGGACTTCACAGGCTCCGGCCAGATCGTCCAGATGGCAGCCTATTTCGGACTCAAGGGGACAGAGTTAAAGAAGGTCACGCTCATGGCCGCGCGTGAAGATAGCGCCCGTTCATAGATTCGCCGCCGGTCATTACAACTATGTTGTAGGCGGACGCATCATACTCCACAGTTACCTCTCTTGCGCGTTTACGGTGATGCGCCCCGCCCTCGAAGTTGGCGGAGGCACTGACTGTTCGAGAGCAGGTTGATCTTAACCCTTAGAAGCCGCTCCCAACAGAGCACCCGAACGCGAGCCTTCGCTGCTACCGTTTCGCCGAAGCCACTTTGATTCGAAGCTTCTCCAGAATACCCCGACCGGGGAAAGGTATATCCACAAATGACAATGAAACTATACGTCGGTAATCTCGCGTTCCAGACTTCGAGCGAAGACTTGCAGCAGATGTTCGCACAGGCCGGCACGGTTGAGTCCGCTGCGGTGGTCGAAGACCGCGACACGGGTCGCTCGCGCGGCTTCGGCTTCGTCGAGATGTCCTCCAAGGAGGAGGGCGAGGCGGCGATCTCGAAGTTCAACGGCAACGAAGTCAATGGCCGCAGTCTGACCGTCAACGTTGCCAAGCCGCGTGAAGACCGCGGCGGCGGAAACGGCGGCGGACGCCGCTACTAAGGCCCTCACGAGCGCCTCTCGCGCCCGAGCCGAAGTAGGTTAAAAGATAACCGGCGACCCTGACACCGAGAAGCGCCACCGGCAATAAATGTTTTGCAGGTGGCGCTTCCTGTTGTTTGGCAGACGTAACAGTTCAGGAGTGTTTCGTTGAATCTCAAACGAACGAGGGATGTGCGATGAGTAGACTCTATGGCATGCAGCGCGCTAACGGCGACTGGTTCTCGCTCGACGACCGGGGAAAGTTTCGCGTGCCGGTGTTTCGCAGCAGCCGTGACGGAATGCTGGCGCGCTCGCGTCACACGGGAATGCTGCTCTTCAAGCCGGTGGAACTCGAAGAGCACGAGTTGAGCGATCTCGTCACGTCGAAGGACGCGGGCAATGTGTACTTCTGGCTGGTCGATAACCCTTTCACCAACTTGAGCCGTGGTCAATCAATAGACATGGCGCAGCTCGTCCTGCTCGTAAGCAACGCCGCGCAACCTGCGCGGGTGTGACAACAGAGGTTTTTAGATGAAGAGACGTTGTCAACGCTGCCGGACGAGATTGAGCCTGTCGAAGCTGAAGTGTCGTTACTGCCACGAACCGGCGGTGAGTTGGCTGCACCTGCTCGCCGTCGCCGTTTTCGCGGTGCCGGTCATAATGTTCCTGCTCAGGGTGATTCATTAATTGGTCGAAGGAGCCTTCGGGCGGGACGCAACGCACTTTTATCAACGGGGCGGGATGAGGGAGTCAAAGCACTTATGGATAAAACTACCTGGAACAGTTTCAGCAGCGTCACCGGCGAGGGGCAGTGGCCCGGCGTGGACTCTGTCTATCGTCTGATTGTCGTGGCGGCCTTAAGAAACAAGCAGCTCACGCGGGGCGCAACCCCACGAATCGCAGCCGACCCGCGGAGGCGTCGGAGCACGAGCATCGCGCTTGAAGAGGTCAAACGGGGTCTCGTGCATTTCACGAACGGGGATGAAAAGAAGAACGGCGACGAATAAGGACTTCCAAGTAAGGACTTCATGAAGTCACTTCGGCCGGTGCTCGTCTATCGTTTGAACGTCCTGCTCGCCAGTAAACGGAAACCGGGCCCGACAATCACTCCGACCTGGGGGCCTGAAGCTCCGCATGCCTTCGGCACTTGTTCAGTTGCGTGGCCGCTGCTCTCTCTCGAACTCTTCGACCTCTTTGCGGTAGACGAGGTCACGGCCTTCCACCTCAACCGCGCGGAAGCGATGATTGCGAACAAGGTCGTGAATCGCGGCGCGCGTCATGCCGCACATCTCCGCGGCCTTCGCCTGGCTAATCAACGGCTCCTCGACCTCACGCGACTGCTTCTCATGTTTTGTCATGCGTCCACCTTACACCCGTTTGAGTGCCCGGCAAACACGTGAGAGGCCGGCAGCCGGTTTTACTTCTTTGAGAGAGCCTTCCGTATCGCTCACAACTCTTAAACAAATTTCAGCCACGGGTATCAGCCGCAGGCACGCTCGCAGGATTGGCGGGTTGTGGAATGAGTGTGGTTTATATGCTATAGGTTTCAGAGTCGCGCGTTTGCTCGCGGCCTGGCGCATCGAACGGGCGCGTGCAGCCCGAAGCCTCGGCGTCGAATTCAAGTCCCGGCTCCGGGTCGAAACACCGAAAGCGTATAACTCGAACCACTCTGTGACCACATGAATCTCGCACCGGAAGATCACCTCTCATCCCTTCTGTCGAAGATTCGGGAACTGCTTCGCGAGGAGGCGCTGCCGCTTGAGAGAGATTTTGTGCGCCGCCCCTTCCGCGAGCTGCTGCCCGCGCTCGAAGAGAAGCGAGCGCGCGTCAAGGCAGAGGGTCTCTGGGCCCCACAGTTGCCGCGAGAGTACGGCGGGCTTGGACTCACGCTCTTAGAGTTCGCGCGCGTGAGCGAGGAGCTTGGGCGCACGCCGCTCGGCCACTTCCTCTTCAACTGCCAGGCTCCCGACGCGGGCAACCTCGAAGTGCTGCTCACGCACGCAACGCCCGAGCAGAGAGAGCAGTACCTCTGGCCTCTGGCGCGCGGCGAGGTGCGGAGCTGCTTCTCGATGACCGAGCCTGAACGCCCCGGCTCGAACCCGACGTGGATGAGCACGACCGCGTTTAAAGACGGCGGCGATTACATTATCAACGGGCACAAGTGGTTCACCTCTTCGGCGGACGGCGCGGCGTTCGCTATCGTCATGGCCGTGACGAATCCGGAAGAGCCACAACGTCACAGGCGTGCCAGCCAGATCATCGTCCCCATCGAAACCGAGGGCTTCCAACTCGTCCGCAACATCAGCGTGATGGGCCACGAGGGCAGCGATTACGCAAGCCACGCCGAGGTCATGTACGAGAACTGTCGCGTGCCGCAGCGGAACCTGCTCGGTCGCGAAGGCGAGGGCTTCCAACTCGCGCAGGCGCGGCTCGGGCCCGGTCGCATACAACACTGCATGCGTTGGGTCGGCATCTGCGAGCGCGCCTTCGACATGATGTGCAGACATGCCGCGAGCAGGGAACTCGCGCCCGGCGTTCTGCTCGGCAGTCGCCAGACCGTACAGGAGTGGATCGCCGAAAGCCGCGCCGAGATCAGCGCCGCGCGCCTGCTCGTCATGCACACCGCCGAGCGCATCGACGCGGAAGGGGCGACGGCCGCGCGCGAAGACGTGTCGCTCATCAAGTTCTTCGTGGCGGGAATCCTTCAGAAAGTGCTCGACCGCGCCATACAGGTTCACGGCGCTCTGGGGCTGACCGACGACACGGTGCTCGCATACTGGTACAGGCACGAGCGTGCCGCGCGCATCTACGACGGCCCCGACGAGGTGCATAAGGGCGTCGTCGCGCGCAGCGTTTTGCGCAACTACGGCGTTGACGTGTCCATCTGAAGCGGCGCGCGGAGACGACTGACGGCCAGAGCTTAGATGACTGACCATCAGAGCGTAGACGACTGACGATCAGAGCGGAAACATAAACGTGGAAGAACAGATGCTCGACAGTCCGAGGCCGGTGCGCGACGGCGAGGGGTTGGACGGCGCACGGCTGTCCGAATATCTCGGCGAACGCGTGCCGGGCCTCGACTCTCCGCTTGAGATCGAGCAGTTCCCCGCGGGCTTTTCAAACCTCACATACGTCGTGCGCGCGGGCCAGCAGGAGTTCGTGCTGCGTCGCCCGCCGTTCGGCACGAAGGTCAAGACGGCGCACGACATGGCGCGCGAATTCCTGATTCTCTCGCGCCTGCAAAAGGTCTTCCCGAAAGTCCCGCGCCCCTTGCTCTACTGCGAAGACGAGTCTGTGCTCGGTGCGCCCTTCTACATGATGGAGCGCGTGCGCGGCGTTATCCTTCGTGCGCGCACGCCCGAAGGGTTGTCTCTGACACCGGAGGTCATGCGTCGCCTGTCGGAGTCGTTCGTCGAGACTCTTCTGGAGATTCACGGCGTCGATTACAGCGAAGCGGGACTGGGCGAGTTGGGACGACCCGAAGGATACGTCGCGCGACAGGTTGAGGGCTGGACGAAGAGATACTACAACGCGCGCACGGACGACGTGCCGGAGGTCGAGCGTCTGGCGCGCTGGCTCTCGGAACATGCACTGGCCGACTCGGGGCGGGCGCTGATTCATAACGACTTCAAGTACGACAACGTGGTGCTCGCGCCCGCAGACCTCACGCGCATCGTCGCCGTGCTCGATTGGGAGATGGCGACAATCGGCGACCCCTTGATGGATTTGGGCACGACGCTGAGCTACTGGGTTGACGCGGAAGACCCGGAGGAGTGGCGGCGGTGCGGCTTCGGCCTGACGACGCTGCCCGGAAACTTCACCAGGGGCGAGCTGCTCGAACATTACGCGCGACGGAGCGGGCGCGAAATCGACAAGCCCGTTTTCTATTTCGCATACGGACTCCTGAAGGTCGCGGGCATCGTGCAGCAGATTTATTATAGATACCGGCAGGGCTTCACAGCCGACGCGCGGTTTGCCGACCTCGGGCTGCTGGTTCGCGCCTGCGGCAACCTTGGCCTCCGCGCAATCGAGCTTGGGCGTATCGACCGGCTGGGTTAGCTGTCTCTCTTAAGAGGATGACGAAGGTCTTCGACGCGGGCGCGTACGTCAAGGCTTTTCCACGAGAAATGCCGAAAAAATAGAAAAACTGGCTATCTTGAACTCGTCATGTGAGTGCAACATGTTTGCAACCAAAGGTTGAAGAACCAGATGTACTCTGTACTCACCTAACGGGCGTTCCTTCTGAGAACGAGTGAAACTTTGGGGCAGGCCACGCGAGTGGCCGTAGGCGTCGGGGGTGGGGGCCCCCGGCGCCTTTTCTTTTTTTTGCGGAACGGCCTTTTAAGACTCGCTCAACCACTTGACCGATTGGCCGACGGCGAGGAGGCCGGGGCGCAGCACGCGCGCGTAGAGGCGAGAGTGGCCGGGATGAACTTTTTGTGAGATGCGTTTGAAGTCGCCGCCCGTGAAGGAGGCGACGAGGGTCTTGCAGGGTGCGGTGTAGCTCGTGATTTCGACAAGCGCCTCTTCACCGAGCGCGAGTCGGGCACCCGGTGCCAGTCCCGCCCAGTCGAGGCCGACGACGGTCAGGTTCTCGCCGACCGAGCCGGGGAAGATCGGATGCCCCTCGGCCTGTAGCTCCAACACTCGTTCGAGCGCGAACAGGCACAGGGCACGCTCTGGGCCGCCGTGATAACGCAGGTCTCGCTGGCGGTCACCTTCAAGCCCCTCCGG
>JAVRON010000044.1:0-28249 GCA_032162705.1 Acidobacteriota bacterium
TGCCCATCAACACCCAGACCTCACCACAGGTCAAAAAGGAGACTTCAAATGAGACAAAGAAAGATGCGGGCGACGACTCTGGCGCTCTTAATGCTCGTACTGGTGCTGTCCTCTCTCTCTTTCAAATGCGCGGGGGGCTGCGCCGATACTGACCCGCGCTGCAATTACGCCAAGGCCGCAGACGACCTCGCCGGGGGCATCAGCGCAATGATAGATGCCAAACGAAGTCTCGCCGCGAAAAAACGTATCAGCGCGGACGAGGAACTCAAGCTGACCCAGTTATTGACCGCAGCCAACGAAGCAACCACCGTGTTCAATAACAGACTGAAGACCACCACCACTTTAGATGCCACCAGCAGAACCGACCTGTTGAGCCTTCTGGCAAACGTCACATCGGCGATAGATGAACTCAACAACAGCGGCGTGTTAAGGCTTGGCAACGCCGACGCCAAGCAGAAACTGACGAGGGTCTTCGGCACAATCAGTAGGGCCGTCAATATCCTCGTACAGCTCAGGACGCAGGCATTGCCGACGCCAAAGCCGACCCCCTGAGCCGACGGCCCGGGCGTGAGGGATTATTACCTGCCTAACATTACTGGACTCACTCTGGAGGTGAAATATGGACTGGTTATCAATCATTCAAAGCCTTCTGCCGCTTCTGGCCGAAAACGCCGGAGGCCCGGGGGCGGAAGCGGCGGAGCTAAGCGACATAGCCTTACAACTGATCCAGCGGATCAAATCTCAGAGCGGCATGACCACTCAGCAAATCATCGACCGCGCCGACCTTACACTGGCACAGAATAAAATTAAACTGGCCGAAGATACAGCGAGGCTGAACGCCGCAAGCAGCGGCGGCAGTGGCAGCAGCGGCGGAAGCGGAAGTAGCAGCGGCGGAAGTGGAAGTAGCAGCGGGAGTGGAAGCGGTGGCGGGAGTGGGAGCGGAGGCGGGCAAAACCCGTAACGCGCCGCCTGACCGCGCAGGGCGCTCATATCCGCCGTGAGATTTTGCGCCCGCCTGCGGGACTCAAATCACGGCGGGCGATCAGAGAGAGGCGCGCGCAAGGGGCGGCGCGTTTCAGGCGCGTGCGACCGTGAGCACGGACACTTCACGAACCCCCGCCGCCTTGAGCGCACGCGCGCACGCGGAGACGGTCGCGCCCGTGGTGAACACGTCGTCCACGAGCAGGACACTTTCGCCCTCGACGAGCCTCGGTCGTACCACGGCGAAAGCATCCGACACGCTCTCGCGGCGTGCGCGTGCATCCATCCCGGCGCGGTGTCGCTCGCTGTGCGAGACGCGGACGAGGCTCCACTCGTCGAGCCGCAGACCGGAACGATTAGCCAGAGCACGACCGAGCAGGTTCGCCTGATTGAAGCCGCGTTCGCGCTCGCGCTCGCGGTGAAGCGGCACCGGAACGACGAGCGTCGTCGTGTCGAGCGGCGTTCGTCCGCGAGCCTCGCAAAGCATTCG
Source organism: Acidobacteriota bacterium (assembly GCA_032162705.1). Classification (GTDB taxonomy): domain Bacteria; phylum Acidobacteriota; class Blastocatellia; order Pyrinomonadales; family Pyrinomonadaceae; genus QHXN01. The sequence continues at coordinate 1,472 of JAVRON010000044.1, forward strand.
CGCGACCCGCTCCGACACAAACGGCTCGCGCTTCAGTCCCAGAACGAAGGCACGCAACGCGCCCTCGTAAGCGCCGCAGGCGCGTGCCGCGTCAAAAGCCTCTGCGTCACAGCGCCGACACCGCACCAATACCCTCACTCCCTCGGGCAGAGTCCCGACCCCGAGCGCCCCGCACTTCCAGCACAGCGTGTCATCATTCCCAAAGACGCGCGTCGCCGCCCAGCAGTCCGCGCACGCGGGCGCGTCCCCGCGCGTCTCGACGCTCCGCACGCCGCACACCGCGCAGGGCCGCGGGTAGAGAAGCGACAGCGTCGCGTCACAGAGTTTGTCGAAGGCGTTCGTGAGACTCACTTGTAAAGACTCGTGTGGCCGGGGTGTTTAAAGCGTGTGCGAGCGGACGGGGCAGAATCTATCACAAAAGCGAAGTCCCCGCCGTCGGAAATATCCGATGGCGGGGACTTAGAGAATCCGGTGAGCCTATCCGAAGGCGCTAATCCTCGTCCTCGTTGAGCAGGCCACGCTCCTGCAAGTCCTGGCACTTGAGGCAGTAGCGCGTCCATGGCACGGCGTCGAGCCGCTTCTCCGAGACTGGCTCGCCGCAGTTGACGCACTCGCCGTAGCCGCCCGCCTCGACCCGTACCAGCGCCTCGTCGATCAACAGCAAAAGCTTCCGGTCGTTGGCCGACATCGAGATTAAAAGCTCTTTGGTATATGCGTTGGCGGCCATGTCTGCCGGGTCTTGCGTGGCTTCGAGGTCACGCTCGCGGCTCGTCATCTCGGCCTCGGTCACCTGGCTGAAAAGCGACTCGCGCCGCGAGAGCAGCCGGTCGCGATATGTCTTAGTCTTCCGCTTATCCATTCCGTTATGCGCTCCTTCTGCAAACCCTGCTTGCCAATGGAATTTTAGATTTTAGATTTTAGATTTGCGATTTAAGAGCCGTCAACGGTTAGCTTTTCGTCTTTAGCTGAAAGCTGACAGCGACAAATCGCAAATCTAAAATCTAAAATCTAAAATTCACTAATCACTTCTGATACGGCAGCCCCCGCGTGATCGTGTATGCGCGGTAGAGCTGTTCGGCCAAGACGACGCGCGCCATCTCGTGCGTCAATGTCAGGCGAGAGAGAGACCAGCGTACGTCCGCGCGCTTCCTCACCTCGCCGGAGACGCCCAAGTGGCCGCCCACGACGAACGCCACCTCCTTGACCGAGCGCCCCTGCCACTCTTCAATCTGCGCGGCCAGCTCTTCGGAACTCCAACGGGTCGGCCCACCCACATCCAGCAAAACCGCCAGTGCATCAGATGCCAGAGTACCCACTATGCGTTTGCCCTCTTCTTCGAGGCACGCACGCTCGTCCGCCGCCGCCGACTCGCGCAACTCCATCACCTCGCAGCGCGCAAAACGCGTGAGCCTTTTCAGGTACTCATCCGCGAGCGCCCGCAAATGCTCGTTCCGAGTCTTCCCTATCCAGATAAGCCGCAGACGCATAAGAGCAGAGGCTAGGGACTATAGGCTAGAGTCTAGTTAAAAGAAGCGCGCTTTGGCTCTTGTCGGCAATACGGTTCATGGCGGAAAGTTCAAAAACCAGCCTCTAGCCTCTAGTCCCCAGCCTCTTCCTTTTGCCTCGCCAGCCTCTCGTAGAGATTCTTCCGGCTGATGCCGAGGACGCGGGCCGCTTCGGTCTTGTTGCCGCGCGAGTCTCCGAGCACCTCGCGGACGTATTCGTCTTCAAGTTCGGCGAGCGTCGGGCGTCGCACACGGCGTGTGCGAAGGCGAGCCGCCGTCAGTACGGCCTCCGGAAAATCCTTCGCGCCGACCGCCTGTCCTTCGGCGATGATGACGGCGCGCTCGACGATGTTCGCCAGCTCCCTCACGTTGCCGGGGAAGTCGTAAGACGAGAGCGCGGCCAGTGCCCCGGCGTCAAAGCGGCGCGACGGTCGCCCATGCTTTGCGGCGTAGGCCAAGAGAAATTTCTCGGCGAGCGGCACCACGTCCTCGCGACGCTCGCGGAGTGGCGGGACGCGTATGGGAACGACGTTGAGACGGTAGAAAAGGTCTTCGCGGAACGCGCGCCGCCTGACCGCATCGTCCAGATCGACGTTCGTGAGCGCCAGCAGCCGCGCGTTCACATGCACCGTCCGACGCCCTCCCAAACGCTCGAACTCGCGCCGCTCAATTACCCGCAGCAGCTTGGCCTGCGCGTCGCGTGAGAGATGCGCCACCTCGTCTAAGACGAGCGTGCCTTTGTCCGCGGCTTCGAGCCGGCCCGGCTTGGCTGCGGTCGCACCCGTGAACGCGCCGCGCTCATAGCCGAACAGCTCTGCCTCCAAAAGCTCCGCGGGCAGAGCCGCGCAGTCGATCTTCACAAAGGGCCCCAGAGCGCGCTGGCTCATCGCGTGGACGAAGAGCGCCAGAGCGTCTTTGCCCGCGCCCGATTCGCCGGTGACGAGCACGTTGGCATCCGTCGAGGCCACGCGTCCCGCGAGCCTCAGCGCCTCGCGCATCGCCTCGGAACGCGCGACGATATCGATCATCTCTCGTCTCTCAAAGAGCCTCCGCCCTGGCTGCCTGAAAGCTCCGGCGGCAGGTTAATGCGCGCCGCGTCGCGCCACAGGCGTTCGAGGTCGTAGAAGCGCCGCGACTTCTCCTCGAAGACGTGGAAGATGAAGTCGCCATAGTCGAGCAAGACCCACTCCGCCGAGTTGTAGCCCTCGACACGCGCGGGCTTCACGCGCAGATTCTTCCTGAGCTGCTCCTGGACTGCGTCGGCGATGGCCTGCACCTGCCGCACGTTCGTGCCGCTCGCGATGGCGAAGAAGTCTGTGAAGCTTGCGATCTCGCGAAGGTCTAAGACGACAAGGTCGTGCGCCTTCTTCTCGCTTGCCGCGACGAGCGAGAGCCGCACGCGCTCGTCGAGTGCTTCCACACCCGCCGCGCCGTTTACCGACGCTTCCGTTGCGGCGGTCGTCTGCGCTTCGACGCTTGCCTCGCCCTGCGGCTCGCGCCCCTTCTCAGTGCGTTCCCTTGATTCCGGCATCGGAGAATTCTGTTCCATCTGTCTCCCGGTAAAGTCCGTACTTCCTAATGTACTCGGCAACCGAAGGCGCGACATGCGCGCCCAGCTCGCCGAAAGCCCCTCGTCCTACGACTGCGCGTACGTCCGTGGCTGCCGCGTCGATGTTCGCCGCGTCGGTCAGGTAGATACGCGTCCCCTCTCCACGGTTTAACTCCTTCTCAACCTGTTCGCGCGTCGCCCCGCGCACATCCACGATCCGTTCGCGTATGGCGTGCGTGACGTGCGCGGTCGAGAGTTCGTAGCCGGGCCGCGTCACGACGAGTTGATCCGTCAACGTCAGCACACGCTCCCACTCGCGCCAAGTCGTAATCTCCTCCCAGGAGTCCGCGCCCATGATGAAGAAGAGTCGCGCACTGTCGCCCGTAGTCTCGCCGAAGCTCGCAAGCGTGTTGACCGTGTACGGCCTCTCGGGCGCGGCCATCTCGACGGTCGAGACGCGGAAACGCTGCTCGCCCTGCGTGGCGAGCGCAAGCATCGCGTAGCGGTCAAGCGCGGGACTCACCCTCCGCTCGCGCTTGTGCGGCGCGATGAAGGCCGGGATGAAAAGAACTTCGTCGAGCGTGAACAGCAGCAGCAGGCTCCGTGCCACCGTCGTGTGGCCGACGTGTACGGGGTCGAACGTCCCACCGTAAAGGGCGATGCGCCTGCTCATTTCTCAAAGTCGCCGATGAGCGTCTCGCGCGTCTGAATGACGGGCGACACGCCTATCTCTTCGAGCCTGCGCGCCAAGGTCTGCACCAGCTCGCGCACGCCGCGATTTGTCACCGAAGAAATCTCGAAGAACTCAAGACCGTCTGCCTCCGCGCGTTCGCGTAGACGTTCAAGCCGCTCAGGCTCATCGAGCGCGTCGAGCTTGGTCGCGACGACGACTTGCGGGCGCTCTGCGAGCTGCGGGTCATAGGCCGCCAGCTCGCGTTTGATAATCTCGTAATCGCTCAGGGGATCGCGCCCCGAACCGGACGACACGTCAACGAGGTGTAGCAGCAGCCGCGTGCGCTCGATGTGACGCAGGAAGCGGTCGCCCAAACCTGCGCCGTCGTGCGCGCCTTCGATGAGGCCGGGGATGTCTGCGACGACGAACGTACGATAGTCGCCGAGATCGACCACGCCGAGGTGCGGCTCCAAAGTCGTGAAAGGATAGTCGGCCACCTTCGGCTTCGCGGCGGAGATGGTCGAGATGAAAGTTGACTTCCCCGCGTTCGGGAAGCCGACGAGTCCAACGTCCGCCAGCAGCTTCAACTCCAACTGAAACTCGTACTCCTCGCCCGCACTGCCCTCCTGATGGTAACGCGGCGCGCGGTTGGTCGAACTGGCGAAGTGCGCGTTACCGAAACCGCCGCGCCCACCCTTCGCCGCCAGCCAACGCTGACCATCTTCCGCGATGTCAACGAGGAACTCGCTCGTCTCGGCGTCCAACACCTGCGTGCCGACGGGCACGCGTACCATAATGCCCTCGCCTTCTTTACCCGAGCGGTTCGAGCCTTCGCCGTGTCGCCCTCGATCCGCCGTGTGCTCCGGGTTGTAACGCAGGTGCAGCAGCGTGTTCAAAGACGAATCGCCGACCAACCACACGTCGCCGCCGCGCCCGCCGTCGCCGCCCGAAGGGCCGCCGCGCGGCACGAACTTTTCGCGACGGAACGCCGTCACGCCGTTCCCGCCATGCCCGCCCCGAACTCGTATCTTTACCCGATCAATGAACAATTTTTGATTTTAGATTTTCGACTTGCGATTTTGTAATTCTCGATAATTAGCCTATCCGTTTTCAGCTAAAGCAAATCAACCGAAGCGCCGGAGGCCGAAAGGCTGACTGCCTTAAATCGAAAATCAAAAATCGCAAATCCAAAATGCAAGTGACGCCCGTCGCTTGAGTCTTGCACTCGGCGCGGGCGTCGCATCTGAAGCAACTCGGTGGTACTTCGGACTGCCTAGACGGCTGCTGCTGCCGGTGGCTCCTGCTCGGGCGCGGGCGTCGTGGCCGCCACCTGCGCCGGGTAGACGCTGATGAACTTGCCCTGGCGGCCCTTGTCCTCGAACTTCACGAGGCCGTCGATGAGCGCAAACAGCGTATCGTCCTTACCGCGACCGACGTTCTTGCCCGGCTTCCACTTCGTCCCGCGCTGGCGCGCGAGGATGTTACCGCCCAAGACCTGCTCGCCGCCGAACTTCTTCAGACCCAAACGCTGCGAGTTCGAGTCGCGACCGTTGCGGGATGAGCCTACGCCCTTCTTATGTGCCATTGTCTTAAACCCCCGAGAGGTCAGAGGCCGGAGGTCAGAGGTCAGTTGGAGCTACTGCTTTTCACTGACCTCTGACCTCTGACCTCCGGCCTCTGTTTTATCCGATTGAATCGATCTTGACTGTCGTGTAATTCTGCCGGTGGCCCTGCCTGCGCTTGTACTGCTTGCGGCGCTTCTTTTTGAAGACGATGATCTTGATGCCGCGGCCATGGTCAACGACAGTTGCGGTGACACGCGCGCCCTCTACCGCAGGCGAGCCGACGAGCACGCCGCCCTCGCCGCCGCCGACAACGAGCGCTTCAAGCTCGACCGTGTCGCCGGCCTGCTTGTCGAGCGTCGGCACGCGAACGGTCGCGCCCTCTTCGACGCGGAACTGCTTGCCGCCCGAACGAATGATTGCGTAAGCCATTTCTCTCTGCTCCTCCCACACAGGCGAGGTCATCTCGCCTCAGAAAAGTCCTTCATTATAAAGACGATACCGGGGCCAGTCAAACCGCCGTGGCGGCCTTTTTCCGAGGCCCGGCGGCATGCCTTTACGCGCCGCCCGAGGCGGCCAGCTCACCCTGATTTTTGCGCCGCTCGAAGAACTCCTCCATGAAGCGCGTCGTGTATTCACCCGCGCGGAAGTATGGGTCTTCGATGATCGCGCGATGAAGCGGGATGGTCGTCTTGATGCCCTCGACGACCATCACTTCGAGCGCACGGCGCATGCGCGCCAACGCAACTTCGCGCGTGCGCGCGTGGACGATCAGCTTGGCGATGAGCGAGTCGTAGTAGGGCGGCACGACGTAACCGGGATAGGCTGCCGTGTCGAGTCGGACTCCGGGGCCGCCCGGCGCGTTGTAGGCTGTAATCCTGCCGGGGCTTGGCGCGAACGTCTGCGGGTCTTCGGCGTTGATACGACACTCGATGGAGTGGCCGACGAAGAGCACGTCCGACTGCTTGTACCAGAGCGGGTCGCCTTGTGAGACGAGAATCTGGTTGCGCACGATGTCGGCGAGCGTAATCATCTCGGTCACGGGATGCTCGACCTGTATGCGCGTGTTCATCTCCATGAAGTAGAACTGGCCGTCCTCGTCTAAGAGGAACTCGATGGTTCCGGCGCTCGAATAGCCGACGCGCTTGCATGCCTCGACCGCCGACGTGCCCATCTGCTCGCGCAGTTCCGCGGTGAGCACGGGCGAGGGTGCTTCCTCGATGAGCTTCTGGTGACGGCGCTGGATGGAGCAGTCGCGCTCGCCCAGATGGATGCAGTTGCCGTGCTCGTCGGCGAGCACTTGAATCTCGATGTGGCGCGGGTTCTCGATGTACTTCTCGACGTAGATGTCGCCGTTCTTGAAAGCCGCCGACGCCTCGTTCGAGGCGGTCTGCATCGCGGGCCCTAGTTCTTCCTCGGAGCGGACGATTCTCATGCCGCGCCCGCCGCCGCCCGCCGCCGCCTTGATGATGACGGGATAGCCGATCTCGCGTACGAGAGAGCGTGCCTCTTCCTCACTCTTTAAAGGCTCAGGACTTCCGGGCAGGACGGGCAACCCGGCCTCTTTCATCGCGCGCCGTGCCTCGACCTTGTCGCCCATCATGCGTATCACGTTGGGGCGCGGGCCGATGAATTTGACGTTGCACGCCTCGCAGATTTCGGCGAACTGCGCCGACTCGGCAAGGAAGCCGTAGCCGGGGTGGATGGCATCGACGTTGGTGATTTCAGCGGCGGCGATGACCGAGGGGATGTTGAGGTAGCTCTGCGCGGAGGTCGCGCCGCCGATGCAGACGGCCTCGTCGGCGAAGCGCACGTGAAGCGAGTCGCGGTCGGCGGTCGAGTGGACGGCGACCGTCTGGATGCCCATCTCCTTGCACGTCCAGATAATGCGGCAGGCGATCTCGCCGCGGTTCGCGATCAGGATTTTGCGGAATCTTCTCATATCAATAGAGGTCAGAGGTCGGAGGTCAGAGGTCAGTGAAAAGCAGGCACGTTGTCTTTCACTGACCTCTAGCCTCCGACCTCTGGCCTCTCATTTCTTAACCCCGAACAAAGGCTGGCCGTACTCGACCGGCTGGCCGTTCTCGACGTAAATCTTGGCGATGGTGCCTGTCGTCTCAGCCTGTATCTCGTTCATCAACTTCATCGCCTCAATGATACAGACGACCATGTCTGGCTCGACCTGTGAGCCGACCCTGACGAACGACTCGGCGGTCGGCGAGGCCGCGCGGTAGAACGTCCCGACGATGGGCGAGGTGATGATGTGCAGCTCCTCTTCGGGAACTTCCGCGGCGGCCTGCGGCGCGCTCTCGCCACCCGGCGCAGCCGCACCGACGGCGTGCGCTCCGGAGGCCGACTGCATAGCCATGAGCGGATTGGGCGCATGGGTCGAGGGCGCAGCCGACGCGGGGGCCGGGTTGCGGCTGAGGCGGATGCGTATGTCTGCGTTCTCGAACTCGAAGTCGGTCAGGTTGTGAGTCGTAAAGAGTTCGGTCAGCTCGCGCAGCTCATCCATATTGAGCGTCGATTCGGAGCGACGTTGTGGTGCTTGCGGCTGCCTCTGTTCGGGGCGACCGCCACCACCGCCGCCGCGCCGCCTGCGACCGTGACGTGCTCCGCGCTCTTCGCCCACGTCGCTGCTGCTCGCGTCTGCCGTCTGCGGTGCGGCAGCCGTGCCTGTGGTCGTGCCGCTGCCCTTTTCCCCTCCCCGTGGTTGCGTCTTATTCTGATCGCTCATACTCATCTTCTGCCTCCGGAGGTGTGCGCCGAAAAAGCGTGCGCGTTCGGTCGCGTGCTTCGACGCAAGAGAAAAGCCCCTTCGACGCTTGCCGAGCGAGGCGGGCGCGTGGGGCTTATCCGTTCTACGGGCGTCGGTACTGCTTCCCGGTCGGGAGCGCGCCTGGAAAAGCTTACAAAGGGGACTGCTTCGGCGGCGCGCTCCGGCCCGGTCTTACGCCCTGCTCTAGCTACTTCGACTCCTGCTCGGCTGCGGTCGATTCGGTTTTCTGAGAGCGGCGACCCCCGCCCTCTTCCTTCTTCTTCCTGGTCGAGTCGGCGGAGGAAGTCTCGGCCTTGCCGCCCGGCTTCGCAGTCTTCTTTTTGCCGGAGGAGGCCGACTTGGCCTTCTTCGACTCGGCTGCGACGGCGTCGCGCTCGCGCGGATTATCGACCAGCTCGATGATGGCTAACTCCGCGTTATCCCCGTCGCGATGGCCCAGGCGAATGATGCGCGTGTAGCCGCCCGGTCGCTCCGCGTAACGCTTGCCGAGTTCGCCGAAGAGGCGCTGTAATGCGGCGACGCCTGCGGTGCGCGGCGCGCGCGGCTGGCCGCGCTTGCCAGCGGAGACGGCCTGCTGGCGGTTGCCCGCGTGGAAGAACGAGGCGGCCTGACGGCGGAGGTGGAGCGATTGCGCCGCCGCCTCGGTGTCTTCGCCCTGCAAGGTGCTCGCGCGCTTCGCCAGCGTGATGACGCGCTCGACGAAGGGCCGCAGTTCCTTCGCCTTCGGCACGGTTGTGACGATGCGCTCGTCGCGCGCGTTAATCAGCGAAGTCGCGAGGTTCCGAAGCATCGACATGCGGTGCTCGCTCGTGCGGCCCAGCTTCCTGTGTGCATTCAAGTGTCGCATAACTTTATAAGTGATGAGTGTTGAGTGATACGTGATGAGATGCGCGCTGTTTCTTATCACTCATCACTCATCACTTATCACTTGTCTTTATTCTTCGTCCTCGTCGCCGTCGGGATACTCGCTGAGGTCGATGTCGCTGCCGCCGGAGCCGGGGATCGGATTGCCCTGCTCGTCGAAGGCCATGCCGAAGTCAAGCCCCATCCCGTGCAAGATTTCCTTGATCTCGTTCAGAGACTTCTTGCCGAAGTTCTTCGTGGCGAGCATCTCGCGCTCGCTCCGCTGGACGAGGTCGCGGATGGAGCGGATGTTGGCGTTCTTCAGGCAGTTGTATGAACGGACAGACAACTCAAGCTCATCGACCGAGCGGTCGAGCACGTCGTTGCGGGGCAGCGGCGGTCGCTCGATGTTCTGGTAGGCGAACTCGTCTGTGTCTTCCTCGAAGTTGATGAAGATCTGCATGTGATCCTTAATCAGCTTCGCGGCGAGACCGATGGCGTCGTCCGGCTTGACCGAGCCGTCCGTCCAGACTTCAATCGTCAACTTGTCGAACTCGGTGTTCTGACCCAGACGCGCGGCCTCGACCGTGTAGTTGACCTTCTTGACGGGCGTATGAACGGAGTCAATCGGGATGTAGCCCAAAGAGAGGTCTTCGTCGAAGTTGCGCTCGGCGGTAACGTAACCGCGACCGCGTCTGAGACGCATCTCGATGGTGAGCGAGCCGCCCTCGCTGACGGTCGCGATGTAGACGGTGGGGTCGAGGATTTCCACATCGGCGTCGGCTTCGATGTCGGCGGAAGTCACCTCGCCCGCGCCGTCGCGGTGAATCGTCAGCGTCTTCGCCTCCGTGCCGTGTAGCTTGAAGGGAATCTGCTTGAGGTTGAGAATCACGTCGGTCGCGTCCTCGACCACTCCGCGGATGGAAGAGAACTCGTGTTCGACGCCCTCGATCTTGACGGCGGTGATGGCCGCGCCCTCAATCGAAGAGAGGAGCGCGCGCCTGAGAGAGTTCCCGATGGTCGTGCCGAAGCCACGCTCGAACGGCTGCGCCGAGAAGCGGCCGTAGCGCTCCGTCAAAGTCTCGGCCTCGACGGCGAGGCGGCGCGGCATCTGAAAACCCGTCCAGAGGTTGTGTTGATCCATTGCCATAGTCAATAACCTTCGTATGAAAAAAGGCAGCCAATACGTAGGCGACACGCACCCGCAGCCCGTCGACTGCAAGGGCGCGCGTCGCCACGATGCTCGTGTTACTTGCTGTAAAGCTCGACGATGAGCTGCTCGTTGATCGAGCGGTCAATGTCGTCGCGCACCGGTAGAGTCACGACGCGCGCGCTCATCTCCGCCCCGTCGGCGGGCGTGATCCAATTCGGACGACCGCGTCCCCCGGCGGTCTGCCACGCACCCTCGACGTGCGCGTTCTTGCGGCTCGCCTCCTTGACGCCGACCGTGTCGCCCGCCTTGATCTGGAAGGAAGGGATATCGACCTTGCGCCCGTTGACCTCGATGTGCCCGTGGTTGACGAGTTGACGTGCCTGACGGCGTGACGTGGAGAAGCCCGCGCGATAGACCGCGTTGTCGAGGCGGCGCTCAAGCAGCGACAGGAGGTTCTCGCCCGTGATGCCCTTCATGCGTGCGGCGCGCTCAAAGTAGTTGCGGAACTGCCCTTCGAGGACGAAGTAGATACGCTTGACCTTCTGCTTCTCGCGCAACTGGAGGCCGTAACCTTGCAGCGCCTTGCCACGGCGCATGGTGTTACCGTGCTGTCCGGGCGGCTGCGTGCCGCGCTTCTCAATCGGGCAGGACGGCTTGAAACAGCGGTCGCCCTTCAGAAATAATTTCGCACCTTCGCGGCGGCACAGACGGCACACCGCACTACGATACCTAGCCACTTCTTTTTGCCTCCGGTCTAAATTTCAGACGGAAAAGTTTACAGACCGCGCGACCCGGCGAGCGGCCCTTCATCCTTTAGGTCATAAGAAAGTGATGAGTGATAAGTGATGAGTGATGAGACACAGCGTCCCTCTTATCACTCATTACTTATCACTTATCACCGGTTCGTTAAACTCTGCGCCGCTTCGGCGGACGGCAGCCGTTATGCGGGATCGGGGTCGTGTCGCGAATCGTCGTGACGCGGATGCCCGCGCTGTTGATGGCGCGGATGGCCGACTCTCGCCCGCCGCCCGGGCCTTTGACGTGCACCTCGGCCTGCTGCATCCCGACCTCTTTGGCCTTGTTCGCGGCCTCATAGGCGGCCTGCTGCGCGGCGAAGGGCGTGCCCTTGCGTGAGCCGCGGAAACCGCGTGCGCCCGACGATGACTGCGCGATCAAGTTCCCCTCGGTGTCCGTGATGGAGATCAGCGTGTTGTTGAACGACGCCGCGATATGCACGATCCCGACGGGGATGTTCTTCTTTTCCTTCTTGCGAAAAGTCTTCTTCTTACCGGTTGTAGCTTTTGCCATAAATCCTCAGAGGCTAGGGACTAGAGGCTAGGGGCTAGTTGAAGCTAATTGCTAGTCTCTAGCCTCTAGTCCCAAGTCTCTCATTCCTACTTCTTGCCCGGTGCCTTCTTCTTGGCGACCGTTGCGCGGCGCGGGCCCTTGCGGGTGCGCGCGTTGGTGTGAGTACGCTGCCCGCGCACGGGCAGGCCGCGACGGTGGCGCAGGCCGCGGTAGCAGCCGATGTCCATGAGCCGCTTGATGTCCATCTGGACGCGTTTGCGCAAGTCGCCCTCGACATCGCCCTGACCCTCGATGGTCTGGCGGATGCGATTCAACTGAGCCTCGTCCAGATCGCGCACGCGTACGTCGGGGCTGACCTGCGACTCCGTCAGGATGGAGGTCGCGCGCGAGCGTCCGATGCCGTAAATGTACGTCAGTCCGATTCCGATCCGCTTGTTGACCGGAAGGTCAACGCCGACTATACGAGCCATTTCAGTTCTCTCTCCGAGCCTTGCTTAAAGAAAATTTGCGATTTTAGATGTTTGATTGGAAGCTGGCCGTCCCGCCATTTTCAATCGAAAGTCAAAAATCTAAAATCAAAAATTCCGTTACCCCTGACGCTGCTTGTGCTTGGGGTTCGTGCAGATCACTCTCACCACACCCTTGCGATGGATGACCTTACAGTTGTCGCACATCTTCTTGACCGAAGCCCTAACCTTCATTGCTTTCTCACCCCTTCCGGGAATCGTCCAGCCTGTGTCACTTGTAGCGATACGTGATCCGCCCGCGGCTCAGGTCGTACGGCGAAAGCTCGACCAGCACCCGGTCGCCCGGCAGAATGCGTATGAAGTTCTTGCGCATCTTGCCTGAGACGTGCGCGAGTACCTTGTGCTGGCTTTCCTCCAACTCGACGCGAAACATCGCGTTCGGCAAAGTCTCAAGGACTTTTGCCATCACCTCTATCGCTTCTTCTTTCGCCATAGCCTGCGAGCGTCTCTAGCTTAAAACTTGACTAGGCTGGCAAACTGCGAATAATAACACACCAACCGTCCGCCTCCAAACCGCCGCAGTCGTCTCTCTCTTCAGGCGTTCGCCGTCTCGACCTGAGGCAACACCTCGGCCAGCCGGGTCAAAACTTCCGGCCCCTCCTCGGTGATAGCTATCGTGTGCTCGACGTGCGCCGAAGGCTGACCGTCGAGCGTGACGACCGTCCAGCCGTCCTTCAGCGTCTTCGTCTTATGCGTGCCGAGGTTAACCATCGGCTCGACGGCGAAGACATAGCCCGAACGGATTTTGATGCCCGTGCCCGGCTTTCCGTAGTTCGGAATTTGCGGGTCTTCGTGCATTTTTCTGCCGATGCCGTGGCCGACGTAATCGCGCACGATCCCGTAGCCGTGAGCCTCGGCGTGCGATTGCACGGCCCAACCGATGTCGCCCAGGTACTTGCCCGGCCAGCACTGTTTGATGGCGTGCTCAAGGCACTCTTCTGCGACGCGGATGAGCTTTAGCCTGTCCTCGCTCACCTCTCCTACGGGAACGGTCGTGGCGGTGTCGCCGACGAAGCCTTCGAGCGTCACGCCGCAGTCAACCGAGAAGATATCCCCTTCCTTCAGGGCGTAAGCGGAGGGGAAACCGTGTACGACCTGATCGTTGACCGACGCACAGATCGAGAAGGGAAAGCCGTGATAGCCCTTGAAGGTCGGCAGCGCGCCCGCGTCGCGGATCATCCGCTCAGCCTCCATGTCGAGTTCGAGCGTGGTGACGCCGGGGCGCACCCTCCGGCGCAACTCCTCGCGCACCTGCGCCACGAGCCGCCCGGCCGCACGCATTTTCTCCAACTCTCTTTTCGACTTCCCGATAATCATTTTAAAGCGGTGATAAGTAATGAGTGATAAGTGACAAGAAAGACCAGCAGTCTTTAAGCTTCTCTTATCACTTATCACTTATCACTCGTCACTGCCTTTCCAATATCCGCGTAGATCGACTCCGTGTCGCGCGTGCCATCGACGCGGCGCAGACGCCCCGTCTTCTCGTAGTAGTCGAGGAGCGGACTGGTGTCGCGCTCGTAGGTCGCGAGCCGCGCCTTGATCGTCTCGGCGTTGTCGTCGGCGCGCTGTTCGAGTTGCGCCTCGGGGTGGAGGTCGCAGACGTTGTCCACCTTCGGCGGTTTGAAGTAGACGTTATAAATCTCTTTGCAGACGGGGCAGTTGCGCCTGCCTGTCACGCGCCGCTCAAGTATTTCAAAGGGCACGTCCACCAGCACGGCTCCGAGCGTGTGCCCCTGCTCGGCGGCGAGTCGTTCGAGCATCTCGGCCTGCGCGGGCGTGCGCGGAAAGCCGTCGAGGATGTAGCCGTCGCGGCAGTCCGTCTGACTCGTGCGCTCGCGGACGATGCGGATCGTCAACTCATCGGGGACGAGCGCGCCCGCGCCGAGGATAGGGCGCAGCTCTTCGGCGAGAGGCGTCTCGGTCTTCAAAAGCGCGCGGAACATGTCGCCCGTCGAAATCTGCGGCAAGCCGAGGCGCTCTTGCAGCAGACGCGCCTGCGTCCCTTTGCCCGATCCGGGCGGCCCCATCATGACGATGATCTTCGACATAGGAACAGAGGCCGGAGGTCAGAGGTTAGAGGTTAGTTAAAAGTCATAAACTGACCTCTAACCTCTAACCTCCGACCTCTGAGTTCAGTTTCTGCGACCGCGCAGGCGACTGCCGGGCCCGAAGAAGCCTTCGTAGTTGCGCATGACGAGTTGCGACTCGATCTGTGCGACGGTGTCCATGGCGACGCCGACCAGAATCAGGAGCGACGTGCCGCCGAAGTAGAACTGATAGCCCATCCCGTGCGGAATCCAGCCCAGTCCGGGCGTGCCCGTGACGAACTCTTCGATGCGCCCTCCGACGAACGGCAGCCGCCCGACGTTGAAGCCCGAGAGCATTAACTGCGGGATGAAGGCGACGAGCGCGAGGTAGAGAGCGCCGACGGTGGTCAGGCGCGTCAGAATCGTGTTCAGGAACTCGGCTGTGTTGCGGCCCGGACGGATGCCGGGGACGAAGCCACCGTGCTTTCGCAGGTTGTCTGATACCTCTTCAACGTTGAAGATGATCGTGATGTAGAAGAAGGTGAACAGGACGATGAGCGAAAGATAGATCAGCTCATAGTAGGGGTCGCCGCCGTGGAAACCCTGAAAGAAGTTGTGCAGTCCGTAGCGCCAGTCCTGCACGTTTGGGTCGAAGCGGAGAAACTGCAAGACCGTCTGCGGGATGGCGAGCACGGAGGAGGCGAAGATGACGGGGATGACGCCGCCCATGTTGAGCTTGATGGGCATGTGCGTCTGCTGGCCGCCGACCAGTTGTCGGCCCACGTGACGCTTGGCGTAAGAGATCGGCACCTTGCGCCGCGCGGATTCGACGAAGACGATGAAGGCGATCAGCCCGATGAGCACGGCGGCCATGGCGATGACGCCGATGACGGCGAAGGTGTCGCCGCTCCGCAGCCGCTCGACGACCTGCGGGACGCCGCGCGAGGGCAGGCCGATGACGATGCCCGCGAAGATGAGGAGCGAGACGCCGTTGCCGATGCCGCGCTCGGTGATCTGCTCGCCAAGCCACATGACGAAGATGGTGCCGGTCGTGAGCGTGAGCATCGTCGTGATGATGAAGCCCGGGCCTTCCGCGCCGACCTGATTGGCCTGGAGCCAGCGCGCGACGATGAAGGTCTGGAACATGCAGAGCACGACCGTCAGGTAGCGATTGTACTGGTTGAGCTTCTGGCGGCCCGCCTCGCCCTCCTCCTGCAAACGCTTGAGCTGCGGGAAGACGGTCGTCATCAACTGCGTGATGATCGTGGCCGTGATGTAGGGCGTGACGCCCAACGCGAAGACCGAGATGGTCTGGAAGTTTCCGCCGGAGAAGAGATCGAGCACGCCGAGGAGTGTCGTGCCGACCTCGGCCCAGACGCGTCGGAGTTGGTCTCGGTCTACGCCGGGCGCAGTGATGTGCGCGCCGAAGCGGTAGACGGCCAGCAGCCCCAGCGTAAAGAAGATGCGCCGACGCAGGTCGGGCACGGTGAACATGTTGCGGACGGCGGCGAAGAATTTATCCATGGCTCTTAAAGTTCTCGGCGGTCAGCTTTTCTATCCGTCGTGAATCGGCTTTAAACTTGAGCGTCGCGTCTGGTAAATAATAACAGAGCCGACCGCCGGAAGCTGACCCTGCGACCGCTCCTGCAAACCAAACAACGCTGAAGACGTTTGAGAGAGTGCTCTCTCTCCCCGGCGTCCTCAGCGTGTGCTGTCGGAAACTATTTTCAAAGCGACGCCGCGGGCCACTACTCATTGACGGGCACGAGCGCGTCGGGCTTGTGGAACGGGTTAATGATGTTGACCGTGCCGCCCGCGTCCTCGATCTTCTTGCGTGCGCCCTTCGTAAAGCGGTGCGCCGAGACGGTGAGCGCCTTTGTCAGCTCGCCCGTGCCGAGGACGACGATGTCGCGCTTGCCCTTGGCGATGACGCCGCGGCTGTGCATCGTCTCAGGCGTGATCTCGTCGCCGGCGGCGAAACGTTCTTCGAGCATAGCGAGCGTCACCTCGATCCACTGCTTTTTGAAGATGTTGGTGAAGCCGCGCTTTGGCAGACGACGCTGCAAGGGCATCTGTCCGCCCTCGAAGCCGACCTTGCCCGAATACCCGGAGCGGGACTTCTGACCCTTGTTGCCGCGACCCGCAGTCTTGCCGAGTCCCGAGCCGGGGCCGCGCCCCACACGCTTCTTCTTGTGCGTCGAGCCTTCCGCGGGCCGTAGATTGTTCAGACCGATAGCCATTTGTTAACTCCGATTTTTGATTTTTGATTTTTGATTTGCATAACCGCCATCGCTCTTCAAATCGAAAATCAAAAATCGCAAATTACTCGATTATCCGCAGGAGGTGCGGGACTTTCTCGACGACGCCGCGCATCGAGGGCGTGTCGGGGCGCTCGAACACCTGGTTGAGCTTCGTGAACCCGACGCTGCGCACGACCTCTTTCTGCGTCTTCGGGAAGCCGATGGCGCTGCGGTAATACTGAATGCGAATCGTCCCGCCGCCGCCCTGCTGCTGTTGCTGCTTGCTCTCTTCAGCCATTTCTCAAACCTCGTCAATGGTAAATGGTAAATGGTGAATGGTGAAGAGCAGTCTGTTTCTATTCACCATTGACCATTTACTATGTACCTTCTTACAGTTCTTCGACCTGCTTGCCGCGCAGGCGAGCCACCTCGAACGGGTCTTTCATGTTGATGAGTCCGTCGAAGGTCGCGCGCACGACGTTGTGCGGATTGCCGGAGCCTAAGACCTTTGTGCGTACGTCGTGGACGCCCGCGGCCTGCATGACCGCACGAACCGCTCCGCCCGCGATGACGCCGGTGCCCTCGCTCGCGGGCTTCATCAGAACGCGGCCCGCGCCGAACTCGCCGATGATGGGGTGCGGCAGCGTGTTCTTGATGAGTGGCACGCGGATCAAATTCTTCTTCGCCGCCTCGATGGCCTTCTTGATGGCGACGGGGACTTCGCGCGCCTTGCCCGTGCCGAAGCCGACGTGGCCCGCGCCGTCGCCGATGACGACGAGCGCAGCAAACGAGAGGTTCTTGCCGCCCTTGACGACCTTCGTCACGCGATTGATCGAGATGACCTGATCGCTCAGGTCAAGCCCCTGTGATTGGATTCTCTGTTTCGGTTGTCGCATCGCTCACCTTTCAGGACTTCTACAAACTCAGGCCGCGGCCTCTGCGCCGCCCGTCGCCTCTTCTTCCTCGCTCCGCTCGTTCTTGTTCAGTCCCGCCTCGCGCGCCGCGTCGGCCAGAGCCTTGACCCGCCCGTGATAGCGAAAGCCGCCGCGGTCGAAGACGACCGACTCGACGCCCTTGGCAATCGCCCGCTCGGCAATCGCGCGCCCGACGCGTTGCGCCGCCTCGACGTTGCCGCCCGTCCCCGCGCGCAAATCTTTCTCGACGGTCGAGGCCGACGCGATGGTCGTGCCCTGCTCGTCGTCGATAATCTGCGCGTAGATGTGGTTCAGGCTGCGGAAGATCGCGAGGCGCAGACGCCCGGCGTTGCCGCGCACGCGGCGGCGGATGCGCGTATGGACGGCCCTTCTGACCGCTGCTTTGTCTTTCTTTGCCATCTGCTTTTCGCTCCTTTAGTCGCCGCGCATGCCGATGCGAACGCGGTCGCAAGGGGTGATTCTCCGAGGGCGAGAACCGCGGGACTAAACTTGAAAACTTTACTTGCCGGTCTTTCCGGGCTTGAGTTTGAGCTGCACGTCCGCGTAGCGCACGCCCTTGCCCTTGTAGGGGTCGGGCTTGCGTAAGGAGTGCATCTCGGCGGCGACCTGCCCGAGCTTCTGCTTGTCGATGCCAGTGAGCGTCAGCGTCAACTGGTACTGCTGAATCGAGCTTTTCGTCGCGACGCGCTCGCCCTTCACGTCGATGCCTTCGGGCAGAGGGAACTCGACCGGGTGCGAGTAGCCCAGAGAGAAGACGACCTTCTTGCCCTGGATGTCGGCCTTGTAGCCGACGCCAACCAAGTCCATCTGCTTCGTGAAGCCTTCGGTCACGCCGACGATGGCGTTGTTGGCGAGCGCACGTGCGAGGCCGTGGTTGGCGCGGAAATCGTCCGACTCACGCTCGGCCTGAAGCTGCCCGTCTTCGAGCTTAAAGGTCACGCCCTCCGGGATCGGCGTCCGCAGAGTCCCCTTGGGCCCCTTCACCTCGACCTCACGCTCGTGGAGCGTCACCGTGACGCCCTGCGGAACCTTGATAACTTTCTTTCCAATACGACTCATGACCACCTCAGTGATAAGTGATGAGTGATAAGTGATGAGTAAAAGCTTTGCTCTTATCACTCATCACTTATCACTTATCACCCTAGTAGATGTTTGCCAGCACCTCGCCGCCGACGTTCTCGCGGCGGGCGCGCTTACCCGACATCAGGCCGCGCGAGGTCGAGACGATGTTGACGCCGTAGCCGCCCAAGACCTTCGGGATGTCGGTCGCGCCCATGTAGACGCGCCGGCCCGGCGTCGAGACGCGCGAGAGGTGCGTGATCGAGCTGAGGCCGCGCGCGTCGTAGCGCAGGAAGATGCGAATGGTGCGCTTGACGCCCTCGCCCTTGGTGACGAAATTGTTGATGTAGCCCTCTTCCTTGAGGATGCGGGCGATCTCCAGCTTCAGCTTCGACGCCGGGATGTCAACGCGCGAGTGCTTCGCCGCAATCGCGTTGCGCATCCGCGTCAGCATGTCGGCAATAGGATCAGTCATTACTCTTTAAGCTCCACGAAAACTCGCCAGGTTTCGGCCCTGCGCCCCACGCGCCGTCCGACTGCTGACGATGAACCTCATTAAAAACTACCAGCTCGACTTGATGACGCCGGGTATCTGTCCCTGGAGCGCCAGCTCGCGGAAGCAGATGCGGCACAGCTTAAACTTGCGCAGGTAGCCGCGCGGGCGGCCACAGCGCGCGCAACGCGTGTAGGCGCGCGACGAGAACTTCGGCGTCCGGTTCGCCTTCGCAATCAAAGATTTCTTAGCCATAGAACCTCAGATGTTAGATGTTAGATGCTCGATGCTGGAGGGCGTCTTCAATCGACATCCAACATCTGATCTCCGCCTCGACTACTGGCGGAACGGCATGCCGAGCGCGCGAAGGAGCGCGCGTGCCTGCTCGTCGCCGCGTGCGGTGGTGACGATGGAGATGTTCATCCCGCGCGTCTTGTCCACCTTGTTGAAATCAATCTCGGGGAAGATCAACTGGTCGCGGATGCCGAGTGTGTAGTTGCCGCGCCCGTCAAAAGCCTTGGGGCTGACGCCGCGGAAGTCGCGCACGCGCGGCAGCGCCACCGAGACGAGACGGTCGAGAAACTCGTACATGCGTTCGCCGCGGAGCGTGACCATCGTGCCGATGGGCATGCCCTGGCGCAGCTTGAACGAGGCGATTGACTTCTTGGCGCGCGTCGTCACAGGCTTCTGCCCCGTGACCGCGCGCAGCTCGTCCGCGCCCGTGTCCACGATCTTGGCGTTGCTGATGGCTTCGCCCAACCCCATGTTGATGACGATCTTTTCAAGCCGAGGAATCGCCATCGGGTTGTCGATGCCGAACTCTTTGGCAATCGCCGGGGCGATCTCTTTCTGATAACGCTCTTTCAGTCTGGCTGCCATTGCTCGCTCCGTTCGCAGTTTTCAGTGTTCAGTTTTAAGTTTTCAGCAAAGCCTTTCCGCTTCTTACTGAAAACTTAAAACTGAACACTGAAAACTATTTTTCCTTGTCCAGTGTCTGCCCGCTGCCCGAGGCGACACGCGCCTTCGAGCCGTCCGCGGCCACCTCATATCGCACGCGCGTGGCCTTGCCCGACGCGGGGTCGATGAGCTGGACGTTCGAGATGTCCACGTAAGCCTCTTTTTCGATGATGCCGCCCGGTCGGTTGGCGTTCGGGTTGGGGCGCTGGTGTCGCTTGACGACGCCGACGCCCTCGACCTTGATCTTGCCTTCGCGCGGCTTCACATCAAGGACACGTCCACGCTTGCCGCGGTCGCGGCCCGCCATGACGATGACCTGATCGCCCTTCTTAACTTTGACCCGCTTATTTCCAATCCCTGCCATCTCTCAAATCACCTCCGGCGCGAGCGAAACGATCTTCATGAAGTTGCGGTCGCGAAGCTCTCTGGCGACGGGCCCGAAGACGCGCGTCCCGATAGGCGTGTCGTCCGGCTTGATCAGCACGCACGCATTCTGGTCGAAGCGAATGTAGGTGCCGTCCTTGCGGCGCACCTCCTTGACCGTGCGGACGATGACGGCGTTATGCACCGTCCCCTTCTTCACCGCGCCGTCCGGTGCAGCTTCCTTGACCGTCACCTTGATCTTGTCGCCGAGGCTCGCGCGCGTCCGAATAGTCGAGCCGCCAATGGTCTGAATCATCTCGACGCGCCGCGCGCCCGAGTTGTCCGCCACGTCCAGCGACGTTTGCATCTGAATAGCCATTTGCTCACTCCTTCAGGAGTGATAAGTGATAAGTGATAAGTGATGAGA
Source organism: Acidobacteriota bacterium (assembly GCA_032162705.1). GTDB lineage: Bacteria > Acidobacteriota > Blastocatellia > Pyrinomonadales > Pyrinomonadaceae > QHXN01. The sequence goes on from JAVRON010000044.1 coordinate 21,872, forward strand.
AAGAACTCGATGCCTTCTCTTATCACTCATCACTTATCACTTATCACTACTTTTCCGCCTTCTGAATGATCTCGACGACGCGCCAGCGCTTGTTGGCGGAGAGAGGTCGCGTCTCGGCGATACGAACCTTGTCGCCGGTGGTCGCGCCCTTCTCGTTGTGCGCCATGAACTTCGATGTGCGGCGGACGTAACGTCGGTACTTCGGATGCTTGACGAGGCGGTCAACCCTGACCACGCACGTCTTCTCCATCTTGTCCGACGACACGACGCCGATCTTCTCAGCACGGCGACCGCGCTTGCCCGCCTCAGTGCCCGCCGCATTACCCGCCTGCGCGTCAACGCCTGCGCCCACGGCCTGCGCCAAGGTCTGCCCCGACTCGGTAGTCTCGGCTGCCCCGGCTACGTCGGCTGCTGTCGTCGTCGCTTCTTCTTTAGTCTCTTCTGCCATCTCAAACCTCAGTCAATGGTCAACGGTAAGTGGTGAATGGATAAAAGCAGTTTCTATTTACCATTGACCATTTACTATTTACTGCTTTGCCGTCTCCTGCTGCCGCTCGCGCATCATGGTCTGGACACGTGCGAGTGTCTTCTTCTCGCGGCGGACGGTCTTGACGGCGTCCACCTCGCCGAGCGCCAGCTTGAAGTTGAGGCGGAAGAGTGCTTCCTTGATCCGCTGTGCCTCGGCGCGCAGGTCTTCGTCAGACATGTTTCGCAGGCGCTCTAAATCTTCGTGTCTCTTCATAAATTAAACCGCGCCCCCTTCCTGCTCCGACCGCGAGACGAACTTGCACTTGAGCGGTAGCTTCTGCGCGGCGAGGCGCATGGCCTCGCGCGCCATCTCTTCCGTCACGCCCTCGATCTCGTAGAGGATACGGCCCGGCTTCACCACCGCGACCCAGTGGTCGGGCGCGCCCTTGCCCTTGCCCATACGCGTCTCGGCGGGCTTCTTCGTGATCGGCTTGTCGGGGAACATGCGAATCCAGATTTTGCCGCCGCGCTTGACGTGACGCGTCATCGCGATACGAGCGGCCTCGATCTGGCGGTCGGTAATCCACCCCGGCTCCAAAGTCTTCAGCCCGTACTCACCGAAGCTGATCGCGGAGCCGCGCGTCGCCACGCCCGTCATGCGCCCCTTCATCTGCTTCCGGTGCTTAACCTTCTTCGGCATCAACATGATGTTTCGCTCCGCTCAACAAAGGGAGTGGGGATTAGAGGCTAGAGGCTGGTTTTCAGTAGCCTCTAGACCCTAGTCTCCAGCCTCTAGTTTCTATCTTCCGCCACCACCGCCGCCGCCACGCGGGCCGCGTCCACCGGGGCCGCCGGGGCCACGACCACGCGGGCGGTCGCCATCTTCACGGTCACGCCGGGGCCTGCGCCCGTCGCCGCGCTCGGGGCGTGGCTCGTTGATCGGGTCGGGCTGCGTGCCGCGAGCCATCGCCGCACGCGGGTCTAGAATCTCGCCGCGGTAAATCCAGCACTTGACGCCGATGACGCCGTAGGTCGTGTGCGCCTCGGCGAAGCCGTAGTCGATGTCGGCGCGCAGTGTGTGCAGGGGGAGTCGCCCCTGCAAGTGCCACTCGGTGCGCGCGATCTCGGCTCCGTTCAGGCGGCCCGCGACCTTGACCTTGATGCCCTGCCCGCCGAAGCGAAGCGTCTCTTCGACGGTCTTGCGCATGGCGCGGCGGAAGGCGATGCGCTTCTCAAGCTGCTGTGCGATCTTCTCGGCCTGAAGCTGCGCGTTCAACTCGGGCTTGTGAATCTCCTGAATGGAGACCAGGACTTCCTTGCCCGTACGTGCGGAGATGTCGGCCTTGAGCTTGTCGATCTCCGCACCTTTGCGCCCGATGATAATGCCGGGGCGCGAAGTGTAGATGATGAGCTTGAGGCGATTGGCCGCTCGCTCGACATCGACGTGCGAAACGCCCGCGCCCATGAAGCGGTTCTTCATCTGCGCCTTGAGCTTCAAGTCTTCAAGCAGGTAAGCGCCGTACTGCTTCTTCGCGAACCAGTGCGAATGCCAGTCCTTGTTGTAGCCGAGGCGAAATCCGTAAGGATGAACTTTCTGACCCACAATCTTCTCCTGAGCTGCTATTCCTGAGCCGCGGACTCTTCAGTCTTTGACTCTTCCGCCGGAGCCGCTTCCGCCTTTTTGGAAGCGCGCTTCGTCGTCGTCTTCTCCGCGGCGGCGTCGCCCGCTGCCACGACCTTCTTCGCGCCGCCCTTGCGCGGCGAAGCGGGCTTAGCGTCTGCAACCTTCGCCGCCGCCGTAGCGGGCTTCGAGCCTTTCTTGCCCTTCGTCTTACCCGCGACCTGCTCTTCGCTGCCGTCGGTCGCGACCTGCACGGTCACGTGGCAGAAGTGGCGCTGCTCGCGATAGGCGCGGCCCTGCGGGGCGGGGCGCACGCGGCGTCGGTTCTTGGTGGGCCCGATATTGACGAAGCACGCCTTGACGACGAGATCATCCGGGTCAACCGCGACGTTCTGCCGCTCGGCGGTCTCGGTCGCGTTGGCGATGGCCGAGCGCAGGCACTTCTCGATGGCGTCGGCGGCGCGCTTGTTCGTGAACTGAAGGATCGCCAGCGCCTCGCCCACGCGCTTGCCGCGAATCATGTCAACCACGAGCCGCGCCTTCTGCGCCGACCCGCGTAAATACTTTGCACTCGCTATCGCTTCCATGACTTAACCTCGGTGATAAGTGATGAGTGATAAGTGATAAGAAAGAACATCAACAGCAGCTTTTTCTTATCACTTATCACTCATCACTTATCACTTATCACTATCTCGCCGGCTTCGACGACTTCTCCGCCTTCGTGCCCGCGTGCCCCTTGAAGGTTCGCGTCGGGGCGAACTCGCCGAGCTTGTGGCCGACCATGTTCTCCGTCACATAGACGGGGATGTGGCGCTTGCCGTTGTGGACGCCGAAGGTCAGGCCGACGAAGTCGGGCGTGATGGTCGAGCGTCGCGACCAGGTCTTGATCGCGGGCGGGCGGTTCGCGCCCTGCCGAACATCCTCGACCTTCTTCTCCAAGTGCCTGTCGATGAACGGGCCTTTTTTGACTGAACGTGCCATTGCGTTTCGCTTCGCTCCACTTAGAGGCTAGGGACTAGAGATTAGGGGCTTGTAAGAAGTTGTTTTTAACTAGCCTCTAGTCCCCAGCCTCTAGCCGCTGTTTACTTAACTCTTTCTCCGGTCGCGCACGATCATGTTCGTGGTGCGTTTGTTCTTGCGCGTCTTGTAGCCGCGCGTCGGCTGGCCCCAGGGCGTCACAGGGTGACGACCGCCGGAGGTCTTGCCTTCGCCGCCGCCGTGCGGGTGGTCAACCGGATTCATCGCGACGCCGCGGACGTGCGGACGGATGCCGTGCCAGCGCGAGCGTCCGGCCTTACCGTAAGAGACGTTCTCGTGCTCGACGTTGCCGACCTGGCCCACGGTCGCGTAGCAGACGACGGGGACGCGGCGCACTTCGCCCGAAGGCATGCGTACCTGCGCGTGGTCGCCTTCCTTTGCGACGAGCTGCGCGAAGCCGCCCGCGGAGCGCACCAACTGTCCGCCCTTGCCCGGTCGCAGCTCGATGTTGTGAATCTGCGTTCCCAAAGGGATGTTGCGAATCGGCAGAGCGTTACCGGGCAGGATGTCCGCCTCGGGGCCGCTCATCACAGTCTTGCCGACTTCGATTCCGGCGGGCGCGATGATGTAGCGCTTCTCGCCGTCGAGGTATGTGACGAGCGCGATGTGCGCCGAGCGGTTCGGGTCATACTCGATCTGCGTGATGCGTCCGGGCACGCCCGTCTTGTTTCGCTTGAAATCAACGATGCGGTAGAAACGCTTGTGCCCGCCGCCGCGACGACGCACGGTGATGTGACCGTCGTTGTTGCGCCCCGAAATGCGCGTCTTCGGCTCCAGCAGCGACTTCTCGGGCCTCGCGCCCGGCGTCAATTCGTCGCGCGTCAGATACGTCTGGTAGCGCCGCGACGGCGATGTCGGTGTCAGTTTCTTGATGCCCATAGCTTTTTAGAGGCTAGTTGCTAGAGGCTAAGGGCTAGTTACAAGTCTCCAGCCACTAGTCTCTAGTCTCTGTCCTTAGATATTCTCGCCGTAGTCGAACGGCGCTTGCCCCGCCTTGAGCGTGACGTAGGCCTTCTTCCAGGAGGGCTTGCGCCCCTCGAAGCGGCCCCGGCGTGCCTTCTTGCCCATGTAGTTGATGGTACGCACCGCGTCCACCTGGACGCTGAAGATGCGCTCGACCGCCGACTTGATCTCCGGCTTCGTGGCGTTGCGGTCAACGCGGAAGGTCAGCAGTTGACGACCGTCCTGCGATTCCTCTTTGGCGACGAGCGCCTTCTCCGTGATGACCGGCGCTTTGATGACATCCCAGATCGTTCTCATCTCTCTTTACGCCGCCTCCTCTTCCTGCGTGCTCTCGCCCTCGGCGTCTTCAGTCGCCTCGCCGGCGATGCCCGCCTTCTTCGGGTCGAGCTGCGCCTGCAATGCTTCGGCAGCCGCGCGCGTCAGGACGAGCTTCTCGTGATAGAGCACGTCGTAGATATTGACGCCCGCAGCGCCCACGACCTTCGCGCCCTTCACGTTGCGCGAGGCGAGCAGGAGATTGTCGTTGTCAATCGTATCGACGACGAGAGTCTTCCCCTCGAACCCGAGCGCGGCCATCGCCCCGATGAAACCCTTCGTCTTGGGCCCGTCCAGCGCCAACGCATCGACGACGACGAGATTGCCCTCGCGCAGACGCTCGGAGAGTGCCGAGCGCAACGCGCCGCGGCGCATCTTCTTCGGCAGGGGCTGCGACCAGTCGCGCGCCTGCGGCCCGTGGACGTTGCCGCCGCCCTTCCACAGAGGCGAGCGGATCGAGGCGATGCGCGCACGCCCCGTGCCCTTCTGCTTCCAGAGCTTCTTGCCCGAGCCGGAAACATCTCCGCGCGTCTTCGTCCCCACGGTTCCCTGCCTGGCTCCCGCGAGATAGGCTTTGACGGCGGCGTGAATCAGCGCCTCGTTCAGCTCCGCGCCGAAGACGGCGTCCGAGAGTTCGACATCGCCGACCTCTTCGTTCTTCAGGTTGCGCACCTTAACGGTAGGCATAATTTAACTCCAGTGATAAGTGATGAGTGATGAGCGATAAGTGAAGGCTTTTTCTCATCACTTATTACTCATCACTTATCACTACTTTGCTGCCTTGCGGACGAGAACCACTGTGCCGTTCGCGCCGGGCACGGCCCCGCGAATCATCAGCAGGTTGTTCTCCACATCCACGCGCGCCACGGTCAGTCCCTTGACGGTGATGCGTTTGTCGCCCATGTGACCCGAAGAGCGCGTGCCCTTGATGACGCGCGAAGGGTATGCCGACTGGCCGATTGAACCCGGCTTGCGCACGTTCATCGAGCCGTGACTTTCGGGGCCGCGGCTGAAGTGGTGACGCTTAATCGTGCCTTGAAAGCCGCGCCCCTTCGACTTGCCCACGACCTCAATCGCGTCGCCCTCGGCGAACTGATCGACGAGAATCTTGTCGCCGACGTTCACTTCCGTGCCGTTCGCGTCTTCCACTCGAAACTCCTTGAGCACGCGCGTCGGGGGCACGCCTGCGCCGGTCTTCTCGAAGTGGCCGCGCATCGGCTTCGTCACGTTCTTCGGCTTCACGGGCCGTTCTTCGACAAAGCCCAACTGGACGGCGTCGTAGCCGTCCTTCCCGGCGGCAGACTTCTTCTGCACGACGACGCAAGGCCCCGCCTTGACGACGGTCACAGGCGTAACCGTTCCATCCGCGGCGAACAACTGCGTCATGCCGACTTTCTTACCGATGATTCCGTTAATCATCACTAACCTCAGTGATAAGTGATAGGTGATAAGTGACGAGACAAGATAAGTTCTTATTACTTATCACTCATCCCTTATCACTGCATTTAGCGATCTCTGCCGAACGCCTTGATCTCGACATCGACGCCCGCGGGCAGGTCGAGCTTCATCAGCGCGTCAACGGTCTGCGGCGTCGGGTCGAGAATGTCCATCAGACGCTTGTGCGTGCGAATCTCGAACTGCTCGCGCGACTTCTTATCGACGTGCGGCGAACGCAGCACCGTCCACTTGTTCTTCGACGTGGGCAGCGGGATAGGCCCCGCCACGCGCGCGCCCGTGCGCTTCGCCGTCTCGACGATCTCCGACGTGGACTGGTCGAGCACGCGGTGGTCGTACGCCTTGAGTCTGATTCTGATCTTTTCGTTCAGCATAGCTTTTAGCCTTCAGCAACTATTCGACGATATCGGAGACGGTTCCCGCTCCCACCGTCCGCCCACCCTCTCGGATGGCGAACCGTAATCCCTTCTCCAACGCTATCGGCGTGATCAACTCGATCTCCATCGCGATGTTGTCCC
>JAVRON010000045.1:0-6199 GCA_032162705.1 Acidobacteriota bacterium
CGAAGCGGTCTATAACAGGAAGCGGCTGCACTCGGCTCTCGGCTACCTGCCGCCGGTCGAGTTCGAGCAGCGAAACATTCAACCGGTATCACCCTAACTGGTTGTCTCACTTTAGGGGTGCAGTCCACTGTGTCATCTCCATGTCCTCTGTGTCTGTGGTGGTTAACCTCATGACGCTCAGTATTCAAGGATGAATAAACTCTGCTTCCAAACTATCTCTTCTTCTTCAAAGCGGCGGCAATGGCCTGCTCGGCGAGGGGAGCCATTACGGCGTAGCCTTTCGCGTTCGGGTGCAGCCCGTCTTCGCTCAGCTCGTCCTTGAGGAAGCCTTTGCCGTCGGTCATCGCCGTGTAGTAATCGAGGTAGGTCGAGCCGTGCGCGGCGGCGTAATTTTTCATCCACTCATTGAGCGCCTTGATTTTTTCGGGCGGGCGCTGCGCGGTGCGGTTGATGGGCTTGCCGTCACGCGTCTTCGCGTAGTCGCTCACGGGCAGAAGCGAAGAGAGCACGACGCGTATGTCGTTCGAGTAGGCCAGCTCGGCCATCGAGGCGAGGTTGCCTTCGATTGCTTCGAGCGTCGAGGGGCCCGTGTTCCCTGCGAGGTCGTTTGTCCCGGCGAGAATAACGACGACGCGTGGCTTTAAGGCGAGCACGTCCGGGCGGAAGCGTATGAGCATCTGCGGTGTGGTCTGGCCGCTGATGCCACGGTCGATGTAGGGCTTGCCGGGGAAGAAGCCGCCGTAACGCGGGTCGTCCCAGCCGTCCGTGATCGAGTCGCCCATGAAGACGACGCGCTTCTCGTCCTTTGCCGTTGGCGCGACCTTCGTGTTGTCCTCGCGATAGCGCGAGAGCGCGGGCCAGTCTTTGAGTACGGCCTCGGCACGCGCGGCCTGCGCCTTAACTTCGGCGCAAGGGTCTTGCTGGCTCGGCGCGGCGGTCTGCGCCGAAGCGAGCGCGGCGCAAGCCGACAGGACGAGACAGGCGGCAAACAATCGAGCCATGGAAGACTCCTCTCAGCTTAAAAGTTTTTCAGTCGAGCGGTAAAAGTTTTTCGGTCGAGCAGTATGGATACAGACGGCCCGGCTTCACTTCAAACGGACTTGTAGCCAGTTGCCATTGCATGCGATCTCACTGAGCAAGCATGCGCGAGCCATGCACCGCTCATCTGGCCGCGCCGACGCGTCGGAGCAGCGTGGCGAAGCGCGGCGACTCACGCAGCCCGTCGAGCCTCGGGTCGAGGAGAAGCCATGCGGGCCGAAGCGAATGGGATTCGGCAGCGCGTTCGTACCAGTCGAGCGCATGGTCTCGCTCGCCGAGGCCCGCATACACCAACGCCACGTCGTTGGGCGGGACTTGCCCTTCGGCGGTGCGCGCCTGCAAATCTTCGAGCAGCTTTCGCGCCTCTTCCGTCCGGCCCGAGGCGGCGAAAACGTGCGCCAGCGCGGCGACCATGCCCGTGCCCTGCCCCGAGTCGCCCACGGTTTTTTGTAGCTCGTCGGCAGCCTCCGCGTAGAGTCCCTTCTGCTCGTAGTTCACCGCGAGGACGTAATGCGTCGGCGCGAACTTCGGCTCCATCTCAAGCGTCTTCAAGCACTGCGCGATGCTCTCGTCGTACTGCCGCGTGAAGAACAGGTAGAGCGACAGCGCCTCGTTGTGACTGAGCGAGACGGGGTCTAGATCAAGCGCGCGCTTGATCTCGGCGTCGGCCTCCGCGCGCCGGTTCGACGCGAGCAGGTGGAAGGCGTACCACTGGTGAGCTTCGGAATAGTTCGGGTCGAGTTCGAGCGCCCGCCGGTACTCGCGCTCTGAGGCGTCGAAGTCCCAGTCGAAGCGAAACTTGATGAAGGCCGCGGTGGCATGTGCTTCGGCGAGCGTGTCGTCAAGCTCAAGCGCCTTGGCGACGGCATTCGTCCCTTCGGCGACCTTGTCTCGCTCCGACGGCTGGCCCGGTTCGCCGAGGCGTATGTAGCAGTCGGCGAGGCCAGCGTAGGCGAGCGCATAGTTCGGGTCTCGCTCGATGGCCTGCCGGAAATAGTCTATGCCCTTACGGAGTCCGGCGGGCGTCCGCTTGTTCCAGAAGTAACGCCCCTTCAGATAAGCCTGATACGCCTCTGTGTTCTCTGTGTAGTGCTTGCGCGAGCGCGTCTGCGCGTCGCCGCTCAGACGGAGCGTGAGCGCGCCCGCGACGTGTTCGGAGATGGCGTCCTGTATGCGGAAGATGTCGGAGAAGTGTTCGTCGAACTTCCCGGCCCACAGCGGCTCGCCGTCGCGCACGCGGACAAGCTGAACCGTGACTCTGACCTGCTCGCCCGCGCGCTGCACCTTGCCGTCGAGCACTGCGTCAACACCCAGCTCACGCCCCGCGGCCAGAGGGTCTTGACCCGCGCCTCCGTAGCGGAGCACGGCGCTTGTCGGCGCGACCGAGACCTGATTCGTCCCGCTCAGCTTTGTCACCAGCGCATCGGCCATCCCGGGCCCGAGATAAGCCTCGTCGGCGTCCGTGTCCAAAGACTTGAAAGGGAGGACGGCGATTGAGCGGACGACCGAGACGGACGCCTTCGCGGGCTGTGTAGTCGCGGCGCTCAGTCTCCAGTAGATGGCCGCGCCGACCAGAGCGCATAACATCAGAGAGGCCGCGAGAGCCATGCCCGTCCCGAAGCGTGTTCGAGGTGAAGAGGACGAAGCGGGCGAGGCAATCGAAGCAGGCGAAACTGGCGAAGCAGACGGAACAGTCGAAGCAGTCAAAGCAGACTGGGTAGTCGAAGCGGTCGAAGCATTTGAAGCGGTCGATACAGACTCGGCAGGCGAAGACGGCGCGGCGTTGACGTTTTCAAAAACGTCTCTCTTCTTGAGAGTGTCAATCTCCGCAGGGGCGTCGGCGCTCGTCGGCTGAAGATTATCTTGCTCGCGTGCGGAGGCCGTGCCGTCGGCTGTTCCCTCCCTGACCTCCGCGATAAAACGGTAGCCGCGCCGCGGGATGGTCTCGATGAAGACGGGCGCGCTCGTGCTTTCGCCGAGCGCCTTTCTCAGCACATAAATGTTCTGTGTGAGGTTCGACTCCTCGACAAAGCTGTCGGGCCACAGAGCCTTAATCAGACTGTCCTTCTCAAGCACCTCGCCCCTGTGCTCGACCAGCACGAGCAGGGTCTCGACGACCTTGGGCTTGAGCGGCACGACCTTGCCCGCGCGCAGCAGGAGGCGGTTCGATGTGTCCAGGCTAAACTCGCCGAACTCGTAGAAGCGCCTGATTTGCTGCACCATAGAGGCGTTGAGAAGTCGTTGATAAATTATTGAGCGTCGCGCTGAAGACTTCGAAGACCGGGATAGGAGATAGTCGGCTTTAGAGTCTTCCGAACCGACGACCAAAGACCGGAGTGCAAAGTATAACAAACGGCAACCGGCAGGAGAAACGAGACAATAAATGCAAGGCAAGAGGCGACACATGCAAGAGAAGCGTAAAGGGCGTAAAGGAAGATCGACGGCGTTGCTCTCGGCAACGATCAGATCATTGCTCTCGGCGATGACCAGATCGTTGCTCTCGGCGGCGTCCATGTTTCTGACGGCGACGATGTTTCCGGCGTCGTCGTTGCTGACGGACGGCGCGTCAGCGACGGCCCGCGCTCAAGGTCGTCGGCCCGTGGCAGCCGGTAAGTCGCACGCGGCTTCGCCCGCCGGAGGGTTCCGCGTCCCTTCGGAGCAGCAGTTGGACGCTTACGTCAAGGGCGAGATGCGCAAGCGACACATTCCGGGCCTCTCGCTCGTCGTCCTCCACGACGGGCAGGTCGTCAAGCAGAAGGGCTACGGGCTGGCGAGCGTCGAGCTGAACGTGGCGGCTGCGCCTGAGACCGTCTATCAGCTCGCCTCGACGACGAAGATATTCACCGGCACGGCCGTCATGCTCCTTGTCGAAGAGGGCAAGCTCTCGCTCGACGAACGCGTCCGGAAACTCCTCCCCGGACTCCCCGCCGCGTGGGACTCAATCACCGTCCGGCACTGCCTGACGCACACTTCGGGGCTGCCCGATGCCGTCTTGAGCGACGACACGGACGAAGTGATCGCGCCCACGGGCCCCGAGGCTTTGCGGAAACTCTCTTTGATGCCGCTCTTAAGCGCGCCCGGTGAGAAGTGGGAGTACAACCAGACCGGCTACTATCTGCTCGGCCTGATCGTCGAGAAGCTCTCGGGCCAGACCTTTGAGGAGTTCCTCGCGAGTCGATTCTTCCGACCACTCGGCATGACCTCGACCGTCTTCGGCGATTCAAGCGAAGTCGTCAAGGGTCGCTCAAGCCTCTACACGCGCTACGTTCTGCGCGAAGGCAAGCTCGTCGATTCGCCCGAGAATAAAATTCACGCGACGCGCTTCACCTACCCCGATTATTTGCACACCGGCGCGGGACTCAACTCAAGCGTCTCGGACATGGCGAAGTGGGACGCGGCGCTCTCCGCCGGGCGAGTGCTCAAGCCGACTTCGCTCGCGTTGATGTGGACAGCGGTGAAGTTGAATGACGGGCGTGCGTTTCGCTTTGACGACAAGACGCTCGGCTACGGCGGCGGCTGGCTCGTAGACGACACGCCCGGACACAAGTCGGTCGGGCACACGGGCGGCGACGCCACCGCATACATACGCTTCCTCGACGACAGGCTGTCGGTCATCGTCCTGACCAACTGCCAGGGGTCGGGCCCCGACGACATCGTCGGCGGACTCGCAACGCTTTACGTCCCCGCGCTGGTGGGCGACATAGAGGAGTAAGCCAAGGTACTCGCGGCGTCGAAGTAGATGCTTCCGCTGGGAGGCGTCGAAGTGGAGGCTTATTCAACAAGAGTATTGCTTTGAAAGGTTCTAAGCGATGAGACACAACTCACACACAGCACGGGTCATAATTTTCGGCCTCTGTCTGCTGATTCTTTCAGCGCCTTCGCACGCAAGCGCCCAAACGCGGCGAGGTGGGGCGCGCGCCCTTGAAGCTCAGAAGACCCCGGCGAATTTTCGTTTCACTTCCGGCCAGAGCGCGTTGCGGATACCGTTCGAGCTGTACGCCAACGTTATTTTGCTTCAGGCGCGCGTGAACAACTCTCAGCCCCTCTGGTTCATACTCGACACGGGAGCGAGCGGCACTCTAATCAACACGAGTAGCGTGAAAGGTCTGGGCTTGAAATATCTCGCTACGGCGAAGATGACCGGCATGGGGGGCATCGCCAAAGGCGAGTATCTCGGAGGCGCGAATTTCCGTCTTCCCGGCGTAGAGGTCTTCGACCGGAAAATCGTCAGCATCTCGATTGACCCCATGCTATCTCGCGTGGGTCGCGTCGTTGACGGCGTCATCGGTTACGACTTCTTCAAAGAGTTCGTCGTCGAGATAGATTACGTCGCAAAGACCATCAACCTCTACGACCCGCGAGCCTACACGTACAACGGCACGGGCGAGGTCATCCCGTTCCGCCTACGTGGGGGCACGCCTTTCACGCGGGTCAAGCTTGAGCTGGCGGGACGCGACGCCGTCGAGGGCGAGTTCGAGATAGACACCGGCTCGGACGGCGCGCTCAGCATCAACGGGCCTTTCGCCGAGGCGCACAAGCTCCTGAAGTCAATCGCCCATAAGAGCGGAACGCTCACGGGCGCGGGCGCGGGGGGTGAGTCGCCTTACATCAGCGCCCGTCTGGGGAGCATGCAAGTGGGGCGCTTCCGTTTCGAGAATCCGGTCGTCAGCCTCTCTCAGGATACGAAAGGCGCGGGCGCAAGCACGGTGTCCGCCGGACAGCTCGGCACGGAAATCTTTCGCCGCTTCAGAGTGATTCTCGACTACTCGCGCGCACAGATGATCCTTGAGCCTAACCCGAGCTTCTCCGAGCCGTTTGAGACGGACATGAGCGGCCTCGACCTCGTCGCCGAAGGCAGCGATCTGCGAACCTTCACGGTCAACGCCGTCGAAGCGAACAGCCCCGCGGCCGAGGCACATCTGCGTGAAGAGGACGTGCTCGTCGCGATAGACGGACGCCCCGCCGCAGACTTCAACCTCGACCAGCTCACGAGCCTGTTCACGCACGAAGGCAAAGAGTACGAGCTAACCGTCAGGCGCGGTCAGGAAATCCTGAAAGTTAAGATGAAGTTGAGAAGACTGATCTGAGGATTGAGGATGATCTGAGGATGATGGCGGTTTGCACTTGAGTGCGACCACGAAGCAAAACATCAAGTCAGTAG
>JAVRON010000046.1:0-10918 GCA_032162705.1 Acidobacteriota bacterium
GGCGCGCGCGACGCCTGTCAAAGCGCCGCGTCGCGTCCGTGCGTCATGGGGCGGCCCGCCGAGAGCCGCCCTGGCGCGAAGCCGGAATTTGCGCGAGCTAGGCGCGCCCCCGAAACACGAGAGAGAGGCAGTTGCCCGCCCTTCACTGCGTGATGTGAATCTCTTCTTCCGCGCCCGAGTGGCGCATAAAGACGGCGAGCGCGCAGACGCACATCACGACGAAGCCGATGATCGCCATCATTAGATTCCGCGTAAAGCCCGTGTCCTTCCCCGTTACGAAAGCGTAAAACTCGTAAACCGCGAAGGCGAGGGCGGCCAACGCCACGATGACAAGCAGAACGTCAATCAGGCTCTTCATCTTCAACCTCCAGCGTTCGGTGAGTTGGTAAAGTATCGGCTATGGATAAAGCCGGAAAAGCATGCCCTTCGAGACTTCGTCGGGTTCCAGCTTAAGGCTAACGGTACTGCTCGGGTTTACTGCTCGGATTGCGGCGCTATGTTAGCGCCCCCGCACGCCAGAAGCAAGGGGTTTGAGTAGACAGTAGACAGTAGACAGTAGTCAGTAGTCAGTAGTCAGTAGTCAGTAGAAAAACCTTCTATGGCGACTCATTAGGGAGTTAGCCGTCGCGCCCATGACGCGGAGCGCTACTGTCTACTGTCTACTGTCTACTGTCTACTAAAGAATTATCCTCCGGTCGCCTGCGCGGCGCGTGATGCGCTCGCGGTCGAAATATTCGAGCAGAGGGATGGCGTACTTGCGTGAGACGCCGGAGAGTTCCTTGAAGGCCGCCACGTCGATGAGGCGCTCCTCAGGGCCGCAGCGTGCGGCGTAGTCGCGCAGCGCCGCCGTCAGGCGTTCAAGCGCCTCGCGGTGAAAGAGAAGGTCTTCACGGACGCGGACGAGCGCGCCCGAGTCCAGAAGGAGTTGCAGGATTTTGCGCAGGTGTTCGCGCCGCCCGTCGCTGCCGCCAACGCTCGCACGCGCAAACACCTCTTCGAGCGTCGGCGCTTCGAGCGCGGCTTCGCGGTAGATGCTCTCCAAACGTTCACGCACCGCCGCGTCCGCGGACGAAAGCTCAAGGCTGTGGCCGGCGGCGCGCACCAGCTCTCGCTCCGCGATTAACGCGCCTTCACTTTCGGCGCTCTTCAGCGCGGCGCGAAAGAGTTCGGGCGCGGCGTGTGTGAAGACGCGCTCGCGCAGAGTCTCGCGCGCGAGGCCCCTCGACAGAGGCTCGCGGCGGTGATGTGCCTCGACCTCTTCAATAGCAGAGCGTAGGAGTCCACGGAAGATTTGGGCATCGACCAGAACGCCCTCCGCATCGAGCACCACGCCGCGCGCACGCGCTTCGGATGATGCCGCGTCGAGCACGTCGTCGCGCCAGCCCGTGCGCGCCAACGCCTCCGCGTGCGGCAGTCCGCGCTCGCCCGCCGACTCGACGAAGAAGGCGAGGCGCGTCGCGCGGTCTGTCCCGTCGAGTGCGGCGAGCCTCTCGCGCGCGACGTTGCGCTCGCGGCCACGATGCTTCGTCGCATGTGCGTCAAGAATCTTGCCGCCCGCGATGGTGTGCTGCGGCGAGTATGTGCGAATGATGAAGCGGTCGCAGGGGAGCGCGATGACGGGCGACTCAAGACGCAGTTGCACAAGCCCGGCAGCGCCCGGCGCTATCTCGCCCGACTCTTCGAGCACGGCGACGCGCGCCAGAACTTCAGCCGTGCCGTGATGCACACGCACGCGCTGGCGTGTGCGCAAAGGGCGCGGCGCTTCGGGGAGCACTGTGACAAGCGCGTCCACGATCTGCGTGGCCTTCAGCCGACCGACGGGCGCGAGCAACATCCCGCGCTCGACTCTCGCTGCGTCTATGCCGCCGAGGTTGACGGCAGTCCGTTGTCCCGCGCTCGCCTCTCGGACGCCCGCGCCGTGAACCTGTAAGCCGCGCACGCGGACGCGTGCCCCCTCGGGCAAAAGCTCCAGCTCATCACCTTCTTTAATCTCGCCCGCGACGAGCGTGCCCGTCACCACTGCGCCGAAGCCGCGCATCGTAAACGAGCGATCAACCGGCAGACGCGCCACCGTATCCGTTGACCTCTCCGCGACATTCAGAGCCGAGGCGCGTAGCGCCGTCTTCAACTCCTCAATCCCCTGCCCCGTGCGCGCGCTCACGGCGACGATGGGCGCGCCTTCGAGGAACGAACCGGCGACCAACTCTTCGGCCTCGGCATAGACGAGTCCGAGCAGCTCTTCGTCCACCGCGTCTCGTTTCGTTAAGACGACGAGGCCCGAAGCGACGCCGAGCAGACGGCAGATGTCGAAGTGCTCGCGCGTCTGCGGCATCACGCCCTCGTCGGCTGCGATGACGAGCGCGACGAGGTCAAGCCCGTGCGCCCCTGCGAGCATGTTCTTGACGAAGCGCTCGTGCCCCGGCACATCCACGAAGCCCACGCGCACATCTCCCAGATCAAGCTCCGCAAAGCCGAGGTCAATCGTAATTCCGCGCCGCTTCTCCTCCGGCAAACGATCCGCATCCACGCCCGTCAGCGCACGCACCAGCGTCGTCTTCCCGTGGTCGATGTGGCCGGCCGTGCCGACGATGACAGAGCGCATATTGGTGAATGGTAAATGGTAAACGGTGAATAGTGAAAGCAGACTTTTCCATTCACCATTCACCATTCACCAGTTCAGAGCCACTTGAAGATATGGACGACATTTGAGAAGTCGTCGCGCCAGAGTTCGAGTTTGTGCGTTGAGGAGTCGAGCGGCTGCCAGCGCGGGTCGGTCTTGAGCGCGCCGAGGTCTTCGGCAGTGCGCGCGACGGCGACCCAGGTCGAAGGGTCAAGTCCCGTCTCGGGGTCGAAACTTTTATCCGCAAAGATGCGCGCGGGAAGTCCTGCGTCCGCGCTGATGCCGCCGACGACGCGTTCGAGTTCGAGGCTTCGGTTCGAGACGTGAAAGGCGATGACGCCGCCGTGCGCAAGCTTCGAGAGGTAGAGCGCGAGCGCTTCGCGCGTCAGGAGGTGTGCGGGCACGGCGTCGGAGCTGAAGGCGTCGAGCACGATCAGGTCGTAAGCCCCTTCGGGCGCTTCGCGCAGACGCAGACGCGCGTCGCCGAGCACCACCTCGACGGGCGCGGGCGTACACGCCGACAAATACTTAAAGAATTCGGGCCGGTGCGCGATGTCAACGACCGCCGGGTCAATCTCGTAGAACGTCCAAGCTTCCCCTGTGCGCGCGTAGGCGGCAGTCGTCCCCGCGCCGAGGCCCACGACGGCGACCCTGTGCATGGCGAAGGGATTCAAGTAGTCACTGCCCACCTGCACGTCGGCGGTAGTCGTCCTGGCGTGGAGGGCTGCGAAGAGCGAGCCGAGGGGCCCGCTGCGATGATAATAGGAGAGAGGCTCGCAGAGGCGCGCGGGGTCTGTGAACTGCTTGCCGTGCAGAGTGCTGCCGTGGTGGAGCCAGTGGATGCGTTCGGCGGCGTCCGCGTCAACGCGGTGCGTGCCGAAGAAGTTTCGTGATGCGAACAGCGTCCGCCCCGACGTGCCGGAGAAAAAAAAGACGGCGAGCATGACGAAGGCTAGGCCGAGCGTAAAGCGCAGCGGTCGCGGCGCGAAGAAATAGTTGAGCATGAAGAGAGGGACGCCGAGCGTGACGGCGACGCGCTCGACCTCTCGTAGTTCGAGTTGACGAGTGACGAGCAGGAGCGCCGCCGCGAGCACGCCTATCAACAAAGGGAGCAGCACGTCGTACGCGCCCCAACGCGGCTCGTCTTCGACTGTGCCATGCTCATCGAGTCGGCGCGAATCTTCGGCTCTCCTCGCGCCGAGACGCAGTCCGAGCAGGCGTCCACGCTCGCGCCGGAAGGCGGGGCGCAAGTAGCTTGCGAGCAGGATGACGAGCGGGTACTCGACGACCGTGTTGAAGACGAGCGGCGCGATGAGCGCATTGAAGAGTCCGCCGAGCGCACCGCCCGCGGCGAGACAGAGATAGAACTCCGCGAGATGGCTCGCGCGGGGTCGGTCGTCGGCGAGTTGACCGTGGCAGACTACCGACGCGGCGAAGAGAAAGAGGAGGTGAAAGAGTATGAGGAACCATGCGGGCTGCGACGCGCCCGAAAGATAGACGAGCACGAGCAGAACGGCCGCGCCCGGCAGCACACGCGCCAGCAGCCTTCGCGAAAGCTTTCGCCTGCGCGCGAACACCAAGACGAAGCTGAGCAGGTAGAGCGAGAGCGGGATGACCCACAGCAGCGGCACGGCCACCAGATCGGTCGTGATGTACGTCGTCACGCCGAGCACGAGGCTCGAAGGCACGAACGCCAGCAACAGCCAGCGTAGTCGCCGCCCTGTAGTGAGCCGCGGCGAGTCTTCAACAGTAAGCCCCGACGAATCTTCAACGTTAAGCTCCGACGAGTCTTTAATGATGAGTCCCGACGAGTCTTCACGCGCCGGACTCGCTTCAAGCGGACTTGATGACGCTTCGACGCCGACAGTGCGGGCGCGCGAGCGCAAAGCTACCACCGCACACGCGACGACGAGGAAAGAGAGTAAGCCGTAGCCGAAAGCCCACGCGCTGCTCTGCCGCCCGAGCGTCAGGTTTGGTTCGAGCAATAGGGGAAAGCCGAGGAGCGCGATGAGACTCCCGGCGTTGCTCGCCGCGTAGAGGAAGTAAGGGTCTGAGGCCGTGCGCGCGCGCGTCCGCGAGAACCACTTCTGCAAAAGGGGCGCGCTGGCCGAGAGCACGAAGAAGGGCACTGCTGTCGTCAACAGCAAAGTCTTCAGAAGCCAGAGGGCGGGGCTGCTCCCGGCGGGCAGGCCGCCCTGCTGTGCCGCCTCTCTGAACGCGACGGGGAGAGAGAGCGCCGCCGCCAGCAGGAGCGCACAGTGGACGAGAACCTGCACGCGCGCCGAGAGCCAGCGGGTCGAGGCGTATGCGTACGCGTAGCCCGCCAGCAGCACCGCCTGGAAGAAGAGCATGCAGGTGTTCCACACCGCGGGCGTTCCACCCAACAGCGGCAGAACCATCTTGCCAACCAGCGGCTGAACCCAGAAGAGCAGAAACGCGCTGACAAAGAGCGCGAACGCAAAGAGGAGGGCCATGAGGATGAATAGTAAATGGTGAATGGTGAATAGTGAACAGTCGCCGGCGCCGATCAGTCCGAGCACTTACTCTTTGGGATGGGCGGCACTCAACTTCTATTCACCATTTACCATTCACCATTCACTACTTGACGATCTCGAAGTCGATCCACTGCGCCGTCGAGTGGCTTTTGCCTTTGGCGAGCGCGTCGTTGACGACGACCTGAAGGACGTAGTCGCCGGGCTGAAGCGATGCGCCGAGCTGGAGGCGGCCTCCGGCAAGAAGATGCGACATGTCGGTCTGCTTGCCGGGGTCATAGGTTTGTAGCGGGCCTGTGAAGACAGGCTGGCCGTCGTGGAAGAGTCGCACCTGAGTCTGCAACTGCGGATGCCCCGCCGGGCCCTCAGTCCGCGCGTTGTAGATGTGATACTGGAATTCGACCTGCGAGCCGTGTCGGAAGCGGCGCACGGTGGCGTTTTGTAGAGGGCTCGCATCGTCCGCATCTGCGCCGCCCGTCTGCTGGGCCGCCGCAGCGGGGCCCGCTTTCGGCGCGACTGCCACAGGGACAATCGTCATGAAGATGCCGGAGAGGGCGAGGCGGTCTTTCTTGAGGTCGGGCACTTCGATGAACTGGCTGGCCGAGCCGAGCTTCTCGGACAGAGCGTCGCGCACGGCCACGCGCAGTTGATACGCGCCCGGCTTCTTGATGGGAACTTTCATCGCGTAGACGACGCCGTGCTTGAGAATCTGGCTGAACGCATCGCCACGCGCGCGGACGGTCTCCGTTCGGTTCAGTTCATCGACAACCTGCCCGTCCTCGCCGAATGTGAGGGCGACCACGTCGATGACTGCTTTCTTCCAGCCGTCAGGCTCGTCCGTAAACTTGAACTGGCTCATGTCGATGTGCATCAGCGAATCGACCACGGAAGTCTTCTCCGTAGGGCTGTTGAAGAGCGAGGTCAGGCGAAGCGAGAGTTCACCCGAAGTGAGAGGCGAAGTGATGGCGGCGAGTATCTGCTCGGCGCGCGTGCGGCGCACGGGTTTGGCCTCGCTCTCCGGGATGCCGTAGAAGCCCGCGCGCGTCCGCACACGAAGCCCCGAGCGTCTGACCTTCACCTCGAAGTTGTTGAAGTGTGCGCTGCCCTTCACGCGCTCGAAGACGCTCGCGTCGGGACGGAAGCCGATCAGGTAATAGCCCTTCTGGTCTTCGATAATCCGCTCGATGCCGCCGCCCAGATCATTCGTCTCGTGGACGAAGAGGCCGCCCGTCTGCTCTGCGAGGAAACGCAGTCCCTCCTGCGAGTCTGAGTAATCGGCGGCACGCGAGTTCGTGGCGTTAATCATTGTGTTGGGGTCGCGACCCGGCGAGATGCTGTCGGCGGCAGTCAGACCCGTGTACGGCAGTCCACGCGCGTCCATCGTGTAGATGACGACCGAGGCACGGTTGGCGAGGTCTGCCAACTGTCGCACCTTCTCGCGTAGATGGTTCGACTTCGCCAGGTCTTCCCTGTCGAAGATGGGGAGGCCGTCGCCGAACATCACGATTGATTTGCGTCCGGGCAGCTTCTTCATTCCGCGAATGGTGAAGTTGAGCGCGCCGAGCGTGCCGACGGTAAAAATCTCTTCGCGGAATTCGTCGATCCCCATCTCGGCCGGGATTCCCTTTTCTTCATCCGCCTTCTTCTGCTGAGCGCTGGCGGTGTCGCTGCCGTACTGCTCAAGCGGGTCTTGCTCAAGCGCGGCGAAGGCGGTCGTGCCCGAGCGTCCCAGAGGGTTCCAGCGCACGCGCTCGATGGCGCGATGCAGGAGCAGTTTGTCGGTGGTGAACTGCTGGAGCGCGCCGAGGCCGCGTCCCGTCTGCATGACGGCGACGAGGTCGCCCGGCTGCATCTGTTCGTCCACGAACTTGTTGAGCGCGCGCCGCACCATGATGAGACTCTGGAAGGACGTGCCCAGATCGTCAACGAGGAGTGCGATGGTTCGATGCACCTGCCCCACGCGCAGGGGCACGGGCGGAGGCGGAGGAGCCGTCTTGTCCGGACGCGCGACGGGGCGCGGTGTGACCGTGCCCGACTCCGAAGAGATGAAGGACAGGTTGGTGATCTCCTGCCGCTTGCCATCGACGAGTATCTCGAACTCTTCGGGGCGGAGGTCTGTGACGAGCCGGCCCTGCTTGTCCGTCACGACGGCGTCGAACTGCACGAGGTTGGTCGTGATTCGCACCACGTCTTCGTCCGAGTCCTCGGCGGGCGAAGGCTGCGGCGTAGGCTGTTGCTGCGATGTGGACTGCTGTTGTGAAGTAGGCTGCTGCTGCGCGGTTGGCGTCTGTTGTTGCTGCCGCGTGCGTGCGGCGGCTGTGCGGGAGGGCACGTGCGGCGCGGCGAGAAGGAGCAGCGCGAGCATGAGCGAGGCTTCTCTTTTCATCTTCGATGTCTTCCTTATATTTCAGAGGTTCCAGAGTACCGCGACCGTTGGGTACGGGAGGCTGGCCTTTGCGGCGCTGATATGCGATGCTTCCGCAAAATCCGAACGGGCGGAGGGGAGATTATGCCAGAGGCGGCGAAAAACGGCGACCGCGTCCGTGTACACTACACGGGGCGGCTCGACGACGGTGAGGTCTTCGATTCGTCGAAGGACGGCGAGCCGCTGGAGTTCACGGTCGGCGCGGAAGAAGTCATTCCGGGCTTCGACGAGGCCGTGCGCGGCATGAGCGTCGGCGACTCAAAGACCGTCGAGATCGAGTCCGGAGACGCCTACGGGCCGCGACGCGACGGACTCGTCACCTCCATCTCGCGCGAGACCGCGCAGTTCCCCGTCGAGCCACAGGTCGGCATGAGCTTTGCTCTGCCCCTCCAGGACGGCAGCCAGATCGAAGTCGTCGTCACCGAAGTCACAGACACGCACGTCACCATCGACGGCAACCATCCGCTCGCAGGCGAGAAGCTCATCTTCGACCTGGAACTGGTCGGCCACGAGCCTGTGGGCTAACCCTTCAACGCTCGCGCCTCCCGTCGGCGCTCGCGCTTCCCCTCAACCCTCACGCTTCCTCCTGAACGCCCTTACGCTTCCACTCAACGCTTACGCTTCCCCGGTCGCTTAGGCGACGCACTGCGCCCCCGCGTCTTCTCGCCCAAAATCTTCCCCCGCGTCTTCTCATCTGAAATCTCCGGCGGCTCGTCGTCTTCCGGCGCGGCTCCGAAGTAATACATCCACTCGCCCAACTCGGACTCTTTCACGCCGTCGCGTCCCGCGTGTTCGGATTCTTCGCCGACTATGTCCGACGCCGCGCATGCCGCGTCCAGCCGCCTTCGGAACTCGCCCGACCGCACGACCTCCGCCCCGCACAGCCGCACGTAATCAGCCAGAGCGCGGTCTGACGTAACGACCTTCAACGTGCGTCGCTCGCGCGATGCTTCGACCAATCCCTTGATGCGCTCGTCCGCATCCGACCCGCGCGCCGCATAGAACACACGCACGCCCATAAAGTACGACCCATCGGGAAAGAACTCGTCCGGCGCGCCGTCGAAGACAGCCTCGATTGTCACGCCCGCCTCACGCGCGAACCGCGCCAACTCCAACAGCAGACGCCGCCGCGCCCCGGCCTTATCCCGATGCCACCCCACCCGCTGCCCCATCACATTGTTGCCGTCAATCAGGTAAGACATGAGAAGAAGGTGATAAGTGATGCGTGATAAGTGATAAGACAAAAGCGGCTTGTCTTCTCTTATCACTTATCACGCATCTCTTATCAATACTTAAATCCTTTCTCGCCCGTAGTCGCAGTATTCGACGATGGGGCAGCGGTGGCAGAGTGGGTCGCGTGGGCGGCAGAGGTTGCGGCCATGGCGGATGAGGTTAACGTGGAAGGAGTAGAACTTGCCGTCGGGGACGAGGCGGTTCAGAGCCTCGTGCGCGAACTGGTCGGAGCATTTCGAGGGGATGAGTCCGACGCGTCGGAGTATGCGGAAAATGTGTGTGTCGAGCGGGAAGGTCTCTTTGCCGCAGGCGAACAGAAGCGTGCAGGCCGCCGTCTTCGGGCCGACGCCGCGAAAGTGCGCGAGGTAGCGGACGGCCTCTTCGTCGGGTAAGTCGCGCAGGAAGGAGAGGTCGAACGCGCCGCGAAGCTCTTTTGTCCGGCGCAGGAGGTTGCGTATGACGGCGGCCTTCTGGTTGGCAAGCCCGCCGGGGCGGATGGTGTCGGCAAGCGTCTGTTCGCGTGCGCGCAGCACCGAGTCCCATGTGGGAAAGCGTCTCTTGAGAGCGTCGTAGGTGCGCGCGGAGTTGGCGTCGCTCGTCGCTTGCGAGAGGATGACCGAGACGAGCATGTCGAGCACGTCCCAGCCCGTCCAACGGTTGACGGGAACGCCGTATGCGCGCTCAAGATTCTGGACGATGTAGCCGACCGGCTTCTCTTCGGCGACCGACGCGACCCAACTCTCAACGGCTGGCGACGGGCGCGCGCCGCGCTGATCGAGAAGGGTTTCGCTTTCCTTCTCAATCAGGGCTTCGCCGTCTGCTTCACTTCGTCGGATTGTCTTTCGCCGCGGCGATGACGCGCTCATAGAACTCTATGTACTGAGGGATGACGAGGTCTGTGCTGTAGCGGCTGACGGCTGACTCGCGCGCGCGCCGTCCCATCTCACGGCGCAGACGCTCGTCCGAGAGCAGACGCGCGGCGCAGTCGCTCATCTTCTCTATGTCGCCGACTTCGGCGAGGCAGCCCGTCGAACCGTCGTCCACGACTTCAGGGATGCCGCCGACGCGCGAGGCGATGACGGGCACTTCGCAGGCGAGGGCTTCGAGCGCGGCCAGCCCGAACGACTCCTGCTCGGAAGGCAGAAGCAGCACGTCTGAGACCGAGAGGTAATCGACGATGCGCGGCTGCTTGCCGACGAACGTACAGTGTCGCTCGACCCCGAGACAACGCGCGCGATGCTCTGCCCGGCTGCGCTCACTGCCGTCGCCGACCATCACGAGTCGCGCGCCGACTCCCTTCGCACGCACGCGCGCCAGAATCTCCACGCAGTCTACGGGCCGCTTGACGGGGCGGAAGTTTGAGACGTGGACGAGCAGCGGCTCATTGTTGGGCGCGAGTTCGTCGTGCAGCTCCGTGTCCGGCTTCCGGCTGTAGTCGGACGAGCAGATGAAGTTCGGGATGACCGCGATGTGCTCGAACTGAAACGTCTCGGCTGTGGCCTGCTTGAGATAGTGCGAGACGGCGGTGACTCCGTCCGACTGTGCGATGCCGTAGCGCGTGATCGGGAGATACGAGCGGTCTGCGCCGACGAGCGTGATGTCCGTGCCGTGCAGCGTCGTGATGACGGGAAGCGTCCGGTGCGGCTTCAAGGATTCGCGTGCGAGGATGGCGCTGATCGAATGTGGAATGGCGTAGTGGACGTGCAACAGGTCGAGGTTCTCGGTCTCGGCCACGTCGGCCATCTTCGTCGCGAGCGCGAGCGTGTAGGGCTGATGCTCGAAGAGCGGGTACGACATCATCTCCACTTCGTGGAAGCGCACGCGCTCGCTCAACTGCGTCAGCCGCGTCGGGAGCGCAGAGGAGATGAAGTGCACAGTGTGCCCGCGCTCGGCCAGCTCCTTGCCGAGTTCCGAGCCGACGATGCCGCTCCCGCCGTAGGTCGGATAGACAGTGATTCCGATATTCATAAGCTAGAGGCTAGAGGTTAGAGGCTGGGGGCTAGTAAAGTCAATTTACTAGCCCCCAGCCTCTAACTTCTAGCCTCTGGAAATAGCAAGAGGCAGCCGGCCCTCGCTACCGTCTGCCTCTTGTCTCAACTTGTCTCACCTGCGAAGGGGGGACAAGCGAGGGACAGAACTATACGCTTA
>JAVRON010000047.1:0-11426 GCA_032162705.1 Acidobacteriota bacterium
ATCTTCTTCCCAACCAGTTTCGCTAAAAGTTCTCGCATCTTATGCACCTCTTATTGGTGAATGGTGAATGGTGAATAGTGAATAGTGGTTGAGCTTTATCGTGGTTGCATGATTCCCACATGAGTCGGCAATCCTTAACTACCATTCACCAATTACGATTTACCATTTACCGGCTTTTCCGGCTCCCACTCCCAGACTTTCTCCGACGCTGTGCCGTTGTCTTCCTTCTTCACCTCGCGGAAGGTGATCTGGATGAGGGGGAGGACGGTGTCGTCGTCCTGCTGCCTGCGCTCGAACTGGAGCACGTCGTAGTAGGCGCAGCGCACGCGGTCCGGGTACTCGCGGCAGACGCCTGGCCGCGCGTGATAGATTGTACAGCCCCGCTTATCCTGATCGAGAAAGACACACGTCTCCGGGAACACCTTGTCCTTAACCTTCTTGAGGAGGCGCTCGCCGTCCCCCTGCTTCGTGTAACGCCGCCGCGCCGTCTCGAACGAGACGCCGAAATGCTTTGCCAGTCGCGTGATGTCGCGCTTCGTAACCTGCACTCGCTCATAGATCGAGCAGCAGAAGGCCGGGCATTTCTTACAGTCGAAATACACACGCGGCTGATCGTCCTTGATCGTCTTAACCATTTCCCCCCTCGAAAGCCGTGACTAGTATCAAGTGACGAGTAACAAGTGACGAGTTAGAAACAGTTCTTATCCTGTCACTCGCCACTTGTCACCCTTCACGGCTCTTATCTTCTTTCAGACCTGCCGTACTCTTCAAGCAGTAAGTCCATCAGTTCGCCGCGGCGGTCGTAGAGTCGCTTCAGCTCGCGCGGCTCGTGACGTGCCAGCGCGTAAGATGTGATGACGGGCAGCGCGACGGTCGAGTCCACATAGCACACGACGGCGTCGGGCAGGCGTTCAGGGTCAACCTTGCCCCAGGAGACCGCCTCGCCCGGCGTCGCACCCGACAGGCCGCCGGTGTCGGGCCGCGCGTCGGTGATTTGCAGAAAGTAGTCGTGACCGCGCTCGTCAATGCCGAGGACTTCCTGAATCTGCGGCTCGGTCTGGAGAATAAAGTTCTTCGGGCTTCCGCCGCCGAGGATGAAGACGGCAGACTTGCCGCCGTGCTTGCGGCCCCGGTCGCCTCTGCCGTGAATGGCTCCGCGCTTGGCGGCGAGGACGACCGAGGCCGTCTCGTTCACATCGAGCGAAGGGTCGAAGGCGAGCTTGTTGCCTTGCAGCGCCTTGGCGGCGACGTTCATGCCGATGGACGAGTCGCCGGGGCTTGAAGTATAAAGCGGCACGCCGAACTCGTACGCGGCGGCGAGGAAAGACTTGTCCTTGAGTCCAAGCTTGCGCTCGCGCTCGGCGACGTACTTGCCACAGAGATTATGAAACTCCGCTGTAGACATCGCGCGCTGGAACTCCTCGCCTTCGATCAGGCGTCGGAAGAAAGCGTCGGTGTCGAGGAGCACCGTGTAGTCGAAGAAGATGTCATAGATTCGCACGACCTCTTCCTCGCGCAAGGTCACGTCGGAGATGGCGGTCGAGCCTTGATGGAGCGCGAGTCCGATGCCGAAGTGCGTATCGTGATAAAGATTCGCGCCCGTCGTGACGACCCAATCGACGAAGCCCGCGCGCATCAGCGGGATGAGCGCCGAGATGCCCAAGCCCGCCGGAGTGAGCGCGCCCGTAATCGAAAGCCCCACGGTCACGTCCGGGTCAAGCATCTTCCGCGTAAAAAGCTGGCACGCCTCGCGCAGACGCGCCGCGTTGTATGCCATGAACGTCTCGTCCACCAGATCGGCCACCGACTCGCCGCCCGTAATCGCACGCGGGTCGATGCGCCGCCCCGACAAATATTTGCTCTTCTTCTTCGCCATCCGTGCTTTTCAGTCCCTCGTCGTAATGTACATCTTACACTTCAAGAACTTGCCCGCTGAACTTGTCCACAAATAGGATGTAGAAAACCCGTGCCCGTCGCCGCATCAACCTGCGCCCCTGTCGGCCTCCGCAGCTTCGGGCTGTGTGCGGCGCAGGCGGAGGCGACCTATGCGGCGCTCGTCGGCTTCTAAGACTTCCACGTCGAGACCGCGGAAGTTGAGCCGCGTGCCCGGCGTGGGGACGCGCCCCGACTCGTTGATGACGAGACCGGCGATGGTCGTGAAGTCGTCGTCCTCGATCTCAAGGTCGAAGAGCCGCTCGATCTTTCCGACCTCGGTCGAGCCGAGCACATCGTAGTAGCCGTCGTCCGACTCGACGATCTCGATGATGTCCTCGCTCTCGATGTCCTCGTCCTCTATCTCGCCGACAATCTCTTCGAGTATGTCCTCGACGGTCAAGAGGCCCGCCAGTCCTCCGTACTCGTCGATGACTAAGGCGAGCTGCACGTGCGCCTTCTGCATCTCTTCTAATAGCTCGTCCACCGACTTCGTCTCGGGCACGAAGTATGCGGGACGAAGCAGCGGCTCGATGCTTTCACCCTCGCGCGACTCGGCCCAGTACGTGAGCAGGTCTCGGACGTAGATGATGCCGACCACGTCCTCAATCTGTTCGCGGTAGACGGGCAGGCGCGAGTATTTTGAATCGACCATCACGTCGCGCGCCTCGCGCACGGTGGCCGTCGAGGGGAGCGCGATGATGTCCGTGCGCGGCGTCATCACCTCTCCGGCGCGCGTCTCGCCGAACTCGATGATGTTCTGGATGAGTTCGCCCTCCTCCTCTTCGAGGATGCCCTCCTCCTCACCCACGTCGATGAGCGCCTGTATGTCGCCGCCGCCGTTACCCTCACCGTCCGGGTCGGCGCTTTCCGTGCCCGCCTGTGAGATGTGCTCGGCTCCGCCGCCGCGCCGCGCACGCTCGGCCACGATCTGCCGAGGCGTCACAAGGAGCGAGAGCACGCCGTAGAAGGGGCGATAAAGCGGCAGGAGCTTTAGCAGCGTCCGCTCCGGGTTACGCGATGACACGAGCCTCGGGATGAACTGCCGGAAGAGAAGCGTCAAGACCAGCGCGATGATGAAGGCGAAGAGCAGGAAGCGCCGCTCCGCTCCGAGCAACTGGTACGAGATCGAGGTGACGAGCACGACGACGGCGACGAGCAGAACCTGTATCGCCGCGTTTAAGGTAAAGCGGAAACGCGGGCGATTCTCAAGAACTTCGCCGAGGAAGACAATCGTCTGGCTCGGGCGCTCGTCGCGCTCGCCGGTCAAGCGCCGCAGCCCCACATCGCTCAACTGGCTGAACGCCATGTCGATGGTCGCGACAAAAGCCAGCGCCACGAACAGCGCGCAGGCGACCACGATTTCTAACTGAGTCTCCATTATTGGTGAATGGTGAATGGTGTAATGGTGAATGGCGTTCGAGCGTCTTTGAGCCGGGCGGGAATAATCCAACCGGGTCAGAACTCAACAACTATTCACAATTTACCGTTCACTATTTACCCCTGATTATATTCCAAGACGGCGGCGCAAGTTGAGTTCGAGCGCGTTCATCTCTCCGCCGTCCCTCTCATGATCGTAGCCGCACAGGTGCAGCAGTCCATGCAGAATCAACTGCGCCACCTCGCCCTCGAAATCGAGTCCGTTCTCCGCGGCCTGCCTCGCGGCCTGTTCGACCGAAACGACTACGTCACCCAGACTCAACCCTTCGGCCCTCTCAAACTCGTCCTGCCCCGACGGAAACGACAGCACATCCGTCGTCTCGCGCCCGCCACGCCAACGCCTGTTCAACTCGCGCATCGCGCGGTCTGACACAAACGCCACGGTCGCGCCCGCACCATTCGCCGGGACGACTTTCAAAACCTCTTCCGCAAACGCGCGCCAACGCTCGCAATCAACCTGCATCCTGCGCTGGCGGTTAACGACTTCGATCATCATTCCCCACGAGTTCCGTTGGAGATGCCGTCGCGCTAGATATTGCTCTTGCTCGACTGCGACTCGTACGCCTTGATAATCATCTGTACGAGGCGGTGGCGCACCACGTCCTTCTCGTTGAAGTAGACGAACTCGATGCCCTCGACTTTCGAGAGGATGCGCTCGGCCTCGACCAGCCCGCTGCGCTTGCCCGTCGGCAAGTCGATCTGCGTCACGTCGCCCGTGATGACCGCCTTCGACCCGAAGCCGATACGCGTCAGCGCCATCTTCATCTGCTCGCTCGTCGTGTTCTGCGCCTCATCGAGAATGATGAAAGCATCTGCCAGTGTCCGGCCCCTCATGAATGCGAGCGGCGCGACTTCGATGATGCGTTTCTCAAGCATCTTCGAGACGCGCTCGGCGTCCATCAGGTCGAAGAGTGCGTCGTAGAGCGGGCGCAGGTACGGATCGACCTTCTCCTGCAAGTCTCCGGGGAGGAAGCCCAGACGCTCGCCCGCTTCGACCGCGGGGCGAGCGAGTACGATGCGGCTCACCTGCTTCAGCGTCAGCGCCTGCACGGCCATCGCGACGGCGAGATAGGATTTGCCCGTGCCCGCCGGGCCGATGCCGAAGACGATGTCGTTTGACTGGATGGCCTCGATGTAACGGCGCTGGTTGGCCGACTTCGGCGCGACCTGCTTTTTGCCGGCGGGGTTGAAGCGCGCCTTCGTGAAGTAGTCGCGTAAGCTATAGGCGCGGTCTTCCGCAATCTGTGCGAAGGCTTCGCGCAGTTCCTTGTCGGTGAAGCTCTTGCCCTCGCTAAAGAGTGCGGCGAAGTCTTCGATGATGCGCTCGGCGGTCTTAACGTCTTCGGGGTCGCCGTCGAGCGTCAGGTCTTGGCCGCGCGCATCGACGCGCACGTCGAGCAGCGATTCGAGGTACTTGATGTTCTGGTCGTGGACGCCGAAAAGCGTTTCGACGGCCCTTGGCGGAAGCTCGATCTTCTTCAAAAGGCGCTCTCTTCTCCTTCTCGCGGTGAAAGCTCGGCGTGGCGGGACAGTTGGCTGTTGAGGGATAGAGAAACAGTCTCGTTCATGTCGGAAATGACGCTACAACACAGGACGCAGGGGTGTCAACGCAGAGTGCGCGCGTATCAGGACAAACGCGTGGGAACGTACGTGTGAGAAGCCCTCCGGTGCATGTCCCGCGCCTTGACACACGTGCGGACGCTCCCTATACTTTGGGCTTTGCTCTCAAGGGTAAATTCTCTACTGTGTGTCCTTGAGTGTTGATGAGACCGAGAAGCTTCTTTTCAGACGGAGTTGAAATCAGAGATGCCGAATCACAAATCAGCCGAGAAGCGTGTGCGCCAGAACGAGAAGCGCCGCGACATCAACCGCGGCAATCGCGGTCGGCTTCGCACGGGGATCAAGAAACTGCGGGCGGCGCTTGAGTCGGGCGACTCGGGGGCGGCGCAGGCGCTTCTGCCCGCGACCGTTTCGCTTATCGATAAGTCGGTGCAGAAGGGCGTGCTCCATCGCAACGCAGCGGCGCGCTACAAGTCGCGGCTCACCATCCACACAACCGAGTCGGCGAAGTAAGCCGTTTCCAAAATCAGCTAAGAGCGAGGCAGGCCGTTATGCGCGGCCTGCCTCGCTTTTTGTTTTAGTCCTGACTGGTTATCCGAGTCACCGTTATTTTCGACGGGAGGCGAAAGATGATGACAAACGCTCGCGATTTTTACCGCGACGACCAGGAGGTCGAAGAGATCGTCCGCAGGTTCGAGTCGTGCGAGTTGTCTCCTTCGGACTTCAGCCACGCGGCGCACCTGACCGTCGCCCTCTGCTATCTGCTCGACTCGACGGACGAAGAGGCGCTTGGACGCATACGCCGCGGCCTCGGAAGGTACGTGCGCGCACACGGCATCAAACCGAATCTATATCACGAGACGCTGACCATCTTCTGGCTGAAGCGCGTACGCGCCTTCGTCGAGCGCGCCGGTGCCGGCCAAACGCTCGCGGAGTTGGCGAGCGGGCTGGTCGAAGAGTGCGGAAACTCGCGGCTGATCTACGTCTACTACAGCAAGGAGTTGATCGATTCCGAAGGGGCGAGGCGCGTGTGGACGGAGCCGGACTTGAGGCCGCTCGACTTCTGAAGGAGTGATAAGTGATGAGTGATGAGTGATGAGCGAAGACACCTGCCGCTTTTCTTTCTCATCACTTATCACTTATCACTCATCACTCATCACTCATCTATGCGGACAACTCGCAGACAAGCATTTCGAGCTGGAGACGAGAGCCGCGGTCGCCGCCTCCGCCGAGAGATGTCTTGATGGCGAGGTCGGCTTCGGCGATTCGTCTGATGCGGCGCGCGAGTTCCTGCGAATCGGCACGGCGGGCCGTAGCGAGAAACTCCTTGCGCTGGCTGAAGGGCATGTTGACGACGCGGAAGACTTCCTGCTCGGGCGAGCCGCGCGACATCAACTCTTTGGCGAGCGCGAGACGGTGAAAGTTGCTCGCCAGCAGCCCGATGAGCATGACCGGCTCGGCCCCGTCTTCAAGCAGCTTCCTCAATGTTTCGAGCGCGCGGCGTCGGTCACGCGCGATGAGGTGGTCTGATAGCTCGAAGTTCGACAGCTCGCGCGAGCGCCCGACCAGCGCGTCCACCATCTCCATCGAGATGTGGCCGCCGGGCAGCGCGGCCGTCGCAAGCTTCTCCAACTCCGTCGCCAACTGCCGCACGCTCGCGCCCGTCAGAGCGATGATCTGCCGCAGCGCCCTCTCATCAACGTCCGCGCCCAGATGCCTGAGCCTGTCCCTCGCCCACGCGGCGAGTTCGGCGTCCTTGAGCGCGGCAAACTCGATGCTCGTGCAGACATCGAGCAGCGTCTTGCTGAGCTTGCGCCGCTTGTCCAGATCGTCCGCGACGAAGATGACGACCGAGGTGTCCGACGGGCGCGTGACGTAGCGTACGAGCGCCTCCTCGTCCGCCTCGCGCAGCTTGCCGAAGTCCTTGATCCGCACGACGCGACGACCGGCCATCATCGGCATCTGCTCGGCGGCGGCAATCGCCTGCTGCACGTCCACTCCCACGAGACTGTAAGCCGACTCGTTGAACTCGCGCAGCGACGCGCCCTTCAACGCCGCGTCCGCAATCGCCCGCGCAGCCGCGTCGCGCAGATAGTCTTCCGGCCCGAAAAGAAGATAGAGCGGCTCGACCTGCCCGCTCTTCAACCTGCGCCACAACTCTTCGCGTGTAATCGTGCTCATTCTGAATCGGTAGACAGTAGTCAGTAGTCAGTAGTCAGTAGTCAGTAGCGCTCCGCGTGATGGGCGTTGCGCTTTCACCCTGACGATTGGATAGCGAAGGTTCTGCTACTGACTACTGTCTACTGTCTACTGTCTACTTCCCTCAAGGCTCCTCGTTGACACCGAAGCCGTTGACGAGGGTGGAGACGAGGCTCTCGGCGAAGCTGCGCGAGAGACGTTCGACCGCGGGGTCTTCTTCGTTGAAGAAGGTACGCGGGTCGTCTGTGAACTCGAACTCGCCGCGGAAGACGTAGTCCTGATTGTCGTAGAGGACGCGATTGGTAATCTGGTCGCGGACGGTGACGGCGGCGGTGATCGTCACCTCGAAGATGCGCGCGCGGCCTCGTGTGTCGAGCAGCACGCCGTAGAAGGCGAAGCTCTTGATCGTGCCATCGACGACCGCGTCCGCGCCCTTCGGCTCGCTCTGCACGCGCAAGCCTTTGCCGCGCCGGAGAATCTCCTTCATCACGGCCTCTGTAAAACGAGACTCGATCTTATAGCGCAGCGCTTGATTCTGAAACGCGGGCACCGCGACCGTGCGAATGTGTTCGGGCAGCCCGGACTTAACCACGGGCTTGTAACAGCCGCGGAAGCCTGACGTGCAAACTATCAGACCGACGAGCGCAAACGCGCGCGGGATTGTGCGGCTCAAAATCATTTTCCGGAATTCACCTTGTAGACTTTTGAAAGCGAGACGGGCACGACGATACGAGCGTCCCGTGTGCTCCGTCAAATCCATGCTCAACTGAATGATTGAGCTAACAGCATGAGGCCCACACCTGCGTAGAGTAGACCGAGGAGGCACGCCAGGCCGCGAAAAATTATTTCATCCACTTCCACTTGCGCTTTCGCTCCGAATATCAGGAGCGGGTATCGTCTGAGCCATCCGCCAACTTTTCGGTTGAAGGCAAAGCACAGAACGCCGAGGAGAAGGGCGAAGGCTCCGCCAATCATTCCCGGCAAAGCGTTGCTCATCGTATGTATCTCTCTCACTCCTCTCTTCTAGGCTCAGGCATTTTGCACTTTTTTTATGGCATCCGCCACACGCACCGTCTCAACCGCCGCTCTCACGTCGTGGACGCGGACGATTTGTGCGCCGCGCAGGACTGCCGCCGCGACCGAAGCCATCGTGCCGTGGACACGCTTGTTGACGGGTGCGCCGCCGAGCAGTTGGCCGATGAAGGATTTGCGCGAAGTGCCGACGAGCAGCGGGAACTCTGGAAAGTCGCGTGCCAGCTCGTCGAGCTTTGCGACGAGTTCGACGTTCTGCGTTTGCGTCTTGCTGAAGCCGATGCCGGGGTCGAGCACGATCATTTCGCGACGGACGCCGCGCCGCTCGGCCTCCGCGACCGCACGCCGCCAGTCGCGCGAGACCTCGCCAATGATGTCTTCGACCGGCTCCTGTCTGTGCATGGTTTCGAAGTCGCCGCGCGAGTGCATGAGGATAAGCCCGGCGTCGTAGCGTGCCGCAATGTCGGCAATCGCCGGGTCGAAGCGGAGTCCCGAGATGTCGTTGACGATCTCGACGCCCGCGTCGAGCGCCACGCGCGCAACCGAAGCCTTCGTGGTGTCAATCGAGTACGGAACGCGGGCGTTGAACTTTATCATCACATCGAGATACTTCCGGACGCGGCGTATCTCATCCTCTTCCGAGATGTGTTTGGCCCCCGGTCGCGTTGACTCGCCGCCGATGTCGATCAAGTCTGCGCCGTTCTCAATCATCCTCTCGACGTGATGCCATGCACGCTTGCGTGTGAACCAACGCCCGCCGTCGCTGAAGCTGTCGGGGGTGAGATTGATGACGCCCATGACGAGCGTGCGCCCGCCTAAGATGAGGGCGTGGCGCGGCAGTTCCCATTTACGTTTCATAGCGGCGAAGAGTTGAAAAGCGTAAACGTCGAAAAGGGGAAAAGGTTTTAAGCCTCTTCCCCTTTTCATTGTCGCACGTTGACCCCACGGCCTTTAGGCCGGCGCAGGGTTGCCACCCGTGATCGGCGGCAGAATCGGCTTGAGTGGGTTCGTCGCTGGCTCCTTGAGCTGCGGGCGATCCTGATCGTCCTTTTGCGTTTGCGAGGAGGTGTCTTCGTCGTCGAGCGGCAGGCCCGCGATGATGCGTCGAATCTGCACGGCGTCGAGCGTCTCGCGGTCTAAGAGCGTCTCGGCGAGTCGAATCATCGTGTCGCGGTTATCCTCGATAATCGAGCGCGCGCGGTCATACTGCTCGCTGACGATGTACCTGACCTGCTGGTCGATCTTGATCGCCGTGTCTTCGGAGAAGTCTCGGTGCTGCGCTATCTCTCGGCCCAGGAAAATCTGCTCTTCCTTCTTGCCGAAGGTGAGGGGCCCCAAGTCGCTCATGCCGTACTCGCAGACCATCGCGCGTGCAAGCTCGGTCGCGCGCTCGATGTCGTTCGACGCGCCCGTCGTGATGCTTGACAGGAAGACTTCTTCGGCGAGTCGGCCACCCATCAGGATGGCTATCTGGCCGAGCAGATACTCCTTCGAGTAGTTGTGGCGGTCGCCTTCGGGAAGTTGCTGCGTGACGCCCAAAGCCATGCCGCGCGGGATGATCGTCACCTTGTGGACGGGGTCTGCGTTCGGGACTTTGAGTCCGACGAGCGTGTGCCCGGCCTCGTGATAGGCGGTCGTGCGCTTCTCCTCGTTGGTGATGACCATCGACTTGCGCTCGGCCCCCATCAAGACCTTGTCCTTCGCCAACTCGAAGTCCGCCATGTTGACGATCTTCTTGTTGTAACGCGCGGCGTTCAGGGCCGCCTCGTTGACGAGATTGGCGAGGTCTGCGCCCGTAAAGCCGGGCGTGCCGCGCGCGATGACCTGTATGTCAACGTCCTCGCCCAAAGGAATCTTGCGCGTGTGAACCTTGAGGATGCCCTC
Source organism: Acidobacteriota bacterium (assembly GCA_032162705.1). GTDB lineage: Bacteria > Acidobacteriota > Blastocatellia > Pyrinomonadales > Pyrinomonadaceae > QHXN01. Next base: position 10,048 of record JAVRON010000047.1, read on the forward strand.
GCGGCCCCGCACATCGGGACGCGGGACGACGACGCGACGGTCGAAGCGTCCGGGTCGGAGAAGCGCCGGGTCGAGTACGTCGGGCCTGTTGGTCGAAGCCATGATGATGACGCCGTCGTTCGACTCGAAGCCGTCCATCTCGACGAGCAACTGGTTCAGAGTCTGCTCGCGCTCATCATGCCCGCCGCCGAGTCCTGCGCCGCGGTGACGACCGACAGCGTCGATCTCGTCGATGAAGATAATGCACGGCGCATTCTTCTTGCCCTGCTCGAAGAGGTCGCGCACACGGCTTGCGCCGACGCCGACGAACATCTCTACGAAGTCCGAGCCTGAGATCGAGAAGAACGGGACGTTGGCCTCGCCCGCGACGGCACGCGCCATCAGGGTCTTGCCCGTGCCCGGAGGGCCCACGAGCAAAACGCCTTTGGGTATACGTCCGCCGAGCTTCTGAAACTTCTGCGGCTCCTTCAGGAACTCGATGATCTCCTGAAGCTCCTCTTTCGCCTCGTCAACGCCCGCCACGTCCTTGAAGGTGACGCGCTTCTGCTGATTGTTCAGAAGCTTCGCGCGCGACTTGCCGAAACTGAGCGCTTTGTTGCCGCCCGACTGCATCTGCCGCAGCATGAAAATCCAGAAGCCGACCAGAAGCAGCACGGGCCCCCACCACATCAGGATTGACCAGAAAGCTCCGCTCGTAGCTGGCTCGATCTGCGCCTTCTTGACGCGCAACTGGCCGTTCGAGTCCTTCTCGACGGCCAAAGCCATCAGGTCGCCCTTGGTCTTGTCGCCTTCGATTTGGGTTTTGAACTCGTTCTTGGTGTCCTTCTCGACCGAGACGACTTCAGACTGCTTGATCGTCATCTCGGCGATCTGGCCGTTCCTGATCTTCTCGGTCAGGTCGCTGTAGGCGAGTGGCTTTGTATCCTTGCCCGCCTTGTTGGTGACAAACGAGTAGAGCATCACCGCGCCGACCAGGATGAGCACCCAGAAAATTAGTTGTCTGGCAGTGGAACTCAAGTTCTTCTACGCCTCCGACGCCGATAATAACCCATCCGGCGTCTTTTGTCGCTCCCCCCGAAACCCCTTGCACTTCCCGCCCCGCCGCCGCTTCTCAGGAGAGCGAGTCACGAGTCTATACGGCGGCAAAGCTCACTTTGGATGCCATCGGGCCACACGCCGTTGTGCATTTACTCCTACTGCGCGAACGAGACGCCGCGCCATTTCGATTGTAGGTTCCGGGGCGTCCTTTTTCAACCGCTTTTCAGAAAAAGCCCAATCAGCCATTCGTCAGGGCAATTATCAGAAGAGTAGGGCAATGGGGCGGAAGCCCGACCGTGAGGGAGGGCGTCTCAACTCCCTCCGGGCACTGTGATGAAAGC
>JAVRON010000048.1:0-53498 GCA_032162705.1 Acidobacteriota bacterium
CATTCATCGGGGCGGGTTAAAAGGGAGCCTCGTTTGCCAACGTAACTTTGAAGAACTTGTCGAAGAGAGCCGCCGTCTCAACCTGTCGTCGCCGTCGAAACTCGTCTATCCAGGAGTTAACCGCCGCGGCCAGGTCGCGGTCTGTGCAGCCTTCTTTCGCCCCGGAAGGTGAGAGTGATGGCGCCTGCGTATGGAGGTCGCGCTGCTGACGCTTGACTACTCTGATTATCGCCCGTTTCGTTCCTGTATCCATGATCCCACTCCTCAATCACCTACTTGCCCCGCCCCGCCCACTCCGATTCGACCGTAGGAGGCAGATCACCTGAACGCTTCAGCACGGCTACGATCTGCCATATATCTTCATCGGAGAGCATCGCGCCCCATGCGAGCATCCCCGTGTTCCTGATCCCGTGCTTGATAGTCCAGAAGAGTTCCGCGTCGGTGTATTGCGGCAACCCTCCCGAAAGCTGTGGGGCGGGCGGGTAGAAAGCCGACCCGTAAACGCTCGGCTCGCCGCCCGGCAGGCTGTGGCAACGCGCGCACATCTGCCTGTAGGTATCTACTCCGGCACGCAGATTCTCTTCCGTCGGCTGAACTGGATTCGTCAGCGGCGGTGCATGCCTTGCCACGGAAGCGTGAAGCGCCAACGGCATCAGCCGTGCTTCCAGACTCGGCGGCGGCTGGTCTGCGTTCACAGCCACCAGGCCGAGCCTCATTATCAGCAGCGCCGCGATACAGAGGGCCGCGACCGTAGCAACCATTCCCATCAGAAATCTTTTCATCGTCCCTCTCTCGCCATCATCCGCGCGGACAGCGAGCCCGCAGAATTTAAAGTAAGCCACTGCCCCATCAGCATCAGAATGGCGGTTCGGCGCGCACTTTACCGAAAGCCCTCGCCTGCCCTCGAACGCGCGCCGAACCTACAACGTCCACGCTCCCCTTGCAGTGCACTCCGCCTACGCCCCGTATAACCAATGACGCAGGCGCGCCCGGAAGGCACTAGAACGACGGACGTTGATCCGAACTTCCGTAATTCAAAATGAGCGGGCTGAAACGTTCGCGCCGGGCATACCCGTTCGTCTCCGGCGCGCGGGCGCACGCTTTTCTACTCCGTGACCACCAGGGTGCCGGACATATCTTCGTGACCTTCGCCGCAAAACACATCGCACAGGAACGTGAATCGTCCGGTTCGGTCGGGCGTAAACTGGACGCGGCTCACAGCGCCCGGCTTGATGTCGGCGCGCACGCCGAATGCGCGCAGGCTGAAGCCGTGCTTGCGGTCGGCGGAAGTTAATTCCAGCACGACCGGCACGCCTTTCTTGACGGTGATCGTGCCCGGTGTAAACTCGAAGTTCCTGGCAGTGATATGAATCACCTGCTCCGCCACCGGCGCGACGCCCGCCTTGACGCTCGCAGTTGCTCCGGCGGGCTGTCGGGCGATCACACTGCTGTGGTCGGCGCTGAGCACGAACGGGGCGGTAAAGATCATTCCGCCGAGAAGGGCCACTAACACGCTTGCTTTGCTTTTCATCTATCTATCCTTTCACGACCGGCAGTTCTGTGATCCCGTAACTCGCCTTTCGGACTTCGGCTTCGACCTCTCTGAAGCCCAGCCCTTTGTATGGCATTGCGGCGTCCCACGGCACGGGCGCTTTCTTCGGCAGAGAGCCGGGCGGCGGCAGCGGGAACATCAGGGACTTTGCAGAGTGGTGTGCGATGTGCCCAGTCATCTGATGGTGCTCCTGATGAATGTGCCCGTAAAAGACCGTGACGTTCTTGTAGGGCATGAGCGCGTCAATGGCTTTCGAGCCGTCGCGCGTAGCCCAGTCCCACTGCGGGTAGAGGTCAAAGAGCGGGCGATGTGTGAGCACGACGATGCGCGCGTCGCTCTTCTGCCCCTTGAGATCGGCTTTGAGCCAGTCGAGTTGCGCGTCGCCGATGATCGCCCCCGGATCGGAGACGTTGTCCAAGACGATGAAATGCACGCCCTTGTGATCGAAGGTGTAATTGAGTTTGCCGAACAGTTCCTGATAGGCTTCGCCGCGATCAAGCGATGCGTCGTGTTCCCCGGCCATGAAACGAACGTCCTTCACTTTGAGTCCGCCGGCGATCTCCTGAAACTGTTTCATCCGCTCGCGCCGCACTTTCGGATCGTCAGTGGTGTGGGTTAAGTCGCCGGTGAAGACGACGAAATCCGGCTGCTGTTCGAGACCGTTGACGGCCTCCACAGCCTTCTTCAAAGTCCCTTGCGCGTCCGGGTTGATCTTTGGGCCGTCGAAGCCCCAGTGGGTGTCGGAAAGCTGGACGAAATAGAAATCTTCGTGACCAGCCAACCTCGCCCCGTGTCCGATGGCGGCCCCGAGTGAGTCGAGGTGGAGGCCGGAAAGAAACACGACGCCGCCGCCTAACGCGGCAAGTTTGACGAAACCTCTTCTGTCCATAGACGTTGATTCTCCTCAGGGATTAGTCTCAACTTGGCTTGCCTGTCACCTGGCTATACTGCCTGAGCCGCGCGAATATTCCCGCGCGTGGGCATAATTTTCCGGCGGCATCAGCACCTGATTGACCGTCAGACGATGCAGCCACGTCGTGAAAGCCGACTCGCCGCGGAAGCTCCCCCATTTCCGAAAAACCTGGATGAAGACCTCTTGCGTCAGGTCTTCCGCCTCCGTCGCATTGCCCGTCATGCGCCGGCAAAGGGCATAGACTCTGCGATGATGAAGCCGGAAAATCTCATCCAAAGCTTGCTCGTCGCCGTCACTGTCACCCCATTCGTGTTTAGTCGAAACGTCCATTTACATCGCTCTCCTTCGGGGCGGCACGAGAGACGACACAGGCACGATTGCGTTGCGCACCCGATTGCGCATCCGCCCGTCTCCGCCGCGCAGCTTTGCCTTCATATACCGCTCCGCTGCGAGTAATATTCCCAAGTAAGTTGTTAGAGGGCGGGAATAAAAGGAGAGCGCAATCGGTACTTATTGGTGGATGAAATAGCTGTCGGGAAAAGCGGAAGGCAGGGTTGCAAATACAGAACAAGCTCGCCGGCTTTGAAGAAGCAGTCTTACCGCACCTGGACGCCGCCTACAACCTGGCGCGCTGGCTGACGCGCAACGAGGCGGACGCCGAAGATGTGGTGCAGGAGTCTGTCTTGCGCGCCTTCCGTTACTTCTCAGGCTTCCGTCAAGGCGCGGAGGGTCGCCCCTGGCTGCTCGGCATCGTGCGCCACACCTGCTACACCTGGATGCGACAGAACCGCGCGCAAGAGCTGCTCGTCCCCCTCGACGAATCAAACGACCTTGAGAGCCAAGACCTGAGTCCCGAAGCACTGCTCCTTCAGAGCGCGGACGGGCAGATGGTCAGACGGGCGCTGGAAGAGTTGCCGGTGGAGTTTCGTGAAGTCGTGGTCTTACGTGAGTTGGAAGGGATGTCTTACAAGGAGATTGCCGGGATCACCGATCTGCCGCTCGGCACGGTCATGTCCCGACTGGCGCGTGCTCGCAAGCGTCTGCAAAAGTCTCTGACGGGTCATACGCACGCGGAGGTACCGGGTTGAATTGTCAGCGCACACAGGAATTGCTTCACGGCTATCTGGACGGCGAGTTGGATTTGGCCGGCAGCTTGGAGGTCGAGCGGCACATGCAGGAATGCCAGAGTTGCGCGTGTGTTTACAATAACCAGACGGCATTGCGCTCCGCCTTCACAGACAGCGCTCTCTATTACCCCGCCCCGGCGAAGCTGCAAAAGCGTATCAGGTCGTCTCTGCGTCAGGCGAACAAGGCCGAGGCCCCCGTGCGTGCGCTGCCGTGGCGGTGGCTGACTGCTGGGGCGGCCCTTGCCTTCGTGCTCTTAATCGCGTTCTTCATCTGGAGTGCATTGCCCGGTCGCCTCGGCCCTTCAAGGGATGATCTGCTGGCGCAGGAGGTCGTCTCCGCACACGTCCGCTCGCTGATGGGGACTCACCTGACGGACGTGGCCTCATCCGACCAGCACACGGTCAAGCCTTGGTTTGACGGTAAGCTTGATTTCGCCCCGCAGGTCAGGGACTTCTCCGACCAGGGCTACCCGCTCGTCGGCGGGAGGCTGGAATATCTGAATAACCGGACGGCGGCGGCGCTGGTCTATCAGCGACAGAAACATCTTATCAACGTCCTCATCTGGCCGTCAGAGCACAGCGCCGACTCAGAACCGGAACTAACGACGCGCCAGGGCTACAATCTGATTCACTGGACGCGCGGCGGCATGACCTACTGGGCCGTCTCCGATCTCAACGGCGTCGAACTCCAAGAACTGACCCGACTCATTCAAGAGCAGGTGCCGCCGCGCCAGCAATCACGTTGAGCATGATTGGAGGATTGTTTTTAGTATTCCCTCGCTTGCGAGGTAGTCAAAGGTGATTATCTACTTTATGCAAGATAGATGGTTCACCGCATTCCATCGTTCAAATTAGGTGAACAGCCTCGAAGGGAGAAAGTGTCGGGTCTTCCCCGTTAGCTATTTCCTGCGCTCACGCGCAGAATTTTCTGACCGCACATGTGGTGATGATCTCGCCACTCGGGTCCTGAAGGGCCTGATTAGGACAGGGCAAGTCAAAGGATGATACGTTATCGCCTAAATTTAGAGGGAGGATCATCAATGATGATCCTCCCTCTTGTGATTAAGTGTCTTGTAGTGCCGCGACGCTGAGCGGTACGGTTTAGAAGAGAAGGCGCAGACCGAAGCGCAGCGTCCTGCTCTGTCCGACGTTGAAGCCGGGGTTCTGGAAGCTGCTCACGGCGAGGGCCGTCGCCGCGTCCTCGGTGATGGGGTCGGGCACGCCGAAGTTCCGATGGTTGAGAAGATTGGCGGCCTCCACGCGAAATTCCAGCTTCTTACTCTCCGTGATGTTCGTCGTCTTGAAGAGCGCGAGGTTCACGCCGTAGAACGGCAGCCCGTCGAAGGTGTTACGCCCCACGTCGCCGAACGGCGTCTTGAAGAGGTTGAACGCTTCGAGCGAGGAGAGCGGGACGCCGAACTGGTTGTTGATCCCGAAGTCGTTGTAGATGAGCCGCGCCTGCTGACGCACCTGCGCCGCCGTCACGACCGTTCCCGCCGATCCCGGACTCAGCGTGTTATAGACGATGAAGTTGCCGGGGACTGCCGCGGGGTCGTTGCAGACCGTCCCGCCGAAGAGGACGCCGCAGGCGGTCGTCACGCCGTAGGCGATGGTGCCCGCGGGCGCGTTCGGGTTGCTGTTGAAGGGCCGGAGCGCGCCGACGCCGATGAAGGCGTTCTCGAAGTTCGGGTCGTAGGTGCCGAACGCCTCGACGGGCGTGTAGGGGCGGCCCGAACCCATGCGGATAAAACTCGCGACCTGATAGCCGCCGAGCAGCTTGCCGGTGTAGCCCCGCTGCCCTTTGAAGTAGGGCACGTCGTAGATGAAGTTGGCCGTGAAGACGTGCCGCTGGTCGAAAGCCGACAGGCCACGCTCGCCGCGCGACCCGTCGAAAGGATTCTGCGGGTCGGCGACGCTCTGCCCGCCGCCGAGCGTTGAGAATATCTCCGAGGAGTTGTCAAGCGTCTTGCTGAACGTGTAGTTGGCGTTGAGCGTGAGCTGATTATGCAGGCGCGTGTCGAAGCGCACTTGCAACCCGTTGTATGTCGCGGTGGCCCCGTTCGTGCGGATGCGGGTCGCGCCCAGCGCCGGGTTGAGACGACCGTTGCTGTTGAGGCGCGTAGCGGTCACGCCCGACTGAAAGTTCAAGTCGAAGGGCGCGCTGTTGAAGCCCGAACCGGCACAGGCGGCGGCGGCACTCGAAGCCGGGGAGCCCACGACGTTCCCGCGCGTGAACGCGCCCGGATCAAGACCCAAGCATTGCGCGGCGCGCTCCAGGAAGCGTATGTCCGGGTTGCCGTTGAGGGTCTGGAACTGGCCGACGATGCGCGTGCGATGGCGAACTGGTTGGCGACTCCGCTGCCGTCGGTGCTCAGGAGCGGCGGGGCGATGAGGAAAGTGCCCTGCCCTTGGGCGAAGGCGGGGCCGCCGCCGACTCCCGTGTTTGTCAGAATCAGGCGCGCGCCGGGGAACCCCAGCCGGGCGGCTGTGGCGGCGCTATCCGGCGTGAAGGTTACGAGGTCTTGCGTCAGGTTGTTCGCCTCCTGCTCGCCGTGCTGACGGTCTCCCTGGTAAGTCACTGGGGCGGGCATGTTACCACGCGCAGATCGTAGAGACGCATCTCACGGTTCTTCCAAAAGTCGGCGAAGTTGTGCCGTAAATTCTCCAGCACCTTCGCCTCGACCACTGGCTGCGCCGACGGATCGCCCGTCTCCACGCACAGCTCTATCACGTCGCGGCTTCCGTCGTATAGAAGTCGCCCAACTCCGAGGATGGCCGACACGTCGCACCTCTATACCGCGCCTTTTAAACTCGTTGCGGTAGAAGGTCGAAGACTCGGCGACGAGCCGGAGCGTGCTGCGGAAGTGCGCAGCCTGCATCCGCTTCAACAACTCGTCCGGAATCATGCCGAGCAGACGCCGCCCATGCTCCGGCGACACACGCAGCGATGCGCGCATCTGGAGCGCATGCACAGGGGCGAGTAGTTGCTCGTCAAAGACAGCAATCGCCCCATCGCCCTGCTTGTGCCTCTCGCTGCGGGTAAGACTTAAACTCCGAGGAGATGGAGTTGGCGGCGGCTGGACTTATTCGCTTGCCAACATCGAACCTGCCTGATTCGTTCTGGAAGATGCCTGCGCCGCACGTCTCTTTTACAGAAGCCGTTTCAGCCACACCATCCGGAGTATTTATGAGACCGCTTCTATTTTGCCGCCCCTGCTGCTTTGGCAAGTAATGTATAGGATACATTCCCGGCGTGTTGGCGTGGCAACGCATCATGCCTGCGCGAAGGCCGCGTCGCGGGATCGGCGGTGATAACTGCTGTTGATGTTGTTGCGCCAGCGCATCGGTCATCTCCTGCCAAGTTTCGCCGTCACAGACCTACTCAAATATTTTTCGCTATGCCGTGTGGGAATTTGCAAATGTAATGCGCGTTTACCTATTGAGCAATAGAATCCGCGAGCTTAGACCTGCTGACGATTTAAGGCTTGCGTTTTGCTCGCGCCGACAAATAAAGCGCTTTGATCTTGCGGGATGCGGACGATAAAAGAGGCGTGGTGCACTTACGGGGAGATGTGAATCCGCTTCACGAGCGTCTGCATCCCGCAACCTGAATGAAACGGAGAGAAACGATGACTTTCAGCGCATTTGGGCCGACGATTTTCAACTCGTAAGTCCAATTCTGTTTGAGACCGCTTGCGGGCCAAGCCCGACGCCGCGCTCGATGGCGGATGAAATTGCCATACTAGACGCTTCAACTGCCCGCTTCGTGGACCCGTAAGTTGCCGGTTAAAGCGCCCGCGATATTCTTTACATCTCGTGCTTCATCTCTAGACGCGCGAAAATTTCACGCGCCTCCTGCCGCATCGCCGCGCCGCACTCAGGATCGCCGCGCTCTAGTTCGTCACGCGCCCAGTCGCGCATCGTGCGCGCGCGTTCCGCTTCTGCGCCCATCTCCGCGAACACGCGCAGACTTTCGGCGAAACACTCCGCCGCTGTGTACATCTCGCCGCCGACGTTAATGACCGCGCGCATCTGCGATGCCACAAGGCCAAGCGCGCGCCACGCGCTTCCGATGTAGTCCTGATTCTCCGTTTTCTGCCCCAGCGTAAGCGCCGTGCGCGCGGCCTCCAAGGCGTCCGCCGTTTTGCCCTGTCCCCAGTAGGACTCCGCCAAATAACAGTAGATCATTGAGAGCGCAAAGTGTTCCGTTGAGGCCGTCATGGTAACAACCTGTCGCAGATTCGCCTCAGCAACGGCATAATTTTCCAGCCCTACCTGCGCGCCCGCGAAGTTGCCAAGCGTCGGCAACTCCCACGTGCGCTCGCCGATCTCACGGAAGATGGCGAGCGCCTCTTCGTAGCGCCTCGCAGCCGACTCGTAATCGCCGCGCAAGTGTGCGATGACACCCAAATTATTCAACATGAACCCGATGTTACGCCGGTCGCCCAACTCCCTGAGCAAGGCGAGCGACTGCGCGAAACACTCTTCAGCCTCACTGAATCGTCCCGAAACTTCGTGAGCCACACCGATCAATTTTAAGCCGTTGGCGCGTGCGTGGCGTGCGCCATCAACCATCTCTTCGCTAAGGGCCAGAATCCGCGCGCCGAGCTTTATCACTGCCGCCGCATCGCCGAGACGATGTAATGCGAGACCCTGACGGTTGAGTGCCACCGCGAGTTCGGCTCTTGCGTCGGTCGTATCTCCGACCTCGCGCGCGAGCGTTTCGGCGCGCCGGGCGCTCTCTAATGCCGCACGGTTGTCGCCCTGATATTCCTGCACGGCGGTCAGGCCATTCCACGCGCGCACCTGCGCGATTTTATCCCCACACTCTTCCGCCGTCTCGCGCATACGCGTATAAGCTTCGACCGCCTCATCGTAGCGCGCCTGCATGGTCAAGACCTCGCCTAGTCCGGCATACCAGCCGGTGGCCTGCTGGCTGTATGACGCCGCGCTGTCGATGTTCCTCTGTGGGGCATCACGCGCGAAATCGAGTGCCTTACGATAAAAGCCGATAGCGGCTTCAGGTGCGTAGGACGCGCGCGACTGTCCGCCCGCGCGCCCGTACCACTCCGCCGCCAGCGTCATCTCTCGCGCTAACTCGTAGTGCTCGGCGATGACGGCCACATACTCTTCAACGCGTTCGCCGCTCCGCTCGATGAGCCAGCGCGCCGCCTCACCGTGGAACCTGCGCCGCTCGCGCTTCAGCACGCTCTCATAAGCCACGCTCCGCAGCAACGCGTGCTTAAAGACGTATTCGACCGTCCCGGCGAAAGCGGACGCTTCACGCCGGTAAATCAACTCCTTGCCGCGCAATTCTTCGAGCGCCGCGCGTGTGTCGCCCTCGCCCCTGTCGCCGCGCGCCGCAGCCGTTTGCATGAACTGTTCAAGCATGTCGTCCCAGAACTCACGACCGATGACGGCGGCGCGCTGCAAGACTATCCGCTCCCACGCGCTGAGATTGTCGAGGCGCGCCTGAAGTACGCCCGTGAGCGTTGGCGGCACGCGGACTTCGGCGAGGCGCGCGGCGTCCACATGCCAATGTTCGGCGGCGGGCACGATGACCTGCTGCTCGATGAGCATCTTAACCAGCTCTTCGACGTAGAAAGGATTGCCTTCCGCCGCGCTCACGATGAGTTCGCGTAATGCGTGAGGGATCGCTTGCGCGTAACGCAAAATTTCTTCGACGAGTTGGCGGCTCTCACGCTTCGTCAGCGGTTGCAGCGTGAGGCGTGCGTGGACGGACAACCCCTCGCCCCATGAAGGTCGCCGCTCAAACAGGTCGGGCCTCGTGAGACAGAGAACGAGCAGGGGGACTGAGCCACACGTGCGTGCAAGATGATCGAGAAAATCCAGCGAGCCTTCGTCCGCCCAGTGGATGTCTTCGAGATGTAGGAGTATCGGCGACGTGCGCGCCGCGTCCGCGAAGAACTGCGCCGCATAATGAAAGGCGCGTCCGCGCATCTGCTTCGCGTCGTTGAGGACTCCGGCCAGATACGGGCTCGCCGAAAAATCGAGGCCGGCGAGGTGTCCGATGAAGTGCGCGCGCATTAACGCGTCCGCGCTATCGCCGCTGAAAACTTCGAGAACGCCGCGCTCCAATTTTGTGCGCGCGATTTGTGGCGCATCGCTGTCCTGAATCCCGAAACGCATCGAGAGCAAGTCGCGCACAAGCGCGTAAGGCAGCCCGCGCGTCCCCTGACTGGCTCGCGCCTGAAAGATGCTCACACGTTCAGGAAGTAACTCGACTTCACTGCTGAACTCGTAAAGCAGTCGCGACTTGCCGATCCCCGCTTCGCCGATGACGCTGATGATCTGAAGCTCTTGGTCTTCAACAACCGTGCGCAGCGCATCTCTCAGGCGTGCGAGTTCCGCCTCACGTCCGACCATGCGCGTCTCGACGCCCTCAACTCCGCGCGTGCGTAGACGAAAGGCGCGCGACTTAGCACCCTGCACGACGTAAGTGCGCGACGGCTCGGCGCTGCCTTTGACGTTCGGCAGTTCCAACTCCTGCACATTGAAGAGGCCGCGCACGTGGCGATACGTGTCATGCGAGATGAGGATAACGCCCGCTGGCGCAGACTGTCCCAGCCTTTGAGCGACATTGACTGCGGCACCCGTCGCCATCAAATCTCCCTGCCCGCCGAGCGCGCCGAGCAGCACCGCTCCCGTGTTGATGCCGATCCGCACGAGAGCGCTGTCCTCACCGTTCGACTCGACCTCAATCATGTTAAACCCGACGGCAGCGCGCACGTCAGTCGCGACGAACTCGCCGACTATATGCCGCATTGCCAACGCCGCGCGGACGGACTGCTCCGGGTCGTCCTCGCGCGCCACGCTCGCACCCCACAACGCCATCAACTGTTGACCCATGCGCCTGTCGAGCGTGCCTCCGTGATCCAGAATGATCGTCTCCACACGATTCCACAGTTCGCGCATAAGGTCGCTCAACTCTTCGGCGTCCAATGTCTCGGTGAGCGTCGTGAGGCCATGCAAATCGGCGTAGAGAACTGTAATTTGTTTGAGTTGGCCGGGCGCGGAGAGCGCGACACGTGTGCCGCCGTCCTGTCGTGCAACTGGGCGATGCGTGGCGTCGCCGGTCGGCTCGACGGATAGCGAGGCGCGCTGCATCTCAGCCTCAAATTCCAATCGCTGCCTGAGCCGGCGCAGGTCAATCAGCATGTCCTTCGCCGTCTGGTAACGCTCATCGCGATCTTTCGCGAGTGCCTTCGTGACGATGCGTTCCAGTTCGGACGGAATCCCAATCGCCACGTGGGACAGAGATGTCGGATCGCGGTTCAGGACGGACGCCATCACATCGCTGCTCGTGGGGCCGGTAAATGGCGGGCGACCGGCGAGCATCTCGTAGAGCACGACGCCGAGCGACCAGATGTCCGTGCGCGTGTCCACATCGAGACCGCGCGCCTGCTCCGGCGACATGTACGCCACCGTGCCCATCACCATCCCCGGCTGCGTGTTGACGAGCGCGTGTGGATCGGTGTCGGTGTCCCGCTCATCGTGCGCTGCTGCGCCCGTTGGTTTGGCGAGACCGAAGTCGAGCACCTTGATGTAGCCGTCGGGCCGCACCATGATGTTCTCCGGCTTGATGTCGCGATGGACAATGCGCGCGGCGTGGGCGGCGGCGAGCGCTGCGACCAACTGGATGGCGATCTCCAGCACTTCGTTAAGTTTCAGCTCGCCGCTTCTAAGTCGCTCCCTGAGCGTGATGCCCTCGACGAACTCGGTGGCGATGTACTGCGCGCCCTCATCCGTCCCAATTTCATGGATGGTCAGGATGTTCGGATGATTGAGCGCGGAGGCTGCGCGCGCTTCCTGCTCGAAGCGACGGACGCGCTCCTCGTCTTTCGTAAATGAGGCGGGTAAAAGTTTGAGCGCGACGCGGCGTCCGAGACGCGTATCCTGCGCGAGATAAACTTTTCCCATCCCGCCCGCGCCGAGCGTGCCGACGATCAGATAAGCGCCGACGCTGCGCCCTGCTTCCATCTCCGCTTGACCTTCTGCCACTACCCGCGACGCCATCGCTGCGACGGCTGTGCTGTCGAGGAACTCTCCATCTTTTTCATGCGCGGCAATCAACGACTCGACTTCAACGCGCGCCGCCGCGTCGCCCTCGCACGCCACATCCAGAAACGCGCGGCGTTCAACCGGTGCGCGTTCGAGCGCAGCGTGAAACACTTCTTTAATTCGTTGCCAACGTTCGGCGTTCATCACAATCTCGACGCATGCGCAGTTCAGATGACGTAACGATAAGAAGCGCGCTCATCTCACGCGCCCAATTCGCGACGAAGCCAGGCACGCGCCATTTTCCAGTCGCGCTCGATGGTGGAATGGCTGACGTTCAAGACCTCGCATGCCTCTTCGATGGTCAGCCCGCCAAAGAATTTCAACTCGACGATGCGCGCCTGTTGCGGGTCAATGGCGGCGAGGCGTTCAAGCGCTTCGTTGATCCTCAGCAGGTCTATGTCGGGACTCTTGCCGAAGCGGTCGGCCTCGCTCAGAGAGACCGTGTAGTGCTGGCCGCCGCGTTTCTCCGCGTTATGCGCGCGTGCGTGATCCACAAGTATACGCCGCATCATCTGTGCGGCGACGCCGACGAACTGCGCGCGGTTCTGCCAGACGGCGTGACGCTGGTCAACCATGAGCAGGTACGCTTCGTTGACGAGCGCCGTGGGCTGCAAGGTATGGTCAGGACGCTCACGACGGAGGTAGTTAGAGGCCAGGCGACGCAACTCCTGATAGACGAGCGGCATCAAATTATCCAGTGCGGCGCGATCCCCACTACTCCATTTTTTTAGAAGTTGAGTGACACCTTCGGGCGTGTACATATTCGTCCTCTTGACGTGTGTCTAAAGGTTCGCGAAGTCGGGATGTATAGGACGTTAAATTAAACGCTCGGCACGGTCACGGGGGTTTTCGTCACCGATACTAACATTTTTCCAAGAGCCGTGTGGGAGTCTCCGTCTGAAATGCGCGTTTACAAGTAAGCGCAATTTCTGGTGTGGCGAAGTTGGGCGAGTTAGCTCAAAAAAGAGGACTTTGTTAGCGAAAGCCTGTATTTTTAAGCCTTCCCTGAAACTCTGTTTAGAATGTTAGCCTCCAGCGCGGCTGCGGAGGAAAATCAGAATTTTCAGGTTCTTTTAAAGACTTATTGATCTCGGTCTCCTCGCCGAGTGCTTGGCTTGAAAATAATGCCGTGCGCGCTTGTGCGTGTGGCAGTGCATTTTCAAGGAGGGATTTTTTTCGATGCCCCGTAGATTAAAGGTTCGCAGCTATGCGAAGCTTTTTATTATCTTTCCAGTCCTCATTTGCGCTGGAATATTAACATCCAATTTATGGCGTGTGGGCGCGCAGTCCGTGTTGCCGGAGGCGGTCGTCCTGCCGGGTGACCTCGGCGCATTCCCCGCCCCGGAGAGTCAAGCCAATCCCTCTATTGCTAAAGGCGCGAACGGCTACCTCGCCGTCTGGGCCGATGCGCGGACGGCCTTCGCCGCCGACCGCGGCGTCTCCATCGGCTTCAGCGGCCCTTACGATGGCACCGGCCTCGGCAGCATGGTTGACATCTATGCCGCGCGCCTTGACGCCAACGGGCAGGTCATCGACACGACGCCGATCATCGTCTCACAGGCGCAGTACAGTCAGGGATTCCCGAAGGTCGGATGGAACGGGCAGAACTATCTCGTGACGTGGTACACGACGCGCGAGGATGACCGCTTCAAAAGCGACTCGCGCGCGGCGCGCGTCTCACCCGCAGGTGTCGTCCTCGATACGACGCCCATCGTCGTCAGACAGGACATTGCGGGCAGCGAGTGGCCGACCAACGTCATCGAAGACGGCGCGGGCAACTGGGTGGTTGTGTGGGACGGCTTTATCCCACAGTCAAATGGCTCGCGCGGTGTCTTCATCGAGCGGGTCGCCAACGACGGCACGGTGCTCGATCCCGGCGGGCGACTTGTGTATGACCACCAAAGTCAATTCATGGGTAACTCCGACCTCGCACGCGCCGGCGACCGCTATCTTTTGACCATCTCCGATGTCGGGCCGCCCGATGCCGTTTTGGGCATCCTGCTCGACTCCAATTTCAATCAACTCCGCAACGGCCCCGAGACTCTCAGTCAGGCGGGTTATAAACCACGTGTCGCTTCAAATGGCGATACGTGGCTCGTCGTCTGGGGCGATGATCTCCGCAACAGCAGCATCGGTGGAGTTCACGCGACGCGCGTCTCACGCGTTGGCGATCCCGTCGGCGCACCCATCAGCGTGCGGAGCAACAGCGGCACCTCGCCATCCGCGCCGCAGGTCGCTTGGGACGGCACTAACTGGCAGGTCGTTTATAACACCACTTTCAATACCGCGACGCAGACTTACATTAACGATGGCAGCGACATCTATCTCACGCGCGTCGCCACCGACGGCACAGTGCTCGACGCGAACGGCATCGTGGTCAAGGCAGCCACAGGTAGTCAGGACACGCCAGCCGTCACACCCGGCGTAGACGGCGGAGCGCAAGTCGTCTGGCACGATGCTAATCCGGCGGACGACATTCGCGGAGCGCGCGTCTCATCGACGGGCGCAGCGAGCGCGGATGTGGCCGTCAGTCTCGGCGCTCCTCGTCAAAGCAAGCCGCACATGGTTGCGGGTGCGAACGGTTTCCTGTCCGTCTTCCGCAGCGAGACTTCGGGCAGCGCGCGCATTCTCGCGCAGCGACTCGATCAGGCGGGCGCGCCTCTCGACCAAGAGCCTTTTGTCGTCTCCGACGGCACAGCGAACAATAATCCATCGGTCGCTTGGAACGGCTCGGTCTACCTTGTCGTGTGGGAAGTGACGACGCAGACCGGCAAGAAAGTTTACGGGAGACGTGTGTCTTCCGGCGGCACGACGCTTGATGCGTCCCCATTCCTCATCGCAACCGGCGAGATGCCGGACGCGGCTGCTTTGAACGGCACGTTCATCGTCCCATACGTCCAACAGGTCACAGTGCAACTTCGCTACACGAAGGCGGTGCTCGTCTCCGGCGCTGGCGCAGTTGTCGGTCAACCGCAAACGCTCGAAACCGGATTCAACTTCCAGCCGCGCGCGGCAGCTTACGGCAATCGCTGGTTCGTCGTCTGGGAGTTCCACGCCAACCACGACGACGCGCCCGGCGTCATCCACGGCGCGTTTGTCGAGGCGGACGGAACGAAGCAGCCCACGTTCGTCGTCGGCGATACACCGGGCCGCAGCGACGCGCAGCCGCAACTCGCGGTCGCGGGCACGACGACGGCGCTCGTCGTTTGGACGAACGGTGACATCATCGGGCGACGAATCAACCCGGACGGTTCTTCGGACGATCCCGTCTCCGGTGCGCCGCCCATCGCCGCCGCGCCGGAGTTGCAGAGCGCACCGTCGGTCGCTTGGGACGGCAACCAGTATCTCGTTGACTGGATTGACCAGCGCAACGAAGGCTATCCGCAACAGCCGCGCGGCGATATCTACGGGGCGCGCGTCGCCGTCACGGGCGTTAAATTTGAAGAGTTCGCGCTTGCCAATTCGCCGCTCCCGGAAGAGACGCCTTTCGTCGTCGCGACGGGCGGCGTCACGGTCTTCTCTTACGCGAAGTTCTACGATCAAGCGCCTTACGCCGCGCATCGCATTACGCTTCGCACGGTGAATTTCCCCGCGCCGAATCTGGGAAGCGCACCCGCTGCTCCGTCGAACCTCGTCGCCACGGCGGACAGCAATACGGGCGTCAAGCTCACGTGGGCGGACAACAGCGCGAACGAGCTTGGTTTCAAGGTCGAGATGAGTTCCGACGGCACGACGTGGAATCAAATCAAGCTCTCGCCCGCAGGCACTACGTCTGAGGCCAATATCGCCGTCGGCTCAACCACGCAATACTACTTCCGCGTGCGCGCATACAACGCCGCAGGCGATTCCGTCTATACGAACGTCGCGTCGCCACCCGTCGCGCAGTTGACCGCGCCGCAGTACGGGACGACGTACCTCGACCCGGCCAACATCGCGATCAGCGCGAACGCAATCGACCCGGAAGGAATTGCCAAGGTCGAGTTCCTCGCGCGCCGCGACGTTGAGACGAATTACACTTTGCTCTCGACTGACACCGATGCGCCCTACGGATTCACGTGGTCGAACGTCGCGCACGGTTCGTACTACCTCGCCGTGCGTGCGACCGATACGCAAGGGTCGAGCACTCTATCGAGCGAAGTTGCCATCGCCGTCCTCGCCAAGCCGAGCGTGCAATTCACCTCGCCCGCCGATGGCGCGACCTTCACGCAGCCTGCGGCCATCACGCTGACAGCCTCGGCGCAGACGCTCAACAACCGCAGCGATGAAACCATCGAGCGGCTCGACTTCTATGAAGGCACGCGCTGGATTGGACAGGGACAGTCGCAGGTCTTCGGCGGCCCGTGGTCGTTCAACTGGACGAACGTTCCCGTCGGCACGCACACGCTGACCGCGCAGGCGACGAGTTCATTCGGTCTGACGGGCGTCTCCGCTCCCGTCCGCATCACGGTCAACCCGCAGACCCAGCCGACACCCGACAACAATCTGAAGCCGGTCGTTACGCTGACCGCTCCGGCGAACAATGCGAGCTTCGCCTCCGGCGCTGCCGTCAACGTGACGGCCACGGCGTCCGACCCGGACGGCACGATTGCGCGCGTTGAGTTTCGCGCCGACGGTCAGCTTATCGAAGCGGACGCCTCCGCGCCTTACGGCGTCACGATGAGCCTGACGGGCGGCACGCACGCGCTGACAGCGACGGCAGTTGATAACAGCGGCGGCTCAACCACGAGCGCGCCCGTCACGGTGATGGTTGAGCGCACCACTTCAACGCAAATAACGAACGCGAACTGGGACTTCCAATCAGAGTTCGGGCCCAGCGTCGTGACACAGTTCGGCCCGCCGGTTGATAAAGAACTCGCGGACGACTTCGACATCACGGGCGACATTGACCGCGTTGTCGTCTACGGCGCGCGAGACGGTATCGGGAGCGCTCCCGCCGCCGTGCGTGGGGCCTTCGTTCGCTTCTACGCATGGTCGGGCGGCAATCCCGGCGCGCTCGAAGACGAGATGTATCTCGCGGCGGGCGATGCCGGTCTCGTCTACAACGCCGCCACAGCGGGCACTTTCGACATCACGCTCCCGCACGCGTTCCGCTCGACCGGCAAGCACTTCGTCTCCGTCCAGCTCGTTGTCGAAGGAGAGAACTCTTACTGGTACTGGCAGAGCGCGCACAGCGGCTCACCGCAGAACGCGCCGGTACAGATGCGCGACAACTACGCGGGCGGCGTATGGGGTGCGGTTCCGGCGAGCTTCGGTTCGTCTAACTTCGACGCCGCGATGGCGATCTACGGCACGCTCACGAGTCCCTCGACCCTTACGTCTGTCGTGCCGCAGACCGCGACGCGCAGCGGCCTCGTCACCATCACGGGCACGAACTTCGGCGAGTCGCAGGGCGCGGGACGCCTGCTCATTGATAAGCAGTCTGCCATCGTCGTCAAGTGGACGAACACGCAGATCGTCGCTTATGTGCCCGAAGGCTCGCGGCTCGGCGCGGTGCCTGTCGAGGTCTCGACGGGCGCGGGTACGAGTAACGCTCTCAGCATCAATGTCACCGACCGACAGGCCGACGGTCGCATCCGCTGGCGCGCGACCGTCTTCGGCGACTTCACATACGACCGCGCAGCCGTTGCCCCGGCGGGCAGTCCTGAACCGGGCGCAGTTTATGTAAACGTCGGAGGACTTGTTTACGCCTGGTCGCCGACGGGCGCGCTCAAGTGGGTCACGCGGCCCGGCGCATCCGGCACGCTCTCGGTCGGCCCGGACGGCACAATTTATACCGCCGCCTCGGCGCGCCTGAACGCGACGACGGTTCGCGCCGCGATCATCGCCTTGAACGCGGCGGACGGCGCAGAGAAGTGGCGGCTTGTTGATTCGACCGCGTACACACTGCGCGCGGGCCCGTCGGTCGGCCCCGACGGCAAAATTTACGCCGTCTTCGAGGCGGGACAGTACAATACGGTCGGCATCAATCCGGATGGGACGGTCGCTTGGTCGCGCAACGAGCCGCTTGGTCGCGCGCCGTACTACACCCCGCAGATCACCTTCGGGCATACACTGCCGCGCCTCTACTTCTACGCATACACTTCGCTCGTCGGCTACGACTTCAACGGCACGCGCGTCTTCAATTCGACGAACGGTTGCTGCGACGCGCCTGCGGTCGCACCCGATGAAAATCTGCGTGTCTTAGCCAGATCGCTCAACGCGAACGACGGCAGCGTTATCTACACCTTCCCCGCCTTTGGTCAGGGGCCGATGCAGACCGCCGACGCCGGGCCGGACAACACGCACTACGTCATCGAAAACTACTATCGTCTCTACGCCATCAACCCGACGGGGACGGAGAAGTGGCACTACGACGCTAAAAATCCTGACAACAGCTTCGGCACGTTTGGCGATCCCGTCGTCAGCCCGTCGAACACGTCGGTTCTCATCGGCGGTCGGACTAACTCCGGCGAGGCCGGATTCTTCGCCGCCGTCAACCCGGCGACCGGACAGCAGCTCTGGAAGTTTGTTCTGCCCGACGAGCCGGGGCTGACGGACTACAACGCGAAGGTCATCCCCACTAATCACCCGGTCTTTACGCCCGACGGCAACACGGCCTACGCCGCCTCGGACATCGCGGGCGCGTCGGATCATTGCTACTTCTACGCGCTCAACACGACGCCCGATAACGTCCCCATCAACCAACCGCCGGTCACGACGGTCACAAACCCGCTCCCGAACTCGAACCTCGGCAAGGGCGCGATCAATGTCACGGCCACCGTCAAGGACGACGGCGCGATTGACCGCGTCGAGTTCTACTACAACCACCTCGGCGTGCAAACGCTCATCGGCACTTCGCGCACGCCCAACGCGAACGGAGTCTATAGCGCCTCGTTTACGCCGACGGATACGGGCACTTACGGCATCTTCGCTTCAGCCTTCGATACGGGCGGCCTGCGCGGCGATTCGACGCTCGTCGCCGTCACCGTCAACAACAACCCGCCCGCCGTCAACTGGGTCGCTCCCGCTAACGGCGCGACGCTTACGGCCCCCGCGAGCATCACGCTCACAGCGCACGCGACGGATTCAGACGGCACGGTCGCGAGTGTCGGGTTCAATAGCGACCAGACGGGAGTGCTCGGCACTGTCACGACCGCCGACACGGGCGGCAACTACACATTCCAGTGGATGAATCCGCCCGCGGGTACGCACACGCTGACCGCCCGGGCGACGGACGATAACGGCTTCGGTTCGAGCGCGGTCATCACCGTGACGGTGAATCCGCAGACCACACCGACGCCGACTCCCACGCCAACGCCGACGCCGACGCCGACACCTGCTCCGACACCCGTCGGCAATCCACCGTCGGTGTCGATCACCAGCCCGTCTGACGGCGCGAGTTTCCCGCCGGGCACGAACATCTCGATTCAGGCCGAGGCATCTGACTCGGACGGCCAGATAGCGCGTGTTGACTTCTACGACGGCAACACTTTTACGCGCATCGCCACGGACTTCAATGCGCCTTACACGGCGACCTTCGGTTCGTCGCAGCCGAGCATACATAATCTCTTCGCTATCGCCACGGACAACAGCGGCAACACCACACAGTCGGCCAAGGTGCAGGTGGTCTTTCACAACCCCGCCGCGCCCTACTCGATCAGTGGCCGCATTCGCCACAACCAGAGCACACCCGATCACGAAATCTTCCTGCCGAACGCGCTCGTCCAGCTCTACCTGACCGGCTCGCCCTACAGGGAGACGCGCACGGACGCCAGTGGCAACTACCTCTTCGACCATCTCGATTACGGCGGCAACTATAAGGTCGTGCCCGCCGAACCCGGCTACCAGTTCGCGCCGCCTTCAATCGAATGGTCGGGACTGATTCAGAACGAGACTTGGGACTCCACAGCCATCGGCCCACTTCCGCCGGGGCCGACTCCCACACCGGCGCCGGGCGCAGGCGCGCTTGCGTGGCAGTCGTTCTACGACGGCCCGCAGCACCTCTCGGACGGCAATCCATTTATCACAATTGACCCGCAGGGCAACACCTACGTGACCGCCACGTCGGGCGACGGAGACCGTGGAGACACGGACATCTCAACCGTCAAATACGCGCCCGACGGCACGCAGCTTTGGGCCGCCTCCTACGACGGCCCCGGCAACTACAAGGATTGGGCCAACGATATCAAGGTTGACGCGTCGGGCAACGCCTACGTCACCGGCGTCTCTTGGGGCGGCAATGCTTCCGAGTATGATGCCGTGACGATCAAGTACGCGCCCGACGGCACGCAAGTCTGGGTGCGTCGCTACAACGGCCCCATCGGCCACTGGGATCGAGGCGAGGCGCTGACGCTTGTCAAGGATGCAAACGGCAATGCCACGGGCGTCGTCATCGCCGGTTACTCGCAGTCGAGTAAGCTCGACGGCTCACTCTATGACCAGATCATCGCCCTCAGGTACGACGCGGACGGTAATCTTCAGTGGGCGAGCCAACACTCGACCGCGCAGATCGGCGACTATGCCAACGCCGTCGCGGTTGACGCTGACGGAAACGCCTATGTCTCCGGTTACGGCTTTACAACGCCGGGCGGAAATCAGACGAGGGAATTTGTCGTCGTCAAGTTCTCGCCCACGGGGCAGGAACTCTGGGCGTCGCACACCAACGGCGCGCCCTCAAGCGGCCCCGGCCCCGCGCCGCTCCCGAACAATCCCGTCGACATCTCGCCGGGCAACATTGCGCTCGATTCGTCGGGCAATCTCTACGTCTCCGGCTCGAACACGACCGGCTCGACCGGCCCTGACTTCCTGCTCCTCAAGCTCGACCCGGCAACGGGTGTGCTCGTGTGGGCGCGCAACTGGGCCGGCCCGTCAAGCGACCTCGTCGAGGATATGGCGATTGACGCGGGCGGTAACATCTACCTGACCGGAGAGACCTACGACGCCGACTATCAGTCGGCGACACAGGTAAAAACATGGGACGTGGCGACCGTCAAGTTCGACGGCGCGGGCAACCTCGTATGGGCGCGCATCTACCGGGGCTTCCCCGGCAAATTTGACGCAGGCATCGCCGTCGCGCTCGACGCGGCGGGCAACGCCTACGTCGGCGCTTACTCCGAAGGCTTCGTCAACGACGACAGCGTCGTCATCAAGTACCAGCCGGACGGCACAGAGGCTTGGGTCACACGCTACGACAACCCCGAGCACACCAACGACAACCTCCACGACATGGTCGTTGACGGCGCGGGCAACATCTACCTCGCCGGCTCCGCCACGATCACCAACGCATTTGGCGCGCAGACAGCCGACCTCGTGACGGTGAAACTCGTGCCCTCGGCCGCGGCGTCACTTAATTCGCCGCCGGATGTCATTCTGGACATCAACGGGCCGACCATCGCCGGTCAGCCGGTCAGCAGCAACGACGAGCCGTCGCCACCAACGGGGCCGACCATCGCCGGTAGAAGCTTGACGCTTCACGCCACAGCCAGCGACCGCGACGGCACGGTCGCGCGTGTAGACTTCTACGACGGCTCGACGTTCATCGGCAGTGACGCAACTGCTCCATTTAGTTTCCAGTGGGACGACGCGCCGCTCGGCACGCACGCGCTCATCGCCGCAGCGACCGACGACACCGGCGCGACACGCTCGTCGCAGACCGTCGCCGTTACTATCACCGACGCAACGCCGACACCGACGCCCACGCCGGAACCGACTCCAACACCAACGCCAACCCCCGCGCCGACACCGACGCCCGTGCCCACTCCCGCGCCGACGCCGATTCCAACGCCAACGCCCGAGCCAACTCCGACGCCAACTCCGACGCCAACTCCGACGCCAATACCTACGCCGAGTCCTGTACCGACGCCGACGCCCACACCTGTCTATCAGATTGCCGGGATTGTTTTGGACGCTGGCGGCCAGCCGATTGCGGGTGTGACAATGACATTGAGCGGCGCGGGTTCGGCGAATGCAGTGACCGGCGCAGATGGCAGGTACTTGTTCAACGGCGCGCAGCGAGGTAGCAGCTACACGCTAGTACCAACCAAGGCGAACTTTACCTTCAATCCGTCGCTGCGCACATTCCAGAGCATCAGCGGCGACCAGATCGCTGACTTCACTGGTGTAGCACCGCCGACTCCGACTCCGACTCCGACTCCGACACCTGCGCCGATACCGACGCCAACACCAGCGCCGATGCCAACACCAGCGCCGACACCGACACCAGTGCCGACGCCTACTCCCACTCCAGCACCAAGTCCGACGCCCGTGCCAACGCCGATTCCTACACCGACGCCCGTGCCGACACCCGTGCCGACACCAGAGCCGACGCCTGCGCCCACGCCAGAGCCGACTCCCACGCCGACGTTCATCGCGTTTGACAATCCGCCAGTCCATGCGCCGGAGGGCATGAATATCATGTGGCTGACGGTGCGACGCACGGGCGATCTATCGCTGGCCGCAACCGTTGATTACACGACTTCCAACGGCACGGCGCACGAGGGTTACGACTACACGCTGGCACGCGGCACGCTTCGCTTCGCGCCCGGTGAGACGACCAAACAGATTTACGTGCTCATCACCGATGATAACTATGCCGAAAGTGATGAGACGCTGGCTCTCACTCTGAGTAATCCGACGGGGGGAGCCAGGCTCAATTCAGATTCCAGCACGACCGTCATCATCGTTGATAACGATGCGACGGCAACACCGGAGAATCCCGCAGACCAGGCCGGTTTCTTCACCAGACAGCACTACGCGGACTTCCTTAATCGCGAACCGGACTCGTCCGGCCTCGCCTTCTGGACAAATGAGATTGAAAGCTGCGGTGCGAACGTGCAATGCCGTGAGGTCAAGCGCATCAACGTCAGCGCGGCCTTCTTCCTCTCGATTGAGTTTCAACAGACGGGCTTTCTCGTCTATCGCTTCTACAATGCCGCGCTTACAAGACCCGAATCTCTACCGCGTTATCTTGAGTTTTCGAGCGACACGCAGGAGATCAGCCGCGGCGTTGTGGTCGGCGCGATAGGGTGGGAGCAACAGTTAGAGCGGAACAAACTAGAGTTCGCCGAACGCTTCGTCAAGCGCGCGGAGTTCGTCGCGCTCTATCCTGAGACGCTCGCTCCCGCCGAGTATGTTGACGCGCTCTACGCCCACGCCGGCCTGAAGCCGGACGCGACGGAGAGGAATGCAGCCATTGCAGAGTTCGACGGCGGGGCGGGAGCGCGTGCACGCGTACTGCGCCGCGTGGCGGAGAATGAGACACTGAAGGCGCGCGAGTTGAACCGCGCGTTCGTGCTCGCGCAGTATTTCGGCTATCTCAGACGCAGTCCCAACGAAGGGCCGGATACTAACTTCGACGGCTATCACTTCTGGCTGTCGAAACTGAACGACTTCGGCGGCAACTTCGTCAAAGCTGAGATGGTCAAGGCCTTCATCAACTCCGATGAATACCGCAAACGATTTGGGCAGCAGTAAAATAGGGTGAGGCATGGTGAAGAAGACGACGCGCAGACTACATGCGCGTCGCCTTCTTGCTTCTCCTACCGCCGGTCGCGCCCGGCTTTCCGGCCCGAGCTTGTTCGGGCGAGATATAGCCGACTCTTGCCCATAATCATTCCCGGCGTTGAAAGCGGCTACAGCTAGATCATTGACGTTGCCGCTTCATTTATTTCTTCCGCATTTGCTGTGCTCGGCGGCTTCTGCGTTTCAACCAATTTCGCCAATCCGAAATCCAGAATCTTCGCAAAACTGTAAGAGGAGATCATGATGTTGTCCGGCTTCAAATCCCGATGGGCGATTCCGGCGGCGTGCGCTTTGTCCAACTTGCCAACTCTTCCAGACCGCGAACATTTTATGGATAAGATGGCTATAGTTACAGCCTAGCTCGCGGGTTGTAGGTTCGAGTCCTACCTGCGGAGTTAAATTTTCGACGCTTCTCTTCCTAAAAATCTCCTATTGCTCTCCTAAGTCAGCTGAATCGACGACCTAACAAAGAGAGTCTGACTTGGCAGAGAGTTCTCTCGTCGGTTCTTCAGTGAATTAAGCCTAAGGCACAGGCGTGAAGCCCTGCGGCGGGTTGCCGTAGAAGGCTTCGGTCTTCCAGGCGTTCTTGTTCCACATCCCGTCCTGAGCGTCGAGGATGGCGACGGGCACGATAATGCCGGGCAGGCGATCCCCGTCTCCGTTCCGCACCTTGTAGAGCAGCGGGACGCCGCTGCTGAAATCGCCGCCCGCGCCGACCGTGAACTTGATCGAGCGCGACAGTTCGTCATTCCAGAGCACCTTGATCTCGTACTCGCCGGGGTTCGACATCAGGTAATGAATCGGGATGCCGAACTTCTCCCCCTTGTCCCTGACCTGAACGGCGGACGCCATCTCGCACTCGACGAGCTTCCAATGGGGGGCGGGCTTGATCGAGCGTATGTACGCATCCCCGACTTCCATCTTGTCATTACAGCTCGGCTTTCCCTCCAAGCCTATCTCCTTACCCTGATAGAACAGGTGCGGTTCTATCTTGTAGGTGCTCCCGCGCACCCAGAACGCCGTGTAGAGCTTGTTGTCCGCCGGGCTGTAGTAGACGTAGCCGACGGGCAAGGCCCAGTCCATGTTGGGGAAGAAGAACGATTTTTTGGCGCGCTCGGCGGGCGTGCCGGTGTCGTCGGGCGCTTTTTCGATCTTGACCTTGCCGGTGAAGAGCGTCTGGTCTGTTCCCTGAAGCTCGTTCCGCATCTTGATGGCGAAGGGGAAGACGCCCGTCGCCGTTGTGCCCTTATCCTCGGGGAAGTCCGGGCCGCCGCACTGGTAATAGCTTTTCTGGCTACTACTAATCCACTTGCAGTCCATCTCGACCCAGGGCGCGCCTCCGGGCAGCGAGACTACGGCGTGGTATTGTGCGCCGCTCGGGATGTTCCCGTTGGTGTCGAACATGATGACGGGCGTCCAGCTATATGTGCTGCCGTCGCCCTTGTAGGACGTGACCGTTCTGGGATTCACCCAGACCAGGTTTTTCAGGACGGCGATTCCTCCGCCCGACCCCGCAACTGCCTGCGACTGTGCAGGCGCACTGCTCACACTGGGCTGTGGCGGCGCGGCGGGCTGCGGCTCATTCGGCGACGCGGGTTGCGCGGTCTCGGTCGGCGTCGGCGCGGGCGTCGGTGTGGTCTTGGGCTTTCCCGGTCGCGGGATGCGCGGCAGGCCACCGGGCAACTGCGCTGACGCGGTCTGCGGGACGAGGCAGGTCAAGGTTAACAACGCAGCGACGACGAGCAGATGCTTTT
This sequence comes from Acidobacteriota bacterium, assembly GCA_032162705.1. Lineage (GTDB taxonomy): Bacteria > Acidobacteriota > Blastocatellia > Pyrinomonadales > Pyrinomonadaceae > QHXN01. Next base: position 24,928 of record JAVRON010000048.1, read on the forward strand.
TCATTCTGACGCTCCTTATGTTTTGAGAAGACGTGCGGGAGGTGTGACCCTTGTCTCTCCTCAGCGCGCCGCCTACTGCGGCGGCGGCCACGCGAAATTTTTGAGCGGAGTGCCGTAGAAGGCATCGGTCTTCCATGCGTTCTTGTCCCACGCCCCGTCCTGCTCGCCGATGACCGTGACGGGCACCAGGATGAAGTTGTCATCCGCCATCCCGTTGGAGGAGGCAATGCCGTTCTCCGCGATCTTGCCGTCGGGGCCGACGGAGAACTTGATCGACCTCGCCAGTCTCTTGTTGCGCAGCACCTTGACCTCGTACTCGCCGGGGTTCGCGCTGATGATGTGCCAGTCCGGGGAGTTCGGATTCGGCTTGGTGGTTACGGATTCAAAGGGACAGTTCATGCGCGCCCACTTCGCCCCCTGCGGCGCCGCCGCGCCTGCGTCCCTCGTGGGACGGTATTCGATGTCGGGCGAGCAACGTGACGCGCCGTACTGATAGCCGTACTTCTCGAACCTGCCTACCTCCTGACCCCGGTAGAACAGGTGCGCTTCGATACTCGCCGTGTCCTCGCCGCGAACCCAGAACCTGACGTAGAGGTTGTCGTTGTTTCCGATGAAAACGTAGCCGATGGGCAGGTTCCAGTCCTGGTTGGTGTAGTAAACGAACTTCCGTGCCGAGGTCGGGCCGACCTCGCTGGAGAGGGTCTTTTCGACCTTCGCCCTGCCGGTGAAGAGCGTCTTGTCAGTCCCCTCGAGCGGGTTGCGCATCTTGATGGCGAAGGGGAAGACGCCGGTCGCCAGCGTGCCTTCCTTCTCCAGATCGTTGCGGTTGCCGCAGTCGTAGCCCGTCCCGTCCGCGTTGCCGACGCACTTGAGCTTCACCCACGGGGCACCGCCGGGCTGAGCGACCTCGACGTAATATTGCCCGCCGCTCGGCAGACCCGGCCCCTCGGGGACGAAGCTGACCGAGGGTATCCAACTCCAGACATCGTTATATTCCCCCTTGTAGGAGGTGAGCGTTTCAGGCCAGAACTGGATACGGGTCTTGACGAGTGTGGTGTCGCTCGCCGCAGCCCGTGGGGGCGCCGCGACTGGCTGCGGCTGCGCGGCGGGGCGCGGCTCGTTCGGCAACGCGGGCTGTGACCCGCCGGAGGAGGAGGACGGCTGCGCGGTCTCGGTCGGCGTCGGTTTCGGCTTACTTATCTTCGGGATTTTTAAGCCGCCGGGCAACTGCGCCGGAGTGGTCTGACAGCAGAAGCCTGCAATGACGGCGGACGCAAGTGCGACTAAGATATGCCTTCTCACTTTGATTTTCCTTTCAGACGGTTAATGCCGTCTTCGGACGCGGGGCGTGCGGCGGCGATGATGCGCCCGATCTCTGCTGCGAGATATAATTCAGCCGCCTTCGGACGGCGGCATGTATGTCGTCCCATCCGTTTCCCTACTTGCTCGCCCGGTCAACCGAGGAGCACCTTGACGAGCGCGACCGCGATGCTCAGGATGAAGCTCAGAAGGAAGAGGGCGACGATGAGAGGGACTTTCCAGCGCATGTCGCTCTTGAAGGCCGCCCCGCAGTTCCAGCAGATTCGCTCCGAGGTCGGCGTCACGCGCCCGCACCTCCGGCAGGGGCGGCGCGGGGCGTTCGCATCTCGTCCGCATCGCGCGCACAGCCACGTGCCGGGCGTGAGCGGCGCGCTGCAATACGGGCAGGGCGGCGCCCCGCTTTTCATCGTCGTCTCAAGTGGGCGTGACATCATCGTGCGCCTCAGGCCGCCGCAGGCTGTCCGGTCAGCGACGCCGCTATCGCCATCGCGCCTTCGCGGTTGCCGGGCATCCCCATCCGGTGAAACTTGGCGACGAACGGCTTGGTCGGGTCTTCGATCTTGATGTGGGTGAAGACCGGGCCGGTTGAAGCCTTGACGGGCGGACGGTGACCGTTGTTAAGACGATAGTCCAACACCTCCTGCACCTGAACGCTCTTGCCCTTGAAGCGCAGCACGATGAGGCGGCGGTCGGTCAAGCCGATGACGTACTCCTTCGTTAAAAGCGCGCTGATCAGGCCGCCGGTCAGCGCGATCACGAAAATGTTCGGCTGCTTGACGCCGTAGGCGATGTAGCGGAGCTGCTCGCCCGGCTCAAGATAGGGCGCGAAGGCCGCAGCCGGGACGTTAGGGTCTTTGAATCTTGCCATCGTAATCTCCTCCAATGCCTGCCAGGGCAGGCTCCGTTTCGAGCGCGTGTGACTTACCGGCAGTTGCAGTCCGAGCCTTTGCCGCCGTGATTTTCGGCGTACTTCTCGGCGTCGGAGAGGGTGTCGAACTCGGCCAGCACGCAGACGTTCGAGCCGCGTGCGTTCTTCTCCTGTTCAAGCGTACGCTGCTCGACCTCGACCTTGGCGTCGGCGCAGAAGACCCTGTACTTGGAATCGTCAAAGTGGCTTGCTGCTGTGACCACGGCGGCAGGGAGAGCGATGAGCAGAAGGGCACTAAACTTAAGTGCTGCTGTACGACCTTTCTTCATAGTAAACTCCTTTCCTGTCAGAGAACGGTTGATGGACGAAGAGGTTGAAGGGAGCCACTCCAACGGCTGCGGCGGCTGGCCCACTTGTTGAAAAATCAAATCATCAATTGTTCGTCTACTTCTTCCCGACAGTTAAGGCGGGAACGGCGCGCGAAAACGCTAACGGCGACGAAAAAAATGTTCGCTCTGCCCGTCCGGTTGTCATGACGACCCATTCTCCGCAAGAGATCACGCAGCTACTGCTCGCATGGGGGGACGGCGACGAGACGGCGCTCGCGGCGCTGACCCCTCTGGTCTATCGAGAACTGCGCCGCCGCGCGCACCGCTACATGAGCGGCGAGCGCACGGGCCACACTCTGCAAACCACCGCGCTGGTGAACGAGGCTTACCTGCGGCTCGTGGACTCGAAGAACGTGCGCTGGCAGAACCGCGCGCACTTCTTCGCCGTCTCGGCGCAACTGATGCGCCGCATCCTCGTGGACTTCGCGCGGTCGCGTGGTTATCAGAAGCGCGGGGGCGGAGCGCAGCAAGTCGAACTCGATGAAGCGGCATTCGTTGCCGACGACAGGGGCGCAGAGATGGTCGCGCTCGACGAAGCGCTCATAGCACTCGCCGAACTCGACGCGCGGCAAGCCCGCGTCGTGGAGTTGCGCTACTTCGGTGGCTTGAGCGACGCGGAGACTGCCGAGGTGCTCAAGGTTTCAGTCGGCACAGTCAGGCGCGACTGGACGCTCGCGCGTGCGTGGCTCAACCGCGAACTCACAAAAACAGTGACAAGTGACGAGTGACGGGTAAAACTTGTCTCTGCTCGTCACTCGTCACTCTCTATATGACGCCTGAACGCTACAGCAAAATCGGAGAACTCTTCCACGCCGCGCTGGAGTTAAACGCGCACGAGCGCGCCGCATTCCTGGAGCGCGAGTGCGCGGGCGATGCGGAGCTACGCCGCGAAGTGGAGTCGCTCATCCGCTCGCACGTTGAGGGCGGGGGCGTCATTGACGAACCGGCGATAGCAGTCGCCGCCGAGTTGCTCTCAGGGGACGAGCAGGTCGTCGGGCAGACGCTCGCGGGGCGTTACCGCGTGCTGTCGCTCATCGGCGCGGGCGGGATGGGCCGGGTCTATCTGGCAGAGGACGCGGAACTCGGGCGGCGGGTCGCGCTGAAGCTTCTGCCCGAACATCTCACGCACGACAAGGAGCAGGCGCGGCGCTTCCGGCAGGAGGCGCGGGCGGCCTCCGCCTTAAACCACCCGAACATCATCACCGTTTATGGCGTCGAGGAGACAGGCGGCAGGAGCGTCATCGCCTCCGAGTACATCGAGGGCGAGACTCTGCGCACGCGCCTTTCGCGCGGGGCACTCCCGCCGTCTGACGCGCTCGACATCGCCGCGCAGATCGCCTCTGCGCTCCGCGCCGCGCACGAAGCCGGCATCGTCCACCGGGACGTGAAGCCAGAGAACGTCATGCTCCGCCCGGACGGCTACGTCAAAGTCCTCGACTTCGGCATCGCCAAACTCGCGCCGCCGCAGACGGGCATGGACGGAGGTCACAAACAGAACGGCTCCGAGATCAAGACGCACCCGGGGCTGATCATGGGCACCGACCGTTATATGTCGCCCGAGCAGGCGCGCGGGCAGGAGGTGGACGCGCGCGCCGACGTGTGGTCGTTGGGCTGCGTCCTCTACGAGATGCTTTCGGGCGGCCCGCCCTTTACGGGCGAGACGGCGAGCGACGTGGTGGCGGCTGTCCTCAAGACTGATCCCGCGCCGCTCGCGCAAATCGCGCCGGGGATGCCCGGCGAGTTGCAGCGCATCGTTCGGAAGTGTTTGGAGAAAGACCGCGAGGAGCGCTACCCGGCAGCCAAAGACTTATGGGATGACCTGCGGCGGTTGCAGAAGCGACTCGAAGCGGGGGAGGCGGGCGTGGCGACCACGCCCGCGCGCCGCAAACTCGACGCGCGCATCGTCCTATCAATCGCCTTCACTCTCGTCGTCGCCTCTCTCTGCTGGCTCGGGCTTTATTTTTACAAGGCAGGAAGCGCGCCTCCAGTCGGCGACAAAAAATCAATCGCGGTTTTGCCGCTCAAGCCAATCAGCGCGGCGAACCGCGACGAGATTTACGAGATCGGCATTGCCGATTCGTTGATTGATAAACTCGGCGCGATGAAGAATTTCGTCGTTCGCCCGCTGAGCGCGATGCGCAAGTATGCCGACATCAATCAAGACCCGATTGCGGCGGGACGCGAGCAGCAGGTTGATTTTGTTCTCGCCTCGAATTACCAGTTGGCGGGCGGGAAAATTCGCGTTACGTCCGAACTTTTGAATGTGGCGAGCGGCGAGGTTGTCGAAACGTATAAAAGCGGCGAAAAAGACGCGGGCAATGTCTTTGCGACGCAAGACCAAATTGCGGTCGAAGTGGGAAAACTTCTGCTGACGCGATTTAACTTCAAACAAAATAATCCGACAAAAACGCGCGGAACGGACAATGAAGAGGCATACAGGCTTTACTTGCAAGGGGTGTATTTTAACGACAAACGATTCCCGGAGGACGGTTTGAAAGCAGTCGAATTTTTTGAGCAAGCCGTCCGGCTTGACCCGAACTACGCGCGGGCGTGGGCAGGGGTCGCATTTTCTCACCGCTCGTTATCTGACATCGGAGCAGATGTAGATATCCACGAACAGCATCGAATCTCGATGGCAGCAGTTAAAAAAGCACTTGAACTCGACCCGAATCTTTCCGAAGCATATAACGCGCTCTGCATGAACAAACTGAATTACGAATATGATGTCAGCGGTGCGGAATCGGCGTGCAGGCGCGCCATCGAGCTAGACCCGAATTCTCCGCTCGCGCACAATACATATGCGCGTCTTTTGTTTTCTTCTCAGAGCAGGCGTTTCGACGAAGCGATTACCGAAATCAAGACCGCCATCGATCTCGACCCGACATCCATTTATCATCAAATCGTCTATATGGTCGCTTTGACATTTGCCCGACGCTACGATGAGGCTGCCCAACAATTGGAGAGACTCGCGCAACGAAATCCGCAACGCGCCGTCGGCTATTATTGGATTGCCGGCGGTGTCGCCTTTCAGGGCAAACAGTCGGAAGATTTTGAACGGCTGATGAGATTTCAAAAGCTGTCGAAAGTGGACGAGGAAACCGTCAGGATTTTTGAAACCGCCTATCAAACCGCCGGTTGGCAGGGAGTTTTGCGCGAGCAAGCCAAATGGAGTTATCAATTCAATCGAAGCATGTATTTCACCGCCTGTATTTATGCCCAAGCAGGAGACAAGGATAAGGCACTTGAATACCTGGAGAAGACATATCAGCGGCGCGAGCATTGGATGGCTTATCTGCAAGTTGACCCGCGTTTCGACGGCTTGCGCGGTGACCTGCGATTCGATGAATTGATTCGGCGAGTCGGCTCGAAATGAAGGCTGGAAGAAACTCAAAAAGCTGTTGCGAAATCGGAAAGATTTCAGGCAGTTCGACTTCGATATTCTGATGGCAAACCCGCCATTCGCCGGAGACATAAAGCATTCGGTTATTTTTCAAGCCTGGGATCAAGGCGGCGAACATCATCCCCAAGGCCGCCAGCACGGTTAATCACATCAACCGGAGCTGAAATTTCTTCTTCATAGCGAGCACTGCGCCGTAGAGCGAAAGGTTTTCAACGACACCCTCTAAGAGCCGGGGTCAAGGAGAACCGGGTACAGGCCGCTCTTGAAGCCGAACTTCTCTTCGAGATGGCGGTAGAGCAGATAAGTCATCTGAACTTCATACAGAGGCGGCAACGCCAGGCGATTACACAGCATGTGCAGGTAGTTGGTGAGGATCAACAACGAGACGGTCGGCGTCCGCTCGATACCCGGCACTTCGGTCAGGAGTGCTCGCTGCAATTTACCGTCAGCGAACTGCGCGGTCGAGACCCGTCCGTCGGCTTCGAGGGCCTTCAGTCGGCCGATGTGCTCGCGGAGGTGCTCGCGCCATCGCGGGAACGGATTGTGAGGCTTCGTCTGCCAGGAGTGTCCGAGCGTGGCGTCCGCGTCCGGGTCAAAGCGGCGAAAGAGGTCATCCCGTTGCCGCTCGTAATTCGATTCGAGTAGCCGCGCCATCGGCGGGTTGCGCTCAAGCCTGGAGAGGGGCACCCAGTAATGCGTGTAGGTTTTGAGAATGAACGCCTGTTCGCGGGCCTTGGCGCTGAACTCCGAGACCAGGATGTGAAGCAGCTCAAAGGCGACCTGGGAGCGTTTGATGCCCAGAGCGCGCTCCGCCTCCAAGACCTGAAAGGAGACTTCACTAGAGACCTCGAAGTGTTCCTCCGCGAGCGACATGCCGAGTTCGCCGCCATACTTCTCATACTCCGGCTCGTATTGCGCCAGCCGCAAGCGCCGCAACTCCCGCAAATCATCAGCCGACAGATGTGCGTGTAGCAGGCCGAGCGCCGCCGCGTGCTTCTGGAAGAAACCAGCCGCTTCTCCTTCGAGGAAGGGCTTGGCCTCGGCATGGAGTTGGTCGGGACGGCCCTTGAGACGAAGGCGCAGATGATAGCCTTCCCCGCCGAAGCGCAGGAAGAAAAAACTCTTCATCCATCCCTGCGCGCGGCAGTGCCCGACCCACTCCCGGACGTGCGGCGTGATCAGTTCGTCGCACAGTCCGATCATTAAGTTCCTGTCAAACGTGGCGTCCATAGACTCGCTGAGGTAGATTTGGAGGTAGAGCCATTCGGACGTGTGGCGCTCGTTCATCGCGCTTTATTCTCCGGCGGCGGCGGTCGAAGACGGGGACGCCTGGGACTTCCGCGAGAGGTTGGCGTCCATCTCGGCGCGCTTCTCTGGAGCGATGAGCGAGCCGTAATGTTGAGCCAGGATATGCGCGGTTAGGATTTCGTCTTCCAGCTTGATGCTGAGCCGATTATGCGTGAGATGAAAGACGCCGAGCACACGCTGAGCGTCGTAGACGGTCATCCGGTTCTCTTCATCGGCCCGCTGAATAATGGCCGGGGCCAACTCGCGCAACGTCTTCAGCCAGGTGGCATAGACGGGGCGCAGCGGCGCGGGAATCATGTCGAGGCTATCATCGGGCCGCTGCTTGTGGGCAAAGAACTGACGGTAACGATCTTCTTTCCGCTGATACAGCCCTTCAATCCTGCCGAGCACCTCGGAGGTCAGCTCGAAGTAATCAATCCATGACTGTCTGAGGCGTCGCAGCACGGTATAGCGTTCCGGAGGGGTAAGCCCACTCAAGCTGAAAAAGTCGTCCATCAGAAGGCGGACGAGCTGCAAACGGAACTGCTGCGCCGGGTCAAGGTTGAGGAGTTCGAGCGTGTGCTGGCAGAGGGCCGTGTGAAGACGCTGGTGTGCCAGCCACGCCGCTTCGGATTCGTACCCCTCGGCGTCGCCGTGCTCGACCATGAGCGCCGTCACGACCGTGCCGGGCGCACGCAATTTTCGCGGCTCCGATGGAGAGCCCCACTTACGGTTCAGCGTCGCGGCGTTCGGCGAGAGTTCCATTGGTTGCTGCATAATCTCCGGGTGGGCTTGGCGAAATTGGATGAACTCGCGTTGGAGATACGGCTGCACCTCCCCGGTCAAAACGTCCTTCTCTCCAAAGACGGTCAGATAGATGTGATACCCCGCCTCGGAAAACCGCATGAAGGTCGCCCACTCAATCCAACCCTGCTCACGCATGTACGCGAGAGCGGGCTGTAGAAAGTCGCGCAAGATCGTCTCGCCCTGCGGGTCGCCCGGCGCGGTTACGTCTAAAGGGCTGTAGTACATTCTGGCGCTGAGCCAGCGCTGAGCCATGAGCTTAGTCCCCCCGGTTGAACTCGATTTGAAACTCGGCGGCATATGACTGCCCTTTGAGTGTGCAGAACAGTTGACGCGGGTTGGGCAGCATCTCTTCGACCTCAAGTGTATCGACGCTCCCGGCGCTCAAGAGATGAAAGAGCATCTTCAGCGAAAAATAGTTTTCAAAATCGATCATGAACGGCTTGTGCCCGGTATGCAATTCGGAGGCTTGAATCTGCGTGCGCCGGATTCGCACGAAAACTTCCGGTGGTAGCGAGTAGCGGCGCGACCACGCGTAGACGTTAAGAAAGAGCGTGAATTCGTCGTCAGCCTCGCGCGTGGGGAGGGCGGCGGAAGGAACCTCCCAGATTTCGCGCTGGAGCACGAAGCGACCGATGCGCAGGCGCGGGTAGCGGCGAATCGTCTGCTCCGGCTCATCGCCCTCGACGCTGAACGGCCTGCCGCCCTGCCGCAGGTCGTAAGGTTGCAGCGCTTCCATGTGATAGGCGGTGGGCGAGAGTTCGACCAGCAGGCGTTGCAGCATGGGAAGTGAAATCAGGTGAAAGAAGCCCATGTAGATGGGCGTCAGGAGTTGGCGCTGCTCGCCGTCGGGGCTCCCTGCAAGCGGCGCGGTCAGCCGCAGTTCGTCGCTCTCCACATCATGCGCGAGTTGCAAATCCCGCATCCGAATCTGTCTTTCGTCCGGCAGGTCGCTCACCTCGTCGGGCGGGACAATCTGGCGCGGGGTGAAAGGCGGATGCACCTGTGCGTTGTTGTCGAGGATTGAGAGGATTTCGACCAGCTCGGCTTCGCCGCCCGACTGGCTTTGCAGCCACCTGCCGCGTTCACTGATCTGCTCAAAGAGCGATCCCGCGTGCTCGCTGTCCGGCGGGAACAGATGGCAGTAGCGCGAGAAGAAATGACCGAAGCCCGGCAGCGAGTAGTTCAGCACGACGAGGTGCTCGCCCTGCTCGATGGCTCGCTCGTCCGCGGCGGCGAGCTGGACGTGCATCGCCATCGAAAACGGGCGCGGTGAGAGCGGCGACTCGCCGAACGACTCCGTCAAGCTGCGCATCGTCTCGTGCGAGATAAGACTTTCGCGCGGGTTGTACTTCGAGACGGGATGGTTCCCCAGCGCGTAGGCATACCTGCCCATGTTGAGCTGCGTTTTGTTGAAGCGTTCCGTCAGCGGGTCGGCGTGTTTTGATTCGTCGGCGCGTCGAAGAAGTTTCCCCAGCAGCCCCTTGTACTCTGCCGCGAGTTGCAAGAGGTTATCGCAGCGCCCCCCTTCGCCATACCTGTGCGCGAAAATGTCGCGCAGCATCGCGTAGCTGTGCCCGCCCTGATCCCTCGCGGCAATGCAATCGAGGAAGACGCTGATATCCTCAAGCACCGAAGCGAAGAAGGGCCGCCCGAACACATAGCGCACACCTTCGACGACAGTATCTTCCTTGTACGGGTTGGTGAGTTCGCCCTGCGCGGCGGCAATCGGCGGACGCCAGCGCACGAGGTCGTTTAAGAGTTGTCGCGTCTCACCCAAAATCTGCTGCCGTCGCGGCGCTGGTGCGTCTTGAAACTCGCGGCTGATGACTTGCAACTGTTCGAGCTTCGCAGCTTCGGCCTGCGCCTCAGCCGTCTCGGCCACCCGCGCGAACTCGGCGCGCAGCAGTGTCAGGCGATCCAGCGTGTTACTCGGTAAACGGAACTCGTTGACAATCAGCCCTGCGCCGATCAGCTTGTTCAGGAAGGCTTCGACCTTCTCGCGTTGCTCATCGCTCGTGGCTCCGACGGCTGACAGGTAGAGGGACGTGAACTCGCCGAGCGTTAAACTGTCGGCTTCGTGCCGGACGAGCAGTTCGATAAGCCCGCGCACGGCGGGCACGTACTTGACCCGGCGGATGATGCCCTGATTGAAAGTGACTGTCTCGTCCCAGACGCTTCGGGGACGCGCGAAGACCAACTCGTTCCCATCGACGTAGGACGTGCCGTTGAGACGCGGATACAGGCGCGTTTGGACGCCGGGGACATGTGCGAGTGAGGACGCGACCGAGGTTACCGCGCCGAGATTTAAGTTGGCCGTCGTGCGCGTCATCGGCGCGTGTTGCAGCATGGAGAAGGCGTGTTCGGCGTCGAGGTCTGCGCGTCCGAGCGCGACCGGCCCGAAGCGGCTGAAGGGGCTGGTCTTCGAGGTCATCCGCATGAAGTACTGGAAGAGGCCGACTTCCGTCTGCCGCTCGCGCGCGCGCAACGCCGTCGGTTTGGCGCGCACGTATTCGTTCACGTTGGCGAACAGGGCGGGGCTTGCCACCTGAATGGCCTTTTGAAATTCCGCGTCGGCGCATGACTGCTGAAACAGTCCGCGTTTCTCGGCCAGTTCCCCCTCGAAGACCGTGCGCCCCTGCTTCAGCAGTCGTTTCAGTTGGCGCAGCTTCCAGAAATACCCGACGGTCTCGGAACGCAGCCCCACTCCGTCTTCGGTCTTCAGCCAGCGTCGCTCTTTGGACGGCGGCATCCGTTCGTTGAAGATGTTGCGCTTGAGGGTGACGAGCTTGCCGCGCGTCTCGCCCGCGTGTCGGCCGATTTCGACAAAGAGCAACTCAAGTAGCGCGGCCTTCTGCTGCGCCAATGACTCGCGCGCGGCGAGGATGTGCTCGAAGAGGCCGACGGTCTGCGTAAACTTCAGACGTGACAGTTCATCGAAGGGCTTTCCGGCCAGACGCAGAAGGATGTAAGGCGAAGGCTGCCAGCGCGCCTCAACAGGCTCGAAATCGTCCACTGATGTTCCGGCGTCAGCCGGCGAAGTCCCCATCTCGCTCGTTCCCCTTTGTGTTTCAGCGCAGCGCCGCAACCCGTGTGACGTGAATAATCCCCAAGATGATTGACCTCGCAAAGAGAAAGAGGAAGACGACCGTCCACGCGAACGAGATCAGCCCGTAGGTCAAGTAAATCATGCGCCAGCGCCAGTCGGTCGGCATCCGCTCGGCGAGGCTGTCGGCGTTGGCATCGCGGCCGAAGAGTCTGCGTACTTGCTCTCGCAGATACTGGCGCGTGATGCGCCGCAGGTTAGGTCTTTCCAGCAGGTCGGTCAGAATCCAGTAGCCGTCCATGCGGATGATGAAGGGGTTCAGGTTAATCAACAGCGAGGAGAGCGGGAACGTGGTGTAAGCCAGAGCGAAGCGCGCCATCTTCGTCTCATGCGGCACAGACCAGTAGAGCAGCGCGAAGATACCCAGGAAGGCGAGGTCAACCATTGGGCCCGCCGCCGAAATCAACGCTCGCTTGTACTTGCTGTCAACGCTGTATGCGTCGGTCGTGTCGGTATAGAAGACCGGCAGGATGCCGTACATCAAGCCCACGCCGAACCCACCGGCCTTAGCCCCGAACACGCGACACGCTAACCCGTGCGAGAGTTCGTGCAGGCACATCTCGATGACGAAGACGCCGGGCAAAAAAATCAGGTAGAGGTTGCTCACGTCCGGACGAATCTGGTAGAGCGGGGCGGCGAGCCTCGATTCGTGGATGGGAAGCAGGATGAAGACGACACCGGCTATCAGGAGTGCCGCGGCGGCGACGGCAGTCACCGGGTTATACCACCAACGCTTGTGTCGCACCATCCAGTCGAGCAGGCGGTCGCCGCCGACCAGACGGACGTAAAATTTAATGGAGCCGAAGCGGCGCGTGCGCTGTGCCACAGTCTCTTGCGGCATCTCCTCCCACGTGCCGGGGACAAGCAATTGGTTGCGCTGACATAGTTGGACGAACTGCTCGATCTTTTCCGGGGACATCTGTAGATTGAAGCGTTCCGACAGGAGACGCTGGAGGTCAGCGATGGTGTGCTCGCCGTCGAGTAGATTCAGCAGTGTGACCCCGGCGATGTTCGTGCGTATGAAAGTGCCGCTCGCCTCGCTCTTAATCACATAGAGGGGCCTGCGCCCCTGTGAGTTGAAGGTCGTGACCTGGACAGGGTCAACGCGTTGGGGCCGACGCTCAAGCTCCGGGACGAGCGCGGGTGTGGTTTCGGATTCCGTGTCCACTGTACTATTCATGCTCCGTCTCCGTTGCGGCGACGGGCTGGCCGACGGCGAAGGCGAGCAGCACCGTGCTGTGAAATCCGTCCATGCCGAGCCATTCGTTAAAACGCGGCTGAATCAGACTGCCCGTCACGCACCCGGCGAGTCCGAGATAGGCGGCGGCGAGGTAGAGCCTTTGAATCATCAGCCCGGCCTCTAACAGCATCGAACGATAACCCCGGTCGCCGTAGCGCGCGAGACCTTCGGCCAACGACCCGACCATCAGGACGAGCACCGGGGCGTGCGTGAACTCGGCCTGAAAACTGTTCTCTTTGATGACGGGCAGGGGCGACTCCAGGTTCAGCGCGTGCAGCGACGGCCCACGCTCGTCGTACATGTAAGCGCCGCTCGCCAGGCCTGAGACGTTGACGACGAGCGGAAAGAGCTTGCAACTAGTGATCGGCCCGAGACCGCGTTGGAGGCCAGAGTTCAACGTCGAAGCCGCGCGCGACCGGGACTCGCGCGCGACGTGCGGGTAGCAGAGAGATAAGAACTGCGCGAGATGGTCGCGCCCCAGCGGAGCGTCCGCATACTGCCGGATGCTCCCGCGGCGCGCGAAAGTCTCAAGGCAAGTGCGTCTGTCAACGGCGGCGTCCTCTTCAGTCGCCGCGAAATCTTCACTCTCCGATCCCGGTGGGAACAACCTCTCGGCCCAAGCCCCTGCCGGGCCCGCGTCGGGGGCCGGGGGGGCGAATTCATAGACCTGCCCACCGCGAAAATTCTTCGTCCATTCGTGAAGCAAAAGCCCCGGATTCGCCTCGCGACCGAGGATGCTGTCAGGCATACGGCCTCACTCCTTCCTGTTGTCCTGCATCGCCACGGTGGGCTGCTCGACGAGATATGCGACGTAGAGCGGGAATTCCGTGACCGTATGAAGGTTGAGCACGGCGCTGACTTCTTCGTCGTAGAAATGTGCCGCGTGCCACAACTCAAGCCCGAGGACTTGGCTCACGGTGTGGAGACTCTGCAACATCGCCCCGCTGTCGTACAGGCTGTAGCGGTAAGCCTTAAAAGCGTACTTGTACTCAAGCCGACCGAAGGCGGCGGTCTGGATGATGGCGGCGACGATTCTCCCGTCAATCTCCTCTGTGCCCGGCACCGCGCGCGCGAGTCCCTCCCCCAGTTGCTCGCCCGGCATCTGCTCTAAAGTCCCCCCCACCTGATTGAAGTGGTAGAGGCCCGGCGACAATCCCTCGACCGCGAGATTCACCAGATAGAGTTGCTGCGAGGCCAGCGCGCCGCCCGAAGGCGTGAAGCGTTGCCCGGTCTCCCACCCGACCTGCGGGTCTGTCAGGTTTCGCCCGGCGGTGATCCGAAACAGCCAGGAGATGTCGTCCAGCGTCACGCGCCGACGCGTAGTTGGAGCGGTGTCGCCGCGTGCGACCCCGGCGTAAGGCTGCGAGAGGGCTTCGGGCCACGCCGCCGTCCGCGCGGCGAGGTCGGTCTGCTCGCCGGACGCATAGCTTTTATACGCGCCCTCCATCATCTTCAAAACCTTCGGCGCATAGTGGCGCTGGTGCCCTTTCGGAATCACCGTCGCCTTCCGGTCGTTGCTGTTGAAGTGATAGAGCGTGGGCCAGTTCTCGACGTGCTGCGCGCCGACGAGCAGGTCGCGATTAACGTCGTAGTCTTTCACCACGGAGCAGACGGGGCATCCGGGTAGCTGGTAGACCGCTTGCCGCTCAAGCTTGAAGTCGGCTGGCGACAGGCGATAGAGGACGAACTCGCCAGCGATGGGAGTCAGCTTGGTCAAGAGACTAAGCACGAGGAGCGCCGCCTGGCTTATGCCGAGCTGTTCTTCGGGACTCAGCCATTCGTCGTCGGGTGCGAGCGGAGGTTCGGCTGGCGCGTCGTCAGGCGCGTCGAGGTCGAGCACCCGCGCAAGCTGCGCGCACTCGTAGCAGCCGGATTCACCGGGGAGATAAGCCGGGCCCAGTTCGACCGCCCCGGGCCCGATCCGGCAGCGCAGAAACGGAACGCGATGCTCGACGGCGAGACGGTTAAGGCGTCGCGTGAGGTCGGAGGCAGGCGCGTCCGAGACGAGCAGCAACAGTTGTTGCCCTTGAAGTTTCTCCGTCAACGCCGCCAACCAAGTCTTCTCGCCGCCCGCCTCAGACGCACTCGTCACAGCGTCGAGTATTTCAACGCGCGTATGGGGACTCGCAGGGATTTGCCAGCCCGTGCGTTCGCCGTCTAAAGGCAGGACGTGCGCCTGCCCGAGCCCAAGCGCGGCGACTTCGTTCAGCAACCCGCGCGCAGCCCGACCCTGCCCGACGAGGACGATGGAGCTGGCTTGAAGCTGGCCGAGGACTTCATAGCGATTCCGATTGGAGCGTGTGAAGTCAACGTAGCGACTGTAAAATTTCAACTGCTCGCCGAAGTCGCGCACCAGTTCACGCGAAAGGTTGTCGGCCTGCACCAGCCCCTCTTCAAGCAGGCCGTTCATGTAGAGGAGCAGTAATGTCTCGTTGAGCGCCGCGGGCCGGATGCCGGGGATGCGTTGAGCGATCTCGTCGAACGGCAAACGCCCCGTCAGCAGGGGTAGGAGTTGCGGCAGCAGTGCGCTCACAGCCTTGCCGCGCAGCACCACCTCGTCGGCCCCCCCCAGCACGATCAGCGTTTGCTGGTTGTACCAGAGTTTGACGAAATCTTCCGACAGGCGCGGGTGCGACGGGAAGCGCAGTTGTTCGTCGAGGGTGGCGGCTTCGGCCAGAAATTTATTGTCCAGCATGAGCACTCACCTCGCTGAGCCGCGCCGCCCGCCGCACCATTTCGAGGAACGTCTCGTCGGCGTCCTTCCCCTCCGGCCAGAGTCCCCGGCAGACCTTGCAACCCTCGACCGGTACGACGAAACTGTTCGTCTGCGTCAGCGACAGTCCATCGAACAGCACTTCGTGGCCGAGCGCCAGCGGCGCGGGCCGCGCCGTCAGAAAGCGGCCCACCTCTGCCGTCAGGTACGCGGCGGCCACATTGACGAGCGGCGCGATGCGTCCTTTAAAAGTGAAGTTCGGGTCGTTACGCAAGAACTGCTCCTGCGCCTGCCAGACTTCGGGGCGGGAGTTGTTTGAGAGCCGCCGCAGCATGTAGCAGTTGTAACAGGCCGTCGCACCGGGCAACACCGTCGGGCCGAGCGTGATCTCCGCGCCCCACAAAGTGACCCGCGTCCACGCGGCCTCCACGCGGACACAGGACTCGTTGACACTCTCGAACAGGTCGGGGTAGGGGCGCTCGCCGGCAAAGGCGACGAGATGGTACTTGGCCGCGGTCAGCACGAAGTTCGGCGTGCGAAAAGTTAACGGAGCCTTGTTCAATTCTTTCGCACGGCGGCGCGTCTGTTTGACGACCTGGGCCAGAGGCTCAACGTCTGCCTCGCTCATCGGAAACAGCGTCAGTAATCCAAGCGGCAAACTCGCCAGGCTCGCCGCCGCCCGGTAGCCAACCGCGCCGCCTGCGACGAGTAAGACGCGCGCACGCTCTAGACGCCGGGCGGCCAGACCTTCGGGCGATGGTTCGTGCACCCCCTGCCGGTCATCACCGCGCTCAAGCCACGCCTGATGTTTCGCGTAAACAGTGTCCAGCAATCTGTTCATATCTCGATGTTGGCCTCGACCGCCCCGCGGCTCAAGCGGCCTCTTTTTTATGCGAATGGTTGCGGCCAGGGATTCAACTCGTGCGGAGCCTTCACCGGGTAGCCCATCCGCGCGGGAGCCTCATACAGGCGAGGCATCGCGGTGAAACGTGAGTTGTAGTCTGGCGACAGGGGAACTAACTGCGGCGCGATGACCTTCACGACGTACATCCCGATGTCGCGCACCTGCGGCAGCGTTAAATCGACGACCAGCAGTTCCAGATTGCGCTGCCGGAAAATATCGACCAGCTGCGCCAAGTTAGCCTCCGGGTCGCCGGTTTCAAGCACGGGTAACTCTTCGATCCGACGCTCCCCCGCCCCCTTGAACAGAAAATCGAAAGCTTTAAAGTTGGCCGGGTCGCCGTAGAAGAGCGCGCCATCGGTCAAACGCCTGAAGTTTCGGTAATCCCTCACATCGAAACTCAAGGGCTGCTGGAGAGATTTCTCCAGCCCGAAGCGCGAACCCGCGGCCTCCTCGATCACTTTGCTCAGCGTATCCGACGGCCTGAGGCGCGTCGCTGCCATCAGCAGGGCGTACAGGGGCGAGTTGGGCGCAATCTGTAAAGCGTAAATCGTGGCGACGCCGAGGTCGGTCGTGGCGTCGAAAAAGATTTGCCGCACGCCCGCGCGTTCGACTCGTCTCATCCGCTCCAGAAATTCCGGGTCGGTGTAGGCGGAGACATCGACGCGCGGCAGAGGGAGCCGATGATACCAGGCCAACATCAACGCATCACGCTCAATCGCCTCACCGATGCCTGAGGCGACCGCCTGCTCGTAGCTGGCGGCCAGGGCACAGCCGGTCGAGATCGGAAGGCTAAAGACCTCATCCGGGTATTCAAAAGGGATGCCGACGTAAGCCGAGACTAGCGGAACCCACTGCGGGCGACCGTCGATCAGCGAATAGCCCTCCACCCAGCGCATCTTCGCCTTGTTGTTCGGCGGCACGAGCGTATTGCGCGGGTGTGCATACTCTTCGTCCGAGCAACGCGGGAACAGTTCCATGTCTACGGCATCTTCGCCCAACTCGTCGCGCGTGGCGACGATGATCGGCTTCGCCCCCGGCACGACGTTGCAGTAACGCTCCAGCGCCTCACAGTAAGCCTTAGCGTGCGCCAATTCACGGTAGAGGGACGCGCCCGTGCCGGAAACCGAGCCGTCCTCGTTTGTGATCTCAAGTAACCTGGAGAGGGGCTGGAGATTGGGGACGGGGGCACCGTAGACGCAAATCTCCGCGTTACCCGCGGTGAGCGGTATCTCGACCGAAGGGCCGACCATGCCGGTGCGCTTGCCGACAAGTGGCATGACGCGCTCGACGATCTCGCTGGCAGTGTAAAATGCTGGACGCATACCGTGTGAGTTCCGTTTCAGTCGAGTTTGCCGTCGAGGGGGCGTGTCTTTTCGGGGAGGCACCTTTAAGAATCAATCCGAAGGGTCTCCGTCGGGTACTGGGCGTAGACGGAGCAGACCAAGCAGGTGGGATTCTTGAAGATACGAAAGCGCAGCACAGCGCCGTCACCCGGCGCTGCGCGGAAGACGTAGCCGCGCCGCAACATGTTCGCTTCAGCCGTGTTGAAAAAGTCAACGACCTCTTTTACCAGTTGTCCGTCCGGGCGGGGCGTCGCCGTCCTCACGTCCGACGAGCCGGGATCATCGTCGAGCGGTAGAAACTTCGTGTGGTTTTTGAAGCAGGCCAGACAGGGCGACGTGCCGAAGACGACCCCTGGGCCGACCTGCAAGGACGCCCCGGACGGGCTGATGAGCAGCAGGGGAAGGGCGGCTGCCCGGCAGGCGCGATTGATATCTGAGAGTAGCGGGTCGGTCATCTCGCTCACGCAGAGCACGCCGCCGGTCGGCTGCGGACTCGAAGCCAGCGAACGCTGGAGCGTCGAAGCGCCGTCCGGCCCGTCGGCCACTGCGAGCAGCTCGGGTTCGATTCCGGCCTCTCTCAGCGATGGTGAGAGCGCGTCGAACCAGCTTTCAAGCTGTTGCGTAGGCGCGTAAACCCAGACGGACTTCATCGAAGAAAGCCTCCGTAGTCAATCGTGCCGGGGGACATGCGCTCGCTCAACAGGGGGAGGATCGACAATATAACATAAGTCTCGAATACACGTGCAACCGCAACTGTAAGCCTTGCTGTTCTCAGAACGCTTAACGAAGACTTCGCCAGGCGTGAGGAAGAACAACAGAGCTTACAGTTGCGGTTGCAGTACGGGACTCTGTCCGGGTCTCAGTTGCGAGGCCCGTCAGCCGCTTAGAAGGTGCTGCCGTCGGTGGACACCTCTTCAACCGCCGCCGTGCAGGCGCAGGAGAAGGTGCAAAGGCAAACGGCCATCGAGCTGATGCAGCCGAGCGTCGAGACGCCAGCCGCGTGGCTGTAGTGCTC
Source organism: Acidobacteriota bacterium (assembly GCA_032162705.1). Taxonomy (GTDB): domain Bacteria; phylum Acidobacteriota; class Blastocatellia; order Pyrinomonadales; family Pyrinomonadaceae; genus QHXN01. Next base: position 43,317 of record JAVRON010000048.1, read on the forward strand.
TTCGAGCTCGTCGGCGAAGAGGTCGGTGTCGTTGATGTCGATGGCTTCGAGGGCGTCGATGTTCATGTTCATTTTCTTCAAGTCTCCTTAGTAAGGGTTAGTGGGTTATTCAGGTCGTTGAGGTCATGAGGGCTGTGCGATAACAGCCCCCGCAAAATTTCACAGGGGGAAGTTCCGCCGCCTGCTTAGACGGTGCCGTCGGCGGACACCTCTTCAACCGCCGCCGTGCAGGCGCAGGAGAAGGTGCAGATGCAGACGCAGGACGCGGTGCTGATGCAGCCGAGCGTCGAGACGCCGACCGCGTGGCTGTAGTGCTCTTCGAGCTCGTCGGCGAAGAGGTCGGTGGCGCTCAAATCATCAATCGATTCGAGGGTATCGAGGGTGAAGTCGTTCGTGTTCATACTGCGAGGCTCCTTTTTAGTTAATGTGGTACCGGCCATAACGGCTTGACGTAAGTGACCCCGGCGTACAGGGTTGAGTACGCCGGGGTCGGCTGCCGCGATGCTACACGGCGGTTTCACCTTTGTGAGAAACGGGCACATCGCCGAAAGCGATGGCACCCGTACAGATGGGACAGTTGCGACGGGTACAGGTGGCTAGTGAGGGCCGCTTGGACTGCTCGAAACCCGCTTCGGATTCAACGGCGAACGAGTCAGTCTCGTTCAAACCTTCCATCGCTTCGAGAATCATCGTTATCATTGTGGCTTCCTCCTGTCCCCTAAACTTTAAACTTAGTCGCTCAGACTCGCGCCCGGCGTGCCGGGCACATTTTTCGCTCGTCTGCTATTGCGTTGGTTGACGTTTCGTAAAGATTTATTTTGAGTTTACGTGTTGGAAGAGATGGTGGGCACCTTCCACACGAACTTTACGGCGCGCTACGTTTGAGAGCTTCTTTGCGTTGCCTGAGTCATCAGTAGAATGGTAGCCCATAGAGGAATTGAACCTCTCTCTCCGGCTTGAGTTGCCGACATCCTGGCCGCTAGACGAATGGGCATTAAACTTTTCAAATCACTGGATGATCGTCTCCAGTATCGTCATCTGACTCGACGCGAACGCTCGTAGGTTTCACGACTGTTTTCGACAGTCGGCTCCGAAACCTGATCGCCGCTTTCGGCGAGAGCTACTCAATTTTCAAACCTCATGTTTGTTTGAGGTCGAACAGAAGAACTTTTTTTCGGGCTTATTTTTCATTCGCCCAGTCCGTCTCTCTTCGTTATCTATTAAAGCAACGGACGTGCCACAATCGGTGGGGTAAATGTCACTGATTTATCCCGAAAGATTGCAAATTTATTGAAGCTCAATCGGAGGGGTCGGGCTTTTTTAACCTAGCCCCCGCGCCTCATTCCGGCATTTTCAGCGTCCAAACTGACTTTCGCCGGTCGGGCTTTTTTACCCTGGCTTCCGACTTCTTTTACCCTAGAGCGGTTTGCAGATAAGTTTACCCGGACTGTTGATGTTCATCTGTGGTTGAGTCTATCGCTGCTTCATTTCAACGCAGAGACACAGAGTTCACACAGAGGGCGCAGAGAAAAACATTTCAGAGATAAAAGAAGGGAGCCTCGCCGATTTAGGGTAATCAGCGAGGCGAGATTTTGGGGAGGATTCAGGGTGGCGTTTGATTCGCTGGAGATCGACACCTACGGGCGATCCGGCTTGGGGACGGTAGACGGCTATTCGTCTTCGGGGGAAAAGTAAAGTGTCCTGTTGTCGAGAGTGATTGTCTCTCGGATGTGTCCGTTGGCTTTTAACTCATCGAGAGCTTGCCGCACGAGTAAGAGATGTTCGCCGAGTAACTGGCGCATGAGCCACCAACGGGCGACCCCTTCGAGGGTGTCGCCCGTGTGCCCGCATCCTCTGATATACGCTAGCAGCTCTTGCGCTACTTTGTGTCCATCGGAATTAGTCATTATTAAAGGTTCAATCTTCGACTGTCGTTGGTTCTTTCGGCTGAGCGACAAGGCTTACGCCTGAGCGGCGCAGGCATTGGATGCCAGGCCATGCTTCTTCAGTAGTTCAAAGAAGGTGCGGCGATCCTTCTGCGACTCGCGCGCAGCACGGCTGATGTTCCCGCCGCAATGGACCAGCATCTCCTGTAGATAAGTGCGCTCGAAGGTATTGAGGACTCTGGCTTTCGCCACCTTGAGCGATTCTTTGAAAGCCGGTGCGGGCTCATGGAACTCCGTCGAGAGTTGTATGTTGTGGGCTTGAATGACAGGGCCGGCGGCGAGTACGACGGCCTGACGGATGACATTTTCCAGTTCACGCACATTTCCCGGCCAGGTGTGGGCGCTTAATTTTCGTAGCGCGCTGCTGGAGAAGCCCGTCACCTCGCGGACGTACTCCCGCGCCGCCGTCTCGAAGAAATGGAGGGCGAGCGGAGCGATGTCCTCCTGCCGTTCGCGCAGCGGCGGCAGATTGATGGAGACGACCCGTAGGCGATAATAGAGGTCTTCGCGGAAAGTCCCTTCCTGCACCATGCGCAGAAGACCCTGATTTGTGGCGGCGATGACGCGCACGTTGGCCTGGCGGTAGCCGGACGCACCTAACGGCCTGTACTGCTTGTCTTGAAGAAACCGCAGCAGTTTGGCTTGGGCGGAGGGCGATAACGAGTTGACTTCGTCAAGGAAGAGCGTGCCGCCTTCGGCCTCGGCGATCAACCCACGCATCGCCTGACGCGCATCGGTAAACGCCCCGGCAGCGTGGCCGAAAATCTCATTCTCGAACAGGTCACTGGGGATCGCACCGCAGTTGATCGGGACAAAAGGGTTGTCGGCACGGGCGCTCAAGTAGTGAATCGCGCGGGCGCACATCTCTTTGCCGGTGCCGGTGTCACCGATGAGGAGCGCGGCGGCGTCACAGGCCGCGAGGCGCGGAAGTTGTTCCATCGCTTTGATGAAGGCTGGCGCGCTGCCGATGAACTGTCGCATTCCGAAGTGCGTGGTCAGGCTACGGCGCGCGCTTTCAAGTTCGTTCCGGCTCTGTAGGTGGCGCTGCACCAGCCGCCGGATGCGCCAACACAGGTCGTCCAGACTCAGCGGCGCGAGAAGAAAGTCGTCAATCTCCGACATGAGAGATTCGCCGTCTCCCACTCGACAGTCCTTCACGTACAGTAGAATCGAGACCTTGGCCCGGTTCCCCGTGAACGTTTGGAGCGCTTCTTTGAGAGCCTCAAGATGGGCGCTCCTATCTTCCAACAGGAGCAGGAGCGTGCGGGGGTCGCGCAGGGCCGCCGGGAGCGCCTCGTGGCCTTCGACGATGGCGAAGCGTTGTCCGTCTCCGTCGAGACTGTCGAGCAGTTTTTGAAGCTGCTCAGGCTCGAACATATCGCGCATGATCTGGATCGTGTCGCGCGTCGTGACGGCTGGCGTCTCAAGTTGACGGGCGGTGGCAGTGGCAGCTGCGAAATTAGGCATGCTTTTCGTGAGTCCTGTTGAGGAAAAGTTTTGTTTTCGGGCCGCAGAGAAAGCTGGCTTTCATAACGACCCGACGACTACAGCGTTACTTCACTGAATCGGCTGGCTCACCCTGATCTTTGTTTGCTGAGCAGGCGCGACATCACTTCAGCCAATTCGGATAAAGGCTGCGGTTTGTGGAGGAATACGTCGGCTCCGGATTTCAAAGCCTCTGCTTCGACTTCAGCCGAGTCGCAGGCCGTCAGGGCGATGCAACGGGTCGAAGGCGTACGCTCTTTCACACTCCGCAGGAGCGTGAGGCCGTCGAGATTATTTGATCCGCCGAGCCGCAGATCAAGGATTGCACCCTCGTAACTGTGTAAGTCCAAAAGGCCGTAAGCCTCTCGCAACTGTTGAACGCAGTCCACCTGAAATCCGCGCATGGTGAAGTAATCATCCATCGCGAAGCAGATAGTGTGTTCATCGTCTACGATCAACAATCGGCTCATAATTCATATATAGAGCAACAGCCGTGCCGAGCAAGGAGCGGTATGTTATCAGGGGAAAAGGTCGGAAAATCGCGTCCGGCGGAGATGAATGGGATGGGATGAGGTCTGAAACTCAGATCGGATTCCAGAATTCAGATAAGTCGCAAGACTTTGGGCGGAGTGATCTGAAACTTCTTGATTTTTTGATAGAGAGAGCTGCGGGGGATGCCGAGCCGTCTGGCGGCCTGTTCGACATTGCCCTGTTCCTCGCCGAGCACCTGCCTGATATGCCATTCTTCGAGTTCCAGAAGCGTCAGTTGCGAGCCGGGAAGCGCCACATCGGACTTGAGGGCACTATCGAAGTGCAGATCGTCAGGACTTAGTGTGGGGTGGTCGCTGAGGAGCGCTGCGCGCTCCAGCACGTTGCGCAGTTCGCGGATATTTCCGGGCCACGCGTGAGACTCAAGCGCCTTTTCCGCTTCGCGAGAGAGGGAGAGGTTGCTGCGTCCGAGGTCGAGAGCAATCCTTTCGAGCAGATGACGCGCGAGCAGCGAGATGTCCTCCGCCCGCTCATGCAGGGCGGGGACGTTCAGAGGAATGGTGCTGATGCGGAAGTACAGATCGCTGCGAAATTTCTTCTCCTGCATCAAGAGGCTGAGGTTCTGACTGGTGGCGGCGAGGAGACGGATGTCAACCTGCCGGTCACGCACGTCCCCCAGACGACGAAACCTTTTCTCCTCAAGCACCTTGAGGAGTTTCGGCTGGACTTGCGGATGCACGTCTCCGATCTCGTCGAGGAAGACCGTTCCGCGGTGCGCGATCTCGAAGAGTCCGAGTTTGCTGCCCGTCGCTCCCGTGAAAGCGCCCTTCTCGTGGCCGAAGATTTCCGTCTCCAGAAGTTCCTGCGGCAGCGCCGCGCAGTTCAGGTCAACGAAGGCTTCCTCCGACCGTGAGCCACGCTCGTGCAGCCAGCGCGCCAACACGCCTTTACCCGTGCCGGTCGGCCCCTGAATCAGGACGGGGCTGTCCGTCGTCAGCAGCTTGCCGGCCTGCCGCGCCAACTCACGGATGGCCGCGCTCGTCCCGATAAATGGGTTAACGCTTTGCCGCTCGCGCTGAGACTTATCGGCCAACTGTTTCTGGCGGTTGCGCTGGTTCTCCAACAGGCGCTGCAACATGACGAGGAGCGCGGGGAGTTCAATCGGCTTGGTGAGAAACTGCTCGGCCCCTTCCTTGATCGTGCGTACCGCCAGGTCAATTGACCCGTGCCCGGTGAGCACGACCAGCGGGACGCCCGCGGCGACCACCTTCAGACGCGGCAGAAGGTCGAGCGCGTTCCCATCCGGCAGCATGTAATCGATGATGGCGGCATCGGGCTGGAAAGACCGAAACAACTCCTGTGCGGCGCGGCAACTGTTGGCCTCTTCCACCTCATAGCCGTGCGTCTCAAGAAAGTCTCGGATGCCGAAACGCACCCCGGCATCATCATCAACCAGCAGAATCTTATTCCTTGACATCGGCAGGCTCCTCACACGAGGCCGGGTCGGCGGCGACAGGTATTCGGACGTGGATAGCGGCTCCGCCCCCCGGCCTGTTGCGCGCGCGGATTTGCCCACAGTGCTCTTCGACGATTCTCTGAGCAATCGCCAGCCCGAGGCCGGTTCCGCCCTGTCGCCGCGTAAAGAACGGCTCGAAAATCATCGTTAAGTCCTCCTCTTTAAAACCCGGCCCGGAATCCTCGACGATGCACTCGACCCGCTTTGTATCGCCTGTCCCGACCTCTTCGACGGCGCGGACGACGACCGCCTTCCCGGGCGGCGAGTATAAAATGGCGTTCTTCATCAGGTTGATAAAGACCAGCGGCAGACGCTTCGGGTCGTGCATCACGGTCATTAAGCCTTCGGGGATGTCGCATTCGATGGTGACCTGAGACGCGTCCGCCAGAGGACGACAGGCGCTCGCCGCCTCTTGCAGCACGTCTGCGATAGAACCCTCGCGGAACTCCTGCCGGTACGGCCTACCGTATGTGAGCAGTTCCTCCATGAGTTGATTGAGTCGCCCCAACTCCGCCCGCAGCCGGGTCGTGTAACGCTCGTATTCCGTGCGCTCGCTGAAGCGCGCTTCAAAGGCGTCGAGCGCTGACGAGATGGCAAACAGAGGGTTACGCACCTCATGTGCGACGCTCGACACGAGACGCCCCATCGCCGACAGCACCTCGTTGCGGCGCAGTTCCGCCTCCATCTCCATCCTCTCCGTGATGTCGCGCGCGACCTTCGTGAAGCCGCGCAAAGCTCCCGTCTCGTCACGAATCGCCGTGACCACGCCGCTGGCCTGAAAACGCGTCCCATCCTTACGCAAGTGCCAGCGCTCGTCCTCCTCCCGCCCTTCCGCCGCCGCCCTCTTCAACACCTGCGCGGGCACGCCCTCGTCAACATCCTCCGGTACAAAAATCACCGCGAAGGACTTGTTCGCGAGTTCTTCATTCGAGTAGCCGAAGATGTGCTCTACGCCGGGGCCGCAATCTACGATGCGGCCCGCTTTGTCAAGGACGAAGATGGCGTAGTCACGGACGTTCTCCACAAGAAGACGATAACGCTCCTCACTCTGACGTAGCATATGACGATGTTGCTCGGCTTCTAACGAACTCTGCTCCGCGCCGCGCCATGACGCGCGCATCGCTTCATTCAGAGCGCTGATGACATACCCTTCAATCAGAAACAGAACTATCCCTACCTGTGCAGCCGTATTGCCGACAGCGAGAGCGTAGGGCGAGATGAAGAAATAATTGCCGAGCACCGCGCTAAGGAAGGTCGCCACCATGCCTGACCAGAACCCTCCGTACCAGGCGCTGACCATCACGGCCAACAAGAAGATGACGAAAGGGCCTTCGACCCCAAAGGTCGCTGACAACAGAAGCCGAATCAGGAGCGCAACCACGACCGAAGCAAACACCACGCCGTAGCGGGCTAATGTCGTGGGTGTCACTTTAAGCATCGACTTGTCCCTCAATCCCACGTCGGACGCCTCAATCGTCAGGCGGCGCAATGATCAAGAGGACTGGCGCAAACGGGGGTTTGTCAGCCCATCACCTTCTCACGCGCGCACCAACTCGCTTCTGAATCCTCACCACCGCTCGGAGTCCGCCACCTCGACTCACGGAACGTTGCTCTCTCGCTCCGCCGGCACTTCACCCGCGGGCTTGGCTATAAAGATTTAAGTTGAGGAAATGGGGCGTGCGCTGTCAGGCTAACCCATACGACAATCCGCGAGGGCGACCACCGCGTCACTCGGTTAGAGAGACGACCTCGTAGGTTTGCTTGGCAGCACTCCCCGGAGAGTAAATCAGACTGAGGTGAAGGTCAAAGGATATTGGGCCGCCCCACCCCGGCAGGGGAGATTTACACTATGATAAGGATTCCGGCGCTTCTTCATCAGATGTCCACGGCTTCATTGCTGTGACGGCCCACCGCCGACACCATTCAGCTTTTAAGTTTTGACGTATGACCACTCATCTAAACGATCAAGAAGGTCAGCGGTTTTTGGGGAAGATTTGATGTCCCGCCAGCGGTGTTGCTCTATTCTGACACTCCCGGCGTGGGTCGTTTTAAGCCGGCCCTTTCCATTCAAACTATTCACCCGTCCTGATTCTCTGGCCTCGGCAGCGATTCAATAAACTTCATTAAATCCTCTACGCCCCCGGTTTTGTTTCCGGCGTCCGTGGCAGATTGATTACCTCTCGGCACGCCGTCGTCCCTGACTTGGGCCGGCATGCTGTTAATCAAGTCCCAAACCTTACCGCGGTCGTGGATCAGAGGCGGGATGATAACTTTCCCGTTCTCGAATATCAGTTCAAGCTGGTTGTCTTTGACCCTCTGGCTGACCCTGCCCGCCCTGAAGTACTTTGAGACGTGGTCAACGTAGTGGAACTTCCCCCAATAGAATTTTCGCCCCATAGAAGCGTTGACGCCATCCGCGTCGAGGGACTTGGGGAAATTCGCCCGCGTGAGCTTACCGAGAAGCGCGATTAAGCCAAACGGGATTAATAAAACAAGACCGCAGACGAACGCACCGTTCGAGGAACTCTGGTCTTTGATGCCTATTAGTTTAGCGACGACGCCAGTGACAATGAACGCCAGCGGTACAAGAAATAACAGCGAATACGTAAAAATCATCCCCGCCTTCGAGCTGAGAAGCGGTTTAATTTCCACACGGTTTTGTAGATTTCGCCTCGCCCAGTTGACCACCGGCTCGTTATAAAATTCGCCCGACTTCATTCGCAGTCCTCCTCATCAACTTATATTTCGACCGACGCGTATATTTCGACCGACGCGGCTTGGTTGCGGGAAGTGATTGCCATGTCGGAAATCGGCTTACGGTAAAGCCGAACTTCAAGGTTAAGGCATCCAGCCGCTCGCGTAAGAGGTGTGCAGCTTCTCAATTGCTTTGTCTGAAAGCCCTGGAAACATATCGCTGAGATCAGACTCGAATTGTGACCTGTTGGCCGCGTAGTTGCTGCCGTCGGGCAGTACATGCGTCATCTCTCCTTTACGGGGATCGCTACCGCCACACAGTTAGATTGTAAATGACGATTTTAACTTTGGCATCAGAGTGCAAGGAAGGAAACTTATGTCTCCCTCATTGTTTGACGGTAAAGCAAATCCGGCACCGCTATGTCAGAAGGCGTGCAGTTCTTTTGAGATCCCATTCCATTCGGCTCGGATGGTTCGCGCGCCTTCCGATTCGCGGCGCGTATGATATTCTGAGGCGGGTTCACTGCATTGCAGACCACAGGCGACTTAAAGCGGCAGATCGGACTCGCGACGGCCACGGCTCTGGTCGTGGGCGAGGTCGTGGGCGTTGGCATCTTCCTGACCCCCGCCGGGATGACGAGGTCTGTCGGCTCGCCCTTCATCGTCCTCGTCGTGTGGCTGGTGATGGGCGCGATGGCGCTCTGCGGAGCGCTGTGTTACGGCGAGTTGGCGGCGCGACGCCCCGAGGCGGGCGGTAGTTATGTCTACCTGCGCGATGCTTATGGTGCTCCGCTCGCGTTCCTCTACGGTTGGATGGGACTGGTTGTGCTCGACCCCGGCCTCACCGCCGCGCTCGCCGTCGGCACGGCCTCTTATCTGGGCTATGCCCTCGGCCTGTCTCCCGCTTTAATGAAGGCGCTTGCCGTCGCGTCCATCATCTCGGTCGCGGCGGTCAACGTCAGCGGCGTCCGCGCGGGCGGGTGGCTCGTGCGCTGGCTGACTCTCATAAAGGTCGCGCTGCTTCTCTTCATCGTGCTCTGGGGTTTCGGACTAAGGCTCGGCGACTGGGGGCACTTCCGTCCGTTCGTCGAGCAGCGCGCGGGTTCTGCTCCGCTCGCGGGCGCTCTGGCCGGTGCGCTCGTCTCGGCCTTCTTCTCCTTCGGCGGGTGGTGGGATTTAAGCAAGCTCGGCGGAGAGGTACGCGACCCCGTGCGGACGCTGCCGCGCGCGTACACATACGGCCTCCTGATCGTCACCGCGATCTACGTCCTGACCAGCGCCGCCTTCGTCTACCTCGTGCCGCCGGAGCGAGTCACGTCGGGCGAGGCATTCGCGGCACAGGCGGGCGAGGCGCTCTTCGGTCGGACGGGTGGAATCATCTTCACGGGCGTCGTGGTCGTCGCCGTCACGGGAAGTCTCGTGGCCTTCACCATGTCGGCCCCGCGCGTCTACTTTGCGATGGCGCGCGACCGTCTGTTCCTACAGGGGGCCGCACGGCTCCACCCGCGCTTCGGCACGCCCGCGCGCGCCATACTTATTCAAGCGTCGCTCGCTTCGCTGCTCGTGCTCGTCGGCAACTTCGACCAGATCGTCTCCTACTTCCTCTTCGTCGTCGTGCTCTTCATCACGCTCACCGTGGCGTCTCTGTTCGTCCTCAGACGCAGGGGCGGGCACGCCGGGTTCAGGACGCCGCTTTATCCCTTCACGCCGATCATGTATCTGCTCCTGAGCGCGCTGCTTCTCTTCCTGCTCGCGAGCAACAATCCGAAACAGGCTTGCCTCGGCGTGTTGATGGTGGCGGCGGGGCTGCCCGTCTATTATCTCGTCTTCCGCAAGGGGCGAACGGCTGTTAAGAATTTCGGAGAGGAATCCAAGAATGACGGAGAGGAATCGCAGACATGACCTGGATCAAGACTATCCCTTTTGACGAGGCCGACGAGAAGCTGCGCCACGCTATGGAGGCGCAGCGCGGGCTGTACCCTTTGGAGTATGCAGACCCCGTCCATCCCACGCCCGACGGCGAGTCATCGGGCATCGTGGCTTCACACAGTC
>JAVRON010000049.1:0-86946 GCA_032162705.1 Acidobacteriota bacterium
GGAGTTTTTATATCTCTCATCTTAAATTTCATATCCTCTGCGCCCCCTCTGCGTCCTCAGCGCCTCTGCGGTGAATGACTCTCGCTCTTAACGGGCGTCAGGAAAGAACAAGACCATGAACGTTTCAATGATTATCCGCATCGCCTTCCGCGCGCTGGCGCGTAACAAGACGCGCGCGGCGCTGACCATGCTCGGCATCATCATCGGCGTCTCCGCGGTGATCGTGATGGTGAGCATCGGGCAGGGCGCACAGGCTTCGGTGCAGGCGCAGATCGAGAGCATGGGCACGAACCTTCTGTTCGTGAGCGCGGGCGCGCAGAATGTCGGCGGCGTTCGCAGCGGCGCGGGCGACTCGGGAACCAACACACTGACCATCGAAGACCTCGAAGCCATCCGGCGCGAGGTGCCGAGCGTTGCGCTCGTCAGCCCGGTCATCAACTCGCGTTCACAGCTTGTCGTCGGCAACCAGAACTGGAGCACCTCCGTCCAGGGCGTGAGCGAGCAGTTCCCCGAAATACGCAAGTGGGCAGTCGCGGGCGGCGATTTCTTCACCGACGCGGACGTGCGCTCGGCGTCGCGCGTCATCGTCATCGGCCAGACCATCGCCGACAATCTCTTCCCCGGCGCAGACCCTCTGGGGCAGACCGTGCGTGTCTCGAACATGCCGTTTCGTGTCGTCGGCGTGATGGCGCGGAAAGGCCAAGACCCGCAGGGGCGCGATCAGGACGACGCCGCGTTCGCCCCATACACCTCCGTGCAGAAGAAACTGCTCGGCAACACGCGCGTACAGGTCGCGTACGTCTCGGCCGTCTCGCAGGACGCGACCTACACGGCGCAGTTGCAGATCACAGACTTGCTGCGCCAGCGCCACAAACTCTTGGCGAGTGCGCCCGCGGACTTCACCGTCCGCAACATGTCGGACGTGGCCCAGGCGGCGAACGAGACGAACAACGTCATGACGATGCTTCTGGCGAGCATCGCGGGCGTCTCGCTCCTCGTCGGCGGCATCGGCATCATGAACATCATGCTCGTCTCGGTGACCGAGCGGACGCGCGAGATCGGCATCCGCATGGCTATCGGCGCGCGCTCCTCTGCGGTGCGGACGCAGTTCCTCATCGAATCCATCGTGCTCAGCTTGACGGGCGGGCTTGTGGGCATCCTGCTCGGCATCCTCGTTTCGGTCGGCATCCCCGCGCTCTTGGGCTGGCAGACGCTCGTCTCGACGGCGTCAATCGTCGGCTCGGTCGTCTTCTCCGCGGCGGTCGGCATCTTCTTCGGCTACTATCCGGCACGCAAGGCCGCTGCACTCGACCCGATTGACGCGTTGCGCTACGAGTAAGAGCTACCGCGTTTCGAGTAAGGAAGACCGCGTTTCGAGTAAGCAGAGCCGGCACGGTTCGTGTAGGCCGCCGGACGGATTCAGCTATACGCTTGACCGACGAGGCGTCGGATGCGACTCTTGTCGTCAAAGCGATGAGTAAAGAAACGCCCTCTACATGGAGCCCCCTGCGGCTCTCGCTCTTCCGTGCCCTCTGGCTCGCGGCTGTGGCGTCGAACGTCGGGACGTGGATGCACAACGTCGGCGCGGAGTGGCTGATGACGACGCTCGCGCCGACGCCCATCATGGTCGCGTTGATGCAGACGGCAGAGACCTCGCCCACCTTCCTGTTGGCGCTCCCGGCGGGCGCGCTCGCCGACATCATCGACCGCCGGAGGCTGCTTCTCTTCTCGCAGACGTGGATGCTCGTCGCGGCCGTCGCGCTGGCGCTCTCGACCATGCTCGGTGTCGTCACGCCGATAGTCCTGCTGCTGCTCACCTTCGCGCTCGGACTTGGCGCGGCCATGAACGCGCCCGCGTGGCAGGCCATTGTTCCAGAGCTTGTGCCGCGCGACCAACTCCCGGCGGCGGTCTCGCTCAACAGCGTCGCCTTCAACATCGCGCGCGCGTTGGGGCCCGCGCTCGGCGGGCTGGTCGTCGCCGCCGCAGGCCCCTGGGCGGTCTTCCTGCTCAACTCTCTCTCTTTCGTCGGGGTGATTCTGGTGCTCTATCGGTGGCGGCGCGAACCCGTGGAGAGCATCTCGCCGACCGAGCGCGTAGCGGGAGCCATGCGCGCGGGACTGCGTTATGCACGGCACGCGCCCGAGCTAAGAAACGTGCTGGTGCGGACGGGCGTCTTCGCATTCTGCGCGAGCGCGCTGTGGGCCACGCTGCCTCTGATCGCGCGGAAGGAGATGGGGCTGGGGGCGTTCGAGTACGGCGTGCTGTTGGGTGGATTGGGCGTGGGGGCGATTGCCGGTGTCTTTGTCCTGCCGGGGGCGAGGCGTGCGGTCTCGGTCAACATGCTGGTCGTACTCGGGACAATCATCTTCGCGGGTGCAACCCTCGCGCTCGCATACGTGCGAGTCTACGGGCTGCTCTGCGGCGCGATGCTCTTTGGCGGTGTGGCCTGGATGACGACGATGTCGAGCTTCAACATCAGCGTCCAGACGGAGGTTCCCGAGTGGGTTCGCGCGCGCGCACTCGCACTCTACCTGCTCCTCTTCTTCGGTTCGCTGGCCGCAGGCAGCGCCACCTGGGGACTTGTCGCCGAGCGCGTCGGCATCCCGCTTACCCTGCTCTCGGCTGCCGCGGCTTTGATCGTCGGCCTCGCGGCAACTCCCTTCTTCCCCATACGCGGCGGCGAACGGCTTGACCTCAACCCCTCGCTCCACTGGTCTGAGCCGACCTTCGTGCTGGAGCCGCACCCGGAGCGGGGCCCCGTTCTGGTGACGGTCGAATACCTGATCGACCCCGAGCGCGCCGCGGAGTTCGCACACGCGATGCAGGACGTGAAGAGGATTCTGCGGCGAGACGGAGCGACGCGCTGGGGACTGTTCGCCGACACGGCGCAACGCGGTCGTTACCTTGAAACCTTCCTCGTCGAATCCTGGGGCGAACACATGCGGCAGCACGCGCGCGTCACCAACGAAGACCGCTCGGCAGAGGAGCGCGTTCGCTCGTTCCACCTCGGCGACTCACCCCCGGTCGTCACACACCTCGTCGCCGAAAACTAATCGGGGAAAGTAGACAGTAGTCAGTAGTCAGTAGTCAGTAGTCAGTAGTCAGTAGGCTCCGCAAGGCGGGCGTTAGCTGCTTTCACACTGACCATTCGGCTGACAAAGGTTTTTCTACTGACTACTGTCTACTGTCTACTTCTTTTCTTCTTTATCCTCTGCGTCGCGGCGTGCGTCCCTCTCGGCGACTTTGGCGTCGAAGCGTTGTTGTTGTTCGGGCGTGAGGAGGGCGCGTATGCGTGTGCGTGCGGACTGGCGTATCGCGTCGAAGCGCGGGCGCGTCTCGGCGCGTAGCGAGCGATAGTCGCCGCGCGTCTCGTCAAGAATCCGACGTACGTCGGCCGCTTGGCCGTCCGTGAGGTTGAGGTCACGCCTCATCTTCTCGAAGACATCTTCGTGGTCGCGACGGCCCCGCGACTCAGAGTTGGCACCGCTGGCGCGCAGCCTGTATGCGCTGTCGAGGAGCGCGCCGGTCGCGCAGCCGAGCGCGAACACGGCGATGACCGCGAGCCAGACCTTGAGACGCGTGCTGCTCGTCGGCGTCATTTCGCGGCCTCCCTTTCGTCACTGTCGATGATGGTCGAAAGCACCTCGTCGCTCGAAGGCGCGCGGCTGTCGGCGAACACGACCTGTTCGATGTCGCCCTCTCGCCCGCCGAGCATCGAGTCTTCGACGAAGCCGCGCGCCGAAAGCTCGCCCGCGCCCGCCGAGAGAAAGAGCGCCAGCGCCAGCACAGCGACGAGCGCCAACGCGGGCACCGCGCGCCAGGCAACAAGGAGCAGCGCGAGCCGAGACTCGCCCGTCTCGCGCCGACGCCTCTCCGCCTCCACACTCGCGCGCACCCTCGCATAGAGGAAGGGCGAGGCGGCGACCGCCTCAGCCTCTTGCTCGCCCGCCGCGGAGGCGCGGACAACCTCGCGCCCCATGCGGTCGAGCCGCGCGCCATTATCTTTCCTGTGAGCGCCGTCTTTCATTTCGCCTGCCATCGATTTCACCTGCCCTCGCGAAACGCCGCCGGCCCGGAATCTTCTCAGGCTCAAACACCGTCTTATCCTCGCGGACTCGACGACAGCCCCGGCAGCCTCAAACATGAAAACGCGCGCGCGCACCAAGGGGTTACAGAAACCTCTTCAGCACGCGGCGCAGGTGTGCGCGGGCACGGTGCGCGCGCACTTTGACTTTCGACCCCGTCCAGCCCATCAGCCCCGCAATCTCCGCCACCGACAGCCCTTCCACGTCGAGCATAACGAGAACAAGCCTGTCCTCCGGACTCAGGCGCGCGAGCAGCTTCGAGGCGAGGTCGCGCGAGACGGTCTCGGACTCCGCATCGTTCGACGGCCCCGCAGCGCGCAGACGCTCGCGCAGACGCGCCGACTCCTCCTCCGTCACATCTTCGAGCGCGCTCTCGGGTCTACGCTTCTGACGCCGCAGCTCGTCGTAGCATGCGTTGAAACTGATGCGCGCCAGCCACGCGGCGAACGAAGCGTCGCGCCGGTTCGAGAACTCTCCGAGGGCAAGGAAGGCTTTCGTAAAGCTCTCCTGCACGACCTCTTCGATCTGCTGGCGTTGACGGAAGAAGCGCGACGCGATGAGTGAGACGCGGCGGCGATGGCGCTCGAACAACTCCTCGAACGCCCGCTCGTCGCCCGCACGCGCACGCTCGACGAGCCAGGCGTCGTCTCGCGCGGCGTCCGGCTCCACAGGCTCAAGGAGGGTCACGGGATTAGAATTGTCCGCCATCTCGTCCATACGCTGTCGGTCGCCGCCGCGGCCACAACGGTCGCGCACGGCGGGCCGGCCTCACTATTCCACCGAAGCCCGAGAAAATAAAGCGACCGGCCCGCGTGGAGAAATATTAAGGAGGCGAGATTGAAAATTTTCGGGAGGGCGAAATTGATATGGCGGCGCGCGGTCGTTTATACTTAAGTGTGCCGAGACGTTTGAAGATTGAACGAGAGTGTTGGCCCGGAATTCCCCTGTGACTATCCCCTCACAGCATGACGTGACAAGGCTGCTCGTCCGTCTGACTGACGGCGACCGCGGCGTGCTCGACGACCTTCTGCCGGTCGTCTACGGCGAGCTGCGACGGCTGGCCTCTTCGTATCTCAGGCGCGAGCGCCCCGGCCACACCTTGCAGCCCACCGCGCTCGTCCACGAAGCCTACATGCGGCTCGTCGATCAGACGCAGGTGCAATGGCAGAACCGCGCGCACTTCTTCGGCGTCGCCGCGCAGATGATGCGCCGCATCCTCGTTGACCACGCACGCGCGCACGAGGCCGAGAAGCGCGGCGGCGAATTTCAGAAGCTCTCGCTCGACGAGAATCTGGACGCGTCGGGCGGCGAGCGTGACATCAATCTCGTCGCCTTAGACGACGCGCTCAATCGTCTGGCCGCGTTGGACGCGCAGAAGTCGAAGATCGTCGAGCTGCGTTTCTTCGGCGGCCTCTCGGTCGAAGAGACGGCGGAAGTCCTCGGCGTCAGCGCCCCGACCGTCAAGCGCCAGTGGCGCATGGCGAAGGCATGGCTCTACGGGCAACTCAAGAACACGTGATTAGCAATTCCCCTTTCACGATTTATTATTCACTAATTCCCCGATGACCCCCGAACGCTGGCAGCAGATTGAAGAGGTGTTCCAGACGGCAGTTGACCTGCCGCCCGAGGAGCGCCATCCGTATCTCACGCTGGCCTGTGGGGGCGACGACACTCTGCGCCAGCAGGTCACGACTCTCATCGAACAGTACGAGGCGGCGGGCGACTTCATCGAAGAGCCTGCGCTCGCCGCCCTCCCCTTGCACGTGCAGACAGACCCTTACGCGACCATGCCGCTCGACCTCGTCGCCGACATCGACCCGGCCATCGGCCGTCGCATCGGCGCGTACCTCGTCGCGCGCGAGATCGGGCGCGGAGGGATGGGCGCGGTCTACCTGGCGGAGCGCGCCGACGGCGAGTTCCGGCAACGCGTCGCCGTCAAGCTCATCAAGCGCGGGATGGACACGGACTTTATCCTCCGCCGCTTCCGCAACGAGCGCCAGATACTCGCCACGCTCGACCACCAGTACATCGCGCGCCTGCTTGACGGCGGGACGACCGACGACGGGCTGCCCTACTTCGTCATGGAGTACATCGAGGGCTTGCCCGTCTATCGCTTCTGCGACGAGCGGAAGCTGACGGTGGGCGAGCGGCTCAAGCTCTTCCGAATGGTCTGCGATGCAGTCCACTACGCGCATCAGAAGCTCGTCATCCATCGCGACATCAAGCCCTCGAACATTCTCGTCGCCGACGGCGGATTGCCGAAGCTTCTGGACTTCGGCATCGCGAAGCTCTTGAACCCGGAGTTCTCCGGAGAGATTACGCTCGACCCGACGGCGACCGCGATGCGTCTGATGACGCCCGAGTACGCCGCGCCCGAACAGGTGCGGGGCGAGCCGGTCTCGCCCGCCACAGACGTTTACTCTCTCGGTGTGCTGCTCTACGAACTGCTCACAGGCCACCGCCCGTATCGCCTGCGTAACCGCTCGCCGCACGAGATGGCGCGCGTCATCTGTGAAGAAGACCCGCAACACCCGTCGGTGCGTATCACAAGTCCCGAAGACCTCCTGCCCGCGCACCCTTCGGGCACAGGCCCGGAGTCCGACACGCTCGGCTATCTCTACTGGTGCCGCGGCGCGACGGTCGAGACGCTTCGCAGAGAGCTTGCAGGCGACCTCGACAACATTGTGATGAAGGCGCTCAGGAAGGAGCCTTCGGAGCGCTATCAGACGGCTGAGGAGATGCGCGAAGACATCACGCGCTTCGTCGAAGGCCGCGCCGTCGCAGCGCCGCCTTTCTTCCCCGCAGGCTCGCGCAGAGACGCGTCGCGCACCGCCGGTGAGCCTACACGCGAAGAGACCTCGCTCGCCGTGCTGCCTTTGAAGATCGTCGAATCGACGGGCGGCCTTGAGACGGGCGGCGAGTACCTCGGCGTGGGACTTGCCGACGCGCTGATTACGCGCCTCGGCTCTCTGCGCCGCTTCACGCTCAGACCCACGAGCAGCGTCCTGCGCTACCACGGGCGCGACGCCGACCCGCTCGCCGCCGGGCGCGAGCTTGGTGTCACTTACATACTCGAAGGTCGTATCCGCCGCGCGGGGCAAACGCTGAGAGTCACACTGCAACTGCTCGACGTGCGCGAAGGCTCAGCCGTTTGGGCCGGGCAGTTCGATGAAGACTCGGCAGACGTGCTTCAACTCGAAGACTCCATCTCCGAGCAGGTCGCCGAGGCGCTCATTCCGCAACTCACGGGCGGCGAGCGTCTGCGTCTGCAAAAGCGCGGCACAGACCGAGCCGACGCCTACGAAGAGTACATGCGCGGGCGCTACCACTGGAACACCTTTAACGAAGAGGGCTTCGCACGCGCGCTCGTACACTACAGCCGCGCCGTCTCGCTCGACCCCGACTACGCGCTGGCCTACGCGGGGATAGCCGACTACTACAACGTGCTCGGCGTCTACGCCATTCTCCCCTTCTCCGAAACTTCCGCCGCCGCGCTTCAGGCGGCGCGCAAGTCGGTCGCGCTCGACCCAACGCTCGCCGAAGGCTACGCGGCGCTCGGCTTCGCCACGCTCACGCACGAGTTCGACTGGGAGGAATCAGAGCGTCAACTGCGCCGCGCCTCGGAGCTTAACCCGAACTACGTGACCGGCTGCCTGTGGCTCTCTTTCTTCCTCGGCATGGAGGGGCGCTTCGACGAGGCGCTCAACGGCGCACGCCGCGCGCTTGAGATTGCGCCGCTCACGCCCCTCGTCCGCCATACGCTGAACTGGACGCTCTACCACGCGCGCCGCTTCGACGAAGCCATCGCCTCGGCGCGCATACTTGTCACGACCGAACCAACATACGGACTCGGCCATCTGCTCCTGAGTCTCGCGCTGTCGCAGGCGGGCCGTCACGACGAGGCGGTCGAGACGTGCGGCAAGGCGGTCGAGTTGTTGGGCCGCAGCCCTTACTCGCTCGCCTTCCTCGCGGCACTGCTTGCAGCAGCGGGTCGGACTGAAGAGTCGCGCCGCCTGCTCGAAGAGATTCGGCGAATGGAGGAGACGCGCTACGTCTCGCCCTACATGCTGGCGTTGGTCTACTGCCGCCTGAGCGATTCGGAGGGAGCGCTCGAACAGTTGGAGCGCGCGTGGGAGATTCGTGATGCGCGGCTCGCGTGGCTCGGCGTAGACCCGCAGTTCGATTCCCTTCGCGGTCATCCGCGCTTCGATGAGGTGCTCCTGCGCACAAAGAATCCCGCGCACGCACAGCGCCCGACGACGAGCGGCGGCGCGTCCTCGCGCGATGCCACACCATCGGGGCGGCAAGGCCCGGACTCCGGCGCGACACCGCCCGCGCCGCGCGATACGGAAGACGAGGCGCAGAAGCTCTACAAGGCGGGCCGTTACTTCGTGACGCGGCGCACAGCCGAAGGGCTTCGTCAGGCCATCGAGCGCTTCGAGCGCGCCGTCCAGCTCGCGCCGCGCTACGGGCTGGCCTGGGCCGAGATGGCCGACTCCTATTCGTTTCTGAACTGGTACGTCGAGCCGCCGCCCGACGGTGCGTGGGCGAGCGCGAAGCAGGCCGCGTTGCGCGCCGTCGAGGCCGACGATTCGCTCTCCGAGGCGCACGCCTCGCTCGGCTTCATCCTCTTCAACTACGAGCGCGACTTCGCGGAGGCCGAGCGCGAGTTGCGACGCGCCATCGAGCTTAACCTTGAGAACGCCGTCGCGCGACGCTGGCACGCTTACAACCTCACGGCGATGGGTCGCCACGACGAGGCCATCAGCGAAATCAGGAAGGCGCAACAGCTCGCCCCGCGCTCGCCCGTCATCGCTACGGCGCTCGCCAACATACTCTTCCTCGCACGGCGTTTTGAAGAGGCGGAGGAGCAGTGTCGCAGTGCCCTTGAGCTTGACCCCGGCTCCATCTCGACGCACATCATCCTGCGCTGGTCTTACGAGATGCGCGGGATGTGCGACGACGCGCTCGGCGTCTTCGAGCAGGAGCGCGCCTTCACCGGCGACACGCCGACGACGCGCGCCAAACAGGCGCATGTACTCGCCTCGTGCGGCCACCCGGAAGAGGCGCGCGAAATCCTCTCCGACCTGATCGCACGCCGCTCACAGGAGTGGGTCACGGCCTATGAGATCGCCGTCATCCACTCACGGCTCGGCGAGCGCGACGGTGCATTCTCATGGCTCGCACGCGCCGAAGAGGAGCACTCGGTCGGCCTCACATATCTCCGCGTAGACCCGCGCCTCGACGGCCTCCGCGCCGACCCGCGCTTCAGTGAACTCCTCCGACGCTTCGGAAAATAAGAAGGATGAACAGTAGACAGTAGTCAGTAGTCAGTAGTCAGTAGCGCTCCGCGTCGCGGGCAGTGACGTGTTCATCGAGACTATTTAATCAGCATCAAAGCTTTTCTACTGTCTACTGTCTACTGTCTACTGTCTACTGCTCTTCACATCGCGTGCGAGTAGGTCGCTTTGGGCGTGAAGCGCTCGCCCTGCGTACGCACGTTGCGACGCCTCTCCTCGCGTCTGCGCGCCTTTAGACGCTCCGCGCGCCTGCTCGCCCTCAGTGCCAGCCTGTACTCGGCTCCGTCAAAAGCGGCCTCCAGGACGCGCGACACGGCGAAGGCAAAAGTCTCCGACGTGAGCGTCAGCACAGCGCCGAACGCCACCACCACCGCCACTATCTGAATCATGCTCAACATCATTCGACCTCCCTCCCCGCGCCCGTCATCCTTCATCCGCCGCGCGGCCTTCTCTGAAATTCTTTTCGACCTTCTCTGAAATTCTTTTTGAGCTTGACCCCTTGAATCGTAACGTCTCTGCTATCTAACGCGCGGCAACAGTGACGCGGGGATCACGCGTGCGAGATTTTTTTTCGCCGCGACCGCGGAAGCCCCGTCATCTCAGACTCAGGCCGCACGCCCGGACGAGTGCGGCGACTTGAAGCCCATCTCTCCCAGCAGTGTCGAATAGTTGCGACGAAACTCTTCGGAGCGTCGCCTGTGTTCACGCACCCAGTCGGACACGACCTGCCTGACCTCGCGCGCCGCGTCGCTTACGTGCGCGCCGCCATCCGGCCTCGCGCCCGCCTCGCTCTCCGGCTCAACCTCTCGCACGGACTGCCCGCGCTTGATGACTCGCACCCGTTTCGCGTGTTCCATCGTTTTTCGCCTCCAGACAGTAACGCGTAAACAGTAGAACGACGGGATAATCTTTTTTTGCACTCGCCGAAACTTTTTTCGCCGCCGAACGCCGCGCTTCTTTCTACTCAAACGCGCACGGGTCTGCTTGAGCTGCCGCGGACGAACCTCAAGCTGCCGCTCACAAACCTCTTAGACGCCGCACGCCGTTTCCTTGTCTCGCCGCGCACGCGGTGCTAACTTGCCCACCTGGAGGACACGATGAGTCGCAACCGAAGCCCCCTTGCCCTTGCCGCCATACTTCTCTCGGCGGCGGCCTTCGCCTCGCTGGAAAACGCCACGCGCGTGGAAGGCCACGGCAGGCAGCTTTCGGCTCAAACCGCTCCCACGCGCCCGCCGCGTCAAACCTTGAAGGCGCAGCCCGTCACGAAGGCGCAGTCCGTCGCCGCCGCCGGACACTGGCGTTTGAAGCTCACGCTGCGCGGACATACGGGGGCCGTCTACTCCGCCGCGTTCTTTCCCGACGGCGTGCGTGCGGCCACTTCGGGCGACGACGGAAGTATACGCATCTGGAACGTGAGGACGGGCAGGCTCTTGCGGAAGATTGAGGGCTTGGGCGGAACGGTCAGCGACGTGGCCGTCTCGTCCGACGGGAGACTGCTCGCCTCTTGTACAGACGGCGACAAAGAGCCGACGGTGCAGCTCCGTGATGCACGGACTCTGCGCCTGCTCCGCACGCTCAAGGGGCACACGGGCGGCATCTTCGAGGTCGTCTTCTCGCCCGACGGGCGCGTGCTTGCGAGCGGCGGAAGAGACAAGACCGTCAAGCTCTGGGACACGGCGACGGGCAGACTCTTGCGAACTCTCGTCGGTCACGACGACGCCGTTACGTCACTCGCCTTTACGCCCGACGGTCGTGTGTTGGCGAGCGCGGGCGCTGAAGGAGACAATACGGTCAGGCTCTGGGACACGGCGACGGGCAAGACGCTCCACACGCTGGCTGGTCACGACGACTGGGTGACTTCCGTGGCGTTTACGCCGGACGGCGCGACGCTCGCGAGCGGGAGCCGCGACCACCGAATCATTCTCTGGGACGCGCATACGGGCGAGAAGCTCAGAGAGCTTCGGCAGCCGGAGATGATCTACGAGATCGAGTTCTCGCCCGACGGGCATGTGATGGCCGAGGCGGGTGGCGGCGGCCTTTTGCGTCTGCACGACGCGCAGACCGGCAAGCTCCTCTCCACGATCAAGGCGCACTCGGAAGAGATCAACGACGTGAAGTTTACGCCGCGCGGCGCGCTGCTCCTCCTGAGCGCGAGCTACGATGCGACCGTAAAGATTTGGGAGCCTGCGCCGGCAGCAGCGACCGTCAACAAGCCACGCGCCAAGTGGATGGAGTAGCGACGGCAGTTCAGTCGTTCATGGGGAATAGGGCGTGAGGCAGAAGCCCGACCGTGAGGGAGGGCGTACAGTGTTCATCAAGGAGGCGACTGGCGGGAGTTGTGACGCCCTCCCTCACGGTCGGGCTTCTGCCTCTCTGCAACCTTCAGACCGCCGCCCCCGCCTGCTCCTCGTTCACGACCCAGCCGTCGGCAAGCTGGACGACGCGGTCGCCGAAAGCGGCGTTCGCCTCGGAGTGTGTAACCTGAATGATGGTCGTGCCCTCTTCGTTGAGGCGCTTGAACAACTCCATAATCTCGCGCCCTTGGCCCGAATGGAGGTTGCCCGTCGGCTCGTCGGCGAGGATGAGCTTGGGGCTGTGGATGACGGCGCGCGCCAGAGCGACGAGCTGCTGCTGTCCGCCCGAGAGCTGTGCGGGGAAGAGGTCTTTCTTGCCGACGATCTGGAAGCGGTCGAGCGCGTCGGCGACAAGCGCCTCGGCCTCCGCACGCTTGACGTTGCGGTACGAGAGTGGGACTTCCAAGTTCTCTTTGACCGTCAGGCCGTCGATGAGGTGATAGCTCTGGAAGACGAAACCGACGTGGCGCTTGTGCAGCGCGGCGCGCTCCTTGTGATTCATCTTGTGGACGGCGCTGTCCATGAAGAAGTATTCGCCGCCCCAAGCGCTGTCGAGAAAGCCGAGGATAGAAAGCAGCGTCGTCTTCCCCGACCCGGAAGGCCCCATGATCGAGACGAACTCGCCATCGCGCACGTCCATGTTCACGCGCCGCAGGACGTAGGTTCGCCCCGCACCCGACTCGTAAAACTTTTCGACGCCTCTCAGTTGAATCATACGCCTGGCGGGCCCCCGAGTCCCGGCCCCCTCTCTGGAGCGCTGTTGTAAAAGTGGGGACGCGGCCCCGTTTGAGTAATTTGATAAGGAAACGCCGTGCCAGTATCAATCGTCAAGTAACAAAGGCGGAAGCGCAGAGTCGAAGACGGCCTTTGTTCGCTTGCGGGACTGCGGCGTCCCAAAAGCGGGAATTCAGACGGGCAGGCGCAGGCGTGCTTCGCACCCTCGCGCACCGCGTCGATTCTCAAGTGTGAGCGCACCGCCGTGCGCTTCGGCTATCTGGCGCGAGAGCACAAGCCCTATGCCGGAACCGGCTGGCTTCGTGGTGAAGAACGGCACGAAGAGATTCGAGGTGTTCGCCAGCCCAAGTCCTTCATCCTCGACCCAGATTTCGACGTGACCGTTCGAGGTGCCGCGCCATCCGACGCGCACCGCGCCGCGCGTGACGAGCGAGGCATCCGCCGCGTTGCGTACGAGATTGATGAGGAGTTGTTCGAGTTGGTCTGCGTCGGCGCGCACCGTCTGCTCGGGGCCTGCCAGCACTTCTACCTCGACGCGCGTCTCAAGTCCCGCGACGCGTCGCACGACCCGCCCCAACTCTACCGTAGAGAAGCGCGGCGGCGGGAGACGTGCGAGGCGCGCGTACGACTCCATAAAGCGGCTCAAAGATTCGGCGCGCGTCGAGACCACGTCGAGGCCCCGGCGCACGTCCTCGCGCCAGTCGCCGGGCAGCGGCTCGCGTGAGAGGAGCGAGGCGATGCTTCCGGCGATGGACTTGATCGGCGCGAGCGAGTTGTTCAGCTCGTGCCCCAGCACGCGCACGATCCGCTGCCAAGCCTTCAGCTCCTCTTCGCGTAAAGGCTGACTGAGATCGCCGATGACGAGCAACTGGTGCGGCACGCCGCGTTCGCGGAAAGCGCTGCGGCGCATGCCCCAGCGTCGGAGTTGGCCGCCGTCGCCGGGGAAGGCTTTCGTGAGCGTGTGCGTCGCATCGGTCTCGGGCACGCGCAGGCAGTCTTCTAATCCAAGCTCTTCGGCGGTGCGCCCGGCGGCGCGTTCGGCGGGTCGCGCGAGCAGACGCTCGCCCGCGCGGTTGACGAGACGCAAACGCCGCTCGGGGTCAAAGGCAAAGACGGCCACGTCGATCTCCGACATCACCGTCCGGAGCAGCGCCGTCGCTTCGAGCGCGCCGAGACGGTGCTCGCGCATCGTTTCGCCGAGCGCGTTGATCTCGCGCACCACCTCGCTCAAGGCATCTGTGCCGCGCCCGCCGCGCGCGCGGAAAGAGTAGTCGCCCTCGCGCAGCGCCGCCAGCAAGTTCGAGACGGTCTGGAGCGGTCGCACCACACGCGCCTGCACCGCGAAAGAGAAGCCGAGCCAGCAGCACGCCACCAGCGCCGCCAGAGTCCACACGACCTTCGGCGTGTAATCGCCCACCCACAGCAGCGCCAGCGTCACGACCACGGCAGGCGCACCCGCCCCGAGCGCCATCAACAACACACGCCGCTCATGGCTCAAAGGCTCGCGCCTCGCGGTCTTTCTTCGTTCCTCGGCGGGCCGGGCGGGTCGCGGCGTAACGGCTGTGGAGGCTTTGGGCGCGGGCGGCTGTGAGGTGGGCGCGTGTGTCTTGGGAAGCGCGACCGCGCCGATTGTCTCGGTGCCGTGTTCGACTGTCGCCTGCTCTTCAGGTCTCATACTTCCGCCGTGCCGTCGTGGGTCTGAGTCAAATGGCGACTTGGAAGACCGGGATGATTTTATCCTAACGTGAGGCCGATGTAAGCGACGGAAAAGATTTAACTCACGAAGTCACAGGAAAGAACACTAGACCAAGACCCACGGTTCGTGTCCTTAATCATGTGACTTCGTGGATCGTCCTTCCTGCCGGACGTAATGCCGAGCCGCTCTAGATTTCGTACTTCTGCATGCGTCGATAGAGGGCGCTGCGGCTGAGTCCGAGGGCGTCGGCGGCCTGGCTGACGTTGCCGCCGAAGCGTCGGAGCGCCTTTTGGATGAGGAGGCGCTCGACCTCTTCGAGGCTCATCTCTTCGAGGCGGCGCTCGCCCGTCTCGCGCGAGGGTTGCAGGCCGAGGTCAACGACCTTCACCTCGTTTGTGCGCGCCAGCAACACCGCGCGCTGCATGACGTGATCGAGTTCGCGAACATTCCCCGGCCACGCGTAGGCAGCCAGCACTTCGAGCGCCGCCGGCTCGAAGCCCCGCACCTCTTTGCGGTAGCGTTGCGCGTGCTGGCGCAGGAAGTGCGCGGCGAAGGCTGGGATGTCTTCGGGTCGCTCGCGCAGAGGGGGCAGGTTGATCTCGACCGTGTTGAGTCGGAAGAAGAGGTCTTGCCGGAAGCGGCCTGACGCCGCCTCCTCTTTGAGGTTCGCGTTCGTCGCCGAGAGCACGCGCACGTCAACGCGCCGCGTCTGCGAAGAGCCGACGCGCTCGAACTCGCCCGTCTCCAATACGCGCAGAAGTTTCGGCTGAAGGTTGACGGGCACGTTGGCGATCTCGTCGAGAAAGAGCGTGCCGCCGTCGGCCAGCTCGAAGCGCCCGACGCGATCACTCTTCGCATCGGTGAATGCGCCTTTGACGTGGCCGAACACCTCGCTCTCGAAAGTCCCTTCGGCCAGAGCACCCGCGTTGACGGCCACCATCGGCTTCGACGCGCGGTGCGAGAGCGCGTGGAGCGTGCGCGCGATGACCTCCTTGCCCGTGCCGTTCTCGCCCGTGATAAGCACGTTGGCGTCCGAGGGCCCGACGTGACGCGCAAGCTCTAAGACCGGCTGCATCGCGCCGGAGGCAGCGATGAGGAGCGGGCGCGTGCCTGTGCCGCCGTCCTCGCGCAGCATCTTGTTCTCGGCCTCAAGGCGCTCGCCGTTGCGGAGGGCGCGCGCAAGCTCCGAGTGTGTGCGCAGAATCGTCAGCAGCCGCGCGTTGTCCCAGGGCTTCTGCACGAAGTCGCGTGCGCCACGCTGCATCGCCTCGACGGCCAGCTCGACGCTGCCCCAGGCCGTCATCACTACGACCGGAAGCGTCGGGTCAAGCTCGCGCAAGCGCGCCAGCAAATCCAGTCCCTCTTCACCGGAGGTTGTGTCACGCGTGTAGTTGAGGTCGATGAGCGCCACGTCGAACGGCTGGCGAGAGAGAGCTTCGGCAACATCCGACGGCGAAGCGACCGACTTGATCTCGAAGCCCTCGCCCTTCAGCAAAAGGCGCAAAGCCTCGATCACGGCGGGTTGGTCATCTGCGATAAGTACGCGGGGCATAAGTTGGTCAGCGGATACCGAAGTCCGTCCAGGGTCGAAGAGTTTGACATGCACGGCTCACACAAGCAACGCCCTTGAAGGAGTGATAAGTGATGAATGATAAGTGATGAGTGCAAAGCCATCATCTTTCTCATCATTCATCATTTCTTCACTCGTCACTCGTCACCTGTCACCACTTCACCACTTCATCACTTCTTATCACTCATCACTCATCACTCGTATCTGAGTGCCACCATCGGATCGACCTTCGTCGCGCGGCGCGCGGGGATAAGACAGGCGAGAAGCGCCACGCAGGCGAGGCCGAGCGCGACGAGGATATAGGTCGCCGGGTCGCCGGGGCTGACGCCATAGAGCAGGCTCGCGAGCAGGCGTCCGAGCGCCAGCGCCCCCACAAGCCCCGCCCCGAGTCCGACGAGCGTGAGCGCCATGCCCTGCCCCAGGACGAGCCGCAGGATGTCTCTCGCTTGCGCGCCGAGCGCGACGCGGATGCCGATCTCGTGCGTGCGCCGCGCCACGGTGTAGGCGACGACGCCGTAGAGTCCCACTCCCGCGAGCAGCAGCGCCAATAGCCCGAAGGCCGACGCCAGCGCCGCGGCCATGTTCTGCGCCCAGAAGGCCCACGTCAGATGCTGCTCAATCGTCTTCACATCGTAGAGCGGCATGCGCGCGTCGAGTTCCTTCACGGCCTGTCGCAGCCCCGAGACGACGCCCGCCCCTTCGCCCGGCGTACTGACGACCAGCGTCATGCCGCCACGGTAGGTCTGATCCACCGAGACGTACATCATGTTGCGCGGCCCCTCGCCGAGCGTGCGCACCTTCGTGTCGCGCGCAACGCCGACGACCTCGACCGCGTCGGCGATGTCGCGTCCCAGCCCCATGCGCCTGCCGACGGCGCTCTCGCCCGGCCAGAGTCGCCGTGCAAGCGTCTCGTTGATGATGACCGATTCGGGCACGACGCCTTCGCGCTCTTGCTCGCCGAAGTCGCGCCCATCGACGAGCGGAATCCGCATCGCCTTGAAGTAGCCGGGCCCGACCGTCTCGGCGAACGCATCCATGCCCTCGCCCGGCGGCGGCACGGGCTGCTCCGCAGGGTAGACAGGCCCCCAAGAGTTCGAGCTGTCGCCGAGCGGAAGCTTGTCAACGAACGCCGCGGCCTCAACACCGGGCATCGCGCGCACGCGCTCCGCGAGGCGTCGATAGAAGTCGCGGCCCTGCTCCTTCGTGTAACCGAACAGTCCCGGATTGACTGAGACTAAAACCGCGTCGTGCGTCGTAAAGCCGGGGTCAATCGACTTCGCGTTGTGGAAGCTCTGTACGAAGAGCGCGGCACAGACGAGCACGACAAGCGAGAGCGCGACCTGCGAGACGACGAGCGCATTGCGCAGAGACAGGCGGCGCGCGCGGCCCGCACGCTCCGACTCGCCTTTGAGCACGGGGACGAGGTCGGGCTTCGTCGTCTGAAAGGCGGGCGCAAGCCCGAAGACGATGCCTGTCAGCAGTGAGACGGCGAGCGTGAAGCCGAGGGCGCGCGCATCGGGCGACACATCGAGGACTAACTGATAGGCGAGCGATGGGAAGAAGGTAGTCAGCGCGTCCGTCATCCAGAAGGCGAGCAGAAGCCCCAACGCCCCGCCCGCGAACGAGAGCATCACGCTCTCGGTCAGGAGTTGGCGGATAACTCTCCAGCGACCCGCGCCGAGCGCGAGGCGCAAAGCGATCTCCTTCCGCCTGACGACCGCGCGCGCCAGCATCATGTTGGCGACGTTCGCGCACGCGACCAGCAGGACGAGACCGACGACGGCCATCGCCAGCCCGCTGCTCAGACGCACGACGCCCGCCATGTCCTGCCAGCGTCCTTCCCTCTCATCCACGACGAGGACTCGTATGTTCTTGTTCCTTGCAGCCGGGTACTGCCCTTCGAGACGCGCGGCGATGGCGGTCAGCGCCGCGCCGGCCTGCGCGTTCGTGGCCGTCGGCTTCAGACGCGCCATCATCTCAAGCCAGTGGTTGCCGCGCTCGGTCATCCAATTGTTCGTGCCGCCCAAGACCTGCTGCTTCATCATCAGAGGAACCCAGAACTTCATCCCGAGCGCCCACTTCGCGCCCGTGAACTCCGGGCGTGCAACGCCGACGACCGTGAACGGGTGGCCGTTGAGCTGTATGGTCTGGCCCACAATCGCTCGGTCTGCGCCGAAGCGCGTGCGCCAGAGGTCGTGGCTCAAGACAACGACGGGGTGCGTGCCCGGCGTCTCGTCCTCTTCGGGCAGGAAGCCGCGCCCGAGCTGCATCCTGACCTTGAGCACGTCGAAGAAGTTGCCCGTAACGATCTGCCCCCACGCCACGTCCGTCTGCTCGCGGTCATTGCCGAGCGCGGCCTGTACCATCTCATGCGCCAGCACGCCGTCGAACACGTCCGTCTGCGCGCGATAGTCCAGATAGTCCGGGTAGGACATGTTGTTGTAGCCGCCCTGCCCGTCCGCCGGGGTCTCGAAGACCGAGACGAGCCGTTCCGGGTCAGACGTGCCGGGCAGAGGGCGCAGCACGAACGCACTCACGCCGCTGAAGATCGCCGTGTTCACGCCGATACCCAACCCCAGCGTTACGACCGCGACCGCCGTGAACCCCTTGCTCTTCCACAGCACACGCAACCCGAACCGCACGTCCTTCAAGAATGTCCTCATAGCTCTTCCTCGAAAGCAGTGACGAGTGACAAGTGACGAGCTAAAACAAGTTCTTACTTGTCACTTGTCACTCGTCACTGCTTTATTCGTAACGTAAAGCTATCATCGGGTCCACTTTCGTCGCCCTTCTCGCGGGGACGAGACAGGAGACAAGCGCGACTGTGGCGAGCAGCAGCGAGACGACGGCGAAGACCAGAGGGTCTGTGGCCGAGACGCCGTAGAGCAGGCTCGACATCAGACGCGTCAGCGCGAAAGCGCCCGCAAGTCCGAGGCCGAGGCCGAAGAGTGTCAGCAGCATCCCACGGCCGACGACCATCCGCAGCACATCACCCGCTTGCGCGCCGAGCGCCATCCGGATGCCAAATTCGTGCGTGCGCTGCGTGACCGTGTAGCTCATCACGCCGTAGATGCCGACGGCGGCGAGCGCGAGGGCGAGCGCGGCGAACAGTCCGAGCAGCGCGACGTTGAACCGCTGCGGCGCGACCGAGCGGCCCACCAGCTCGTCCATCGTCCGCGTCTCCCAGACGAGTAGGTTCGGGTCAACGCCCTTCAGCGCCGCGCGCACCGGAGCGGTCAGTGCGGCTGCATCCTGTCCCTTCGAGCGCACGACGACCTCCATCACGGCCTCGGGCGCTTGTTGGAACGGGATATAGAACTCGGGCACTTCATCTCCGTTCAGCCCCTCGTAGCGCACGCTCCCCACGACGCCGACGATCTCGCGCTCGATTGGCTTGTCGTCGGCGTCCTCGATGACGAGTCGCTGGCCGAGCGGCTCCTGACCTGTGAAGTATTTGCGCGCGAGCACTTCGTTGATGATGACGACCGGGGGCGAGTCCTTCGCGTCCGTGCCGGCGAAGGTGCGCCCACGACGGATGGGGATGCTCATGACTCGGAAGTATTCGGGGCTGACCGTGTAGCTGCGCGCGCTGTTATGCGTGCCCGGCTCGAACGGCGGGCGGCCACCGATGTTGACTTTGCTGAAAATGTCGCGGTTCCCGAGCGGCAGCAGACGCGTCACGCCCGCCGCATCGACGCCGGGAAGCTGGCCTACTCGCTCGACGGCTGCGCGGAAGTATCCGGCGCGACTGTCGCCGTCGGCGAACTTCTTCGTGTTGAGCGCGATGGTGAGCGCGAGCACGCGCTCGGGCGAGTAGCCGGGGTCTGTCGAGACAAGCTGGCGGAAGCTCTTAATCAAAAGCCCCGCGCCCACCAAGAGTACGAGCGAGAGCGCCACCTCCGTGACGACCAGCACGGCGCGCATGCGTCCGCGCCTCGCTCCTTCCGTCCCGCCGCGCCCGCCCTCTTTGAGCGAGACCGAGAGGTCTGACTTCGAGGCTTGCAGCGCGGGCGCGAGTCCGAACAGCAGCCCCGTCAAGACCGAGACGGCGAGCGTAAAGAAGAAGACGCGCGCGTCCAGAGAAGTCTCCGCCAGACGCGGGACGCTGGCCGGGCTGAGCTTGACGATGAGGTCAACGCCCCACACGGCCAGAAGCAACCCGGCAGCCCCACCCGCGAGCGAGAGCAGCATGCTCTCCGTCAGGAGTTGACGAATGACCCGGCCCCTTGTCGCGCCGAGCGCCGTGCGTATCGCCATCTCCCTGCCGCGCGAGGCGGCGCGCGCAAGCAGAAGATTCGCCACGTTCGCGCACGCGATTAAGAGGACAAGCCCGACCGCCGCGAGCAGCACGAGCAGGGCCGGGCGCACCTGCCCGACAAGGTCTTCGTGCAGCGGGACGAGGCGTGCGCGGCGTTGCGCGTCGGCCTCCGGGTATTGAGCCGCGAGCCTGTCCGCGATGGTCGAGACCTCTGCGGCGGCCTGCTCGAAAGAGACGCCCGGCTTGAGCTTAGCCACTACAGGAATGGAGAACGTGTCGCGACTGTTGAGCGAGGCCGCGTCAGTCCTCGCGTACTCCGCGACGAAGGGGACGTAATATTCAATCGCCTCTCTCTCGTCGAGCGGGAACTTGAAGCCCGGCTCCGTCACGCCGACGACGGTCACGACGCGACCCGCGAGTCCCATCCTGACCTCGCGCCCGATGACCGAAGGGTCTGCGCCGAAGCGCCTGCGCCACAGCCCATCGCTTAAGACGATGACCGGCGGCGCGCCTTCCTTGTCCTCCCCCCTCGTAAACACGCGCCCGAGCGCGGCCCGCGCCCCCAGCATCGGAAAGAGGTCGGCCATCACTTCGGTGCCGCGCACGCGCTCCGGCTCGTCGCCCGTACCGGCGGACATGACTGTGCCGACGCCCTGATAGCCCGCGACGTATTCGAGCGACTGCGACTGGTCGCGATAGTCAATCAGGTCTGGGAAAGAGAGCGGCACGTTGGCCGGGACGCTCGGGTCTGTACCCGTGTAGAGCGTCACGATGCGCTCCGCGCCCGCGTAAGGCAGCGCGCGCAGCAAGACCGAATTGACGACCGAGAAGATAGCCGTGTTCGCGCCAATCCCTAAGGCCAGCGCGACCACCGCCACGAATGCGAAGCCCGGACTCTTCAAGATCGTCCTCACCCCGTAGCGTAAATCCTGCCAGAAAGTCCTCATTGCTCACTCCTTCGGGAGTGATGAGTGATGCGTGATGCGTGATAAGAAAAAAGCTTTTCATCCTTCTCTCATCACTTATCACTCATCACTTATCACTCATGCCTGAGAGCCACCATCGGATCGACACGGGTTGCGCGGCGCGCGGGGATGTAGCTGGCGGCGAGCGCCACCGCGCCGAGCAGGAGCGGTACGCCCGCGAACGTCAGCGGGTCGGTCGCGCCGATGCCGTAGAGAAAGCCCGCGACCACGCGCGACGCGGCGAAGGCGAGCAGCAGTCCGACGCAGAGTCCGATGCCGATGACCAGCAGCCCCTCGCCGAGCACGAGCCGCAGCACGTCCGTTGCGCGCGCGCCCAAAGCCATGCGGACGCCTATCTCGCGCGTGCGTTGCGCGACCGAGTAAGAGACGACGCCGTAAATCCCTATGGCGGAGAGAGCCAGCGCGAGCAGCCCGAAGCCGCCGAGCGTCCACGCCGCGACGCGCGCCGGAAGGAGCGAGAGGTCGAACTGCTCAGTGAGCGTCTTCACATCCGCGACGGGCAGGTTCGGGTCGAGCGCGCGCAGTTGTTCGCGCACCGCGCCCGCGACAGACTGTGGGTCGCCCGAGGTGCGTACGACGAGCGTCATCTTCGGCTCGTAGGCTTGCAGCAGAGGCTTGTAGATGTAGGGCCGCGCACGCTCGCCGAGCGAACGATACTTGCCATCACGCGCCACGCCGACGACTTCGAGGAAAGGCCCCGTCGCCCCTTCAAAGCTGACGCGCTTGCCCAGAGGGTCTTCGCCCGGCCAGAGCATCTCGGCCAGCGTCTCGTTGATCGCGACGACGGACGGAGCACCGTCGCGGTCGGCGTCATTGAAGTCGCGCCCGCGCACGAGCGGCGTCTCCATCGTCTGAAAATAGCGCGGCCCCACGATGTTGAAGCCCGTGCTCGTGCCATCTCCGCCCGTCTGCCCACGCCCTTCGGCGAAGACCTGTCCCTGTCCGAAGGAGAAGCCCAACTGCGCGAACCTCACAAAGCTCGCGCGCTCGACGCCCGGCTGCGCCTCGACCCGCGTGAGCAACTCGCGGTAAAAGTTCCGCCCTTCGGCCTCTTTGTATCGCAGAAGCCCGAGGTTGACGGGCACGGTCAGTGCGCGCTCGACGCGGAAGCCCGGGTCGATGCCGTGCGCGCTTTGCAGGCTCCGTATGAACAGCCCCGCGCAGACCAGAAGCACTACGGAGAGCGTCACCTGCGCCGTCACGAAAACGGCGCGCAGGCGAGAGCGGCGCGTGCCCGCACGCGAAGAGTCTTCGGTCTTCAAGGCCGTGACGATGTCGAGCCGCGAAGCCTGAAGCGCGGGCGCGAGGCCGAAGATGATTCCCGCCACGACCGAGACGACAAGCGTAAAGGCGAGCACGCGATAGTCGAGACCAATCTCGATTGAGGCCAGCGGCGTCGCCTGCGCGTAAGAGATCATCAGGTCATTGGCCCACAACGCGAGGAGCAGGCCGAACGCGCCGCCCGTGACGCCGAGCAGCACGCTCTCCGTCAACCACTGGCGGACGAGTCGTGCGCGGCCCGCGCCGAGCGCCTGTCGAATGGCGGTCTCGCGGCGGCGGACGGCTGCGCGCGCCACGAGTAGCCCCGCGATGTTCGCGCACGCGATCAGAAGCACGAGCGCCACGACGGCCATCACGATGCCGACAATGGGCAGCGCCTCTTCGCGGTCGCTCGGGTCCATGCCGCCGCTCATCCTGAGGAGTTGGACGCGCCGAAGCGACTCGGCATCGGCCCTGCCGCTGTAAGTCTCGGCCAGGCGGCGCGCGATGCCGGACAACTCCGCCGCCGCCTGCTCGCGCGTCACATTCGGCTTCAGACGCGCGAAGACTTCCAGCCAGTGATTGCGCCTCTCGCGGAGCATGTCTCCCGCGGAGCCTTCGACCCCGGACATACCGGGCGGGTTCAGAACCGTCTGCATCGAGAGCGGAATCCACAACTCCCGGTTGAGTCCGACCTCCGTACCGATAAACTTTTCGGGCGCGATGCCGATGACCGTGAAGCCGAGGCCGTTCAAAGAAATCTGCTTGCCGACCACACTTGCGTCCGAGTCGAAGCGCGTCCGCCAGAGGTGTTGGCTTAAGACGACGACGGGCGTGGGGGTGCGCCCTTCGTCCTCGATAAAGGTGCGGCCCAAGTGTGCGCCGACGCCGAGCACGTCGAAGTAGTTCGCGGTCACGTACTCGCCCTTGATGAGTTCCGGCTCGTCGCCGCGCGTCAGACTAAATTCGCGCGTGCCCGTGATGGCCGCCATGCCGTCGAAGCTCTGCGCCTGCTCGCGGTAATCGAGATAGTCCGGATATGACGAGGGCGCACGCAGCCACACGACGCTTCCCTGCCCACTGACGACGGGGATAGGGCGGATGAGCACGGCGTTGACGAGACTGAAGATCGCCGTGTTGAAGCCAATCCCGAGCGCCAGAGACACCACCGCCACTACGGTGAAGCCCGGCGAACGCCACAGCATCCGCACCCCGTACCGCAAGTCCTTCAGCAAAGTCCTCATTGCTCACTCCTTCGGGAGTGATAAGTGATGAGTGATAAGAAAAAGTTTTTCGTCTTTCACTTATCACTCATCACTCATCACTTATCACTCGTATCTAAGAGCCACCATCGGATCGACCTTCGTCGCGCGTCGCGCGGGCATGTAGCAGGCCGCGAGCGCAACCAATGTGAGCAGCAGCGCAAAGCCTGCGTAGGTCAGCGGGTCGTTCGGGCTGACGCCGAAGAGTTGACTCTGCATCAGGCGCGTCAGGGCGAAGGCCCCGCACAGGCCGAGTCCCACACCCGCGAGCGCCAGCGTCATGCCTTTGCGCAGCACCAGCGCGAGGATTGAAACGGGCTGCGCGCCGAGCGCGAGGCGCACGCCGATCTCCTGCATGTGCTGTGCGACGAAGAAGGAGAGCACGCCGTAGATTCCGAGCGAGGAGAGCGCCAGCGCCAGCGCCGCGAAGACGCCGAGCAGCGTCATGCCTACTTGCCGCTGCGCCGACTCGTCACTCAAAATCTCCGCCATCGTCTGGACGTTCGACACGGGCTGACCGGGATCGACCGCGTAGACCTCGCGGCGTACGGCGGCAATCAGTCCCGCCGGCTCGACCGAAGTACGTATGACCAGATAGCCCGGCGCGAACCACTGCTGATACTCGACCTGCCTGTAAGGCAGATACATCTCCGCCTTGACCGGCGCATCAAGTCCCATCTGCCGCACGTCGGCCACGACGCCGACAATCGTCAGCCAGGGGCGCTTCGCGTCTGGGCCGCCGACCTTGAAGCGCTTCCCCAGGGCGTCTTGGCCCGGCCAGTAAGCGCGTGCCATCGCCTCGTTGATAACGACGACGGGCTGCGACTGTGGGCCATCCGACTCCTGCAAGTAACGCCCCTGTTTGAGCGGGATGCCCAACGTCTGCAAGTAGTCTGCGGTAACTTGCCGATGGTTTGCGTCGTTGCCCATCCCGCGCTCGGGCGCACGGCCTTCGACGGTGAAGCCGCTCGTGCCGCCCTTCCATGTCAGAGGGACGGTCGTCGTGTAGCCCGCCGAGACGACGCCGGGCAAACGGCGCACGCGCTCAAGCACTGCGTCATAGAAGGCTTGGCGCTGCGCGTGCTCTGTGTACTTGTTCTCGGGCAGTATTGTCCTCAGCGTCAAAACGTTCTCGGGACGGATGCCCGAATACTGCCCGCGCAGCTTTTTGAGCGACTGGATCAGGAGTCCCGCGCCGACAAGAAGCACCAGCGCCAGCGCGACTTCCGAGACGACGAAAGCGTTGCGCAGACGACGGCTGCCCGCACCTACGCCGCCGCGCCCGCCGCCCTGCTTGAGCGCTTCACCGGGCCCGGCCTTCGACGCCTGGAGCGCGGGCGCGAGTCCGAAGACCGTGCCCGTCAGAAGCGAGATGACGAGTGTGAAGCCGAGGACTTTCCCGTCAATGCCGAGGCTGGTCGAGAGCGCCATCGTCTGCGGAATCAACTGCTGTAGGAAGGCGAAGCTCCAGAGGGCCAGCAGGAGTCCGAGCACGCCGCCCGAGAGAGAGAGCAGCGCGCTCTCCGTCAACAGTTGCCGCACGACTCTCCAGCGGCTCGCGCCGAGCGCGATGCGGATGGCAATCTCGCGGCGGCGCGCGACCGAGCGCGACAGCAACAGCCCCGCGATGTTCGCGCACGCGATCAGCAACACGAAGGCGACGGCGACAAGCAGCATCATGAGCGGGCGGCGCACGTCACCCGCCAACTGCTCGCGCAGCGGCTGCACGTTTGCTCCAAGCTCGGCGGCTTCATCCGGATGGTCGCGCGAGATGCGCGCCATGATGGTCTTGATGTCGGCGTCGGCCTGCTCGGTGGTGACGCCGGGCCGCACACGCCCGACGACCGTGAGATAGTGGCCGCCGCGATTGGCCCAGTCTTCAGGAGCCTGCGCGAGCGGCACCCAGAGACGGATGTATGATTCGAGGAACTGAAATCCCGCGGGCATCACGCCGACGACCGTGTACTTCTCGCCGTTGAGCAGAATCTCTCTGCCGACGAGGCTGCGCTCGCCGCCGAAGCTGTTCTGCCAGAGCGCGTGGCTGAGGATGACGACCTTGTTTGAGCCGGGCTTCTCTTCTTCAGCCGAGAAGCCGCGCCCGAGCGCGGGCCTCGTGCCGAGCAGCCCGAACAGGTTGGCCGTCACCGCATGCCCGGCCACCTTCTCCGGCTCGCCGACGCCGGTCAGGTTGTAGCTCACCGTCTGAATGGCGGCCATGTCCTCGAAGGTCTGGTTCTGTGTTTTCCAGTCGAGATAATTGGCGGGCGCGGGCGAGTTCTGCGGGAAGCCGATGTTCGACGCGTCCTCCCAAACCATGACCAGCCGCGCCGGGTCTGCGAAGGGCAGAGGCTTGAGCAGCACCGCGTTGATGAGACTGAAGATGGCCGTGTTCGCACCTATCCCTAAGGCCAGCGTCAGCACAGCCACCAGCGTAAAGCCCGGCCTCGTCCACAAACTGCGCGCGCCGTAGCGCAGGTCTTGCCAGAGAGTCCTCATTGCTCACTCCGTTCGCAAGTGATAAGTGATGAGTGATGAGTGATGAGAAAAAGCTTTTCGTCTTTCACTTATCACTTATCACTTATCACTTATCACTCATCACTTATCACTCGTATCTCAAAGCCACCATCGGATCGACCTTCGTCGCGCGGCGCGCGGGGACGTAGGAGGCGAGAAGCGCGACCGACGCCAGAAGCAGCGCGATGCCCGCGTAGGTCAGAGGGTCTACGTTCGAGACGCCGTAGAGCAGGCTCGCCATGAAGCGCGTCAGAATGAGCGCGCCCACCAGACCAATCACGAGGCCGATGCCGACGAGCGCCATCCCCTGTCCGACGACCATCCGTAGCACGTTGCCCGCTTGCGCTCCGAGCGCCATGCGCAGGCCGATCTCGTGCGTGCGCTGCGCGACCGCGTAGCTCATCACGCCGTAGAGGCCGACGACGGCGAGGACGAGCGCGAGCGCGGCGAAGACGCCGAACAGAAACATCGAGAAGCGTCGCTGGGCGAGCGAGTCGGCGACCATCTTCTCCATCGTCGTCACGCGGTAGACCGGCAGGTCTCTGTCAACGCTCGCGATTGCGCCGCGCACCGCAGGAGCGAGCGACGAAGGGTCGCCGTCCGTGCTCACCGCGACGAAGAGGTCTGTGCCGTTCGCACGCTGCGCGTAAGGGACGTAATATTGA
Source organism: Acidobacteriota bacterium (assembly GCA_032162705.1). Taxonomy (GTDB): domain Bacteria; phylum Acidobacteriota; class Blastocatellia; order Pyrinomonadales; family Pyrinomonadaceae; genus QHXN01. The sequence goes on from JAVRON010000049.1 coordinate 26,687, forward strand.
ACGCGCGACTCACCTTCCAGCCCCTCGTTGCGGACGTGGCCGACGATGCCGACGATCTCGCGGTAGCGCGGGGCCTGCGCGCCGCCCTCGAACGTAATGCGCTTGCCGAGCGCGTCTTCGCCCGGCCAATACTTGCGCGCCATCGCCTCGTCGATGATGGCGACGCCGGGAGAGTCCGCCGTGTCGTGCGCGTCGAAGAAGCGCCCCTCGATGAGATGGATACCCATCGTCTGGAAGTAGTCGTCCGAGACCATCCAGCGGTCGCCATGCGGCGAATCCTCGCCGGGCCCCACCTGCTTGCCCTCGATGCGGAAGCTGCCGCTCTGGTTCATCCCGCTCATCGGCAGCGTCGTCGTCGTGGCGGCGTCCTTCACGCCCGCCACGCCGCGCACCTGTTCGAGCATCTGTCGGTCGAAGGCCGCGCGCTGCATAGGCTCAGCGTACTTGCTCGCGGGCAGAGAGACCTGCATCGCCAGCACGCCGTGCGGTTGGAAGCCGGGGCTGACCTGCTGCAACTCGATGAAGCTGCGTATGAGAAGCCCCGCGCCGACCAGAAGCACGACGGCGAAGGCCATCTCGGCGATGACTAAAGCGTTACGCACGCCGCGACGCACGCCCGCGTTGCCGCTCCGCCCGCCCTCTTTGAGCGTGTCGTGGAGGTTGACGTTCGAGGTCTGGAACGCGGGCGCGAGTCCGAACACCACGCCCGTCAGGACGGAGACGCCGAGCGTGAAGAGAAGCACACGCGAGTCAAGCCCGATCTCGGTCGCGCGCGGCAGACGGTTGTCGTTGAGCTTTAGCAGGAGGTCAACGCCCCACATCGCCAGCAAGAGGCCAAGCCCTCCGCCGACGAGCGAGAGCAGTACACTCTCCGTCAAAAGTTGGCGGACGACCCGCCAGCGGCTCGCGCCCAAGGCCGTCCGCACCGCAATCTCTTTCTGCCGGACGGCCCCGCGCGCAAGCATCAGGTTGGCGACGTTGGCGCACGCGATCAAGAGCACGAACAGCACCGCGCCGAGCAGGATGAACAGCGCTGTGCGGATTTTGCCGACGACGAACTCGTTCAAGGGCGTCAGCAGAAGGCCCCAGTTGCTCGCGTCCATGCCGGGCATGTATTGCCGTCTGAGGTCTGCGGCCATCGAGTCCATCTCGGCCTGCGCCTGCTCGAAGCGGACTCCCGGTTTCATGCGTGCCAGCACGCCGAGGTACTCGCTCGTCAAACTGCTGTTCGGGTCGAGCTGCTGCGGCGTAAACGTGATCGGCGACCAGAGGTCTGGAGCCTGCTGCTGCCCGAACTCACGCCCGAATGGGAAGGTGGGCGGCATGACGCCGACGACCGTGTAAGGCTCGCCGTTGAGAGTGATGTTCTTACCCACGACGGGGACGCCGCCGAAGCGACGACGCCAGAAGCCGTCGCTCAAGACGACGACCTTGTTGTTGCCCGTCTGGTTCTCTTCGGCCTTGAAGGTGCGCCCCTGCGCGGCCTCGGCTCCGAGCGTGGGGAAGAGATTGGCCGTGACCGACATGCCTTGCAGGCGCTCAGGCTCGCCCTCGCCCGTGAGGTTGACGTTCCAGCCGCTGAAGGCCGCCACCTCGGAGAATGACTTCGCGTTGTCTCGATAGTAGACGTAGCCGGGCGCGGAGACCGAAGCCTTGAGGTCGATCTTCTGGTAGTTGTGATTGATGAGGACGAGCTGGCCGGGGTCTTTGTAGTTGAGCGGCCTCAGCAGGATGGTGTTGACGACCGAGAAGATCGCGGTGTTCGCGCCGACGCCGAGCGCGACGGCGAGCACGGCGACTGCCGTAAAGCCCGGACTCTTCCAGAGCACGCGCGCGGCGTAGCGTATGTCTTGCCAGAGAGTTTTCATCTGTTCACCTCATAAAGGTCTGCGGGTCTTCGAGGCCGCCGCTTGCGCGCTCATACAGAAGAGTTCACCGCAGAGGCGCTGAGGACGCGGAGGGGGCGCAGAGGGATTCAAGTCTCTGCGAGTCTCTCCGTCCTCAGCGCCTCTGCGGTGAATCATAGTTCGCCTCACGCCTGTCTGAGATTCATAAAGAGTTACAACTTGAAGCCGCTCTCTTCGAGTTCTTCGACCGCCTTCGGCAGGTGCGTCTCTTCGACGACCTGACCGTCGAAGAGATGGAACGTGCGGTCGGCGTAGAGCGCGTAGCGCGGGTCGTGCGTGACCATGCAGATGGTCGCGCCGCCCGCGTGCAGCTCGCGCATGAGGTTCATCACGGCCTCGCCGTTCGTCGAGTCGAGGTTGCCCGTCGGCTCGTCGGCCAGAAGGATCGACGGGTTGCCCGCCACCGCCCGCGCCACCGCCACGCGCTGCTGCTGACCGCCCGAGAGCTGCGAAGGGTAGTGCTTCATGCGGTGCGACATGCCGACCTTGAGGAGCGCCTCTTCGACGCGGTTGCGACGCTCGGACGAAGACATGTCGCGATAGGTCAGCGGTAGCTCGACGTTCTCGTAGATGTTGAGGTCGCCGATCAGGTTGAACGCCTGAAAGATGAAGCCGATCTCGCGATTGCGTATGCGCGCGCGCTCGGAGAGCGAGAGATTGGCGACCGGCGTGCCGTTCAGGATGTACTCGCCGTCGGTCGGCGAGTCGAGCAGGCCGAGGATGGAGAGCAGCGTTGACTTGCCGCACCCGGAAGGGCCCGCCATCGAGATGTACTCACCCTTCTTGATGTCGAGGTGTATGCCGGAGAGCGCGTGCGTCTCGACCTCGTCGGTGTAGAAAACCTTTCGCACGCCGTCCAGCTTCACCAGCGGTTCGCTTGTAGCGCTCATCTCTAGTTCCTTTCAGTCAGTGAATGGGGAATGGTCAATGGTCAATGGTGTTTGGGGTCGCTCGGGTCGGACGGCAAAGCGGCGGGTCGCGTCTCGCGCCAACCGTCGATTTACCATTCACCATTGCCCATTCACCGGCTTGCTTCAATCGAGACGCAGACGGTCAACGCCGTCCCACTGCGAGGTGTCGGAGAGGATGACGGTGTCACCCTCGCGCAGGCCATCGACGACCTCGACGGTGTTGACCGAGGTGCGCCCGAGCTTGACGGGGATACGCACGGCCGTTTGCCCGTCCGGCTCGACGCGGAAGAGCGAGACGGTGGCCTGCGCGCCGCCGCCCGTCGCTGGGCGACCGACGTAGAGGACGCCTTCGAGCCGCTCCAGTTCAATCGTGCCGTCAACGCTCAGGTCTGGACGCGCGCCCTGCGGCAGAGCGCCTTCGAGCCGCACGTCTACGGTGACTGTTCCGTTGCGCGCTGCCGGGTCGATGCGCTGCACGCTGCCGCGCACGACCGCGCCGCCCGAGCGCGTGTCGATGGAGGCGGGCTGTCCGATGGCGATGTCTTTGATCTGCGTCTCGGGAATCTGGAGCGCGGCCTTGAGGCTCGAAGGGTCTGCGACGCGCGCGATGTTCGTGCCCGGCGTAATCTGCTGCCCGACCTCGACCGTCACCTCTTGCAGCACGCCGTAGGTTCCCGCGCGGACTTGCAGAGAAGCGACCTGCTCCTGGTCGAGCCGAAGCTGCGCGCGCAACTGCTCGACGCGCGACTGCTGCGCCGCGACCTGCGCGTCGGCGGAAGCCTTCGCGCTGGTGACGCGCTTCTTTTCGATCTCAAGGCGGTTAGCCAACTGCTCGACCTTGACGCGTGAGATGCGCAAGGTGAGCAGGGGCACAAGCCCCTCCTTCGCAAGCTGCTCGTCGGTGTCGAGCTGTATCTTCGCCTGGCTGTAATCGGCCTGCACCTGCGCCGTCGAAGCCTGCTGGCTCATGCGGTCGCTGTCGAGACGCGAGCGTAGATTGTTGAGGTCGGCCTCGGCGGTCTTGATCTGGTACTCGACATCGACGGCGGCCTGCTTGAGCGTCGGGTTGGAGAGTTCGACGAGCACCGTTCCGGCCGTCACAGTCTCGCCGGGTTTGACGAACTTCTGCTCGACGCGCCCCTCGACCGGCGCGGCGATCTGCCTGATCTCTTCGGGGATGAGCGTGCCTAAGCCCCGCACGTTCCGAAGCATCTGCCCGCGCTTGACCGTATCGGTCAGAACCGTTGCGCGCGCCACGCTCGGCGCGGCAGGCTTCAGACGCGAGAGTCCATACGTGATGAGCGCAACCGCCAACACGCACAGCACGGCGTAGACAGCGAGCTTCAGACGGCGATTATTCTTACTGCGTGTGGTACGTTTGACATCCATAAAGACACTTGCGGCTCGCCCTCCCTTCAACAAGCCCCGTACCACGACCCAAGACCCCCAAACTCTCCGCCTTTCAAGCAATTTTCAACCGACCCGGCATGACACACCCTCGCTCTGTGTCCGTTTCCGCAAAGCCGAAATCCCAAAATCGAAAATTGCGCGAGACACGTTCGAGATAAATTGGAAGTGATATTATGCGGAAGACTTCCGCGCACATTGACGAGTTCAAATCAAGGAGGTTAAGCGAGCATGGGTAAACAGGATGGCGAGCGAGCCGGTGCACATGCGGCGGAGAAGGGTGGGGCGTCGGAGGGTGCGTCGCGATGCAGGCGGAAGTTTCTGCGGCACTTCCCCGGTGGGTTCAGGGACGAGACTTATCTCGACTGGGAACGTGATTACAAGTGGGAGGCGCACGAGCGTTGGGAAGAGGCTTTGGGTCGCGAAGAGTTCCGGCGGCTGTTGCACGGGGGCGAGTTTGCAGAGATCGCCGGACGCGCGGTTCGCGTCGAGCAGCGCACACGTCACAGCATGATCTTCTCGTTCGAGAAGATGGCGCTGCGCGACGCTGTGAAGATGGAAGAGGGCGCGCGCGCCTTCGCCGAAGGACTCTATGAGTTGCTGCACGGCGCGGGCGGGCTGGAACGCCGCTTCAATAGTTGGGTCGAGACGGTTGCGTCTCTACCGCGCCGGCAGACGCGCGTGCTGACGTGGCCGATGGTGACGGTCTGGGGATTTCTCGCCCAACCCGAAACACACATTTTCCTGAAGCCGACGGTCACGCGCAACGCAGCCGAGAAGTACGGCTTCGACTTTCGCTACAAGTCACGGCCCTCCTGGGAGACTTACGCGAACCTGCTTGAGTTCGCCGAGACCGTGCGACGCGACCTCAAAGACCTGCGCCCGCGCGACATGATAGACCTACAGTCCTTCATGTGGGTGCAAGGCTCCGAAGAGTATCCAGAGGAGTAAGCGACCCTCCACACAGTTCCGCGCCTGCCTGCCTTACCGCTCTTTAGACTGCCCCGTCGGCTGGCCGAGCGTGAAACGCGTCCGGCGGCTTCGCCTAAAGATAGAATTATTGCGCAGAAGTAGCGGGCAGGAACTTTAATTTTGGAGCGACTTACTTTCAGGGCTTCTTGATGATACTCCGCCGACGCTTCTTAACAGGCGTCCTCTTCTTCTGAAGCAGCTTGTGCCTCCCCGTCAGCATCGCGTTGAGCGTCTGGTGAGTGACGCCGAGCAGCCGCGCCGTCTTCGTGATGGTGCCGCCCGTCTCCTCCAAAGCATGCTCTATCAGCCTCGCCTCTAACTCGTGAACCGCCTCGTACAGGCTAAAGGTTTGATAGTGTATCGGCGTGTCCGCCAGCCGACGCATGACGACGCTGGCGCACGCCCTCAACCGTGTTACGTCTTCGGCGTCCTGCGTGTCTCTGAGGAGCTTGTCCGCCCTCAAGTAAGCCTCGTAAACTTCGGCGGGTGGTAGACGCATCGCCGCCCCGTGCTCTTCGATGAGAGTTAACACGGCCAGCCCCGCGTTTGAGAGCGCCCCTACTGATTCGGCCACCTCCGCCGCTCGGCGCAGGATATTAATCGAAGCTTCATAGACCCAGAGACGCGCCCAGATGACGCCTTGAACCGTGAGCGCGTCGGCAAGTAAGGCCGACTCGTCGCCCTTCTCCAAGGTCTTAATCACGCCTGTGATGACGCGCTCCGCATCCTCATACCTGCGTTCGGCAAGCAGCACACGCGCCCGCGTCTCGTCTACCTGCGCCAGCGTGCCCGCGTCTTTAAGCCTCGTCAAAATTGCCTGGGCGCGGTCCAAGTGTTTGTGCGCGTCATGGTATCGGCCAAGCCTGTAGAGCAGGAAGGCGAGGTTGTTTTCATTCGTCGCAAGGTAGCGTTCATGCCGCGCCTGTTCGTAATGATAGCTCGCCGCCGTGTATTCAATGATGGCCCTGTCTAAGTAATTCGTGCTGTGTTCCGCCGTGCCTAACATCTGCAAGACGATGGCAAGCTCATTGTGAAATCTTCCCTTGAGGGCGTGATTAGAGTTTTTCTCAAAGATCGGTGCTGAGTCTGTGAGCAGGCGGAAGGCGTCCGTGTAATGTCCCGCCGAAGACTCGACCATGGCGAGGCGTAAGCTTATTTTGGCCCTCAGCTCGTCGTCGCCCGTGTGTGTGTAAGCCTCTTTAAGCGTGATGCGCGCTTCATCGTAAGCGCCTTCGCGCCAGTAGCAGACGGCCAAGTCGCCACGCGCCGCCGCTGCCCTGTCCGCTTCGCCTGCCCTCTCGAACAGTGCCGCGCTCTCACTTATGAGGTCTTTGGCTCCGTCCTGCGCACCCTTAATTTGTCCGCTCGCGCCTATCCAGCCCGACAGAGCACCCGCCTGTAACAACACTTCGGCGGTCGCCCTTTCGTCAAGCCCCTCTACCTTCGGGCGCTGGCCTATGCCTCGCCACAACTCGCCCAGAGCCTCGCGCGCGGCCTCGTACTGGCCCGTGTCGATCAGGTCAGCCGCCATCCGGCAACATAACAGGACGCTCTCTCCTCCGGTTAATAAGAGGTTGTCTAGTTCCTTCAGACGTTCATCTGCTAAAGTCATATGAGGCAAGCCTTTCTTTATGCTTGCCGGAAACCCGGCAAGCAAGAAAAAACCGTCTATCCTGTGCGGGATGGACGGTTAATCCACTCAACAACTCAACTGCCAAAGAGGGAGAGACCATGCGTAAAACACTCAGCGTTGTCGTACTAGTCATAGCCTTTTGCTGCCCCGTAGCGGCGGGAATAATACATAACCCGCCGCCTGAACCTGAGCCGACGCCGACGAGCGCCGTGCAAGAGCCGACTACGACCAATGAAGTTACTACCGGGGCGACTGATACCCTGACGCAGACCTTGCTCGTCGTGGTTGCAAACGTGCTGCCGCTACTCTAAACCCCGCACGCTCATCCGACAGTTAAAAGCTGCCTGACGGCGGCCCGGAGTAAGTGTGCCTAGTGTGAGAGTCTCGAATGCGGAGGTGACGCCCACAGGCGGGAGATTAACCCCGCGCGGCGTAGAATGCAATCGTTTTTGCAGCGGGGTAAAATGTTTGGGCCGAACTGGTGTTCGACGCTTCAAGCTCAAGGCTCACGTGCTTTGCTTCCAACACCCCTCGCATAAACCTTTCGGTGGCTCACATAAACCTTGTGCGCCGCGCCGAAAGGTGCTTCAATTCGCGTTCGGCGGCCGATGGCCGCGCCCTTCCTTGACGTGAGTTCGATGTAAGGAAGATTCTTTCGACGGGGAAAGACCTTCGCGAACTCACACGAAACCGCACGAACCAGAGGGACGAGATTTCGTGCCGTCTCATGTGAGTTCCTTGACTGAAGCTCGCCCGCCGCTTACACCTGCTTACAGCGGACTCGCGCATTCTTCACTTCGCTTGACGAGAGGAGACGACGATGAGGTTTAGCATCGGGAGAAAGGTCGCCATGCTCTTGGCCGGGTTGGCCCTGACGTGTCTTGTGACCGACGCCGCTTCGACCGCGTCGCGATTCGTACTGCCGAACCCCGTGCTTTATGTCGTGGGGCAGGAGCCTTACGAGACCGGCGGCAAGAGCTGGACGCGCTACAAGTTCGCCGTTGACAACTCGGCGGCCTATCCGGATACGCTCTTCGAGGCGTCGCCGAATCTGCCGCCCTGCGGCTTGAACACGAAGTCTTCAAAAACGTGGGTGGACATCTACGACCAGCGCGGGAAGCGTCTCTACGGCTTCTGCGCTTTGGGGAAGTCAGCCGACCTCAATCAACTCTGGTTCGCGCTGGAGAGAGATGTCGTCCCGCCGAGTTGGGTCTACATAGAGATGACCGACCGGAGCACCAACACCAAGTACAAGTCCAACCTCGCCGAGACCACGCCGTAACGCGGCATCCATACAAAGCCGCAAAGCGGCGTCGAAGGGTTGCTGGCCGCGGCCATCTCGCGCTGCGGCTTGCGTCATATGACCGACTCTCCGACGACGGTTCAGCCGACGGCCTCTCTGACAACGAACATAAGCTCGCGCACGTCCTCCTCGGTCGTGTCGAACGAGCACATCAGACGCACCTCTGAGGTCTGTTCGTTCCAGACGTAGAAGAAGAAGCGCTCCCGAATGCGTTCGATGCTCTCGCGCGGCACAACGGCAAAGACGGCGTTCGACTCGACGGGCTGCGTCAGACGGACTTGCGGGATTTCACGTAGTGCGGCGGCGACGAGTTGCGCCATCCGGTTCGCGTGCGTGGCCGTCTCTAACCAGAGGTCTTCGGCGAAGAGCGCGGTGAACTGCGCGGCGATAAAGCGCATCTTCGAGGGGAGCTGCGCGCCCTGCTTGCGCACGAACTTGAACCCTTCGGCCAGGCTCGGGTCGAAGAAGACGACCGCCTCGCCGTACATCATCCCGTTCTTCGTCCCGCCGAACGAGAGCACGTCCACGCCTGCGCCCGCCGTCAACTCACGCAAGCTGACGCCGAGATGTGCCGCCGCGTTCGCGAGCCGTGCGCCGTCCATGTGCAGAAGCAGCCCGCGCGCATGCGCGAAATCCGCAATGCGCTTCAGCTCTTCGACCGCGTAGACCGTCCCCAACTCGGTCGGCTGCGAGATGGAGACGACGCGCGGCTGCACGTGATGCTGGTCTCCTGCGCGCGTGAGTAGAGGCTCGATCTGCTCAACCCTCAGCTTCCCGTCCGGCGTCGAGAGGTCGATCAGCTTGCAGCCCGCGAACTTTTCAGGAGCGCCGCATTCATCCACGTTGATGTGCGCCGTCTCGGCACAGACGACCGCCTCGTACGGTCGCATCAACGCGCTCAAGCTCAGAACGTTCGCGCCCGTCCCGCCGAAGATGAAGAAAACTTCTACTCCCGCGCCGAACTGCTCGCGGAATCTCCCGACGGCCGTCTCCGTATAGATGTCGTCGCCGTAGGCCACCACGTGCCCTTGGTTGGCCGAACGCACCGAGTCCAACACGCGTGGGTGCACGCCCGCATTGTTGTCGCTCGCGAATCCACGCTTTGCTCCCATATCTCTATTCTAACCCCTCTTGACGAATTCGCGCTTGAATGTGCGCGTCTCGCCGTCGGGGAACTTGACCGAGACTTTGTCGTCCGCTATCGAGACCACGACCCCGCGACCATACTTCGGCAGCCGTGCCGCATCGCCTTCTTTCAACTCGATCACTTTCTTCTTCGCTGCGTCCGCCGGAAGCGGCGCGGGCGCAGTAGTCTCCGACGCCATCTCAAATCCCAATTGCTCTTCGAGCGGGTGCAGGCAGTTGTCGCAATGCCCGCAACTGTCCTGCTCGGGCGTCTCGCCGAAATAGTCGTGCAGGAGCTTCCAGCGACACTCGGCGCTCTGCCCGTAGAGCATCACGCGTTCCAGCTTCTCGCGGTCGCCCTCGCCCCTCTCGACGCACGTCGCGGCAATGCGCTCGATCTCTTCGCGGGAGACTTCCCCGCGCGTGAGCTTGAAGCGCACGCCGCGCGTCTCGCGCACGATCTTCGCATCCTTGAGAAGCGAGAGCGCCACGCGCACCTTCGTCTTCGCGACTTCGGGCGCGCCCTCCTGCACGGGGATGAGTCCGACCGGCGTCTGGTCTGCGCCCAATGCACGGAGCGAGTCGCAGACTGCCGCGAGGTCTTCCGCCTTCGGGTATCGACCACCGAGGAAGAAGAGCTGCGTGCGCCGGTCGTCGAGTTGATAGAGGAGCGTACAGCGCGCCTCTGCGCCATCGCGACCTGCGCGCCCGGACTCCTGATAGTAAGCTTCGAGCGAGCCGGGCATCTGGTAGTGTACGACGAAGCGTATATCGGGCTTATCTATTCCCATGCCGAAGGCGTTCGTCGCTATCATCGCCTTCAAAGCCCCCTTCATGAAGAGGTCTTGATTCTCTCTGCGCTCTGAGGCCGGAAGCTTGCCGTGGTATGCGCGCAGTGGCAAGTCCGAGCCGCGAAAAAAATCCGCCAGCGCCTCGACCGTCTTGACGGTCGCACAGTAGACGATGCCTGTGCCTTCCGTCTCGCGCATCACACGCGCGAGGTGTTCGCGCTTCTCCTGCTCGTTCGTGACGCGCGCGACCTCGTAGAAGAGGTTCCGCCGGTAGATGCCCGTGTTGAAGACGCGCATGCGCGGAAGCCCCAACTGCTTCTTGATGTCTTCGACGACTTCCGGCGTGGCGGTGGCTGTGAGCGCGAGCAGGGGCGGCGAGCCGAGCGTGCGGATGGCCGCGCCGAGCGCGAGATATGAAGGGCGAAAGTCGTGACCCCATTCCGAGATGCAGTGTGCCTCGTCGATGACGACGAGGTCGATCTTTGTGCCGCGCAGTGTTTCGAGGAAGGCCGGGTCTGTCAGTCGCTCGGGCGTGGTGAAGACGAACTCGCTCTCTTCGCGCTCGATGCGTTCGATGCTCTCCCGGCGCTCGATGGCGGTTAGTGCGCTGTTGAATTGCGCCGCCTCGACGCCCGCCTCATTGAGCTTGTCCACCTGATCCTTCATCAGAGAGATGAGCGGCGAGACGATGACGGTCGTGCCCGACAGGTGGAGCGCGGGCAACTGATAGCAGAGCGATTTGCCCGCGCCCGTCGGCATGATGGCGAGCGTGTCCTGCCCGTTGATGATGGAGCGTATGACTTCGGCCTGACCGGGGCGCATCTGTTCGAGACCGAAAATCTCGCGCATCGTGCGCTGCATCAGCTTCAGCTCACCCGTCGCTCCGTTCAGAAATCTCGCTCTGGCGGTTTCAGGTCGCATGGCACGGGAGACTACACGCGCGAGAAATTTTTTGTGTTCGCGCAACGTTGAGAAACTATGCCGGGCGTCGGCGGCTTACGTTTAGAGTGGTTGCGGATGCGTGCGACTGAAGGCCGAGTCAGAACCGCCTGCTGCAAGCGGGCGGGTCTTTAGTTATGCCATCGAGCCTTCCTCCGCAACACTGACCCGCCCGCTACCGCAGGCGGTTCTGACTTGAAACTTTGCTTCGTGGTCGCATCCAACGCTCTTTTGTGCTTTTATTAAGGCATGAGTGAAACAGCCACGCGGGCGGCGGCGGACATTCTCACGGTCGAGGAGATCAGGTCGCACTTCCCCGCGCTCGAACGAATGCAGGAGCAACGCCGCGTAGCGTACTTCGACGGCCCCGGCGGGACACAGGTTCCGCGCCGCGTAGTCGAGAGGGTGGCCGACTATCTTTACCACCATAACGCCAACACGCACTGGGCCTACCCGACCAGCGCCGAGACGGACGAGTTGATCGAGCGCTCGCGCGAAACACTCGCGGACTTCCTCGGCGCTTCACCATCGGAGATCGTCTTCGGCGCGAACGCGACGACGCTCGGCTATCACGTCTCGCGCACGCTCGGGCGTACATTCGAGGCGGGCGACGAGATCGTCGTCACCGAACTCGACCACCACGCCAACGTCGCGCCGTGGCAGGCGCTTGAGCGCGAGCGCGGCGTCCGTCTGCGCGTCGTACGCATGAAGACCGAGACGGGCGCGCTCGACTGGGACGACTTCGAGCGAAAGATTAACGGGCGCACGAAGCTCGTCGCCATCGGCGCGGCCTCGAACGCGCTCGGCACGCTCAACGACCTCGCGCACGCGGGCCGACTCGCCGAGCAGGCATGCGCCTACATGTTCGTGGACGCGGTGCATTACGCGCCGCATCAACTGACGGACGTGCGTGCGATGCGTTGCGACTTTCTCGTCTGCTCGGCCTACAAATTCTATGGCCCGCACGTCGGCGCGTTGTTCTGCCGCCGAGAGCTTCTGGAGACGCTTCCCTTCCCGAAGCTGCTGCCCGCGCCCGACTACGCGCCCGAGGTCGCCGAGACCGGCACGCAGAATCACGAAGGCATCGTCGGCGCAGCCGCCGCCGTTGACTTCCTCGCCTCGCTCGCTCAAGCACCTTCGGCCTCGCTCGCGCAAGGGGCTTCCGTTCCTCTCGAACAAGGGGCTGACCCATCTCTCGCGCAAGGCAACTCGCGCCGCGAGCGTCTGCGTGCGTCCTTCGACGCGCTCCACGCGCGCGGGGCCGAGCTGACCCGACTCATGTGGGAGGGCTTGTCGGAGATAGAAGGCGTGACGCTCTACGGCCCTCGGCCCGACGCGCCGCGCACGCCGACGGTCGCTTTCACCGTCGCCCGAACGACCTCGACGGAGGTTGCGCGCCGCCTCGCCTCGCGCGGCCTCTTCGTCTCGCACGGCGACTTCTACGCGGCGACGGTCATCGAGCGTCTGGGGTTAGGCGAAGAGGGCTTAGTGCGCGCGGGCTGCGCGTGCTACACGACCCGCGAGGAGGTCGAAAGACTTGTCGCGGGAGTTAAGGAAATAGCTACGTAGAAATGGGCAATGCAGAAAGCCCCTTCAGGGGCTTTCTTGACTCACTAACCGGCGACTCTCTCGACCCGATTAAATTGATTCCACCGCTTCACTCTTCACCGCGTTGATGAAGTCGGCGAGCAGGCCGTAAGCGGTGCTCTTCAGGTTCGGGTCGTGCGCGACGAGCGTGAGGCCGGGCAGCACGTCAAGCTCGAAGTGGATTGCAAGCGTTGTGCCCGCGACCGCGGCGAAAGGCTCTCCGGGCGCGACCTGTTCGGGACGCACGAAGGCATCGACGCGTCCCTCCCGGTCGCGTCGCGCGCGCGCAATCAGCTTGAAGGGACGGCCCTCCGCTTGAGCCGCGCGCACGTCTTCTGCGTTAAGTCCGCGTATCCCTTCTCGCCTCACGTCTTCGAGCTTAAGTCCCGCGCCCATCAAAACGTTCGCCAGCGCGCAGACCTTGACCGCCGTGTCCCAGCCTTCAACGTCGTAGGTCGGGTCTGTCTCCGTCACCCCGAGGTCTTGCGCGCGGGCGACGCCTTCGTCGAACGTGCCGCCGGCAGCCAACTCTTCAAGGATGATTGTGGTCGTCGAGTTGAGCGCGCCTTTGAAGCCGATGAGCCGCGCGACGGGCATTGTCTCGCGAAAGAGCGAGAAGACGGGCAGGCAGTCGGCCACGGTCGCTTCAAACATGAAGCGCCGGTCGCGCGTGCGTGCAAGCTCCGACAGCTCTCGGTAGGCGTGGACGATTGTGCCCTTGTTGGCCGTGACGACGTGCGCGCCGTGCTCTAAAGCAGCGCGTGCGTGCGTGACGGCAGGCTCGCCCGTCAGCGGTTCGAGCGAGGTAGTCTCGAACAGAACGTCGCAACGCGCGGCGGCGAGCCACTCACGAACGTCTGATGGTTGCGGCGAGATGATGTCTGACGGTTGCGGCAAGACGCGCGAAGAGATTTCGCCGGACAGAAGCTCCTCGACGCCGAAGCCTTCGGGCGCTGCGAGCCAGCCCATACGCCGCGTCGCCACGCCCGTCACGCGCCAATCGACACGGAACTGCGAGCGCATCTCTTCGCTCTTCTCGACGAGCAAAGGGACAAGCGCGCGTCCCACGTTGCCGAAGCCAAGCAGACAAAGATTGAAAACTTTCATGTTGATTTTCCGCCCACGTTGCGAGATGCTGTCGGCCAACCATAGACAGCTCCTACATCTTTTACCACGTGAAGAGAGATTGAAAGCAATGACGCGAAAACAGCGGCGCGAAGGCTCGCGCATGAACCGTCGGAAATTTCTGCGCGCGGGCTTGCTCGGCGGACTCGCCGTCGTGGTCTCAACGCCCGAACTCAAAAGCGGCGGGGCAGCGCGCGCCGCGGTGTCCGCTTTGACGGGCGTGCCACAGCAGCAGGGCGGCAAGTTCGACTGGGAGGAGTTGACCATCAGCGGCGCGCAGGCGTCGATGAGCGCGGGCAGGCTCTCTGCGCGTCGGCTGACGGAGATGTACTTCGACCGCATCGAGAGGCTCGACCGGCGCGGCGCGGCTTTGAACTCCGTCATCGAGACGAACCCCGAGGCGACGGCAATCGCGGAAGCGCTCGACCGCGAGCGCAAACAGGGGCGCGTGCGCGGGCCGCTTCACGGCGTCCCCGTCCTCATCAAAGACAACATCGCCACCGCCGACCGGATGGAGACGACCGCCGGGTCGCTCGCGCTCGTCGGCGCAAGGCCGCAGAGCGACGCCTTTATCGTTCAAAGACTCCGCGAGGCCGGAGCCGTCATCATCGGCAAGACCAACTTGAGCGAGTGGGCCAACTTCCGCTCGACGCACTCGACAAGCGGCTGGAGCGGTCGCGGCGGGCAGACGCGCAATCCTTACGCGCTCGACCGAAACCCCTGCGGCTCAAGCTCCGGCTCGGGCGCGGGCGTCTCTGCTAACCTCTGTCTCGTCGGGGTCGGCACAGAGACGGACGGCTCGGTCGTCTGCCCCTCGGCCACCTGCGGCATCGTCGGCATCAAGCCGACGCTCGGGCTTGTCAGCCGCACGGGCATCATCCCCATCGCGCACAGCCAGGACACCGCAGGCCCGATGGCGCGCACCGTCACCGACGCAGCCATCCTGCTCAAGACACTAATCGCACTCGACCCGACCGACCCCGTTCCCTGGAAGGGCCTTCGTCCTTCGGGAGCGCCGGACTTCACGAAGTCGCTCGACCCGGCGGGCTTGAAAGGTGCGCGCATCGGTGTGGCGCGAAAATTCTTCGGCTTCAACGACGAGGTTGACAAGCTGATGAATGATGCCATCGACTTGATGAAGCGCGAGGGCGCGACCTTCATCGACCCCGCAGACCTGCCCACCCACGGCAAGCTCGACGCGCCGGAGTTTGAAGTCCTGCTCTTCGAGTTCAAGGCCGACATCAACAAGTATCTCGCGAGCCTTGCGCCCAGTGACCACCCGCGCACGCTCAAAGACCTCATCGACTTCAACGAGAAGAACCGCGCACGTGAGATGCCCTACTTCGGCCAGGAGATTTTCACAAAGGCCGAAGCGAAGGGGCCCCTTACAGACCCCGCATATCTCAAGGCTCTCAAGTCCAGCAAGCTGCTCGCACAGGCGCAGGGCATCGACGCGGTGATGACGAAGAACAATCTCGATGCCCTCATCGCGCCGACGGGGGGCCCCGCCTGGACGACCGACTTAGTTAACGGCGATCACTTCACCGGCGGCAGCTCGACGCCCGCCGCCGTCGCCGGATACCCGAACGTGCAGGTTCCCGCCGGATACGTCTACGGACTGCCCGTCGGCATCTCCTTCTTTGGCCGCGCCTTCAGTGAAGCCACGCTCATCCGCCTCGCCTACGCTTACGAGCAGGCGTCCAAGCATCGACAGCCGCCGCGACTTTTGCCAGTCGCGGACTTGCACGGATGAAGCGGCGGGCCCGACCGTGAGGGAGGGCGTATAGCCTTCACGATGCGCCTGACGGAAGTTGAGACGCCCTCCCTCACGGTCGGGCTTGCGGCCAAATGCATTCCGGCAACTTAGCGGGTATAATTGCGGTTTCGTGCCCGAAGCTTATTTATACCTGTGGGAGTCGGTTCACCGGAATGATTAACTTTGAGACCTCGCCGGAGCAATACCGGCATTGGAAGCTTTCGTTTGACGGACGCGTCGCTACGCTCTCGATGGACGTGGCCGAGGACGAGACGATAGCCTCCGGCTACAAGCTCAAGCTCAACTCTTATGACCTCGGCGTTGACATCGAACTCTGTGATGCCGTGCAGCGCCTACGCTTCGAGCACCCGGAGGTGCGCTGTGTCGTCGTCACGAGCCTCAAGCCGCGCATCTTCTGCGCGGGCGCAAACATCTACATGCTCGGCACCTCGGCACACGGCTTCAAGGTCAACTTCTGCAAGTATACGAACGAGACGCGCTGCTCAATCGAGGACGCCTCCCGTCATTCCGCTCAACGCTACGTCGCCGCTTTGAACGGCACGGCTTCGGGCGGCGGCTACGAGTTGGCGATTGCCTGCGACGAGATTTATCTGGTTGACGATGGCAACTCTGCCGTGTCACTTCCAGAGGTTCCGCTGCTCGGCGTGCTGCCCGGCACGGGAGGTTTGACGCGCCTCGTCGATAAGCGAAAGGTGCGCCGCGACCGCGCCGATGTTTTCTCGACGCTCGCCGAAGGTCTGAAGGCGAAGCGCGCAAAGGAGTGGGGACTGATTGACGGCCACTTCCCGACGAGCAAGTTTCAGGAGGGCGTCGAGGATCGTGCGCGCCGCGTCGTCGAAGAAGCCTTGGAGACCGAGAGCGCCGACGCCACAGCTAAGGGCATCAAGCTCAACCCGCTCGACGTTGAAGCGAGCGAGTCGGGTCGCGTGTACAGGCACATTACTCTGAAGCTCAAACGCGAAGGCCGCTATGCCGAACTCACTGTGCGGGGCCCCGAGGCCGACTTGCCGTCTACGCCCGAAGAGATCGTCAAACTCGGCGACTCGTACTGGCCGCTTCGTGCCTACCGCGAGCTGGACGACGCGCTCCTGCACTTGAGAATGAACGAGCCGGAGATCGGACTCGTGCTGCTTCGCACCGAGGGCGAGATCGACCGTGTGCTCGCCATCGACGAGACGCTCGTCGAGCAACGCGGCCACTGGCTCGTCCGCGAAACCCTTCTCTACATGGCGCGCGTGCTGCGTCGGCTCGACCTGACGGCCAAGAGCTTCTTCGCGCTCGCCGAGCCTGGCAGTTGCTTTGCGGGCAACCTGCTCGAACTCCTCCTCGCTGCCGACCGCAGCTACATGCTCAACGACCCGGAACAGACAATCGAGTTGGGCGTGAGCCAGTTGAACGCGGGCGCGCTCCCGATGTCGAACGGGCTGACGCGTCTTCAGTCACGCTTCCTCGCGGAGCCTGAGCGCGCGACGCGCGTGCTCGAAGGCAGCGGACGCTTCGACACAGAGGGAGCGGAAGAGGCCGGGCTTGTCACCTTCGCGCCCGACGAACTCGACTGGGAAGACGAGATTCGCGTCGCCGTCGAGGAGCGCACGTCGCTCTCGCCCGACGCGCTCACGGGGATGGAAGCGAGCTTGAGATTCGCCGGGCCCGAGACGATGGACACAAAGATTTATGGCCGTCTGACCGCGTGGCAGAACTGGATTTTCCAGCGCCCCAACGCCGTCGGCCCGCAGGGCGCACTGACGAACTACGGCAAGCCGACGCAGCCGCAGTTCGATTATAAGAGAACTTGAAGCAGTGATAAGTAATGAGTGATAAGTGATAAGAAAAAGAATGAGTGATTGTCTTTTCTTATCACTTATCACTCATTACTTATCACGCTCGGAGGAAAGATGGAACTCTACGAGCGCATACCGAACAACGTAAATCTTTCGAGCGACAAGCGACTCCAAAGGGCGCTTGAGAAGTGGCTGCCGAACTATCTCGACTGGTGGCGCGAGATGGGCCCCGTTGGGTTCCAGGAGAAGGATGTTTGGCTGCGCACGGCGACGAGCGTCGAGGCGGACGGATGGGCGCATTTCGATTACGTCAAGATGCCGGACTATCGCTGGGGCATCTTCCTCAAGCCCGCCGAACGGGATGCGCGCGTCGGCTTCGGCGACAACGCCGGACAGCCCGCGTATCAGGAAGTGCCGGGCGAGTTCCGCAACGCTCTGCGCCGCATCGTCGTCACGCAGGCCGACACCGAGCCTGCCTCGGTCGAGCAGCAGAGGCTTCTGGGCCAGACCTGCCCATCGCTTTACGACCTGCGCAATCTCTTTCAGGTCAACGTCGAGGAGGGCCGCCACCTCTGGGCGATGGTCTATCTGCTGCACGGATACTTCGGGCGCGATGGCCGCGACGAGGCCGACGCGTTGCTCGAACGTCGCTCGGGGAACCCCGACAAGCCCAGAATACTCGAAGCCTTCAACCAGCCCTGCGACGACTGGCTCAACTTTTTCTGCTTCACGATGTACACAGACCGCGACGGCAAGTTCCAACTCTCCGCTCTCGCCGAAAGCGGGTTCGAGCCGCTCGCGCGCACCTGCCAGTTCATGCTCACGGAAGAGGCGCACCATCTCTTCGTCGGCGAGACCGGCGTTGGCCGCATCGTCCGCCGCACCGCTCAGTTGATGAAGCAGACGCCGGGCGAGGACGTGCGCTCCTTGGGCGGCATCCCGTTCGACATCATGCAGCGCTACATCAACTACTGGTTCAGCTACTCGCTCGACCTCTTCGGCGGCGAGATCAGCTCGAACGCCGCCGACTTCTTCGCCGCGGGCCTGAAGGGTCGCTATCAGGAGCAGAAGAAATACGACGAGCATGTCCTCGCCGGCGGCACGTTTGTCTTGCCCGTCATTGAGGATGGCCGTGTGGCCGAACGCGAAGTGCCTTTGCGAAACGCGCTCAACGAGGTGCTGCGCGGTGAGTACGTGCGCGACTGCGAGCGTGCGCTTGAGCGCTGGAACAAGTACATCGCTGAAGAGGGCGTGGACTTCAAGCTCATGCTCCCCAGCACGCGCTTCCATCGTCACGTCGGCGAGTATGCCGGGCACCACTTCGACACGGAGGGCCGTCTCATCAACGCCGAAGAGTTCGAGCGCCGCAAAGATGAGTGGCTCCCCACGCTCGCCGACCGCGAGTACGTCCAAAGCCTCATGCACCCCGTCACCGAGCCGGGCAAGATCGCCAACTGGATCGCCCCGCCCGCCGTCGGCATCAAAGGCAAGCCGTTCGAGTTCGAGTACGTGCGTCTCTAGGATGAGTGATGAATAATGAATTGAAGGCAGGCGTGCTCTCCTGATTCATCACTCATCATTCATCCTTTTATGCTTCCCTCCCCTTTGCCTTTTGCTCCCCGCCTTTGTATTCTTCGGCTGCAACCTCAATTTCGACAGCCGGCGCAGCCGAGAAGACTCCGAGTGCGGAGCGTGTACTCGACCGCCGTGCCTACTTGGAAGTGACGACGACGCTCCAGACAATCGTGATGAAGTTCGGCGGCACGTCCGTCGCGGATGCGCGCGCCTTTGAGCGTGTGGCGGCGCTCGTCCGTGCCGCGCGCGACGAGCGCCCCGTCGTCGTCGTCTCCGCGATGAGCCGTGTGACAGATGCGCTGCTCCGCGCCTTCGAGGCCGCGTGTGAAGGCGAGGGCGCGGCGGCGCTCGTGCGGCTCGAAGAGCACTTCGCGCGCCACGTGGAGGTGCTGCGTGCGCTGCTCCCCGAAAACCCGAAAGGAGATAAAGCGCGCGGGGTGCTCGAAGATTTCGACGACTTCCTCGCCATCGCGCGGGAACACCTTGAGCTTGCTTTCTCGCGCGCCGCCGAGCGCGAGCGCCCGCTGCCTCTGCTTCAAGACCACGTCGTCTCGTTCGGCGAGCAGCTTTCTTCATTCGTGCTCGCCACAGTCCTCAACGCGCGCGGACTCAAGGCGCATGTCGTGGACGCGCGCCGCTGCATCATCACGGACGACGAGCACGGGCGCGCAGCACCCTTAAAAGACGAGACCGAGCGGCATACACGCGAGCGACTTGAGTCCCTGATTGCGGAAGGAGTCGTTCCCGTCATGGGGGGCTTCATCGCCTCTTCGGCTGCGACGGGCGAGACGACGACGCTCGGGCGCGGCGGCTCAGACTACACGGCGGGGCTGGTCGGGGCGGCGCTTCGCTCACGGGAGATACAAATCTGGACGGACGTGTCGGGCGTGCTCACGGCAGACCCGCGCGTCGTCCCGGAGGCGCGCACCATCCCACGACTCTCCTACGCCGAGGCGGCGGAGCTTGCATACTTCGGCGCGAAGGTTCTGCACCCGAAGACGATTCTGCCTGCGGTCGTCCGCAACATCCCCGTCCGCATCTGCAACTCGCACTTGCCCCAAGCGCCCGACACGTCCGTCTACTTCGACGCGGAGATGACGCCGCGCACCGTCAAAGCCATCGCGCACAAGACGGGCGTACATATCCTTCACATCACCTCGGCGCGGATGCTCGGCGCATACGGCTTCCTGCGTACAATCTTCGAGGTCTTCGAGCGTCATCGCACAGCCGTCGATATCGTCACCACCTCGGAGGTCAGCGTCTCGCTCTCGCTGGAAGAGACGGGCGCGCTCGACGAGATCGTCGAAGACCTGAAGCAGATCGGCGCGGTCAGGGTCGAGCCAGACCGAGCCATCGTCTGCATCGTCGGCGAGGGTTTGCGCACGACGCCCGGCATCGCGGGACGCGTCTTCTCGACGATCAAGGACATCAACGTCCTGCTCATCTCGCAGGGCGCGTCCTCCATCAACCTGACCTTCGTCGTCGAGGAGCGCCACGTCGCCGAAACCGTCCGACGCCTCCACGCGGCCTTCTTCGAGTGCGCCACCTCGGAGCTGCTCGCGCACATCGGGAAGGCAGTAGACAGTAGTCCGTAGTCAGTAGTCAGTAGTCAGTAGTCAGTAGCGCTCCGCATTACGGACGCAGCCGCTTTCAACCTGACCACTCAACTGACGAAGGTTTTCTACTGACTACTGTCTACTGTCTACTGTCTACTTCTTTATGAATCTGTTTGAGCTGACACGACGACTGATCGACATCCCTTCCGTCTCCGGCGAGGAGCGGGAGGTCGGGCGCTTCCTCGCGTCGTACCTTGAAGGGTTGGGTTACAGGGTAGAGTTGCAGGAGGTCGAGCCGGGTCGCGCAAATGTCATCGCGACGACGGGGGCGAGGCCGCGCGTCGTCGTCTCAACGCACATGGACACGGTGCCGCCCTTCATCGCTTACTCCGAGGACGAGACGCACATACGCGGGCGCGGCTCGTGCGACGCAAAGGGCATCATCGCCGCGCAGATCGTCGCCGCCGAGCGTTTGCGCGCCGAGGGGCTGACGGAGTTCGGCATGCTCTTCACCGTCGATGAAGAGTTGGGAAGTCTCGGCGCGCGCTCTGCCGACAAGCATATGCTCGCGCGTGAGTGCGAGTATCTCGTCAACGGCGAGCCGACCGAGAGCAAGCTCGCCGTCGGCTCGAAAGGCTCTCTGCGTCTGAGGCTGACGACAAAGGGGCGCGCGGCGCACTCGGCCTATCCGGAGCAGGGCGAGTCGGCGATAGAGAAGATGCTGGACGTGCTCGCGAGCGTCCGCGCGTGTGAGTGGCCGCGCGACGAGTTCTTCGGCGAGACGACCTGCAACATCGGCACGCTGCAAGGCGGCACGCGCCCGAACGTCATCGCAGCCGAGGCGCAGGCCGACCTGCAAATCCGTCTGGTGACGCCCTCCGCCGTGGTCAAAAAAATTCTCGAAGAGGCCATAGCAGAACGCGCTCGCGTGGAGTACCTTTCGACGGCTGAGCCTGTGCGGATGCACGCCGTCGAAGGGTTCGAGCAGGAGGTCGTGCGCTTCACGACCGACATCCCTTATCTTCCGAACTGGGGCACGCCGCTGCTGATCGGGCCCGGCTCGATACTCGACGCGCACACAGACGGCGAGCGCATCTCGAAGCGCGAGCTTCAAAAATCGGTCGAACTCTACGCACGGCTCGTCCGCACGCTGCTCGCGAGTTAGAAGAATTCACATGGATGGACAGGATGAACAGGATAAGAGTTTTCAGTTTTCAGTTTTTAGAATTTGAGATTTCAAATCTTCAATCTGAAGACTCAAGACTCAAGTCTGAACACTAAAGATTAAAGGCTGGAAACTGAACACTGAAAACTCTTATCCTGCCTATCCTGTCCATCCATGTGAATTCTTCTTTCCGTCAGGCGGACAGTCGTGATCGTAAGTCGATTCTTCTAAGTCGGAGGAAGTGACAGGCGTATGAAGCTCGCTTTGATCGGTCACGGCGCGATGGGGCAACTCGTCGAGAGGCTTGCGCGCGAAGCGGGGCACGACGTGGCGACCGTGCTCGGCTCTCGCGAGTCGTCGCTCCGTGCAGAGGAGCTGGCCGAAATCCTCCGCGGCCACGACGCGGCCATCGACTTCACCGTCGCCGGGGTCGTCGCGCGACACGTGGAAGCCTGCGTGCTCGCGCGTGTCCCGCTTGTCGAAGGCACGACCGGGTGGCAGGAACATCTGGAAGACGTGCGCCGCCGCGTCGAGCGCGAGAAGGGCGCGCTCATCTACGGCGCGAACTTCTCGGTCGGTGTCCAAATCTTCTACCGCGTCGTTGCACGCGCGGCTGAACTCTTCCGGGACTTCGACTACGCCTCCTTCATCGAAGAGGCACACCACTCGCGCAAGCGCGACGCGCCTTCGGGAACGGCGCTGCGCCTGCGCGAAATCCTCAATGCGGAATATGAGTCGGAGATTCCCGTCGCCTCGACGCGCGCCGGACATATCCCCGGCACGCACCGCGTCGGCTTCGACTCGGCGGCAGACTACATCACGCTCACACACACGGCGCGCTCGCGCGAGGGCTTTGCCGCCGGAGCGCTCGTCGCCGCCCGCTGGATTCAAGGGAAGACCGGCGTGTATGAGTTTTCCGAAACATTGGACGAGATACTTAAAGGAGGCGGGCAGAAGTCCGACCGTGAGGGAGGGCGTTTTCATGGGCAGTAGAATGCCCCTCGCTGGGAGACGCCCTCCCTCACGGTCGGGCTTCTGCCATGCTGCGGAGGCAAAGCGATGAACGTCGAATGGATGCGCGGGTGCGCGACGGCTCTGGTGACGCCGTTCGGGCGGGACGGTAGCGTTGACATCGAGCGCATGAGGGCGCTGGTCGCGCGGCAGATCGAGGGCGGCGTGCGTCTGCTCGTGCCGTGCGGGACGACGGGCGAGAGCGTGACGATGTCCGACGCGGAGCGCGCAGGAGTCATCCGCGCGACCATCGAAGTCGCAAGGGGGCGCGCGCGCGTCATCGCGGGGACGGGGAGCAACAACACTGCGCACGCCGTCGAGCAGTCGCGCGCCGCCGTCGAGATGGGAGTGGACGCGGTGCTCGTCGTCGCGCCCTACTATAACAAGCCGACGCAGGAGGGCCTGTACCAGCACTTCCGCGCGGTCGCCCAAGCCGTGCCTCGTACGCCCGTCGTGCTGTACAACGTGCCGGGGCGCACTTCGTCGAACATCTCCGCGGAGACGACGCTCAGGCTTGCGCGCGACGTTGAGAACATCGTCGCCGTCAAAGAGGCTTCGGGCAATCTCGCGCAGATCATGGAAATCCTGCGCGCGAGGCCGGAAGGCTTTCTCGTCCTTTCGGGCGACGATGCGATGACGTACGCGCTCGTGGCGCTCGGCGCGGACGGACTGGTCTCGGTCGCGTCGAACGAAGCGCCCGCGCTCCTGTCGCGGATGGTTGACGCGGCGCTCGCCGGACGCTTCGACGAGGCGCGTGAGATGCACTTCCGTCTGCTGCCGTTGATGGATGTAAACTTCATCGAGTCAAGCCCGGGCCCCGTCAAGGCCGCGTTGGCTTTGATGGGACTGCTCGAAGAGAATTTGCGTCTACCGCTTGTGCCCGTCGAGGAGAATAGTCGCGCGCGCGTGCGCGAGGTGCTAAGAGAGTTGGGACTTCTGGAGGAGACGACGCATGTCGCTGCGTGAGCAGGTCGAGGAGTTGTTCGAGCGCGGCGGCGAGTTCACCTCGACCGACCGCGATGTCTTCGAGGCGTTCAAGCAGGCGCTCAACCGCGGCGAAGTGCGCGCCGCCGAGCGCGATGACGCGGGCGAGTGGAGCGTCAACTCATGGGTCAAGCGCGGCATCCTCGCGGGTTTCCGCATGGGCGCGCTCGCAGACATGTCTGCGCACGCCACGCTCCGCTTCTTCGACAAGGACACGTACCCCGTTCGTCCGACGACGATCATGGAAGGCGTGCGTATCGTGCCCGGCGG
This sequence comes from Acidobacteriota bacterium, assembly GCA_032162705.1. Taxonomy (GTDB): domain Bacteria; phylum Acidobacteriota; class Blastocatellia; order Pyrinomonadales; family Pyrinomonadaceae; genus QHXN01. The sequence continues at coordinate 50,506 of JAVRON010000049.1, forward strand.
CTCAAGCGTGCGTGATGGCGCGCACCTCGCTGCCGGGGTTGTGTGCATGCCGCCGATGTACGTCAACGTGGGCGCGTACGTGGACGAGGGAACGATGATCGACAGTCACGCGCTCGTCGGCTCGTGCGCGCAGGTCGGAAAGCGCGTGCATCTCTCGGCGGCGGCGCAGGTGGGCGGCGTGCTGGAGCCTGTCGGCGCGGTTCCCGTGATAATCGAAGACGACGTACTGGTGGGCGGCAACTGCGGAATCTACGAGGGGACGATTGTGCGCGCGGGCGCGGTGCTTGCGCCGGGAACGATCCTGACGGGCGCGACGCCGGTTTACGATCTGGTGCGGGGTGAAGTCTACCGCCGGACGGAAGACAAGCCACTGGAGATTCCGGCGGGCGCGGTCGTCGTGCCCGGCTCGCGGCGCGTGGAGAGCGAGCGCGGTCGCGAATGGGGTCTCTCGCTCTACGCGCCGGTCATCGTGAAGTACCGCGACGAGAAGACCGACCGCGCGGTGAAGTTGGAAGACTACCTGCGTTAGCCCGTGGAGAAGAATTAACAGGGATGAACAGGATTAAGGATTTGAAATCTCAAATTTGAAATCAAAAATCGCAAATCAAAAATCTGAAATCAAAGATTCTCTTATCCTGTCCATCCTGTCCATCCCTGTGAATTCCTACTTCTACTATATGACGCTCAGGGACAAGACTGCCACGACTGTTTTAGATGAGGAGGCATTCTGCTTTGAGAAAGTTTGAGCCTGCGGCGCGGCTGCGAGGCATACAGAAGAGCATGATCCGGCAGGTCTTCGACCGCGCCCGTCCGGGAAGTATCAACCTCGGCTTAGGCGAGCCGGACTTGCCGACGCCCGACGTTGTCCGCCGCGAGGCCGCGCGTGTTGTCGTCGAAGAGCAGAACGGCTATACGACGCATGCGGGGCTTCTGCCTTTGCGCGAGCGCGTCGCCAATGATTACTCACATCTCAAGCTCTCTCCCGAACACGTCGTCATCACCGCTGGCTCGCAGGAGGCTCTCTATCTCGTTTTGATGACGCTCGTCGAAGAGGGCGACGAGGTGCTTATTCCCGACCCGGGCTTTGTCGCATACCCGACCATCGTCCGCATGGCGGGCGGCACGCCGAAGTCGTACGCGATGCCCGCCGCGCGTGATTTCGCTTTCGACGCGGGGGCTTTTCGGCGTGCGTTGACGCCGCGCACAAAGGTCGTCGTGTGCATCAGTCCCTCGAACCCGACGGGGCGCGTGCTCACGCGCGAAGAACTCTCCGCGATGGCCGACGCGCTGCAAGGCACGGGCGTCTACGTCGTGAGCGACGAGATTTACCGCGAACTGTATTTCACGGAGGAGCGACCGGCATCCGTCTCCGAAGTTCGCGCGGAGCGGACGCTCGTTATCGGCGGGCTGTCGAAGTCGATGAGCATGACGGGGTGGCGTCTGGGCTGGCTCTGCGGCGACGCAGACGTTGTCGGGAGCGCGCTCGTCCTGCACGGCTACACGACGACGTGCGCCTCGACCGTCTCGCAGAAGGCTGCGCTCGCCGCGTGGACTGAAGAGGCCGCCACGGCGCGCGTTCAGTTTCGCCAAACCTTTCGCACGCGGCGTGACCACCTGCTCGGGCTGCTCTCGCATGAGTTGAATCTGCGCGCCGTCGTGCCCGACGGAGCCTTCTACACGATGGTTGACGTGGGCGCGCACGGCGACTCGATGAGCGTGGCCGAGCGACTGCTTGAGCACGGCGTCATCACCGTGCCCGGCGCGGCCTTCGGCGCAGAAGGTGAAGGCTATTTGCGCGTCTCCTTCTGCGCCGACCTGCCCGTCATCAGCGAGGGCGTCCGGCGAATGGGTGAAGCACTGAAGCAGTGATAAGTGATGAGTGATGAGTGACAACAGAAAGCAAGTGTTTTAACTTGTCACCTGTCACTTATCACTTATCACTCTTCGGAGGATTATGAACAGGAAATATCGTGTCGGGATTCTGGGCGCGACGGGTACGGTCGGGCAGCGTTTCATACAGCTTCTTGAGAACCATCCGCAGTTCGAGGTAACGGCGCTGGCGGCGTCCGACCGCTCGCAGGGTAAGACCTACGCGGAGGCTTGCGTGTGGCGTCTGCCGGGCGAGATGCCTTTGGCCGTGCGCGGACTCAACGTGCAGTCGCCCGAGCCGCCGATGGATTGCGAGATAGTGTTTTCGAGTTTGCCGGGCGAGATCGCGCGCGCGACCGAGGAGACTTTCGCGCGTGCGGGCCATGCCGTCATCAGCAACTCTTCGGCGCTCAGGATGGACGAGGACGTGCCGCTGCTCATCCCCGAGGTTAATCACGAACATCTGGCGCTGCTCGACTCTCAGAAATCCAAGCGCTCGCTCGGACGCGGGCTGATCGTGACGAACCCGAACTGCTCGACCATCGCGCTCGCGCTTGCCCTCGCGCCGCTGCACGCAAGGTTCGGAGTGGAGACGGTCGTGGCGACGACCTTGCAGGCCATCTCCGGGGCGGGCTACCCCGGCGTGGCCTCGCTCGACATCACGGACAATGTGCTGCCATACATCTCCGGCGAGGAGGAGAAGATCGAGACTGAGTCACAAAAGATTCTGGGGCGATATGAAGGTGGGCGCATCGAGCACGCGCCGTTCGCCGTCAGCGCGCAAGTCCATCGTGTCAACGTCACCGACGGTCACATGGTCGCCGCCCGCGTCAAGCTCGCACGCACGGCCTCGCCCGAAGACGTGCGCGAGGCGTTCGCCTCCTTCCGCTCGCTTCCGCAGGAGCTTGGCTTACACACCGCGCCCCGTAGTCCTATCCTCGTGCGCGACGAGCCAGACCGTCCGCAGCCACGCCTCGACCGCGACGCAGGGCGCGGCATGAGCATCACGGTGGGCCGCATCCTTCCCGATAACGTGCTCGACTACCGCTTCGTCGCACTCAGCCACAACACCGTCCGCGGCGCGGCGGGCGCAGCCATTCTCAACGCCGAACTCCTCGTCGCTACCGGCAGGCTTTGAAGGAATGAAAAGCATCCGTCGCGAGTTTGCTCACGAAGGCGGACGTTTCGTGTGATAGTCTCGGGCGTGTGAACCATTGGCAGGAAGTTGTCATTGCGGCGGCGGCGTTCGCGGCGGGGTTGATCAACTCGATAGCGGGCGGGGGCACGCTCGTCTCTTTCCCCGCGCTGCTGTGGATGGGGCGTAACCCTGTGCTTGCGAATGCAACCAGCACGGCGGCGCTGTGGCCTGCGTCGCTCGCGGGCGCTTACGGCTTCCGGCGCGAATTGAAAGGCGGCGCGCGTCTCTTTCTGCTCTTCGGCGCACCATCGCTCGCGGGCGGCGTCGTCGGCGCGGTGCTGTTGCTGCGCACGCCTTCGACGTTCGCGCGGCTCGTGCCCTTCCTCATACTCTTCGCGACGCTACTGCTCGCCGTACAGGAACCGCTCTCGCGTCGTCTGCGTGGTGCGAACGAGGAGCGAGCGCCTTCGCGTGCGTGGTGGGTTGGAGCGAGCGTCTTCCAGTTCTTCGTCGGAGTTTATGGCGGCTACTTCGGGGCGGGGATAGGAATTCTGATGCTGGCGGCGCTCGGGCTACTCGGCTTCACCGACATACACCGGATGAACGCCTTGAAGAATCTGCTCGCCATCTGCATCAACGGCGTCGCGGCCATCTACTTCATCATGTCGGGCGCGGTCATCTGGTCTGACGTGCTCGTGATGACGTTTGCGGCCATCGCGGGCGGCTACTCCGGCGCGCGTCTCGCGTACAAACTTGGCCGACGCTTTGTCCGCCTCGCCGTCATCACCATCGGACTGGTGATGAGCATCTCGCTCTTCTTCCGTTGAGCTTTAACCCGGACTGATTACTCTGCTTACGTCTGCTCACGAAAAGAAAATTAACAGGGATGGACAGGATGAACAGGATAGGAAAGGCAGGAGATCAGATTTGAAATCTGAAATCTGAAATCCTTTATCCTGTTCATCCTGTCCATCCCTGTCAATTGCCCTTCTCTCCACGACTCACAGGCTGCGCGTGCCGAAGGTGTCGCATTGGCGCATGTCGCCCGCGTCGAAGCCGCGTCGGAACCAGCGCGTGCGCTGCTCGGAGGAACCGTGCGTGAAGGAGTCCGGGACGGCGTAGCCTTGCGCCTCTTTCTGGAGGCGGTCGTCGCCGATGGCCGAGGCGGCGCGCAATGCTTCGTCGAGGTCACCCGCTTCGAGAATGCCACGCTGCTGCGCGTAGAAGCCCCAGACGCCCGCGTAGCAGTCGGCCTGTAGCTCAAGACGTACGGAGAGCTGATTGGCCTGCGTCTCGCCCCCACGCCGCTGGAGCGCCGTCACCTTGTCGGAAGTGCCGACAAGTTTCTGGACGTGGTGACCGACCTCGTGCGCGATGACGTAAGCCTGCGCGAAGTCGCCGGGCGCGTGGAAGCGCGTGCGCAACTCGTCGTAGAAGGAGAGGTCTATGTAAACCTTCTCATCGCCGGGGCAGTAGAAGGGCCCGACCGATGCGCCCGCCGCACCGCAGGACGATTGCACCTGCTGTGTGAAGAGCACGAGATGCGGCTGTCGATAGGTGCTCCCGTTGCGACGGAAGACTTCGCTCCACACGTCCTCCGTGCTCGCCAGCACTTTCTTGACGAAGCGCGACATCTCGTCTTCCTGCTGTGTGGGTGCGCCCGGACGCGAGGTCGTCGCCGGGCCGCTGGCCGGGCCGCTATCACCGCCGTTGAGCAAACGGCTCGGGTCAACCCCGAAAAGGAGTGCGATGACGGCAATCGCGATAGTCCCGAGTCCGCCCCCGATGGCAATGCCGCCGCGCCCGATGCCCCGTCGATCTTCTACGTTTCCGCTCTCGCGCTCGTCATCTAAGTTCATACCTTTGCTGTTCACCTCCGCTTGAGATACTCACCCTTAACTCGCACCTGCTTGACCTTCGGCGAATCCGGACGACACCGCTCGCCGGAGTCTCGTCGGTCGCTGCACCTGAGGGGATGATTACGGGAAACGATACCACTTCAAAAGCAATAACGCCTTAGCGCCCTTCGCGTACGGGCGCGGGCGGAGGCGGAGGCTCGCCCTTCTCCAGTTCCTTCTCTCCGCCGCCCTTGTTGAGCTTGTACGCGCGTATAAAGAGCGCGAGCGCTATCCACATACCAAAGAAGGCGAGCGGGTATGTGACGGCGCGCGGCCACTTGACGGCGATGAATGAGAGCAGCAGCAGAAGCCCCGCGACATAGGCCATGATGTAAGCCTCGGCAGCGCCGAGCACGCGACGGTTGGTGATGGCCGCGCCGACGGCGCTGCTGATGCCGATGGCCCCTGCCGCCGCGCGTGAAGCCTTCCCGCGACGACTGCTCCGGCCCTTGCGTCGGCTCTTCGGCTCGGGACCGCTGATGGGTCTGACGCGTCGGTGTTTGCTCAGGACGATCTCGGTCGAGTGTTCGAGGTCTTGGCAGTACATCTCCTGCATCCGGCGCGCGAACTCCTCGTCCTCCACGGTCACGTCCAGTTCCCAGTTGCCCATCCAGCTCGCGACGTTGAGATTCGTCGAGCCGACGCGCGCCCATTTGCCGTCAACCACCGAGGTCTTCGCGTGAATCATTGAGCCGTCCCACTCGAAGACGCGCACGCCCCCCTCCAAGAGCGCGCGATAGTTCGCACGCGACAAGGCACTGACGACGGGGATATCGCTCGCGCTCGGCACGAGCAGGCGCACGTCCACGCCGTCCTGCGCCGCCGCGCGCAAAGACTGCACGTACATCGTCGTCCCGACGAAGTATGCGTCCGTCAGCCAGAGGTACTCGCGCGCGCCCGCGGCGACGAGCTGTTCGAGCCGGTAGAGTCCCACGGTGTTCGGCTCGGTCGCGATAACACGCACGGCCGTCTGGCCTCCCTGCGGGATGCCGTCGCGCTCGGGTAAGTCTTCACGCGCAATCTTCTCTCCGCACGCAGTCTCCCACACACGCGCGAATGCCGCGTCCATGTCGGCCACCGCGGGCCCGCGTATCTCGACACCCGTGTCGCGCCACGGCTCGATCTTCTTCTCGGGGCGGCCCACCCAATCGCGCCCGACGCAGAGACCCATGACGAAGCCCACCTGCCCGTCAACGGAAATCATCTTGCGATGGTCTCGGTTGAACCAGCCGAAAGGTTCGTCCCATCGCGGTGGGTTGAAGCCGCGCACCTCGACACCCGCGTCGCGCAAGTGCCGCCAGAAGCCGCGCGAGGTCTTGCCGACTGCCCCCAGCCAGTCGTAGACGAGGCGGACTCTGACGCCCTCGCGCGCCTTCTGACAGAGAGCCTCGGCGAACTCACGACCTACGTCGTCCTCGTGAATGATAAAGCTCTCGAAGTGTATCGAGCGTGTGGCCGAGCCGATGGCTTCGAGCCACGCCGGGTAGTTCTCCTCCGCATCCTTCAGCAGACGCACGCCGTTGCCGCGCACGAGCGGCGCACCCGTCGCGCGTGCGTACGCCTGCTCGACGATGCGGCGCGTCGGCGAGCGCACGGCGTGCTCGGCTTCCTCAATCTGCTCGGTCTGCAACAACTCAGTCGTCACGGCTCGTGTCAATCTTACCGGGCACACCTTCGGACTTCTGTGTCCGAGAGCAAACAAATCTGTTGCGGGGGCGAGAGGCAAACATCATAGCGCGTTTTGCTTCCGGCCCGCGCATGAAGGTGGGGCAAAAAGCCGGACGGGCCTGCGGCCTTCTCACCATAGCAATGTTCACTTGAGTGTAACGAACGGTGCGTTCACCGCAGAGGCGCTGAGGACGCAGAGGGGCGCAGAGAGTTGCATCCCTCTGCGAGTCTCAGCGTTCTCAGCGCCTCTGCGGTGAACTGTGCTTACATCACATTCAAGTGAAAGGTGCTCTAAAGGGCTTCTCTGCCTTCTCGGCGAAATGTGCGAAGTACCTGCCGGTTCATGTTAGCATGCGCGGGATGCGACGAATCGAGACTGCCGAACTGTTTCTACCGCTCCAGCGAGAGCTGGTTTCGCTCTTGCGCGGTCTCGACGAATCCGACTGGACGCGCCCGACGTTGGCACGGCAATGGGTCGTCAAGGATATCGCCGCGCATCTGCTCGACACAGACTTGCGGAGGCTTTCGTCCCTGCGTGACGGGTATCGTCCGGCCCCGCCTTCGGAAAAGATTGGCGGCTATACGGAACTGGTCGCCTTCCTCAATCGACTGAACGCGTCCTGGGTGGAGGTGGCCGGACGACTCAGCCCGCGTGTGCTCGTCTCTCTGCTCGAATGGAGCGGCCCGCAGGTGGCGCAACTCTTCGCCTCGCTCCCGCCCGACGACACGGCGATGATCCCCGTCGCGTGGGCGGGTGAGGAGCGCTCGACCAACTGGATGGACACGGGTCGCGAGTACACAGAGAAGTGGCACCATCAGGCGCAGATCAGGGACGCGGTCGGTGCTCCGCCGCTCGCCGGTCGTCGTTGGCTGGGCCCCGTCCTCGAGCTTTCGATGTACGCGCTGCCACACGCCTTCCGCGACACGTCCGCGCCGCCGGGCAGCACTCTCAACATCAACATTGAGGGCGAGGCCGGGGAACTGTGGCACATCGTCAGGGAAGATGATGCCTGGAAGCTGCGCGAAGGCGAAGCATCCCACACGACGGCCAGCGTACGGCTTGACGCGGAGACGGCGTGGCGGCTCTTCTTCAACGCGCTCGGCAGCGATGAGGCCGAGCGACGTGTCGAGGTCGCGGGCGATGAAGGGCTGTGTGCCGTCTTCCTCAAAGTCAGGTCTGTGATGGTGTAAGAGCTTCCTGTTTGAAATCGAACTCAGCCGATTCCGGTGCGCGCAAAAAAATTCATGACGAACACGCAAACGCCGACCGACGAAGCGGACTTTCATTACATGCGCCGCGCCATCCAACTCGCGCTCGAAGCGGAGGAGCGCGGCAACCTCCCCGTGGGCGCGGTCGTCACGCTGAACGGCGAGGTCGTCGCCGAGGCGGGCAACAGTGTGCTCGTGCCCATCTACGATCCGGGGCGACACGCCGAAGTCGAAGCGTTGGCACGCGTCCCCGCGAGCCTCTGGCCGCGCAGTCGTGAGATGACCGTCTATACGACGCTCGAACCCTGCGTGATGTGCGCGGGCGCGGCGCTCCTGCACGGCTTGGGGCGTGTCGTCTTCGGCGCGCTCGACCATACGGGCGGCGCGGGCGAACTCCTCGCGCACCTTCCGCGTTACTACGAAGGCGGTGCGGGCGTGCCACTCTGGATGGGCCCGCTGATGCCGGAGCTGTGCGACCCGCTCCTGCGCCGCGTGCTTGAACGCTTCGACGCGCTGCCCTGTGGGAAGAGCCAGTTTTAAGGCGGGCGCATGAACTCCGCCTGAATTGTCAGCCGCCCGCGTCAGTTATTTCGTTGACAGTTGGCCGGGCGTCTCATTAACATCTGCCGACTCGTTCGGAACACGACCAACGCGCCGCCGGGCTGTTCGGTCGCTTTTCCATACCCTCGCAGTCAAGAAGTAAAGAGAACTAGAGCACCTTTCACTTGAGAGTAATGTGAGCACAGTTCACCGCAGAGGCGCTGAGGACGCGGAGGAGGCGCAGAGTAATTCAAGTCTCTGCGAGTCTCTGCGTCTTCAGCGCCTCTGCGGTGAATCACCTTTTACTCTACGCTCAAGTGAAAATTGCTATAAGCCCTTTCGCGTTCGCGCGAACACCCGCTGAAGAACAGGAGAAGAATATGCGTTCCCTATCTCGTCGGAAGTCCCCCGCGTCTCTCTTGAGAATCGCCTTCGCCTTTTTGCTCCTCACGCTCTGCGCCTCCGGCTCGCTCGCGCAGACGCAGATCACCACGGGCGTCATTCAAGGGACGGTCGAAGACGCACAGGGCGCGGTCGTGCCCGGCGCAAACGTCGAGGTGCGAAATGTTGACACCAACCTGACGAGAACTCTTGCGACGGACGACAGCGGGCGCTTCGTCTTTCTGCAACTCCCGCCGGGCCCTTACACGCTGACGGCATCGAAGCAGGGCTTCGCCACGCTCAAGCAGGAGCAGTTCACGCTCACCGTCGGGCAGTCGGCAAACCTCGACCTCAAGATGAAAGTCTCGGGCGTCTCGGAGACGATTACGGTCTCGGCTGTCCAGACCGTTGACACCGCGAGCACGCAGACCAGCACGACCATCGAGGAACGCTCGGTCGCGAACCTTCCTGTCCTGGGTCGTAAGTTTGAAGACCTCCTGACGCTGACGCCGAACGTCGCCATCACACAGGGACCCGACGGCGACGAGATCAACTTCGCGGGCCAGCGCGGCGTCTTCAACAACATCAGCCTCGACGGCGGCGACTACATGAACGGCTTCTTCGGCGAGCAGGCGGGCGGCCAGCGCGCCGCCATCGACATTCCGCTCGATGCCGTCAAGGAGTTTCAGGTCGTCGCCACGGGCGCGACCGCCGAGTTCGGGCGCACCGCCGGAGGCGTCGTCAACGTCGTCACCAAGTCCGGCACGAACGAGTTTCACGGGAACCTTTTCCACTTCCAGCGACTCGAAGCCTTAACGGCGCACACCTCCGACGGCAAGCCTTTGAAGGACTTTCACCGCGAGCAGTTCGGCGGCAACGTCGGCGGCCCCATCAAGAAAGATAAGGCGTTCTTCTTCGTCGCCTACGAGCAGATATTCGAGAACCTGACGCGCGCCAATCTCTCCGAGCCTATCGGCCCGACGGCCTGCCCCGTCCAGTCGCCGACCATCGCGGCCAACGAGGCGCTCATCAACTCGAATGAAGACTGCCAGCGTCTCGCGCTCATCGGCTTCATCCGCACGACACGCAAACAGGAAGAGGGCTTGCCCATCAAGCGCCCCGTCCGCAACTCGGCCATCCTCGGCAAGGTGGACTTTGAGCTGAACGCAAACAATCACCTCACGCTCTCACACAACTTCGACTATTCAAAGAACGAGAACCAGACTTTCGACGTGGCGACCTACGGCAACTCTGCCAACGGCATCGAAGGGCCGTCGAAGATTCACGCCTTCAATGCCAATCTTTTCTCGACGCTCTCGCCGACGAAGGTCAACGAGCTGCACTTCACATACGGGCGCGAGGTGCGTCCGCGCGCGGCCACGCCGTCGAACGTCCCCGCCGACACGGCGATGGGCTTCGCCACCACCTTCCGCTTCGGCAATCCCTTCTTCCTTGCTCCGGGCGTTGACGAGACGTTCTGGCGCACGCAAATCAAGGACAACTTCACCATCGTCGCGGGCGACCACACCGCAAAGCTCGGCGGCGAATGGGTACATAGTCTCAACTCGCAGGTCTTCCGAGGCTTCTTCGAGGGGCGCTATATCTTCGACAGCGTCGCGGGCTTCCTGCGCTACGCGTCGCCCAACGCCTCGGGCGGATTCGGCCCCGCAACCGTCGGCTGCTCGAACGGCACGTACGTGACGGCCCCTGCCGCGTGTCCCGCCGGGACGACGGCGACGGGCGGCCCGCTGCTTCTATACCTTCAGGGCGCGGGCTTGACGGGCCCTGCGACCGACGCCGCGGGGTTCTCAAAAGTCTCGAACGAAGACCTCGCGCTCTTCGCACAGGACTCCTGGAAGATTCGCCCGAACTTCACCGCGAGCTACGGTCTGCGCTGGGAGGCGCAAATCTTTCCCTCGCCGGTCGTCGATCCTTCAAAGACGGCTTACGGAATTTTCCTGAACGACCCGCGCTTCCCCTCCAACGGCACACTGCCGAGTCCGAAGAAGGAGTTCCAGCCGCGCGTCGGCTTCGCGTGGGACATCGGCTCGAACGGTCGTTCGGTCTTGCGCGCCAACTACGGTATCTACTACGCGCGCCAGAACATGCTAAGCCAAGTCGGCTCGATCACCACGAATGGCGTGCAGCAGCAGACCATCTTCCTGAACACGCCCATCATCGCCTCGGGCGTTCCGGGCCCCACATGGCCCGGTCTGCTCACGCCGCCCTCGACCGTGACGCCCTGCACGGCGGGCGCTGTGACGAACCCGTTCCCATGCTTTACGGGCGTGCGAGTCTTCAGCCGCGACTACGCCAACCCGCGCGTCTATACGACGAACGTCGCCTTCGAGCAGGAACTGGCTCACAACCTTTCAATCTACTTCGACTTCACGCACGCAAAGGGCGTCCACATGACGCGCTTCCTCAACGTCAATCGCAATAACTTCTTCAGCCCCTTCCTCGGCGAAGTGATGGTCACGAGCGCCAACGGCAAGTCGCTCTATCGCGGCTTCACCGTCGGGATGCGCAAGCGCTTCAGCCGCCACTACCAGTTCGAGTGGAACTACGTCCTGTCGAAAGACCTCGACGACGACTCAAACGAGCGCGACCCGTTCACCGACCGCGCCTTCGACATCAACAACCTCCAGCTTGACTACGCTCTTTCAGACCGGGACATTCGCCACCGCTTCAACTTCTACTCGAACGTCGAGATACCCGGCGGCTTCGAGTTGAACGCGCGCGTGCAGGCACACACGGCGCAGCCGATCACGCCCGTCGTGCGTACCGCCACAAACCGCAACAGCCTGCGCAAGAACAATGAGTTCTCCTCCTTCGACTGGCGCTTGCAGCGGCCCTTCCACTTTGGCGACGACTACGCCGTCATCCCCATCGTCGAGATGTTCAATACCTTCAACACAGAGAACAACATCAACCCGCTCGTCACGCCGGGGCTTTTCAACTTCGACGGCTTCCTGCGACAGGGCGTCGGCGACCCGCGCATCGTGCAACTGGCCGTCAAGGTAGTCTTCTAGAGCGATATTCACTTGAATGTAAAGTGAAGGTTAACCACAGAGACACCGCAGACACAGCTCAAGTCTTAAAGCTGTGTCTGCGATGTCTCTGTGGTTAATGCTTTGAGTTAAACTCAAGCGGCGCGCCGAGACGGCGGGAGGACTTAAAGACAGATGGACGCGAAACAGCGTGCGGGCGAAAGGTCGGTCGAGTTCGTCGAGGACGGGATGACGTTGGGACTGGGCACAGGCTCGACGGCCTACTGGGTGGTCGAGCGTCTGGGCGAGCGCGTGCGCGTCGAGGGCTTGCGCGTGCGCTGCGTCCCGACCTCGCGGCGCACAGAGGAGCAGGCCCGGGCGTTGGGAATCCCGCTCGTCACCTTCGACGAAGTTCAGGAGCTTGACCTCGCCATCGACGGGGCGGACGAGATCGGCCCCCATCTGGCGCTCATCAAGGGCGGCGGCGGAGCACTCCTGCGCGAGAAGCTTGTGGCCGGGGCCGCGCGCCGCTTCATCGTCGTCGCCGACGCGTCCAAGCGAGTAGAGACCCTCGGGCGCTTCCCTCTCCCCGTCGAGGTCGTCCCGTTCGCGTGGGAGGTCACGGCGCGGAGAGTGGGGGAGGTAACGAACACCGAGCCTGCGCTGCGGCGCGACGCGGCGGGGGAAGCCTTCGTGACCGACAACGGCAACTACATACTCGACTGTCGTTGCGGCGAGATACTCGACCCGGAGAGAACAGAGCGCGAGTTAAAGCGTCTGGTCGGAGTCGTCGAGTGCGGGCTGTTCGTCGGGATGTGCGACCTCGCTATCGTCGCGACGAACGAAGACGTTGAGATCATCGAGCGGAATTAAATTCGCCACCATAATCTTTCAACCCGCGCGAGCGTAAACGGACTTCAGCCCCGCTGCCTGCCCGTGGCCTTCTTCGCCGCGGAGTTGCCTCGCTTCGCCGAGTCGCCCCGCGCCGCGGTTCGCATCGCGAGCCGGTCTTCGCGTGCAACGCCCGCCTGCCCCGTCGCCCTGCTCTTCTTCGCCGCGCGCACGCGCCGGCCCGAGGTACTGATGGTCTCGACGAGGCCGTGCTCTTCGAGACGGCGATAGGCGTTGCGCACGATGTTGCGACTGACGCCGAGCTGTTCGGCGAGCGCACGCTCCGAGGTAATCGTGTCGCCGCGCGTGAACTTCCCGGCGAGGATGGCGCTGGCGATCTGATTGAAGATTTGCTGCGTCTTCGTCTCGTCAGACCCGGCGCGGATGCGTATGTTTAAGTCCGGCATAAACCTCCCCCTTGTCCTTGCTCGTCTCGAACGGTGAACCCGGCCACCGTACCTCTCCGGCAGTCGGACTTCAAGCGCCGCGCCTGCCGCCCGTAGGAAGCCGGTCGGTTAAGTCTCCGGCCTCTCGCACGGCTCCCGCATCAACTTGTTTCAAAGTGAGAGTTCAGAAGTGTCGTGTGATGTGTAACGAGAGATGAGCGGCGACAGACACGTTTTCTCTTATCGCCCGTCACTCATCGCTTATCACTTATCACTCATCACTTCTGAACTCATCACTTCCGCTTTAGCTCCCGCCAGCGGCCCTTGAAGACAAGCCGGGCGTGGGCGGGTCGTCGAGGTCGTTCGTCGCGTTCACGTCGGCAGCGTTCGTGCCCTCTATGTCGGACGCGCTGTCCGTGGCAGCGGTGCCGGTCGTGCCGGAAGCGCCCGCCTGATAATTCTGCACGCGCAGATTGTTCTGCACGTGGGACACGCCCGAGACAGACTCGGCGATGTCCTCCGCGAGACGCCTCGCGTAGCGGCTATCGACCGTTCCCGACAGGATGACTTCGCCATCCGAGACTTGCAGTTCAACGTCCGAGGCGTCGAGCCATTCGTTCTCGGTCAGGCGGTCGCTCAGCTCCTCGCGGATGCGTTCGTCGGAGCGGCGATAGTTCTTGGGCCCGCGCCCGCGAAACTTGCCTTCGCCCCGGCCTCGCGCCTCGCGCGGGTCGCCAGTGTGGCGACGGCGCTCGGCGTCCCCATCACCGAACCACGAGAGCACCTCGTCAGCCGCGCGATCCCACCAGCCGCGGCCCCCACGGCCCCGCGCATCGCGCTCGTCGGGGCGCACACCGTACGCGCGCCTGCCGTATTCGCCGCGCGCGTCAACACGCTCGGGGCGGTCGTCGTAATCGTCGCGCCCGTACTCGTACCCGCTGCGACCGTAGAAGCGGCTCGTCGTGCGCCCGTAGTCGGTGTCGAAGGCTCGCACGCGGTCAGGGTCGCGCTCGTCCTCGGGTCGCCGTTCGTGCCCACGCTCATACTCACGGCGGTAGACACGGCCCGAGTCGCGCGTGCCGTAGCCGCGCGAGCCGGAGTCCTCGCTTTCGTACCGGCGAGAAGGCGAGCTTGCATAGCCGCCGGGAACTGCTTCGCGTTCATATCTTGAACCGTAGTCGCGTGAACCGTAATCGCGCGAGCCGTAATCGCGCGTGTCGTAGTCGCGTTCGGAGCCGTAGTCACGTCCGGATTCGCCGCCGCGCCCGGAAGCGTAGCCGCGCGGTGACGTGCCGGAGCCGCGACTGTAGCGGTCGCCTTCCCGGCCATAGCCGCGATCCGCTTCGCGTTCTTCCGTCCGTTCTTCGTTGCGGTCTTCGTCCGCGTCGCCATAGCGTCCGAAGCCGCGATCACCGTAGCGTGTTGACATCACCAACCTCCTTCTTCTCGTCTACCTTCAAAGCTCTATCGCGTCCGTATCGTTACTTCTTCTTCTGGTCGCCGCGGTCGCCCTGCCCCGACTTGACCTTGGTCTTCGCGTGCTTCTTCACGTCCTGCGCGAGCGAGCGCCCCACGTCGTCGCTCTCCTTGAACTGTCCCTTATCATCACGCCGCACATAACGCTTGTCCGTGCCCGTGTCGATCAACTCACGTTTTTTCTCAGCCATACCTTCCTCCTTGTTCTTCTTTACCTTTCCCTCGACCGTATCCCTGCCGCCGACGGGCTTGCGCAGCTTCAGTTCCCATCCTGCTTCGGCGAACTCGTCGTGCCTCTTTATCAGCAACCATTCGCCCACGCGTCCCTTCATACGCACGAGCGTGAACGCGCCGTGCAAGCGTTCGCCCTTCAACTCGAAATCGAGCTTCCCCCTTTCGAGCTGTTCGAGCGCGCTCGCCTCGCCGAGCTGCCGGTAAGTCCCTGTGTCCCACTTCATGTGCTCGCCCGCGCCGTACTCGCCCGAGGGGATTTGTCCCTCGAACTTGAGATACTCGACGGGGTGGTCTTCCGTCTCGACGGCCAGACGCTTCTGCGCCGGGTCGAGCGAAGGCCCGCGCGGAATCGACCAGGACTTCAAGACGCCGCCCATCTCAAGCCGGAAGTCGAAGTGAAGCTTCGATGCGTGATGCTCCTGAACGACGAAGCGTCGCCTGCTCAACTTCGACACACTCCCACGCGGCTCCGGCGTACGCCTGAAGTCGCGCATCTTCCGGTAAGTCTCAAGCCCCATCAATACTCAACCCTTCGTTCCCTTCGGATGTCCTTCGTGTTCTTTGTGGTTTAAGAGCATCTGCCTGAAATCGCGAAGGACACAAAGGAATTCACAGCAGAGACACCGCAGTCTCTCAAAGCTTCTTCGGCTCGCGCTTCAACTCGTCTCCCGGTACAGCCTGTGTACGCGACCCGTGCAGGGAGCAGAGCGCGCGGACGCGTATCTGCGCGGCCAACCCGTCTAACCTCCGCGCTTTTTTAGACTTCCGCATCGCCTCCACTCGATGGAACCAGTATCGCCGAATGAGTCTTGCAACTTGCATGCTCAAAACGCGAAAGCTCTCTCGAAACCGGGCTGTTCGGTGGCATAAACGGAATCTCTTTGTATTCCAGCCGCGCGGCAAGTGAGAAAATCCGTCGCCATGTGTTCGCACGTAAAAGAGTTGTAGAATCCTTCGCCGCAAAGAGTTGTAGAATCCTTCGCCGCGGGAAGGCGATGAGGTCGCAGGCGAGCCGGTCGCGCGTTCGCCTGCGATTTAAAGACCCTTTAGGAGTCGATGAGAAAGTCATGGCAGACTACGGCTTTGTGACCCTTTGGCGATTCCGCTCGCCGCTTGCGCCCGTGTGGGATTTGATCTACCGCTCAGAGGAGTGGCCTGCGTGGTGGCGCGGCGTCGAGCGTGTCGAGAAGTTGGAGCCTGGCGACGCCGAAGGCATCGGCACTCTCCAACGCTACACCTGGAGGAGCAAGCTTCCCTATCGCCTCATCTTCGAGATGCGACTCCTGCGCGTCGAGCCTCTGTCGGTCATCGAAGGCGAGGCCGTCGGCGAGCTGACGGGTAAGGGACTCTGGCAGTTATCGCAGGACGGCGACGTGACGAGCGTGCGCTATGATTGGAACGTCAGGACGACAAAGCCCTGGATGAACCTGCTCGCGCCCGTCGCGCGGCCCCTGTTCAAGTGGAATCATGATGTGGTGATGAACTGGGGCGCGGAAGGGCTGGCGCGAAAGCTTGGCGTCGAACGCTTGACTGTGAACGATGAGTGATGACTTGAACGTGAGTGACGAGTGATGAGCTGTGAGATACCGTTCTTCAGTTCAACGCTCAACGCTTCTCTCCCGCCGACGGCTTTTTACTCGCGCGCTTCTTTATCGTGCGCTTCTTCGGAGTGGCTTTCGGCCTGTTATCTTCGCCGACCGTCTCCGCCTCGTGACCGGAGACGGCGAACTCGTCCATGACCTTCTGCAAGAGCCAGAGCGCCTTTCCCTCCTGCTCGCGTCCTTTCATCTTGAAGAGACGCCAGCGCCCACGCAGGCGACCGCCTTCGAGCCGGAAGCGGAGTGTGCCCTTGCGCCACGCTGCCTCCGGGTCTTCATCCTCCGGCACGAACGCGCCGATGTCCCAACGGTAGACGCGCCCCGCGCCGTACGTGCCCTCGGGCAGAATGCCCTCGAAGGTCAGGTACGAGAACGCGTGGTCGGGGACTTCGACAGCCAGCCGCCTGACCTCCGGGTCGAGCGAAGGCCCCTTCGGCACGGCCCAAGACTTCAACGTACCGCCGATCTCCAAACGGAAGTCCCAATGCAGTTGGCTCGCGTGGTGCTCCTGCACGACGAATTTCAGCTCACGTCTCATCTATTGTATTCTCCCGGAATGACGGATTTTCCGGCCTCCGGTTCCGCTAGAGAGGCCCTGATGCAATCGCCGACGACTGATAGTGCATCTAACCGGCAGTCGTATGGAAGCAACAGTCTGCTCCGATGTTTTGTTTATTGGCCGACGGCGGTACGATTAAACTCTCTTGAAAGGTAACATCTATGTCTTCGTCTTCTCTTTTGCGTATTCTTGCCGTCTTTATCATCGGCGTCACGCTGGGTTGCGGCGCGGCTGCGGCTGTCACAATCCCTGACCCGGCTCTGGACACGCCCCTCTCGAACGCGAAAGGCGAGCAGACCGCAGTCATCGCGGGAGGCTGCTTCTGGGGAATCGAGGCCGTGTTCGAGCACGTCAAAGGAGTCACCGGCGTGACGACCGGATACTCCGGGGGAGATTCGAGGACGGCGGATTATGAGACGGTCAGCACGGGTAGAACCGGGCACGCCGAATCGGTTCGCATCACTTACGACCCGTCACAGGTCACGTATGGACAGCTCCTCAAGGTATTTTTCTCCGTCGCGCATGACCCCACGGAACTGAACCGGCAAGGCCCGGACTCGGGGACGCAGTACCGTTCAGCCATTTTCTACTCTAACGAAGAACAGAAGCGCATCGCACAAGCCTACGTCGCTCAACTCAATCAAGCCAAGTCCTTCGACCGACCGATTGTCACGCAGGTCGTCGCCCTCAAAGGTTTCTATCAGGCCGAGGCATATCATCAGGACTACGCCACACACCACCCGGATGAACCTTATATCGTGTTCAATGACCTGCCCAAAGTGGAAAACCTTCGCAAGCAATTTCCCACGCTCTACGTTTCAAGATAGTTTGTTCAGGTAGTGTCAACGGTTGCGATGTTACGAAGCAAGCCCGTTGTGATGGTCAGGCATCGCTCCGGTTCATCACCGTCGAAGTCCGCTTCGTCACACTACTCTTCACAAACGACCCGAGGGCCATTTATTCTCGCCTTTCGCGCGTGGGCGCGCGCACCAACACGCCGATTGCGCCAAACGAAAATCCACGTGTCTTACCCCTCTGCGTCCCTTCCGTAGGATGCGCTCCGGGTGTCGGTGTGCGAGAAAGGACAGCAGAGACGCTCGCCAAAATGATTGACGTGAAGACTCTCGAAGGCGTCCTCCTCCCCGAGGAGGCGACGAAGTTCGGCGTTAGATTCTGGCATGGGCGCGAGGCACGCCTGGGCGTCATCTTCGGAGTCTGGACTGTGCTGGCCTTCTTCTTCACGGGGCAGCTCTACTACACGCGGCTTCTGAGCGAGAAGCCTCTGACGTGGCGCGAGGCTGCCTCGACGCAGTTCATCTATCCGTACCTCTGGGCAGCGGGCACGAGTGTCGTGCTGTGGTTTGCGAACCGCTTCCCCATCGAGGGCACGCGCTGGCGGCGCAGCCTCTTGCTCCATCTCTTCTTTGCCACGCTCTTCGTCATCGCCATCTCCGGCTCGTTCCAGATCATCTACTTCTTCCTCTTCGTCAACGGGCCGGGGAAGCGCTACGAGGCTTGGACGACTCTCCAGTGGATCATCTATAACTCTTCGGAGAACTACGGCATCTACGGCCTGCTCGTCTCGCTCAATCAGGTCTTCCGCTACTACCGGCGCTTCCGCGAGGGAGAGCTGCGCGCCTCTCGTCTCCAGACACAGTTGACGCAGGCGCAGCTCGAAGCCCTCAAGATGCAGCTTCACCCGCACTTCCTCTTCAACACGCTCCACTCCATCTCGGCGCTACTACATCGCGACCCCGAAATGGCCGACCGCATGATCGCGCGCCTCGGCGACTTTCTACGCCTCACTTTAGAGAACTCCGGCGCAGCCGAAGTCTCGCTTCAGAAGGAGCTTGAGTTTCTGACCTGCTATCTGGAGATCGAGCGCGTGCGCTTTCAGGATCGACTCACCACCAGTCTCGAAGTCGAGCCTGCTGCGCTCGACTCTCCCGTCCCCAATCTCATCCTTCAGCCCATCGTCGAGAACGCTCTGCGCCACGGCGTCGCACGGAGTACGGCTCCCGGCCACGTCGAAATTTCGGCGAAACGCGACGGCGGCTCGCTGCGTATACGCGTGCGGGACAACGGGCCCGGACTTGCGACCATCACAAGGCCGGAAGATGGACTTAAAGAGGGACTGGGGCTGAAGAACACGCGCGCGCGTCTCGAACAGCTTTACGGCGCGTCGCATCGCTTCGAGATTTCAAACGCCCCCGGCGGCGGTCTGGTCGTGACGCTTATTATCCCGGCTGAAAGAGTCTCGACCCCTTGAAATTCCAAACCCCGCCGCACTCCACCCCCCGGTCGCCGCCCGAAAATTTGTGAAACCCGAAGACGTTTTTTGCCACATACACTTTCGGCGCGGTGTTTTCTTTTTAGTAATCAGTTCATTTTAGTGAATCGTTAATCGTCCGGCGACGTTTAATCTTTCTATGCCGATGCAGTTCGGCTGCGGTTTACGATTTACGATTCACGGTTCACTGACTTTATGACGGACTCCCCGCAAGCGCCCATCCGCGTGCTCGTCGTGGACGATGAGCCGCTCGCGCGCGAGAAGATTCGTGGCTTGGCCGCGGACGACCCAGAGCTGCGCGTCGTCGGCGAGTGTACGAACGGCGCGGAGGCCATCGAGGCCGTCCAGTCTATCCGCCCCGACCTTATCCTGCTCGACGTGCAGATGCCCGAGGTCGGCGGCTTCGCCGTGCTCGAAGCCTTGAAGGACGAGGGGCTGCCGCCCGTCATCTTCATCACGGCCTATGACCACTATGCCGTGCGCGCCTTCGAGTTCCACGCGCTCGACTATCTCTTGAAGCCCTTCGACCGCGAGCGCTTCCGCGCGGCCATCGACCGCGCCAAGCGCCAGATCAGGCGCGAGAACGGCGACGGGCTTGATGCGCGCATCCTCGCCCTCCTGGAACAGATACGCGAGCAGCCGACGCGCTACAGCGAGCGACTGGTAGTGAAGACGGGCGGGCGCGTCTTCTTCCTAAACACGGACGAGATCGATTGGATAGAGGCTGAGGGCAACTACGTCTCCATCCACACGGGCAAGAAGGCGTACCTTCTGCGCGAGACTATCACGAGCCTCGAAGCACAGCTCGACCCGAAGGACTTCGTCCGCATACATCGCTCGGCCATCGCCAACATCAACCGCATCAAGGAGCTTCAACCCTGGTCGCACGGCGAGTATCACGTCATCCTCCACGACGGCACGCAGCTCACACTCTCGCGCAGCTTCCGCGAAAAGCTCCAGTCCGCGCTCGGTAACAGCCTGTAAGGCGAGCCTTTAAAAAGCCGCGTGCTGCCTCGCCCTTGAAGCCGCGAGGCCGTTTCATCACGCGGCTTGACCAGTTCATCACAAAAGCCTTCTCGGGCCACGGCTCCGCTCTTTAGAATCCGCGCAAGAGGCTCGGCAGTGCGCCGCGCCGCAAGCTCGATTCGGAAGGGTTCACAGGGAGGGCGGGCCCGCCTTTGCAGCGGGAAGGGAGTTTGACGAACCATGCTGGAACAGAAGCACTACGCATTCAAGTCGGCGGAGGCTGCGCCTGAGCCTGAGCAGGCCGCGTCCATCAAGGTCAGGACGCTCAGGGAGCTGACGCTCGCGCTCTTGCAGGAGGTCGAGTCGCTTAAAGGTAATGGCTCTTTCGAGTCGAGGCCGAGCATCGAGTTCGCCGAAGAGGTTCGACGCTTCGAGACAGACCTCATCCGCTGGGCGTTGATACGCACGGGCGGGCACCAGCGCCGCGCCGCGCGCATGCTCAACCTGAAAGTGACGACGCTTAACGCGAAGATCAAGCGCTACGGCATCCGCCCGCACGCCGTGAACGTCGTAGACCTCTACCCCGAAGCACAGAGCAAGTAGACAGTAGTCAGTAGTCAGTAGTCAGTAGTCAGTAGAAAAACCTTTGTTAATTGAATCGTCCGAATGTCATCTTCAACGTCAGCAGAGCGAAGCCTACTGACTACTGACTACTCTCTTTGCCTTTCCGCTCCGATTCGCGTATAGAAACGTGGATGAAGGCGCGCGTTGTTTTTCTATTGCTCTGCTGCATCTGGGGTTCGACCTGGCTGTTTATTAAGCTCGGCCTGCGAGACCTCCCTCCTTTGAGCTTCGCGGCGGTACGCTTCCTGCTCGCATCAATCATCCTGTTCGCAATCGTCGCCGCACGCCGCGCGAGTCTGCCGCGCGGGCGTACAGAGTGGGTGCTCATCGCGCAGACGGGCGTCTTGGCCTTCGGGCTTAATTACGGGCTGCTGTTCTGGGGCGAGCAGCACATCTCTTCCGGACTGGCCGCGCTGCTTCAGGCGACGATTCCGGTCTTCGGCATGCTCTTCGCACACGCTTACTTGCCGGGCGAGCGTCTGAATGCTTGGAAGATGGCGGGCGCGCTCCTCGGCGTCGTCGGCGTCGGCGTGATCTTCTCGAACCAGATCGGCGCGGAGGGCGGGCGCGCTTTGTGGGGGAGCGCGGCGGTCGTGGCGGGCGCGGTGTTTGTGGCTTACGCGAACGTTCTGGTGAAGGCGCGCGGGGTGCGTTTGGAGCCGTCGGTGCTGGCGGCGGGGCAGATGGCCTGCGGGTTTGTGTTGCTCGCGTGCGCGGGGCTTTGGCTCGAAGGCAACCCGCTCAACTTCCATTGGACTGCGCTCGCGGTCACGTCGCTTGTGTACCTGACACTGGTCGGGTCGGTCACGGCGTTCCTTCTGTTCTACTGGCTGGTGCGACGCGTGGACGTGACGAAGACGATGCTGATTGCGCTGGTGACGCCGCTGGCGGCGGTGCTGCTCGGCATGCTCGTGCTCGGCGAAGAGTTGACGTGGAGGACGTTTGTGGGCGGCGCGCTCATCATGTCCGGGATAGGGCTAGTCGTGCTGCGCCGCGTACGGAGCCGCGACGGCGGCGCGCCTTTGGGACAGTTGCCGCAGGAAGGTTGAAGAGAGCCGGAAGGTTGAAGGAAAGAGAAAGGCACTCGGAAGATTGAAGGAAAGAGAAAGGCGCTCGCGAGTCGTAACTCACGAGCGCCTTTCGTGTCGATGGCGTGGGCGGCGTTTGATGCTTAGGCCGCCCGCGTCGTTTGTGTTTGTCTTGACTCCATTAAGTCGAAGGCCGCTTACGGGAGCGCCTCGACGTTGACGAAGAACTTGAACGTGCCCGTCCCCTGAAGGCCGAGCAGGAACCGGACGTTGATCGAAGCGCCCGGCGCGAGCGGTGTCGCCAGCGCGATTGTCCCCGCCGAGAGCGACGAGTTGAAGGCTCCGCCGTTCGGCTGCGTGGGCGGCACTTCGAGCGTCGTCCCCTGCACCGTCACCGTGCAAGGCGTGACGCCGCCGGGACACGTCGCCGGGTCGTTGACGCCCGAGACCACCACGGCGGTGGATGTGCGTGCGCGCATGTCTGCGAAGCCCGGCGTAGATGCCGAGGGGAAGGTACTGATGTCGATGATGCGGAAGCGTAGACGTGTCACGGGCGAGCCTGTGTTGTTGACGATACGCTTGCGTATGTCGAGCGTGCCGAAGGTCGAGTTATTCGCCGGGTCACTCGTAAAGTCGCGCACGCGATTCGGCGGCGAACTGGAACTGACCGTCGCGTCGAGGTTGAAGCCCGGCATCGTCGAGTTGCGTTGGACGGGGCTGGAAAGATTCTCGGGTCCCGGTGCGCCGAGCCGCTGCTGGCCGCCGGTCGGTGTGCCATTGGTGTCATCGAGGATGAAGTCCACCGCGTTGTTGTTTGTGTCCCTCGGGAAGCCGAGCGTCGGGCAGCCGCCGAGCTGCGTGACCGAGCCGCCCTTGCCGCACAGGTCGCGATAGAGGCTGGCTTCAATCAAGGCCGAGGCTCCGCCCGCGAGCGGCGCGTAGCCCGCGCCTTCCCTGTAGAGCGTGTTGGTCACGCTGGACGAGCCGACGGCGTCGAGCCGTGTCGTGGTCGAGAAGTTCGCCGGGTTCGCCGTGTTGAAGATGGCGAGGCCGTCGTTTTGCGGGATGTCGGTCGCGTAGGTCGCATCGCCCGTCGCGGTCGTGCTGACTCCGGCGGGATAGCTCGCGAGCGAGTAGCCGACCGAGTTCGTGCAGAGGTAGTGGCCGCGACCGGGGATGACCGTTCCCGTGGGGATCGTGCAGCGCACGGTCGGCGTGCCGTCGTTGAGCGCCGCGTTCGAGGCCGAAACCACGGCGTACCCGGCGGAGCCGTCGGTGGTCGTGACGGTGAGCGGCGAGTTGTTGTTATTGTAGATTTCGATGAACTCGTCGTTCGCGCCGCCGGGCCCGCTCTCGCGGAACTCACTGATGAGCAGGTCGCCCGCGCCGGCTGGGACGGCGAGCGCGGCCCAGTACGTGCCCCAGCGCGAGTCGTTGCTGCCCGTGCCGGGCGGGATACGCGTGCCTGCGTACTCCTGAATCGTCCACATGTCGCGGTCGTTGACGGGGTCAACGTGCGTCGCGCTGTAGTCGCCCCAGCGATTGACCGTGCCGCTGAAGGTCTTCGAGTAGTAGTCCTCGCCCGCCTTGTAGATGATGGGGTCGCGCGTCGTGCCCGCCGTGTCAGAGTTGAAGCGGAAAGAGTAGCCCGCGGCGGCGAACTGGTTCGAGGCGAACTGCGAGAAGCCGATCATCATGTCGTCGTTCTTGTTGACGGAGAGCGACGAGTAGGCGTAGAGCTTGCCGCCGTTAAGGAGCGTCGCCGTCGGGTCTTGGACGCGACCGCCGTCAACGAAAGCGCCCGTCGTACCAATCTTCGTCCACTGGACGGCGACGTGAGAGGCGGTGGTGATGCTGCCCCCCGCCGGAAGGATGATGGTCTGCGAGTACCAGATGTTTCCGTTGCGGAAGACGGGGTTGCTGCGTATCTGCGAGTCGCCCGCGTCCATCCTCCTGATCGTGGCCGGGCACACGTGCGCCGCGGTCGGGAATCCCGGTACGCACTGCTGCGACAGGGCTTCGGCACCGGACTGCGTCCAGCCGCCGCCGGGTCGCACATTCACCCCACCGATAAAGCCGAGCACAGGGGCGCTGGGCGTGCCCGTGATGGCACCCAGATCGTATGACGCGCCGCCGCTCGACAAATGCTGCGGCATGTAGAGCGTCGGCTCGTTCGGGTCGAAGGTCTTGACCGGGTGCAGGCAGAAGCCGATGCTCGCACCGGTAAAGAGCGTGCCCACGGCGGTGCCGGCACGCGCCTGCGGGTAGTCGAGCACCAGCACCTTCCCCTCGACGAACGCGGCGGTGCAGGTCGTCGTGCCACTTGTGCCGCTGGTCTGAATCGGGAACATGTTCATCGAGACGGTGATCCAGTTCTTGTTGAAGCCGAGCATCGGGAAGTCGGCCCACTCGCCGCACGCGCCCGGAGCCGCACTGCCGACGGCGTTGCCGACGACGAAGCGGTAGACGTTATAAGTACCCTGCGGGTCGGAGGTCTGCGAGACGGCAATCTCGATGGAGGAGTTCGCCGTCACCGAGTTCGAATCCTCGGCGAGAATCCAGCGGTCGTTGTACGGGTCGTAAGTGATGCGCGGGTCGAAGAAGCCCGAGCCACCCGACCCCGTCCAGAAGGTGTCGGAGGAGACGGTCGAGAGCGCCGCGCCCGTCGCCTTGTTCTGGATGCGGTAGTTCGAGTTCGTGTTGACGAAGACCTTATCGATGCCGACCGCGCCCTGCGTGTCGGGTGGGATGTCGAACTCGGTCGAGCCGATCTTGGGCCCGTCTTCCTGTCCGAGGTAGCTCGTCGAGGGCGTGGGTGACGGAACCAGCGGCCCGCCCGCATCGTCGAGCACGGGCGGCGCAGCGGCCGTCGAGTCGTTGCCGCTCTGCGCGGCGGCGGTTGCCGGGGCAGACGGCTCGGGCGCGGTCATCGGCGCGTGAATCTGGCGCAGCACCGCGGGGCCTGCGGGGCCTCGCTTAACCGCGGCGGCGCGTGCCTGTTGCGCGACGAGTTGCTTGAAGCTGACTTCGGTCACCGAGACGGGTTGGATGTGTGTGGCGGTCGGCGGCGCAGCCGTCTTTGAGTCGGACTGCGTCGCGGTCGTTGCCCTGCCCTGAACGGCGGTCGTGCGCAACTGCGCGCCCGCGTGCCGGAGGCCGACCAGTAACGCCGGAATCGCCAGCACCACGAACAGGGCCAGAAGGATCAACCTCCCGGCGACTCTGTTTCGTCTGGCGGTTCGCCGCTCAGAGTTATGTGCGGCGGCGAGGAAATTTCTACTTCTCATGTGGACGTGCTCCTTCAAATCGGGGTCTGTGATGGGTCGTCCCTTTTATGTTTTGACAAAAGGGTTGGGCGAAACTACCCGCTCGCGTCGGGCCGGCAAGGCTCAACACGCAAACGGGCGCACACGCATCGATGGCGGTTTGATTTGTAAACAAACTGAATTAAAGAGAACGAACTGCCTACGGATTCCTTCACTCCCCGGCAGTTCCGCGTGGGTATCTCTGGAATGAGTCGCGGTCTTTAATCGCAAGACCTTCTGACCATGACTTCAATCCGGGGCGAAGCGTTGAAGATGATAAACGAAGTACATGTAACCTGCAACTCTTTACTATCGCGGCCCGTAGACAGGTAAAGTGTAAAGAGATTACGCAGGGAGAGATGTCGTGCCGAAGCGGGGCCATGCTCACGGCGTCGATTGCGCGCGCCCCATCATACATTTGCCGGTCACGAGATCGACGGCCCCGAGAAGAATGACGGGGCGGCGTTTCCACTCGTCCCCCTCCGCTTCTATCACGTCCAACTGATGGGCGCCGCCACCCGCTTGCCCCTGCGCCCCTGCGCGCACCTCCCGCTCTTCTCGCTCCTCCCGCTCCCGGCGCTCGCGCGCCGCGCGGCCCCTGCCCGTCGGGGGGGCCATGATGTTCTGCGCCGTGAAGAGCAGCGCGGCCCTTCCGTCAGCGCCGTGCGCGCGGTACTCGATATGCGGGTTCGTGAACTTGCCGATGCAGCGGCGCATGATCCTCTCAGCCTGACGGCGCGTGATCGTGCGCGTGATGTCCGAGGTCGAAGGGAGCGTGCTGGCGACCGAGTGTGTGTCCACGCGCTTGCCGCCTTCGGTGTAGAAGCCCAAAGTGTCGCTGACAGTCGCCTCGTACCCGTTGACCGAGAAACGCCAGACGACGCGCCGGTCACCGGGGTTGTTGAAGACGCGCTCGACGCGGAAGTGCTGGTCGAAGTATGGCTCCGTGATACCGCTCTTCAAGATGGCCTCACGCGAGCCTTGCACGATGACCTTCTCCGCCACCGTCAACTCCTTCGGCGCGGTTGCGGAATGCGCTGCGCCCGACCCGGTGCGCTTGTCCTGCGCCGCCCGTTGAACGCTCTGCGCCGCCGGGTTCTGCGCACGTGTCGCGACGGGAATGCTCGACATGACTGCGGCGAAGATGAACAGCAAAAGAGTTCTCATGTTTCCTTCGGTCTGTTCGGTCGGAGATTTAATGCGGGAGGGTTGCGGCGCGTAAACGTTTCGAGGTGCGTGCGTCTTAACTTTAACCGGCGCGGAGCGTGCGCACGATGGCATCGCGCAGGCGCTGGGGCGAAGCCGTCTCGGTTACCGCCTCGCCCTTCTGCGGGTTCCGCCAGTTGTCGAGGATGGCGACCTTGTGCGCGCAAGCGACGGTGCAGAGCGGCGCGCACCACTTCTCTGTGTTGTACTCGCGCACGACATCGGCCTTCGTGTACTGCTCGACGGGGACGCCGGGCGTGCCGCGCTGCTGCGAGCAGTAATGGACTAACCCGTCCTCGCAGATGTAGAGGTAGCGCCCGCCCGCGCGGCAGCGCCAGTTGTTCGGCTTGCCCGCGGCGAGATTGTCCTGGAACCACCCCAAACGCGCGTAATCAGACTTGCTCTCGCGCTTCAACTCGTCGTAGACCTTTCGCTCGTTCTCGCTCAAAGGTTTCAGAAGCCCGTGCCCATCGTGGATGATGCCGACCGTGGTAGAGAAGCCAAGCTCCTGCGCGCGGCGCGCGATTGTCAAAGCGTCTTCGGGGTTCTTGATGCCGCCGCCGATGACCGAGTTGATGTTGACGTAGAAGTCTGCATGCGCGGCCAGGTTCCGGAGCTTCTTGTCGAGATTCTTGAGACTCTTTCTGGAAACCTCGTCGGGGTTGACGTTGTCGATGGAAATCTGTAGGTGTTCGAGTCCGGCCTCGTTCAGACGGCGAATGCGCTCGGGCGTCATGTAGTAGCCGTTCGAGATGAGGCCCGCGACCATCCCGCGTCGCCGGATGTGGCGGATGATTTCGTCGAGACCGGGGTGCATCAGCGGCTCGCCGCCCGAGATCGTGATGACGGACGTGCCGAGGTTCGCCAGCGCGTCCAGACGCCGCTTCATCACGTCTACGGGGACGGGGTCTGAAGTCTTGTCGTACTCGTTGCAGTAGGAGCAGGCGAGGTTGCAGCGGCGCATCGGAATGACATGCGCCAGAACTGGGTGGTCTGTCTGCATGAGCGCGCGAGTGATGAATTTCGCCTCGCGCAGCTTTAATTTTAGGAACGAGCTTCGCTTCATCGAGACTGTTTCTTGTGCTCGCGCGGCGTGGGAAAGCTCTGGCCGGGCGGGTGTTTCCTTTAGGAGTTCCGCTAGACAATACGCAAAGCAGGCGGTCAAAGCAAGTCTGCGCCGGGGCGCGTTGAAGGGGCGGGGCGCGGGGCGTAAAAACGGCGAAGGGTTCTTCAGCCACTTTCGGCGTCCAGAACCCTTCGCCTCCGTACTCTCTGGCCTCGCGGGACTTAGCCCTTGACGATCTTCGTGCCCTCGGGCAGCGGGATGATGAAAGCGTCGGACGGGATGGACGCGTTGCGCTGGATGTTGGTCAGGCGCACGAGCGTCGAGTCGCCGTTCTTCTCCGTAACGCGCGTCTGGACGGGCATGCCGCTGTCGTCCACCCAGACCTCCGAGAACTGATAACCGGCGTTCCCGCGGGGCGTGAGCTTCAACATCCACACGTGCGGCCCGCCGTCGTAGAGCGTGCCCTCGCCCGCCAGCTCGACGTTGAACTGATTCTTCGCCTGCGCGCCCGACATGTTGAGCGCGAAGCCGAGCACGTTACTCACTTTCCCCTTCTGGCCGGCGTTCTTTGTGCTGCCCTGGTAGGCTTGCTTCAGGCGCGGCTGGTAGAGCGTGTACTGGCCCTTCGAGACGGCGAGCATCTGGTGCGTGGGCTTCGTCCAATCGACGCGGACGTTCGCGTCGCTGCCCTTCCCGGCGACGTACTGCACCTCACCAGCGGACATGTCGAAGTCGCGCAGTTGCGCGTTGTACTTCTGCATGGTCAGCCCGGCGCGCAGAGAGCTTAGAGCGCGGCGGTTGCGATCCATCTTGTTGAGAATCGAACTGACGAGACCCGGGCCCTGCGCCTGCGTGCGCTGCGGGGCGACGGAAAGCGTGGCGACGAGCATCAATGCAGCCAGGACTGGCGCGAAATACTTCTTCATGATAACTCCTTCAAACAGTTAGGGAGACTCCTGCCCAGCCCCTAAAATGACCGGGTAAGTATAGGGAATTATGGCTCTATGTCAACCTCAAAGGCGACTGTACGACCGTCCGTGCTTCTCAGTTCCCGCCAGTTCTTCACACGCAAATCGGGCTGTCCCGTGATGTTGCGGGCGCACCTTTCGATGTCGTGCGCGTCTGGGTAGGCGGTCGCGGCCGTCCCCGACGTTCTGATAAGCAGCTTTTGTGCCGCTCCAAGCACATTTTGATGCGCAGGGGCGCAGGCAAGTTTGCCCCACTCGAACCAGCCTTTAGGCGTAAGAAATACGAAGGCGAGGATGAGGACGCACAGCACGTCGTACTGCCAAGTCGTGCGCCCGTAAGACCAGAGAATGACTCTTTTGAAGACGTTCCAGAGCATAAAAATGCGACAGGTGACGGGTGAACAGTAACAGGGAGCTTTCACCTGTCACTTGTCACCATTCGCCCGTCACGTTGAATTATATCTGTACACGCGGGGCAGGGGCAACGATTTGTCCGTCGCGCATCTGGATGATGCGGCGGCACATGGCAGCGGCCTCCGGGTTGTGTGTAATCATGATGATGGTCTGATTGAAGCGATAGTTCATCTCCTGAAACATGTTGAGCACGATGGCCGAGTTCTCTGTGTCCAGGTTGCCGGTAGGCTCGTCAGCGAGGACGATGGCGGGGCGGTTGACGATGGCGCGTGCGAGCGCGACTCTCTGCTGCTCGCCGCCGGAGAGTTCCAGCGGCTTGTGATGCATCTTGTCTTCGAGCTGGAGCATGCGCAGCACCTCGCGGCGTCGCTCGGGGTCGCCGCCCTTCACGGCGTCGCTGCCGCCGTGGATACTTTCGGCCAGCTTCAGATTTCCGTCGGCGGTGAGCGTCGGAAAGAGGTTGAAGCGCTGGAAGACAAACCCGATCTTGCGCCGACGGATGTCTGTGCGCTTGGCGTCCGTGGCGGAGGTCAGGTCTTCGTCGTCGAGCAGGATGCGCCCGGAGGTCGGCGTCAAAAGCCCTCCCAGAAGATGCAGCATCGTAGACTTGCCGCACCCCGAAGGCCCCATGATGGCGACGAACTCGCCCTCCTCCACGTCGAGCGACACGCCACGCAGCGCGGGCACGTCCACGCTCCCCACGCGATAGACCTTCGACAGAGTTTCCGCCTGTAGAATCTTTCTCATCAGTCAGTAGTCAGTAGTCAGTAGCCAGTAGCCAGTAGAAAAGCTGTTCTCATCTTAGCAGTCAGCATAAGAAGGTCAACTCCCGCCGGGCGGAGCATACTGTCTACTGTCTACTGTCTACTGTCTACTCATTCATAAGCGAGCGCGCTGACGGCGTCGAGATTCGCGGCGCGCATGGCCGGGTAGAGCGCGCCGATGACGCCGCCGAGCAGGCCGATGAGCGCGGCAGTCAGCCCCCACGCCCAACTGTATTCAAACGGCAGGCCATAGGCGCGCTGAATCATGTAACCGGCGAGGAAAGAGATGGCGAAGCCCGCGGCGACGCCGATGACGCTGATGAGCACGGCCTCTTTCTCAATCTCGCCGACGATGTAGCCGCGCGAGGCCCCGAGCGCCTTCAGGATTCCGATCTCGCGCGTCCGCTCCGTAATCGTCGTGTACATCGCGAGCATCACGACCAGACCGCTTACCACGGCCGAAAGTATGACGAGCGTGCGCAGGAAGACGCCGAGGTACGGGATGCTCTTCTCGATGTTGGTGATGATGTCGCGCGTCAACTGAATCTTGTTGCCCGGAAGCTGTTCGTCGATGCGCCGCGCCATCTCGACCGCCTGTTCGGGGTTCTTCAGCTTGACGTAAATCCAGGTGCATTTGCCCGGAGCTTCCAAAGCATCCTGCATCGCCGCCAGAGACATCTTGACGCGCGGCCCCGCTTCCGGCGTGTAGATGCCCGAGACCGTATACGGCTGGTTGCCGAAGAGCTTGATCTGGCTCCCGACTTTCAGGTCGTTGTTCTTCGCCTTCGCCTCGTCAACGACGACCTCGCCCAGAGCCTCGGGCGCATGCCCCTCGACCAGACGCATCTCGTTCATCAAGGCGAACTGCTGCCAGTCCACGCCCTCGACCTGCTCGAAGCCGAACCCCTTGCCGCCCTGCGAGACGTAGCGTATGTCGGGCACGGCCATCTCGACGCCGTCGATTTTCGATAGCTCTTCGGCGTACTTGACCGGCAGGCTCGCCGTCGTGCTCATCAACTCAGTCCCGCCCGAGCGCGTGAAGATGATCTCGGCCTTGAGGTTCTGCGAACGGCGCTGAAGGTCGTTCGACAGCCCGCGCGCGAGGCCCGTGAACAGCATCACCAAACACACACCGAGCGCCACGCCCGCCGCGCTGACGACGGCGCGCACAGGTCGCTGGCGCACGTTGGCTGTGACAAGACTCTCCATAACTTTAGAGGTCGGAGGCCAGAGGTCAGAGGTTAGTAGTTGTGCTATGACCGATGTCGAAGGTTAACTGACACGCGTTCTTCACTAGCCCCTATGTTCTTCACTGGCCTCTGACCTCTGACCTCTGACCTCTACTTCTTCTTCGCGTCCAAGTCTACCTCCGGCAGGTTCGATGAGTTCTTCAGGACGAAGGCGTCTTCGGGCAGCGGCTGATCGACCTTGACCGCGCCGGGGTCTTGGAAGGCGAGGCGGATCGAGTAGTGATCCTGTGGTCGTGTCAGCTCGATCTGTGCGGGCAGGCGCAGGCGTCCCTCGTCGCCGAACGGTTGCGGGTTGCTGTAGACCACGTCCGTGATTAACTGCCCGCGCTCGCTATAGGTCTGGATGCGTGCGAGCCGCAGTTGGCCGACGCGGTCGAACCAGAAGCGGCGCGTGATGCGTGCGCGGTTCTGCGCGATCAACTCCAGCTCGCTCAGGATGTAATAGCCGCGCACGACGCGCACGCCCTTCTTCGCGCCGGGGCGCGTGTCCGGCTCCTCCTCGAAGGTCTCGGACTGTGCGTAGACGTGCTTTGTGTCCTCGAACGAGACCGGCGGGACGAGCACCGCATCGGTCAGGTGCTGTGGCCGGAGAGAGGAGATGGCGGTCACGGTCGCGCGCTGCATCGCCTCCTCGCGCCGCTTGCCTCCCGAGTTGCAGTCGGGCGACGCGCCGCCGCTGTTCGCCTCAAGGCGCTCATACTGCGCGTTGTTCGAGCCTGTGACGAAGCGCTTGTACTTCTCGCTGCCCTGATAGACCGCTGCCCAGAAGCGCTCGCCGGTCGAACTCATCTCAGCAACCTTCGTGCCGATGACCGGCACCTGCACGATGAGGTAGACGCGTCCGGGGCGCTGCGCGACGAGCTTCCCATCGGCGGTGCGGTACTTGTCTGCAAGCCCGCACTCGGCGTAGCTCGTATCGAGAAACTGTATGTCAACCTTTCCGTTGAGCGCACGCACGGCGGCCATGCGATTGATCTCGTCGAACATCTGCGGCATGTCTGCATCGACGAGCGGCGTCAACGGCTGCGGCACGACGATTTTGTCCTTCGTCTTAACGAAGACGCCGCCCACCTTCGTAAAGACGCCGCAGCCGCTCAACATCAACGCGGCTGCCAACACGAACGCGAGGTGCGCGGGCGGCACACTCTTCGGGGCTTTCAGCTTTGGCATCCTTAAAAAGGTAGTCACTGCGCGCAGCCGACATACGCTCTGCAAAATTCTCTAAATCAGTCAAGGGAAGCTAACAAACGCGCTTCGGCCTTGTCAACGAGAGGCAGTAGACAGTAGACAGTAGGCGCTCCGCGTCGTGGTCGTTGCAGTGTTCGTCCTAACTACTCCAACGCTAATAGTTTTCTACTGACTACTGTCTACTGTCTACTGTCTACTTTCACTTCTCGTCGAGCATCAGCGGCGGCTTGTCGAAGCGTGCGCGCAGGGCGTTGATGGCGCGAGAGACGCGCGGTCGGCTAACGATGCGCGCTTCGAGCGAGCGCTTGCCGGGGAAGTCGAGCAGCATGATGCCGAGCAGGATCGTTAGCACGCCCTGACCCGGCACGCCCGGCAGCGACATGATGACGCCGAAGAAGATGAGCACAAGCCCGAGCAGGTTCTTCGCAAAGATGCCGAGCATACGCAAGGCTGGATGGCGTTCGACGAGAAACTCGCGCGCATGCGACGAGTGGAAGTAGTTCGCCGGAAGCCGAACCAGCACGAACGTCACGACGGCGATGCTCGCGACGAAGGTGACGGCGGAGAAGAGCACCCCGAAGAGCACCTCCCACCACGTCAGTCCCCACCCGTGAATCGTCCGCGTCAACCACTCGAACATAGGAATAGTAGTCAGTAGTCAGTAGTCAGTAGTCAGTAGTCAGTAGAAAAACTTTCTTTAGCGAACCACCACGATGTCATCAGCGGCTGCGTCCGTGGCGCGGAGCGCTACTGTCTACTGTCTACTTCTTTTCTCTCTCTCACGAGCGCCGCTATCGTCTCGCGCACGACCTCGCGGCTTTCGCCTTCGAGGCCGAAGTCTCGCTCTTCAGCGCCTTCCCAGAACTCGTCCAGCCCGCGCGAGCCTGCGCGCTCGAAGGCGAGAGCCTGCGCGAGCAGGTCTATCACGTCCGCGGCCTTGACCAGACGCGCTTCGAGGCTCGCGCGCGACTCGTAATCTTCGTGAAGCTCGCCGTACATTTCAGCGTGGCGCGCGCCGCGCATGATGTCGTCGAAGGCGGCGCGCTCGGCCACACGCCGCACGTCCTTCGCATAGTAGTCGGCCATGGTGCGCGGCATGTCGCCCGTACGCGTCTCCTGCAAGTCGTGCAGCAACGCCAGACGCAGCACGCGCTCAACGTCAACGCCGACGCCGCGCGCCGCGCACTCGTCCGCCAGAAGCATCGACGCCAGCGCCACGCCGTACGAGTGCGCCGCCACCGACTCCGCCCCCGGCGGCAAGCCACGCAAGACCCACCCCGTCCGGTCGAGCCGCTTGAGTCGCTGAAGTTCGAGAAGAACGCTGAGCATAGTAGACAGTAGTCAGTAGTCAGTAGTCAGTAGTCAGTAGTCAGTAGAAAAACCTTCGTCATGTCGAGTCGTAGTCTGAAAGCGTCAACGCACTCCGAGCGGAGCCTACTGGCTACTGACTACTGTCTACTGTTTGTGCGAACATCTTGCCGGGGTTGAGAATGCCGAGGGGGTCGAGCGCGCGTTTGATGCGGCGCATGGTCTCGATGGTCTCTGTGCCGAGCGCCATAGAGAGATATGGGGCCTTGACGTAGCCGATGCCGTGCTCACCGCTGATGGTTCCGCCAAGCTCGACCGAGACGGCGAAGGTCTCGCCCACAGCCGCGCGTGCGCGTGCGACCGATGCGGGGTCTGCGCGGTCACACATGAAGTTGACGTGAATGTTGCCGTCGCCGAGGTGGCCGAAGTTGACGACGAAGGTATCGTGGCGGCGGGCGATCTCATCGACGCGCTCGATGAGTTCGGGCACGCGCGAGCGCGGCACGACCACATCCTCGTTGAACTTGAGCGTCCCGAACTTCTTGATCGCGGGCGAGAGCGCACGTCGCACGTCCCACAAGCGGTCTTCCGAATCGCGCGACTCGGAGCGCAGAACGTCGTAGCCGCCCAAATCCTTGACGACCTCTTCAACGACGCGCGCCGTGCGCTCGACCTCTTCGCGCGAGCCGTCAACGGAGACGAGGAGGAGCGCGCCCGCCTCCGGGTCGATGCCGAAGGCGAACTCCGTCTCGACGGCGCGGATACTGTTGCGGTCAAGCACCTCGATGGCAACGGGCGTCACGCGCGCGCGTGTGAAGGCGGGCGGACAGGCGCAGGCCGCCTTCATCGTCTTGAAGGTCGCGCGCACGGTGCGCGTCGTCTCGGGCAGAGGCAGGAGTCGGAGCGTCGCTTCGGTGATGATGCCGAGCATGCCTTCCGAGCCGCAGATGAGGCCAGTCAAATCGAAGCCGACGACGTTCTTGCTCGTCAAGCCGCCCGTGCGGATGACTTCGCCCGTCGGGGTGACGACTTCGAGTCCGAGCACATAATGCTTCGTCACGCCGTACTTCGCAGAGCGTATGCCGCCCGCGTTCTCTGCGATGTTGCCACCGATGTAGGAGTTCTTGTAAGAGGCGGGGTCGGGCGGGTAGAAGAGTCCGACCTCTTCGACGGCCTGCTGGAGCGCGTAGGTCGTCACGCCCGGCTCGGTCGTGGTGTAAAGGTTCTCGACGCTTATCTCGCGGATGCTGTTCATCCGGTCTGTGCCGACGA
Organism: Acidobacteriota bacterium; assembly: GCA_032162705.1. Taxonomy (GTDB): domain Bacteria; phylum Acidobacteriota; class Blastocatellia; order Pyrinomonadales; family Pyrinomonadaceae; genus QHXN01. Next base: position 84,992 of record JAVRON010000049.1, read on the forward strand.
CGATGCCGCCCTCCACTGGAACCGCGCCGCCCGTATAGCCGACGCCGCCACCACGCGCCGTCACCGGAAACCGCCGCTCGTTGGCGAGTCGCAGGATGGCCGCAACCTCTTCAGTCGTGCGCGGCAGGACGACCGCCTCCGGCGGAAACTTCTCCTTCAAAGCGTCGCCCGCGTAAGGCTCGACCCGCTCCTCGTCAACCAGGACGTTCTCCGCGCCGACTACTCCCGCGAGTCGCGCCAGCACATCAGGCTCCGATGCAGCCGTGCGCGCACGCACACCCTTGTCCGCAAAATGAATCGTCCGGCTCATGCTTTCGGCGTTTGCTCCTTACGCCATACTTTATCGCGCAACTCTCGTCACAATCAACGCGCGTCGCGCGTCGAACGCTTCAGGCAGAAACAGCGAGGCAGCGGCGCACCCTTCATGCACCGCTGCCTCTTCATTCCGCGCGTGACTTTGATTACTGGCTGTTGCCGACGCGCGCCGACTCGTTGACGGTCAGGCGGAAGGTCGTGCCCTTCTCAAGTCGGAGGTTGCCGCCCGTGAGCGAGAGTGTTGAGCCGCCTTCGGCGGAGACGCCCGCGGCCTGCGTGATCTGAATCTGGCCGAGCGTTTGGCCGACGCCGCGCGTGGTAGAGCCGACCGTCTCGGTCGTCGAGCCTGCTACGTCGCCCGCAGCGCTCGTCACGCCGCCCACGGTGTTGCCGACCGCGCCGACCGCGCCGCCGAGCAGGCCGCCGCCCGAAGACCCCGAAGCTGAAGAGCCGCCCGCGGAAGAGCGCGCCGACGTGCGGCTGCTCGCGCTCGCCTCCGCGTCTGTGTCGTCGCCGTTTGCGTGCGCGCGAGTCGAGGCGTTTGTGATCGAGTCAATCGTGACGGAGATCGGCGTCGAGAGCGAGCCGCTCTGAAGCGTGTCGAAGAGAACCGTGACGGAAGACTGTGCGCTGCCCTTCGCGCGCCTCTGCACGTCGGCGATGTGGCCGACGAGCTGCGAGCCTTTATTGACGAGCGTCTGCCCGTTCGACCTGACGGCCTCGGTCGTCTTCAGCAGCACGCGGTCGCCGACGCGCGCCTTGCTCACGTCGAGCGTGTTCTGGAGTTCACCCGACAACCGTGTGCCCGAGGCGATGTCGAGCTGCCGCCCCTGTCGGCTGACGGAGGTCGAGTGCTCGGCGGACGTGCGTGCGCGCGTACCGGTCTGCGTCTGTGCGTTGGAGACTGAGACGCAGGCGGCAAGCGCCATCAACGCGGCTAAAAAGTTTCGACTCATAAAATCCCTCCCTGAAAAATCTTCGAGCGCCCGTCGGGCGAGGCGCTTCTTTTTTTACTTATGTCCGCCCGCAGAGCAAATCGCCTCCAAGCCTTGCGGCGTGCAATGGCCGAGATCGAACCGTGGCGGGCGCTCCGATAAGATGTAGGGAAGGGTAAGCGGAGTTAGCCCGGGCTTGATTGCGAATCGGTTACATTACACTTGCGGATGAGGCGCTTAAAAAAAGCGCCGCTAAAAAAAAGCGCCGCTCGGGGCCCCGGGCGGACGAACGCGGATTCGGTCGAATCACCGACCCGAGTTTTATCAGCCCTGCGCCGAGCGGCGCTTGTGTTAGTCGAGACTCGGAGTCTCTTCTTTATGTTTGTGGAGCCGCCCCGGTCTCTTACTTGCAATCGGCGTGATGGCAGGTGCAGCCGATCTCCATCATGTGAACCTTGGCCGCGTCCTCACACTCTTCGCTGCAATACTTGCTGTCCGACGCCGCGGGACAGCCGCAGGTTTCGCGCGCGCACTTCTTCTGTTTGCTCTCGTCAGCCATCTCGAATATTCCTCCTCTTTCGAGTCGCTGTGGTCGGGATGTTGTTTGCGCTTAGTTTCGACCCGAGACCCCGCAAAGGTCAAGCCCCGGCGGAGTGATAAGTGATGAGTGATAAGTGATGAGAAAAGATAGCCGGTCTTTCTCAT
>JAVRON010000050.1:0-13860 GCA_032162705.1 Acidobacteriota bacterium
CCCTCACGGTCGGGCTTCCGCCTCAGCTCTTAAGTCTCTCCTCGCAGAGCATCTCGACGGCGCGCTCGATGTTATCGTCCAGGCCGGAGAGGCATTTGACGATGCGCGCCGGAAGACGCAGCGTGACGACCTCGTACTCTTCGGTGATGGTCTTCGGGTCGTTGAGCGCGCGGCGGAGCGCCGAGAGAAGCTGTTCGTGGTCGGTGGGCTTCGCAAGATACTGCTGCACGCCGAGGCGCTCGCACTGCTTGCGCGTTTCGTCGCTCGTCTCGGCGGTGACGACGATGACGGGGACGCTGGCGTTCAAGGCGCGAATGGCCTGGAGCGCTTGCAGGCCGTGCATCTCCGGGAGCGTCATGTCGAGGAGGATTACGTCCGCGCCGTCGTCCTCGAAGACCGCGACACCCTCCTCGCCCGTGTAAGCCTTCGACACCGCGAAGCCTTCCTTCAGGAGAGCGATCTCGTAGAGCGCCGCCATGTCCTCATGATCCTCAATGACAAGTATGCGGTGCCTGCCCATGTGTGTTTTGCCCCCCTTGCAAAGTTTCACGCCCGGCGTTTAAATGCGCCCACGCGAATTAAAAACAATAGTTTCGACAAGTTGTCCGGCTGTCGTTTGATTATAGCAGACTCTCATGACTCAGCCCGTCGCCACAGTCCTCGTCCTCCTGCTCGTCGCGCTCGTGCTGTTCGCGACCGAGAAGATTCCGATTGATATCGTCACCATCCTGCTCGTCATCGGGCTGATCGTGACGGGGTCGCTCAACGTCTCGGAGGCATTCGCGGGATTCGGCAACGACATCGTTATCACCATCGCCGGCCTCTTCGTTTTGACGGGGGGCCTCGTCAAGACGGGCGTGGTTGATTTAGTGGGGCGACGGCTGCACCGCATCGCGGGCGGCAATGAATTCAAGCTGACCGCGCTCGTCATGTTCACCGCCGCTGCTTGCGCTTCTCTGATGAAGAACACGACGACGACCGCCATGTTCGTCCCCGTCGTCTTAGGTATCGCGCAACGTGCGCGCGTCCAGCCTTCAAAGCTCCTGATGCCTCTGGCCTTCGGAGCCATCCTCGGCGGCACCTGCACTCTGATCGGAACCTCGACGAACCTCGCCGTCTCGGGCGGCTTAGCCAGGCTCGGCCAGAATCAGGAACTACTCCAACGCTTCCATGTAGACCCGCGCCTGCTCGCGCCTTACACGATGTTCGAGCTGACGCCGGTCGGCCTGGGGATTGTCGCCGTCGGCATGCTCTACATGCTCGTCCTTGGGCTGCGTCTGCTTCCCGCGCGCGGCGGGGCCGTGTCTTTGATGGATCAGTATCAGATGCGCGAGTACATCTCGGAGGTCATCGTCCTCAAGGACTCGCCGCTCGTCGGTAAGACTCTGGCCGAGGGGAACCTGAGCGCGATGCTCGACCTGACGGTCATCGGCATCATACGCGGCACGCAGGGGCGTCTGCCGCCGCACGGCGAAGAGGTGCTCAAAGAGGGCGACCTGCTGCTCGTGCAGGGGCGCATGGAGGACATCCTGCGCGTCAAGGAGGAGGCAGGCATTGAGATACGCTCCGACTTCGAGCTGAAGACCCACGATCTCGAAGCGGGCAACGTCGAGTTGTTCGAGGTGCTGGTCTTGCGTGGGTCGGACTTGAACGGGCGGACGCTCCGCAGTCTCAACTTCCGCGAGCGCTACGACATGACGGTGCTCGCCATCAACCGTCACGGCATGGCGCTTCTCACCAAGCTCTCGACCGTGACGCTCCGCTTCGGTGACGTGCTGCTCGTGCAGGGGACGAAGGACTGCATCGAGAGGCTCACGACGGACGGCCACGTCCTTCTGCTCGAAGACGAGCTTGGCGCGCGGCGCGAGCGCGCAGACAAGAGACCTTGGGCGATTGCGGCCTTCGTCGTCTTCCTCTTCTTTTCCGTGCTCCATCTTCCGCGGGTTCCGCTCGCCGTCGCAGTCCTCTTCGGCGTGCTCATCCTGCTCGGGTCACGCGCGGTCATGCTGCAAGAGCTTTACGACCTCATCGACTGGCGTTTGATCGTGCTCATCGCCGGGATGATAAGTTTCGGCACGGCGATGGAGAAGTCGCACGCCGACGAATATCTCGCCGGACTCATCGTCTACTACTTCAGCTCCTACGGCGGGCTGGCCGTGCTCGCGGGCTTCTTCGCCCTGACGGTCGCACTCACACAGCCGATGTCGAACCAGGCCGCCGCGCTCGTCGTCCTGCCCATCGCCGTGAAGACCGCGCTCACTTTGGGTCTGAACCCGCGCGCCTTTGCCGTCGCCGTCACCTACGCCGCCTCCTGCTCGTTCCTCACGCCGCTTGAGCCTGCCTGCGTGCTTATCTACACGCCGGGCCGCTATCGCTTCCTCGATTTCGTGCGTGTAGGCTCGATCTTAACAATCGCCGTCTTCGCCATCGTCATGCTGCTCGTCCCCATCTTCTGGCCTTTGCAGTGAGCGTCATCTGAACTAGCCACCGCAGACACGGAGACACAGAGATTAAATTTCAGATTTCAGATTTCAGATTTCAGATTTCAAATTTTCAGATTTCAAATTTCAGATTCTTAAACCCTCTGTGTCTCCGTGTCTGCGGTGGCTAATTCAGGCGGCGCAACCCAAATATCACGAAAGTGTCGGCGAGAGATGACTCCGCGGCCTTGCGCCCGTCTCCCTGTGTCTCTATAATTCGCGAGCTTTGAAAAGCGGGCCGGGGCGGAGGGGACAGAAGCGGCGGCCTCGCAAAAGTTTTTCCGAGCACTCCTCAAACACAAGCGAAGAAGATGGCTACAAACACCAATTGGAGAGAACGGCGACGTGTCGCCGAGAGGCGCACGACTCCCCTTCGCACGATGGCTTCCGGGCTGGCTCAGATTGCGCGCGCCGCCTTCGCAGAGCCTTACAAGCTCGCCGTCGAGCGCCACGCCGTCGGACTCAAGCGCCTGCCGCGTGAGTTGGACGGATTGAAAATAGTCCAGCTCTCGGACATACACCACAGTCCTTTTACGGGTCGCGAACAGGTTGAGCGCGCCGTCGAGGTCGCGAATAGTCTTCAGCCCGACATCATCGCGCTCACGGGCGACTACATCTCGCACGAGCGCGAGTATGTCCAACCCTGCGCGGAGATGTTGGGTCGGCTTCGCGCGCGCAGAGGCGTCTACGCTTGCCTCGGCAATCACGACAACTGGGTTGACGCGGCGCTCGTCACAGACCTCTTCAGCGCCGAAGGCATCCGCGTCTTGACGAACGAGGGCTTCCGTTTCGAGGACGGTGGCGCATCTTTCTGGCTCGCGGGCGTGGACGACACGATGGTCGGACTCGAAGACCTTCCGCTGGCGCTCGCCGGCTCGCGCACGGACGAGTTGAAGCTTCTACTCGCACACAATCCCATCATCCTCCGGCGTGCAGCGCGCGCAGGAGTTGACCTCGTGCTCTCGGGCCACACACACGGCGGGCAGGTCGCCTGGCGAAGCGAGCGCTCTGCGTCGGGACGCGTCCGCCGACGTATACTCCGCGGCCTGGGTCGTCGCGGCGAAACACAAATCTACGTCACGCGGGGCCTCGGCACGGTCGTCCTGCCCGTGCGCTACGGCTGCCTGCCCGAAGTCTCGCTGCTCACGCTCCGCTGCACGGAATAAAACGGAATTTTTGATTTGCGATTTTTGATTTGCGATTGAAAGAAGCGGCGACGCGTCAATGGAATCCTGAAATCGCAAATCAAAAATCAAAAATCAAATGTCTTCCAGAGTCGTCACGCTCCCGAACGTCCTGACCGTGATTCGCATGGCGCTGATCCCGGTCTTCGTGGGCGCGCTCTACTATCAGAGGTTCGTCTGGGCGCTGGCGGTCTTCGTCATCGCGGGCGTGACCGATGGCCTCGACGGACTGTTCGCGCGGCGCTTCAATCAGTATTCCCAGCTCGGCCAGATTCTCGACCCCATCGCCGACAAGCTCCTGCTCGTCACCTCCTTCATAACCCTCTCGATGCCTTCGGTCATGGAGACCTCTGCGCTCGTCCAGCCGCACGCACGCCACCTCCCCGTCCCCTTCTGGGTCACGGCGGCCGTCATCAGCCGCGACATCTTCATCGTCGTCGGTGCGGCGACGATTAACGTCGTTACGGGCTTCAGGAGTTTTCGCCCCTCCTGGCTCGGTAAGGCCAACACGACCGTACAGATCATCTCCGTCGTCCTAATCCTCGCCGCCGCGAGCTTTCCGCCGCTGCGTGGGTATCTTCCAGCCGTCTACACAACCGTCTTCTCCTTCGCCGTCGTCTCCGGCGCGCACTACGTCTTCTGGGCTTCAAAACTGCTGAATGAAGACCGGCAGCAGCGCGAATCTTCCTCTTGATTTAGCTAATCCATTCCTTTGCAAGGACTTGCCTCGGGCAACTCGGGGGCGGGGAAGCGCTACTAAAAGTTGACAAGAAGGGACTCAGGTATTATATTAGCGGCGCATTCAAGGTCGCCGACGCGAACTGTCAGACGTTCACTTCGAGCCGGTACGTGCGCACGGCAACGGCAGGAAACAAACTGCGGCTGAGCAGCCACGTTTCCCCGGCAGCGGGTCGGAAATGGCGCGGCTAAAAAATTTTGGGAGAGATAGAAAACAATGAGCAAGATCATAGGAATTGACCTGGGCACAACCAACTCCGTTGTGGCCGTAATGGAAGGCGGCGAGCCGGCGGTTATCACCAACTCGGAGGGTGGTCGGACGACCCCCTCGGTCGTTGCCTTTACAAAAGACGGTAATCGTCTGGTCGGCCAGGTCGCCAAGCGCCAGGCCGTGACGAACCCGGAGAACACCGTCTACTCGATCAAGCGCTTTATGGGGCGTCGCTTCAACGAGGTGACGGAAGAGATGAAGCAGGTGCCCTATAAGGTGAAGTCCGCCGGAAACGATGTTCGTGTCGAGGCGGGCGGCAAGGAGTGGTCGCCGCCGGAGATTTCCGCGATGATTCTCCAGAAGCTGAAGCAGGCGGCGGAAGACTACCTCGGCCAGAAGGTCGAGAAGGCGGTCATCACCGTGCCGGCCTACTTCAACGACTCGCAACGCCAGGCGACGAAGGACGCGGGCCGCATCGCGGGCCTCGAAGTGATGCGTATCGTCAACGAGCCGACAGCCGCGGCTTTGGCCTACGGACTCGACAAGAAGAAGGACGAGACCATCGCCGTGTTCGACTTTGGCGGCGGCACTTTCGACATCTCGATCCTTGAGGTCGGCGAGGGCGTCGTCGAAGTCAAATCCACGAACGGCGACACGCACCTCGGCGGCGACGACATCGACGAGGCGCTCATCAAGTGGATCATAGAGGAGTTTAAGAAAGATCAGGGCATCGAACTCTCGAACGACAAGATGGCCTTGCAGCGCCTGAAGGAGTCGGCTGAGAAGGCGAAGATCGAGTTGTCTTCGACGATGGAATCGGAGATCAATCTACCCTTCATCACGGCTGACGCCTCCGGCCCGAAGCATCTCGTGATGAAGCTGACGCGTGCGCGCTTCGAGCAGTTGATCGACCCGATCCTGAAGCGTCTGGTGTCGCCCGTCGAGCAGGCCATCAAGGACGCGGGGCTTGACGCGAAGAAGATCGACGAGGTCGTCTTAGTCGGCGGCTCGACCCGCATCCCGAAGGTGCAGGAGATAGTCAAGAACATCTTCGGGAAGGAGCCGAACAAGACGGTCAACCCGGATGAGGTTGTCGCGGTCGGCGCAGCCGTACAGGCGGGCGTGCTCTCGGGCGAGAAGACGGACATCCTTCTGCTCGACGTGACGCCACTCTCCTTAGGGATAGAGACGCTGGGCAGCGTGAACACGATCCTCATCCCGCGCAACACGACGATCCCGACGCGCAAGTCGGAAATCTTCTCGACCGCTTCGGACAACCAGACGAGCGTCGAAGTTCACGTTCTACAGGGCGAGCGTCCGATGGCTTCGGACAACCGGACGCTGGGTAAGTTCCACCTCGTCGGCATTCCCCCTGCGCCGCGCGGCATGCCGCAGGTCGAGGTCACTTTCGACATCGACGCCAACGGCATGGTCAACGTCTCGGCCAAGGACATGGGCACGGGACGCGAGCAGAAGATCACGATCACTGCTTCGTCGGGTCTGTCGAAGGACGAGATCGACAAGATGATGCGCGAGGCCGAGTCGCACGCGAGCGAAGACGTGAAGAAGCGCGAGGAGATCGAGGCGCGCAACCGTCTGGACGGCCTCGTCTACCAGATCGAGAAGACGTTTGCTGAGAACAAGGAGAAGCTCGACGGCGCGACGCAGACGCAGGTCGAGACGGCGATTGCCGACTCGAAGAAGGCTCTGGAAGAGGGCGGCGTCGAACGCATGAACAACGCCTTCAACGATCTCCAGACCGCTTCGCACAAGCTCGCCGAGGCGCTCTATCAGGGCGGCGGCGCGTCGGGCGGGCCTTCCGGCGGCGAGCAGGCCAACGCGGCGGGCGCTTCTACCGGCTCGACCGGCGGCGGCTCCGGTGGGCCTTCGGGCGGCGGCGAAGACAACGTCATCGACGCCGAGTACGTTGACGTTGACGAAAATAAGTGACGGGGTGACAGGGCGACGGGGAGACGGGGTGAAGGCGAACAAGTTGACGCCCCGTCGCCCCGTCTCTGTGTCCCCCCGTCTTAGAGCAAATGGCTAAAGAAGACTACTATCAGGTTCTGGGGATCAAGCGGGACGCGAAGCCGGAGGAGATCAAGAAGGTTTACCGGAGGCTCGCGCGCAAGCACCACCCGGATGTGAACCCCGGCGACAAGGCGGCGGAGGAGCGCTTCAAGAAGATCACCGAAGCATACGACGTGCTCTCCGACCCGAAGAAGCGTCAGGTCTACGACCGCTTCGGCCAATACTCCGACCAACTCGCCGACGCAGCCGCTCGCGGCGCGGCAGGGCCCGGCGCAACGGGCGCTGCGGGCGCTGCGGGCCGGGGCGTGCCCTTCGACTTCACGGGCTTCGATTGGAGCAACGCTTCAGCGTCCTCTTCGACGGGCGGTGGCTCTTCGTCTTTCCGCGACATCTTCTCCGACCTCTTCGGCGGGGGCAAACAGGAGAAGGAGCCGCCGCGTCCGATGCCGCAGAAGGGCGCTGACATCGAGATGCCGCTCGCGCTCTCGTTCGAGGAGGCGGTGACAGGACTGACCACGAACATCACGGTCAACCGCTCCGAGCAGTGTTCGCGCTGCAACGGCGCGGGCGACACGGGCGGGAACCCTATGGTCTGTCCGACCTGCCACGGGGCTGGACAGGTGCAACGCGCGGGCGGGCGCATGCGCTTCGCGCAGGAGTGTCCGGACTGCGGCGGTGCGGGCAAACGTCGTCCGCCGTGTTCGCTCTGCAACGGCAAGGGAGTTGTGCCGAAGGCCGAGACGGTGAAGGTGCGTATACCGGCGGGCGTGGACACGGGTTCGCGCGTGAGGATTCCGGGCAAGGGCGAAGGCGGCAGGATGGGAGCGCCGCCTGGCGACCTCTTCATCATCACGAACGTCGGCAAGCACAAGCACTTCACACGCAAGGGCGAGAACATCTACGTCAAAGTCCCCATCACGATTTCGGAGGCGGCTCTGGGTGCGAAGATCGAAGTGCCGACCATCGAAGGCAAGGCGCAACTTAAAATTCCGCCCGGCACGCAGTCAGGCGCGCAGTTCCGCATGCGCGAGCGCGGCATCCCCTCGCTTCGCAACCCACAGGCGCGCGGCGACCAGTTCGTCGAGGTGCAGGTCATACTCCCGAAAGTCATCTCCGAAGAGACGAAGGAACTCCTGAAGCGCTACGCGCAGCTCAACCCCGAGAACCCGCGCGTGGCGATGGGACTGGAATGAAGTAGACAGTAGACAGTAGACAGTAGACAGCAGGTTCCGCTCTGCTGACGTTGACACTGACACTTGAATGGTTTGCTAACGAAGGTTTTTCTACTAACTACTAACTACTAACTACTGACTACTGTCTACTTGATTATGAAACGGCGTAAGGGCGGAACCTACACGATCAGCGCGGTGGCGACGCAGTACGAGATTCACCCGCAGACCTTGAGGCTCTACGAACGTGAGGGGCTTTTGAAGCCTTCGCGGTCGGAGGGGAACACGCGCCTCTACACGGACGCAGACCTTGAACGCCTCGAAGTCATCCTCAGTTTGACGCGCGACCTCGGCGTCAACCTCGCGGGCGTCGAGATCATTCTCAACATGCGTGAGAAGATGGACGCGATGCAGCGCGAGTTCGAGCGCTTCTTCTCATATCTTCAGTCGCACGCAGAGGAGTTCTCGCATCTGACCGAGCCGCCTCCGCCGCCCGAGGCAGGCGCGCTCGTCCCGATGTCGCGCACCAGTACCTTCCTGCGCCGACGCCCCACACGCTAAAGTATTGGCTCGACCGCCGCGTGCGAAAGTCGTCGTCGGATAAAAAGTCAGCGGAAGATTGAAAGTCGGCGTAGTTGGAAAACCGTCGGCATGTAGATCATAAAAGGCGGAAGGCGCGCTCTCAAGAGTGAGAGAGCGCCTTCCGCCTTACGCTTCGCTTTTTTCTTTTAGCGCCGGGCGGTGCTGCATGCGATGGTTCAGTGGTCGCAAGCGAGACACGTGGGCGCGGGGCGGCCGGCGTCGTCGAAGGTGGGCGGCGGGCCGCCCGGCTCGATTGTGTCACCCGGAGCGTTGGCCGTCGCCGGTGGGCCGATGAGGATCGTCTCGTCCGTCGGCGTCGTCGTGTTATAGACGATAGAGGTAGCGAGCACGATTGTCGCGATGATTGCCGTCACTGTGTTCATTGTCTTAACTCCCTTTTGATCTTCTGCTGTCTGCCCATACAGAGCAGAGGGCCGCGCGGAAAATACCTTGTCGTCCGAATAATTTTTTTGCGCTCCGCCCGCCGAATGACTTTTGAGCGATCCACCCGGCGACGCTTGTCCCCGCCACGATTGCAAGTAAATTTTCAAAGTCGAATTCGTGGGCCGCGCCTCGCGGTTAGGTGCTACAATGCGCCCTCGCCCCTAATCCTGCCGCCCGAAGGAACCGAACGCCGGGGCCGCAAGCGACGCCGAGATTGGGCGGGGCTTCTTGCGGCAGCAACCAACACACAAACACTACGCGGGTGAGGCAAAGGCGATGACGCCCGAGCGACTTAAGCAGATCAACCGAGTCTACGAGCGTGCGCTCGCAGTAGCGCCGGCGCAGAGGTCTGCCTATCTCGAAGAGGCGTGCGCGGGCGACGAAGCGCTGCGGCGCGAGGTGGAATCGCTCATCGGCTCAAGCGCGCAAGCGGGCCCGGCATTGGAAGACGAATCGCGTGCGCGTGAAGATGAACCGCATGCGCGTGAAGACGAATCGCGTGCGCGTGAAGGCCAATCGCGTGCGCGCGAGCGTCGGACGCAGGAGCCGACGCCGCTGGAGGTCGTGCCGGGCCGGACGATGCTCGGGACTTATCGCATCCTCGAAAAAATCGGCGCGGGAGGGATGGGCACCGTCTACCTTGCGAAAGACGCGCGGCTGGGCCGCCGCGTCGCGCTCAAACTCCTGCCCGCGCACTTCGCGCGCGACGAAGAGCTTGTCCGCCGCTTCGAGTTAGAGGCGCGCGCCGCCTCTGCGCTCAACCATCCGAACATCCTCACCGTCCACGAGATCGGCGAGGCCGAAGGTCGCATCTTCATCGTCACGGAGTTTGTCGAAGGGCGTACGCTGCGCGAGCGTATGTGGGAGGGGAGCTTCACGGCGAGCGACGCGCTCGATGTCTGCGCGCAGGTGGCGGGCGCTCTTCAGAAGGCGCACGCGGGCGGAATCATCCATCGCGACGTGAAGCCCGAGAACATCATGCTCGACGAAGAAGGGCACGTGAAGGTGCTCGACTTCGGTATCGCCAAGCAGTTGGCGTCCGTCTCTTTGGTCGATACCGAGGCCCCGACGAATGCGCGCGTTGACACGGCCTCGGGCGTTGTCTTAGGCACGACGACCTACATGTCGCCCGAGCAGGTGCGCGGCGGCGAACTCGACGGGCGCACGGACGTGTGGAGCCTCGGGTGCGTGCTCTACGAGATGCTCGCCGGGCGACCGCCTTTCGAGGCGAAGAACTTCGGCGACCTCGTCGTCGCCATCCTGCACGGCGAGCCGTCGCCGCTCGCGGACACTTCCCCCGAGTCGTCCGAAGAGATCGAGTCGCTGCTCAAACGCGCTCTGGCGAAGCGCAAGGATGAGCGTTTCGGTTCGGCGAAAGAGTTTCAGACCGAGCTACGGCGCATCAAACGCCAGCTCGATCTCCGCGCCGAGACCGTGCGCGACGAGCGACTTGATGCGACCGGCTACCTCGTCTCGCCACCCAACACGGCTGCCGCCGAACCCGAGTCGAAACAGTTGGCCGGGCGAGAGCAGACTCGGGCAAAACGCCCCGACGCCGTCACGCAACAGCCGCCGCGGCAGACGACCGAGCAGCGCAAGCAGTTGACCGTCCTCTTCGCAGACCTCGCGGGTTTCGCGGCGCTCACCGAAGGGCAGGACGCGGAGGATGTGAGCGAGTTGATGAGCGCGCTGTGGCCTCTGCTCGACGGCGTCGTCGAAGAGCACGGCGGAATCGTGGACAAGCACGTCGGCGAAACGGTCATCGCGTTATGGGGCGTACGCGGCGCACGCGAAGACGACCCGGAACGTGCCGTGCGCGCCGCCCTCGCGATGCAGTCTGCCGTTGCCGACTTCATCGCGGCCAACTTGCCGCAGTCCGTCGTCTCAACGCAGTCGGCAGGCTTGCCGCACGACGGCAGTTCGGTGAATGAAGGCGGCGACGCGTCCCGGCTCATGCGCGTCGGCGTCAGTACGGGTCTGGTGCTTTTGGGCGAGGTCGATACGACCGGCGAGTTGACCGTGACGGGCGACCCGGTTCGACTCGCCGCGCATCTTCAGCACGAAGCGCCTCCGGGCGGCGTGCTCATCTCGCACGACACGTACCGGCACGTGCGCGGCGTCTTCGACGTTCACCCACCCGAAACTCTGAAGGCGGGCGGGCGCACAGACCCCGTCCAGTTCTACAGCGTAAGGCGTGCGAAGCAGCGTGCCTTCCGCGTGCAGACGCGTGGGATCGAGGGCGTCGAGACGCGCATGGTGGGCCGCAAAAGCGAGTTGCGGCGTCTGACCGACGCGCTCGAAGCCGTCTTCGAGGAGCAAGAGCTTCAGGTCATCAGCGTCCTCGGCGACGCGGGCCTCGGCAAGTCGCGTCTGCTTTACGAGTTCAGCAACTGGGTCGAGCTTCTGCCAGACACCTGGTACGTCTTCAACGGGCGCGCGGGCGAATCCGCCCAGGGGCTTCCCTACGCGCTCGTGCGCGATGTCTTCTCGTTCCGCTTCGAGATTCTGGACAGCGACCCGCCGCAGGTGGCGCGCGAGAAGCTGGAGCGCGGCATGCTCTCGATGTGCAGGGAAGTGCCCGAGGCCGAGATGCGTATGCGCGCGCACTTCATCGGGCAGCTCATCGGCTTCGACTACTCTTCAAGCCCGCATCTCTCCGGCATCCGCGACGACGCGCGGCAGGTACGCGACCGTGCCTTCCGCTACGCCGCGCAGTTCTTCGCAGACATCTCGCGCGCCTACCCCGTCGTCATCTACTTCGACGACATACACTGGGCCGACGAAGGCTCGCTCGACTTCATCGACCACCTCACGCGCAACTGCGCCGACGCGCGGATGATGATCCTGTGTCTGGCGCGCGCGTCGCTGTTGGAGCGCCGCCCGGCGTGGGGCGAGGGGCGCGAGCGCCACGCGCGTCTGAACCTCCAGCCGCTCTCGAAGAAGGAGAGTCGCCAGCTCTTCGAGGAAATCCTGAGACGCGCGCACGGCGTACCGTCTGAGTTGCGCGAGCTGGTCGTCGCCGGCGCGGAAGGCAATCCCTTCTACGTCGAAGAGCTGATCAAGATGTTCATCGACCAGAGGGTCATCGTGCCGGGCGCTGAAAGCTGGGTCGTGGACGCAAGTCGCATCGGCGAGGTGCATGTGCCGCCCACGCTGACGGGCGTCTTGCAGGCGCGGCTCGACCGCCTGACGCCGGAAGAGAAGACCGACTTGCAGCGCGCCTCCATCATCGGGCGTGTCTTCTGGAGCGGCGCGGTCGAGCATCTCGGCACGGCGGTAACTGGTGCCGCCGCCGTCGTGCGCGCGACGGAACGCGACCCTTACGTCCCGCCGCTGCCGTCCGGCGGCGCGGAGATGGCCCGCGTGCTCGAATCGCTCAGGGGCAAAGAGTTGATCTACCGGCGAGAGGCGTCGGCGTTTGCCGGCTCGCGCGAGTACATCTTCAAGCATGCGCTGCTGCGCGACGTGACGTATGAGAGCGTCTTGAAGCGCGACCGAAGGGAGTATCACCGCCGTGCCGCCGACTGGCTCGCGCGACACAGCGGCGGACGCGTGGGCGAGTACGCCGGACTCATCGCCGAGCACTACGAGCGCGCGCAATCGGCGGAGGACGCGGCGGAGTGGTACGGGCGCGCGGGACGGCAGGCGCGCGAAACCTATGCGCCCGAGACGGCCATACGCTTCTATCGCAAGGCGCTCGGCTTTATCCCCGCACGCGCGGGCACTGATGAGGCGGACGACCTCGCGCTCCACGCGCTGCGGATGGAGTGGTACGAAGGCCTGGGTGAAGTGCTGAGAGTGCAGGCCAGGTACGGCGAGGCGGTCGAGGCTTATCAATCGATGCGCGCCGCCGCCGCCGTGCTCCAGGCGACACCGGCACAGGCGCGCGCCTGGAACGAGATCGCGCTCGTGCAGAGCAGCCAGGGCGACAACCGCGCGGCCTTCGAGAGCACGCAGCGCGCAGAGATGCTTGCACGCTCAGAGGTGCGCGGCTCGGGCGCGGTCGTCGAGCTGGCGCGTGCGCTCAACTTGCAGAGCCAGGCCAGCTCGCGCCTCGGCGACGCGCGCGCCGCGATGATGCTCGCCGACCGCGCGCTCTCTCTCGTCGAAGACCTCGGCGACGCGGGCCGCCGCGTCCGCGCCGACAGCCAAAAGTCGCTCGGCATGGCCTATCACATGCTCGGACTCTTCGAGCAGGCGGAGGAGTTCAAGGGGCTGTCGCTCGCCATCTACCGAGAGCTGGGCGACCGTCGCTCGGTCGGCAATCTCCTCAACAGTCTGGGCGAGACGGCGCGTCTGCGCGGCGACTACGCGAAGGCGTTCGGGCGTTACGCCGAGGCGCTCCAGATCGCGCGCGAGATCGGCAACCGCAACGGAGAGATTCTCTACCTGAGCAACATTGGCGGCACTCGCGTGGGCCTCGGCGAATACGCGGAGGCCGAGTCAGACCTCCGGCAGACGATTGAGCTTGCGACCGCCGCGGGCTACGTCGGCATCTCGGAGAACTATCGCTTTCTCGCCGAAGCGCTCACAGGGCAGGGACGGCTCACGGAAGCGCTCGAAGCGGCGCGGCGCGCGTTAGAGCTTGGGCGCGAGATAGAGAATCAGGAGCACATCGCCGAAGCGTGGCGCGTGCTCGGCCTCGTCGCCTCGCGTTCAAAATCAACGGTCGCCGTCGGCGTTGAGACACGCGACGCCGCCGCGTGCTTCGCACAGAGCCTCGGCGTCTTCGCACGCATCCAGATGGAGGCCGAGCGCGCGAGGACTCTGCGCGACTGGGCGCGACACGAGCTAACACAAGGCGACCCCGAGCGCGGGCGACAGTTCTGGAGTGAGGCTCTCGACGCTTTCCGCCGCCTCGACATGACGCTCGAAGTCGAACGCATGTCCGCCGAAATCCCTTAAAGCGAGTTTCACTTGAAGGTAAAGTTCACCACAGAGATATAGCTCAGGACTTATATCAATTGTCGCTTGAAAGTAGAGTGAGATGAGTTTTACCGCAGAGGGGGGGGGGGGGGGGG
>JAVRON010000051.1:0-36587 GCA_032162705.1 Acidobacteriota bacterium
TTCATAAATCAAATACACAGAAGTTAATCAGCCAATATGAGGCAGAGTTCGCGAATCTATACCACCATGCCGCCAACTCTACGCCCCGCATTTAACTCTGATCGCTTGTGAGAATTTCCTAACTCGAACACTTACGACTTGATGCACTATCACTTAATCGGAATCTGCGGGACGGCGATGGCGAGTCTCGCCGGAATGCTTCAGGCGCGCGGGCACACAGTGACCGGCTCGGACGAGAACGTCTACCCGCCGATGTCAACGATGCTCGCTGACTTAGGGATAAACGTCGCGCAAGGCTACAAGCCCGAGCACCTTGAGCCAGCGCCCGATTGCGTCGTCGTCGGCAACGCCCTTTCGCGCGGCAACCCGGAAGTCGAGGCGACTCTGAACCGGCGGCTCGTCTACCGTTCGCAGGCGGAGGTCGTCAAAGAAGAGTTCATACGTGGCCGCCGCTCGCTCGTCGTCGCGGGCACGCACGGCAAGACCACCACGTCGAGTATCGCGACGTGGGTCTTGGAGCGCGGGGGTCTCGACCCTTCGTTCCTCGTCGGCGGCGTCGTGCAGAACTTCGGGACGAGCTTCCGCGTGCGAGACAGTCCCTACTTCATCATCGAGGGTGACGAGTACGACACGGCCTACTTCGACAAGGGGCCGAAGTTCATGCACTACCTGCCCGAGCTAGGCATAGTCGGCAACATCGAGTTCGACCACGCGGACATCTACAAAGACCTCGACGCGATCAAGCTCGCCTTCCGCCGCCTGATAAACCTCGTCCCCTCGAACGGTCGGCTCATCGCCGGTTGGGACAGCCCCGCCGTGCGCGAAGTCGTCTCGGAGATGGGCGAACGCCTCCACACTCAACTCGAAACCTTCGGCACAAGCCCGGACGCGCGTTGGCAGGCACGCGACATAGATTACGCTTCGGGCACGCTCACACGCTTCCGCGTCTTCCGAGGGGGCTTAGAGTGGGGCCAATTCGAGACGACGCTCATCGGCGACTTCAACGTGCTCAACTGCCTGTCGGTCATCATCGCCGCCGATGCGTGGGGCATCCCCGCCGCGACGATCAAGGAGGCGCTCGCCACCTTTCAGAGCGTCAAGCGGCGCATGCAGGTGCGCGGAGAGGAGCGCGGCGTCATCGTCATCGACGACTTCGCGCACCACCCGACGGCCGTGCGCGAAACCTTGCGCGCGCTCGGCGACAAATATCGCGGGCGTCGCCTCGTCGCCGTCTTCGAGCCGCGCTCCGCGACCTCGCGCCTCGCAGTCTTTCAGAAAGACTACGCCGACGCTTTCCAATGCGCGGACTATGTCGTCCTCTCCACGGTCTTCGCGCGCGAGCGTGGCAGCGTCTACGGCCAACTCCTCGACACAGATGAGCTAACGAAAGAGATCGCCGCCAGTGGCCGACCCGCCTTCTGCCTCGACGGCGCGGACGCAATCGTCGAACACCTCGCACCCCTCCTGCGCGAAGGCGACGTGGTCGCCGTCATGTCCAACGGCGGCTTCGGAGGCATCCACGAGAAGCTGCTTGCGAAGCTTAAAGAAGTAGACAGTAGACAGTAGTCAGTAGTCAGTAGTCAGTAGTCAGTAGTCAGTAGCAGAGCTTTCGCTATCCAATCGTCAGGGTGAAAGCGCAACGCCCATCACGCGGAGCGCTACTGTCTACTGTCTACTGTCTACTGTCTACTTCCTTCCTCCACACTTTCACGAGACATTCGCGATGCCCGCGTAGATTTGAGCGAATACAAGTGAGAGTTGCGCTCGTTCTGCACTGACGCGCGCGGAAGCCTGCCATGAAAGAGTTCTCGATGTTCGACCACGCCCTTGCTTCAGCCCGTGAGACGGTCGAAGACCTTGGAACCGTCGCGCACGTTTCACGCCGCGAGTTTGACGAGCGCACGACCTTCCGCTTCCGGGCGCAGGTGCCGTGCCTCGAATACATTAGCCTGCTCATCGAGAACGCGCTGCTCCTCAGGACGCACCGCGGCGGGCGACTCTACGCCGGCTTCGAGAAGCTCTCGCGCATGAAGGGGGTCGTTGATCGTTACATGCGGCTCGCAGACATCTCCGAGCGCGTCTATGTCTTCGGCGAGGCGGACTGGACGCCGCCGCGTCACCCCAACATGCGCGCCATCCCTCTCCGCGAAGGAGTCCGGCTCGCGCGCGAGTGGTTCGTCGTCGCCGACTCGCCCGCGCTGAGCGTCGCGCTCGTCGGCTTCGACGAGGAGGGATTCACCACACGACCCGTCCTCGAAGAGCGTACCTTTAAAGCCTTCAAGACTCACGACCCCGCGCTCGTCCGCCTCCTCGCCTCTGCCGCCGAGAGTCTGATCGACGACTCGCTGAGTATCTGACCGAGGCGACTCACTCCGAAGCCCGCCTGTTTCTCACGCCCGGAGGCTTCGTGATACATTTACAGCCGCTCAACCAACAGAAGCGCGGAGTGATACACGACGGATGAGGGATAGCTTACTTCTCATCACTTATCACTCATCACTCATCACTTTCTTATGTCCATACTCGAACGCATCAGACAGAGAGCCGCCGCAGACCCGCAGCACATCATTCTGCCCGAAGGCGAAGACCCGCGTACCGTCCTGGCCGCCTCTTTGGTCGCACGCGAACGCATCGCGCGCGTCACACTGCTCGGCGATGAAGAGAAGATTCGCGCGGCGGCGCGTGCGGCGGGCGCTGACCTCGGCGGCGTCTCAATTATCGACCACCGTCACGCGCCCGACTTCGAGCGTGTAGCGTCGTTCTACCACGAGCTTCGCCGCTCGAAGGGCTTGATGCCCGACGAGGCGCGCATCGCCGTCCGCGACCCGCTCTACTACGGCAACCTCCTTGTGCGTGAAGGCAAGGCCGACGGCTCGGTTGCGGGCGCGACGAACACGACCGCGCACACCGTCCGCGCCGCGCTCCATTGCATAGGCATCCGCGCAGGACTTCGTGTCGTCAGCAGCTTCTTCGTGATGGTCTTGCCCGACCCCGCATTTGGCGTCGGCGGCGCGCTCATCTACGCCGACTGCGGCGTCGTCATCGAGCCGACCGCGCCCGAGCTGGCCGAGATTGCCATCGCCTCCGCGGACTCTTGCCGCGCGCTCTTGGAAGCCGAGCCGCGCGTCGCCATGCTCTCGTTCTCGACCAAGGGGAGCGCGAAGCACACGCTCGTCGATAAGATAGTTGAAGCGACGCGGACGGTGCGCGCGCGCCAGCCCGAACTCGAAATCGACGGCGAGCTTCAGGCTGATGCCGCGCTCGTCCTGAAGGTGGGCGAGTCGAAAGCGCCGGGATCAACCGTTGCGGGGCGCGCAAACGTGCTCATCTTCCCAGACCTGCAAGCGGGTAACATCGCCTACAAGCTCACCGAACGGCTCGCGGGCGCGACGGCCATCGGCCCTATCCTGCAAGGTCTGGACAAACCGGCCAACGACCTCTCGCGCGGCTGCAAGGCCGAGGACATCGTCGATGCCGTCGCCATCACCGCCGTACAGGCGCAGGCGCGCAAGAAAGGATGAAAGGAAGTGATGAATGATGAATGATGAATGATGAATGAAATAGCAGGCTGATTTTTATTCATCACTCATCACTCATCATTCATCATTCATCACTAGATTGCGGCAGGCGAACGCCGCGGTGTGTGAGAAGCATCAGAACCTGCGTGTACTCGAAATTCCTCCGGCCTTTAGGAGTCATCATGTCTTTGCGCCGCTTGTCGCACGCTTTTTTTAGCGCCTGCTTCACCCTTCTTCTGGCAGCCCCGCTCTGTAGCGCGCAGAGCGGCGTTCACCCGCGCCCTCAACCTTCGCCCGCCGACGAGGAAGCCGAGAGCGTCTACGTCGAAGAGGTGCGCATCCCCGTCTTCGCCTACGACGAGAAGGGGCGCTTCGACCCGCACCTGGAAGTGGACGACGTGCTCGTCGTCGAAGACGACGTACCGCAGCAGGTCAAGAGCGTGCGGCGCACCCCCGCGAGCGTCCTCGTCTTACTCGGCACGGGCTGGGACTTAGACCCCATCGTGCGCGCCAACACGACGCGCGACATCGCACTCTCCGTCATACAGAACTTGCGCGAGGGCGACCGGCTCGGCGTCGTCCAGTACAGCGGACGCACAGACACCTTGCAGGGCTGGACGGCTGACCGGGCACAGGCGGCGCACATGGTCAAAGCCAAGCTCGCCTCCGGTGAAGGCTCGAACCTCTCGCGCGCCATCAAGCGCGCCGTCGAGATGCTTTCGGAACAGCCCGTCGGCAACCGGCATCTGGTGCTCGTCACCGACGGCATCGACACGGCCAGCTCGAAGGACTACGAGGACGCCGTGAAGAGATTGATCGCGGCGCAGACGACGCTGCACGTCATCAGCTACACGGCCGTTGCGCGCGAGCAGATCAAGCAGCCGTGGTGGAAGGCCCCGCCCGAGGCCCCTGGCGCAGCACAGGCGCGCGCAGACCAGGCGACCATCGGCATCGACCCGACGCGCCCGCCCGGCATGAGCGGCGGCGGCATCAATCCGCCGAGCGTCAACTCCGGCGTGCGCATAGACCCTGCGCTCCGGCGTCGGCGCAAAGAGGCCGAGCACGAGATGGAGCGCGGCGAGACGCGTCTGAAGTCGCTTACAGAAGAGACCGGCGGTCGCCTGCTTCTGCCCGACTCGATTGAGGGAATGGTGTTGGAAGGCGGCGGAGTCGCGCGCGAGATCGACTCTCAGTACGTCGTCACCTACAGCCCGAAGCGCCCCTTGCGAAAAGCTCCGGCCAGCGAGTACCGGAAGATTCACGTCGGCGCGCGCCGTCTCGGTCTCAACCTGCGAGCACGACGCGGCTACATCGTCGGCTCGATGCGCCAGCCCGAGGCGAAGCCGAAAGGCGACTAGGCGGAAGCCCGACCGTGAGCGATGGCGCACGTGAAGGCCACAGGAGAAGTGTAAAGCAGAAGGAGGATGAGAGGCACGCTGCTTCTCATCCTCCTTTTGCCTTTTGAGTTTTGCCTTATGCCTTACTCAGTTGACCAGCGCGTTCGCGCCCGTGCCGATGTAGAGATGTTCGGCTGCCTGCTCGATGCGTCGCGCAGTGGCGACACGCTCCTGCGCTTCCATCGAGCGTCGTCGTATCTCGTCCCACTCCACGCGGGGCACGCGGCGAAAGGCTTTGACGATGCGCGGGTCGAATTGTCGGCCAATGAAGGCGTCCAACTCCGCGAGCGCGTCCTCGTAGCTGCGCCCGCGCCTGTAGACCCGGTCACTGGTGATGGCGTCGAAGGCATCGGCGACCGCGAAAATCCTCGCGTTGAGGTCTATCTCCTCACCGCTCAAACCCAGCGGATAGCCCGACCCATCCCAACGCTCGTGGTGCTGCGCGACGACGCGTGACGCGCCTTCGAGAAACTCGATGCCACGCAGAATCTTCTGCCCGTGCAAAGGGTGCTCGCGCATTCTCACCCACTCGTCTTCGGTCAGGCGCGCGGGCTTTCTCAAGATAGCGTCGGGCACTCCGATCTTGCCTATGTCGTGCAGGAGCGAGCCGAACTCAAGCGAGCGCATCTGCTCTTCGTCAAGCGAGAGTTCCCGCCCGAGGCGGAGACTGAAGTTGACGACGCGCTCCGAATGCCCGTGCGTTTCAAGGTCGCGCGTTTCGAGCGCGGCTGTGAGCGCCTTGAGCGTCGTGCGGTATGCGTCGCCGAGCGAATCGAGCGCGCTGTCAAGCTCTGAGGTGCGCTGCGCGACCATCTCTTCGAGGTAAGTTTCGTAGCGCCGCTTCTCGACTCGCAGGAAATGGTGTTCGAGCGCGCGACCGACGGCGGCCTCGACGTGGTGGAGGTCGAATGGCTTCATCACGTAGTCGAACGCGCCTGCGCGCAGGGCGTTGATGGCGCTCTCGACCGTCTGCACACCGCTAATCATGATGACGACCGTGTCGGGCGAAAGCTCTTTCACGAACGGGATAAGCTCCAGCCCCGTCATGCCGCCCATCATGATGTCGCTGATGACGAGGTCGTAGACACCCTCGCGCAGATGCTCCAGCGCCTCTTCCGCCGAACTGACCGTCAAGCAGTCGTAGAGCGGAGTCAGGAGGTCTGACAAGACATCCCTGATTTCCGGCTCGTCATCGGCAATAAGCACGCGCTCTCTTCTGCCCAGAGTCTTAGACATCTTTCAGTCTCCGCGTTCTTAAATTAAGTCGGGTGTAACCTTGAGGGAGAGAGAGGTAACTGACGACTCGGCCCGTCCCAACACGCACCGAGCAAGCCCGCAAGAGGCACTTCGATATTAACGCCGCACGCGAATTTAGACAAGAGGCTTTCCCGCCATGCTACGCCGCAGTGACTTGGTCTAAAAAGCTTGTCAGCCGGAGCGCCTTTCTCCTACCATGCCCGATGTATGTCGAAAATAAAATCCAACGCTCTCCCCGTTGGCGCTTCGCCGGAAAGTAGAATCACCGTCGAGCAGAGGGGCGCGGCCTGCACGGTCATCTGCGGCGACAGCCGCGAGACATTGCAGGCGTATGAGGGACAGGTTGACTTGATCGTCACCTCTCCGCCCTACGCCGACGCGCGCCGCCGCCACTACGACGGCGTTCACCCGGACGAGTTCGCCGAGTGGTTCATGACGTTTCATGAACCCTTCTGGAAGGCGCTCAAGCCCTCGGGCAGTCTCGTCATCAACATCAAGGACAAGGTGGTTGAAGGCGTGCGGCATCGCTACGTCTGGCACACGATTGAGGCTCTGTGCGCGCGCGGGTGGTTCGCAATCGAAGACTACGTCTGGCACAAGACGAACCCGATGCCCGGCTTCTGGCCCACGCGCCTGCGCGACGGATGGGAGTATTGCTTTCATCTCTCAAAGTCGAAGCGCCCCTACATGAATCAGGACGCCGTGCGTAAGCCCGTGGGCGACTGGGTCGAGTCACGTCTGGCGAAACTGGGCGAGCATGACCGGAGCCGTCAAAACTCCGCGAACGCGAGCGGCTTCGGACGCGACATCTCCAAATGGGTGGACAAACAGACGGTTCTCCCCTCCAACGTCCTCAGCCTCGCGCTGGTCGGCAAGAACAAAGGACACCCGGCGGTCTTCCCCGTAGACTTGCCTCTGTTCTTTATCCGTCTGCTCTGCCCCGAAGGCGGCCTCGTCGTCGATCCCTTCGGCGGCAGCGGCACAACGGGTCTCGCCGCGCTCTCCGCCGGCACACGCTCCGTGCTGATAGACAACAACGAGCGATACTGCCAGGCCGCCATCAAGCGACTCCGCGAAGAGGGCGTCGCACGCAAGCACGAACTGCTGACCGAACAGACGCTCTTCCCCGTGCGCCCCCTGAAACCCAAATCCGTGCGCGCCAAATCCAAATGACCGCACGCGCCCGAGGCCGTTTGACGCGCCCACGCCCCACGCCCTATCATCCTCAACGAGCCGAAGTGGCGAAATCGGTATACGCACGAGACTCAAAATCTCGCGAGCGCAAGCTCATGGGGGTTCGATTCCCCCCTTCGGCATTAACACCTCCAAGAAAAATTAGACGCGCCCCGGAGCAACTGATAAGATGCGGTCGCGATCTGACCAGATG
Organism: Acidobacteriota bacterium; assembly: GCA_032162705.1. Classification (GTDB taxonomy): domain Bacteria; phylum Acidobacteriota; class Blastocatellia; order Pyrinomonadales; family Pyrinomonadaceae; genus QHXN01. The sequence continues at coordinate 7,560 of JAVRON010000051.1, forward strand.
CGGCCTCGCTCAACGCGGGAAAAGGGCCTCTCACGAGGGCAAGTCCCGCACTCCATCAACCTCATCAGCAAAGGAGAAAAAGAATGTCAACACCCACAGACCCACCGATCATCATCACGGGCGGCTCCGTCACTATCGAATTCGACCCGACCACTTTTGGAGACAACGGCCCCGGTAGGTACTCAAATCAGGAGAAGGTCATCAAGCGGGTGGAGATTACCGGCTCCGGCCTCCGGAACTATGACTCCGTTGCAACCGGCAACGAAGTCACAATCAAGATCACCTACGGGAACCCGTAGCCTTTTGGCCTCACGTGCCTGTTCGTGATACCAGGGGCCGTTGCCGTGTGAGAGAACGGCAACGGCCTTAACCTTAACTGATAGGCGACGAAATAAACGGCGCTAACCTCGCTTCTTGGCTGGCTTCACTGTAAAGCCGCGTCGCTCTGGTGTGCCCTTGGGAGGAGAGACGGTCTGATCTTTACGAATCTTTGCCCGCTCAAGGTTTTCCTTCTCTATCGCTTCCTTGACCCGTTTTTTAGCACGTTTATTCATAGCGAAGATTATACAGGAGAAGTGTGTCCCGCCGGATGGTAAGTTGGTATCATCAAGACATGTCGAAGGTGAAACCGGGTTATGCCGTGAGGCGCAGCGCGACGGGATTGGGCTTATTCGCAACGAACGTCATTCCCGCGCGGAGACGAATCATCGAGTACACGGGCCCGCTCATCACAAACGAAGAGGTTGAGAGAAGTCGCGGGAAATATTTTTTCGGTCTCGACGAAACGCACTCCGTCAACGGCAGCCCGCGCAGCAACATCGCACGCTACATCAACCACTCTTGCCGTCCGAACGCGGAAGCGATTATTACCGGCAGGCGTATTTGGATTTGGTCGAGAAAGGTTATCCAGCCCGGAGAAGAGATCACTTATAACTACGGCAAGGAGTATTTCGACGAGCAGATCAAGCCCGTTGGCTGCAAGTGTGAGAAGTGCCGGGGCGGACAAAAAAAATAGGCTCGCACGACTATGCCGTAAGCTCCCGCCAACTTCGGTTATCTTCAACATGGTTCTTACTCGACATAAAATGGCACCCTTCGACTGCCAAAAATTGTCGCAATCCGTCCCGACTCTCTGATTGATTCCGCCGAGTCTCTTCGGCTGAGAATCAGAGAGCAAGACTAAGCGCCCGAACCGAATTTCCATGTGTGGCTGTAAAAGCAGGAGAACCCGGCCATTTCTGACCGGGTTCTTGAAAGATATGATATTAGCAGGGCTGCTCGGCGGGCGGCTGGCGTAGCGGCAGGCCACGCTCAGAGGGGGAAGGCGGCGGGTCACGCCTTTGTTGGCGTGCGTGCCGCTTAGACTGTTTGCACCCCGCGTGCCAGCTAAGAACCCCGCTCCCGAAAGACTGAATCGAACCGGCATCTACTCCGCGCCGGAGCCGTACTCTTTAACGGGCGACGCTTGCGCGGAGTCGAGTGATTTACTGAGCCATGCCGAGACATCCCTCAGACTCTCCGCGCTGACCTCGTGCCCCATCGGGTACTCTTTGTATGTCAGCTCGACGGGAAGCGCCTCAAGAGCCTGTCGTATGGCGCGTCCCTGCTCGATTGGCAGCACCGGATCATAGATGCCGTGTGTGACGAGCAGAGGCATTCCCTCAAGCGCCTTCCGGTTCAACTCGCGTTCGAACACCTGCGATGGAAAGCGCCCGCTCATCGCGACCACCCCGGCGACCTTCTCAGGGCTTGTCAGCGCAAGCGCCAGGCTCATCATCGCGCCCTGGCTAAAGCCCGCCACATAGACACACCCATCGTCCGCCCCGTAAGTCTCAATCAGCTCGTCTATAAAACCGTGCAGCAGACGGAGACTCCTCTTCGCCTGCTCGATGTCGGCCACCATCCCCTGCGGAGTGAACTCTATCTGGAACCAGCCGTACGAGCCGGGGCCCAACACAAACGGCGCACGCGCGCTCACGGCAAGAAAGCGTCCGTCCAGATATGGAGCGAGACTGAACAGGTCTTGCTCGTTGCTGCCGATGCCGTGCAGGAGGAGCAGTAGCGGCGGGCGAGTCGAGACGCTGTGATGCGGCGGTGTAGTCGAGACGCTCTGACGCGGCTCGCGAACCAGATGAGTTAATGAGAGGTTCTCTGTACCCACGATCTTCAAATTCCCTTCCATGCTCGAACGGCGCGCTCGCTTGTCGTCATCTCCACGCGCCGCGCCCGTTCGTCCTTCCGTCCCGTTTATTCGTGTAAGGCAATCGACCATCGTGCCGTCCCGATTATTGGGGCAAGGCAATCTTGCGCGCACCGACAAATCCGGCCAAACGCGCCAGAGCCTTTTCCAATTCGGCACGCCTTGCCTTGGTCACACGCACGCATGGCTCCCAGTAGACCCGACGCACGTTCAGCACTCCTTCACGCCTTTCAAATTTCGGGTCGAGCCTTCCCACCAGTCGGTCGCCTTCGAGGATAGGCAAAACGTAGTAACCGTACTGTCGTTTCCCTTCAGGTACGAACGCCTCGAAGCGATAATCGAACCCGAACAGGCGGCGTGCGCGCGCACGGTCTCTGAGCACAGGGTCGAAGGGACTGAGCAGGCGCGTCCGCGCGGGCGCTTCGGGGAGTTTGCCCAAACGCCGCTCCCAATTCAACGCCGCGAAGCCCGCCCTCGGCTTCGCACCGTCAAGCGATTCCACAAGCACCGCGGTGATGCGACCGGCGCGCAGGGCCCCTTCGCACCAATCCTTCGCCTGTGCAATCTCGATTGCATCCCAGAACTCCGCCAGCTCTTTCGGCGTCGCGACGACCAGCCGCTCAAGCGCGGTGCTGCAAGCCCATTCGATGTGCTCCTGCTCCGAAGGCTCTGCGGCGCGATGCTCGTCGGGCAGGACTCGCTCGGTCAGGTCATAGACCTTCTGGAAAGCGTCGCGGCGCGCAACCATCAATTCGCCGGTCGTCCAGAGAAACTCCAGCGCGGCCTTCTGCGGCTTCCAACCCCACCACGTCGCGGGCACGCCCCGCCGGTCGTGCTCGAAATCCTTTGAGCGAAGCGGCCCTTCGCGTGTGATGCGCTCGCGCACGTGACCGATGATTCTGTCCGGCTCGCCGCCCATGCGCTCGCTCCACCACGCGTTGTTCGTGATGCGCCCGCGTGCGCGCCGGAAGCGCGGCTTCCAGTGCGCGAACCACTTGACGGGTATGGCCGAAGCGTCGTGCGTCCAGTGCTCGAAGAGGCTGCGTCGCTTCTCAAGCAGCGAGGTGAAGTGCTCATGCCTGTAGCCGTCGAGCCGGCTTGAGAGCGTCAGATGCTGCGCACGCTCGACGACGTTGATGGAGTCGAGCTGCACAAAGCCCATCCGCTCGACGAGTTTCAGCAGCGCCGTCGGCGTCGTCTGACGTGCGGGGTCGTCGAGCAGTCCCTGTGCGCCCAGAAGGAGACGGCGAGCCGCTTCCGCCGTGACGGTCGGTCGTAGAGTCATCCGTCAAACTCTCAACGTGTCGGCTCGCCAGTTCTTGATCGCACGCTTGATCTCGCCGGGTTTCGAGAGCCTGCCTTCCAGAACATCTCGGACAAGCCCCGCCAGCTCTTCATCCGAAGCGAAGCGGAGCGCGACGATCTGCCCGACCCTCAGAGCGCTGGCCTGTCGCGAGAGGTCTGGGGGCAGGAGTTGCTGGTAGCGAAGTTGTTCTTCGAGCCGGATGATTCTGTCCTGTGCCTTCAGCGGATTCATCCGAACAAGGCCGCCCATCACCAACAGTGCGATTGAAACGACGATCCACCATCCCCTGTCCCATCCCGGCGCTCTGACGAACTCGACGATGGCCCAGATGACATTTATCAGCAGCACGGGCGCGAGAAAAAAGTGGAAGGGCGGATGCCAGCGTGTATGGTTGGCGTAAGTCTGCGGAGCTTCGGCCATGTTCCTCTCCTTCGCATGAATGAGAAAGCAATTCAAATCAGCCACCGCAGACACCGCAGACACAGAAGGTTTAAGAATTTGAAATCTGGAATTTGAAATTTCAAATTTCAAATCTGAAATCTGAAATTTAATCTCTGTGTCTGCGGTGTCTGCGGTGGCTAATCCATCAGTTTCAAACTGCCTCCGACTCTCCTCCCGAAACGGTAACGTTTACAGGTTCGTGGGGAGCATCGGTGTCGCGCTGCCCGCCGAGGTCAAAGGCTTCGGCGTCTCTGGCGTAAAGTCCTCGCCGGGGTTGATGAACTGGTTGCGCTCGAAGCGGTACTGCTTATCGTAGAGCTGCTTGTAGCGCCCGTCCGCGGCGAGCAAATCTTCGTGCGTGCCGCGCTCAACGATCTCGCCCGCTTCGAGCACCAGAATCTGGTCGGCGCTGCGGATGGTCGAAAGACGATGCGCGATGACGAAGGTCGTGCGTCCGCGCCTGAGCGTCTGGAGTCCGTCCTGAATCATCGCCTCGCTCTCGCTGTCGAGGCTCGACGTGGCCTCGTCGAGAATCAGAATCTTCGGCTCGGCCAGGATGGCGCGCGCGATGGCGACGCGCTGCCGCTGCCCGCCCGAGAGCTTGACCCCGCGCTCGCCGACGATTGTGTCGTAACCTTCGGCGAAGCCTTCGATGAACTCCTCGCAGTGTGCGATGCGGCTGGCCGCGATGATCTGCTCGCGCGTGGCGTGCGGGTGCGCGAACGCGATGTTATCCGCGATGGTTCCGTCGAAGAGAAAGTTGTCCTGCAAGACCACGCCCAACTGGCTCCGGTAATCCCTCAAGCGAAGCGTGGCGAGGTCGCGCCCGTCCACCATGACGCGCCCCGCGAGCGGCCGGTTAAAGGCCATCACCAGACTTATCAGAGTGCTCTTCCCCGACCCGCTTGAGCCGACGAGCGCGGTCGTCGAGCCTGCGGGCGCGTGGAACGAGACGTGATTCAGCACGGGCGCATCTTCGCTATATTCAAAGCTGACATCCTCGAAACTGATCTCGCCTTCAATCTCGGCGAGCGATTCGCGCTCCGCGTCGTCGGCGTCTTCGGTCGTCATTCGCTTGATCTCGCGTATGCGGTCGAGACCCGCGAAGGCTTCGGTGATCTGCGTGCCGATGGCGGCGATCTCGACGAGCGGGGCGGCGACGAGCGCGGTGAAGAAGATGTACATGAAGAAGTCGCCGAGCGTCATCTGGCCGGAGAGGATGGAACGCCCACCGACCAGAATCAGGATGACGCCGATGGCTCCGACGATCACCGTCGAGAAGCCCGTCACGGCGGACACGCCGGTCATCGAACGCGCGACGTTGCGAAACAGACGGTGCGCGCCGCGTGCGAAGACGAGCGTTTCGCGCCGCTCGGCGGAGTAAGCCTTGACGATGCGTATGCCGCCCAAGGATTCGGCAAGTCGTCCCGTCACTTCGGCGTTGATCTGGCCGCGCTCCCGAAACAGCGGGCGGAGTCGCTTGAAGGCCAGCGTCATGCAGGACGCAAACGCCGCGAGCACGACGAGCGTGATCGAAGTCAAACGCCAGTTCAGATAGAAGAGCACGCAGAGCGCGATGGCCGCCGTCACCAACCCGCCGACCAGTTGTACCAGCCCCGTGCCGACGAGATTCCTGATCCCTTCCGCGTCGGTCATGATGCGCGAGATGAGCACGCCCGTCTGCGTCGAATCGAAATAGCGCACGGGCAGGCGCGCGACGTGCTCCTGCACGCTCTTGCGCATGTCTGTGATGGCGCGCTGCGCGGCGACGCCGAGCACCTGCGAGATGGCGAAGGAGGTGAGGGCCTGCACGATGGTTGCCGCGCCCGCCGCGAGCGCGAGCGTCGTCAGCAGTTCGGTGCGATGCTTGTTGATGACCTCGTCAATGAGGTACTTGGAGCTGGCGGGCAGGACGAGTCCGACCAGACGGTTGACGATCATGAGCACCATCCCCAGCGCGAGGCGTGAGCGGTGCGCCCAGATCAAATCCTTCGCGTCGCCCCATGCCTGTGAGAGTGTCAGACGCTTCTTCTTCTCGGTAGTCATCGCCATAGATTTTAGACTTTACCGGCTAAGCCTACGCAGTCGCAACGACCGGGGCGGCTCCGCTTTGTTGACGCTTACGCGTCGGACTATAATCCGTCACTTGAACACACTCAACTTCAAGGTCAGACGCAGCCCCGTTCATGGCCGGGGACTCTTCGCGCTCTCTTCCATTACGGCGCGCCGGAAGCTCGGCGAACTCGGCGGCGAACTGATTTCGCAACGCGAAGCGAGGAGGCGCGCGCGCTTGTCGCATTCCATCATGATCGTCGAGATGGAGGACGGGACGGCCTTCGACGCCACGCGGCTCGGGAGCGACTTCCGCTACATGAACCACTCCTGCGCGCCGAACACTTTCATGCGACGTTGCCGGGGCCGCGTCGAATTCTACGCCCTGCGCGAGATCGAGCCGGGCGAAGAGTTGACGTGCGACTACGGCGAGACGCACCACGCCGGGGGCCTCAAGTGCCGTTGCGGCAGCGCCAACTGCCGTGGGCGCGTCTAGGGCCAATTTCAGATGAGTCTAGGGCGCGGGGGCGGAAGCCCGACCGTGAGGGAGGGCGTTTCGACTCCCGCCAGTCGCATCAAGATGAAAGCTCTACGCCCTTCCTCACGGTCGGGCTTCCGCCTCTGCGACCTCAACGCTCACTGTCGGATTGCGCGCCTTCGGACTTACCTCTCGGGCGTGCGTTGCGTCTGAGGTAATGCTCGACGACAAAGATGATGTCCTCGCCAAAATACTTGTTGACGGTGCGCAGCGTGCGAATCGTCTCGGAGCGGCTGACCCCGTGGCTCACCTCAACGCCCGCGACAAAGTTGAAGACGCAGTCCCTGAGCAGTTCCAGTTCGCGTAACAGCTCGGTCAAAGAATACCCTGCCAGTGAGCGCGCATAGCCGTGCGAGCTGGCCGCACGGACTTCGTTGAAATCCGGCTCGTCTTCCTGCGAGAGAAGCGTGCAGAGTTCTTCCAGCATTTGCGGGACGTGGTCGATGAGCTGTGGCAGCGTCAGTGGATCATCCGAATGCAGGTAAGGGTCTGACTTAACGCGGTCAACCCACTCGCAGGTGATCGCGTCGATTGAACGGCTCATCGTCGCGCAAAGCGCCTTCATTTCGGATGACATATAATCTCCAGGTCTGTGGCCTCGTTCCAAGCGAAACCTCTCGCTCCGCCGAGACAAGCATTCTACGAAGCTACAAGATGCGACAGGCTCGCTTCTGTAAAGTCGTTCCTTATCTGTAAGGTCGTCTCTTATCTGTAAAGTCGTCTCTTATCTTAGCGCAGAAATCGGCGTCGCCCCACATCGTCAGTTTTCAAACCGGGCGACGGCTGCACGGGTCGCTTCTCTTCGCACGGCGGCTTGAGCGGCGGGCGGGAGTCTGGAATCATCTGGTCGGAATGCACATTCTATCTCTGGAACGGGTAGGCAAGAGCTACGGGCTGAAGCCGCTCTTCGAGGACGTAAGCGTGGGGCTGGACTCGAAAGACCGCGTCGGCGTCGTCGGTGCGAACGGGTCTGGCAAGACGACTCTCCTCCGCCTCATCTCGGGGCTTGAGCCGCCCGACACGGGGCGCGTCGTCTTCAACGAAGGCATCTCAATCGGCTATCTGCCGCAGAACCCGACGCTTGATCCGGAACGTACCGTGCTCGACGCGGTGTTCGCCGCAGACGATGCGCGGACGAGATTGCTGCGTGATTACGAGAGCGCGTGTCACGAGCTGGCCGCCTCCGAAAGCTCGGATGCGCGTCTGCTCGCACGCGTGGCGGAACTGTCGCACGAGCTAGAGGCTTCCGGTGCCTGGGAGTCGGAGACCGAGGCGCGGACGATTCTCGGCAGGCTCGGCATCAACGACACAGGCGTACTGACGCGGACGCTTTCGGGCGGCCAGCGCAAACGCGTCGCCCTCGCGCGCGCGCTCATCGAAAGCCCCGACCTGCTTATCCTCGACGAGCCGACCAACCACCTCGATGCCGAAACCATCACCTGGCTCGAAGGCTACCTCGAACGATACCGCGGCGCGCTCCTGCTCGTAACGCACGACCGATACTTTCTCGACCGCGTGACCAAAAGAATTCTGGAGATAGACCGCGGCACGCTTCAGGCGTTCGACGGCGACTACGGCTTCTACCTTGAGAAGAAAGAGGAGCAGGAGTCGGCGCGCGCCGTCGAAGGGCAGAAGCGCGAGATGCTGATGCGGCGCGAGCTGGCGTGGCTGCGCCGGGGCGCGAAGGCGCGCACACGTAAATCGAAGACGCGCGTCGCCGCCGCCGAGAGTCTGTTGGCACAGCCCAAAGAGACGGCGAGGGCCCAGCTTGACATCAACGTCACTTCGAGCCGTCTGGGTAAGAAAGTTCTAGAGCTGCGCGACATCTCGAAGGCTTACGACGGGCGCGCTCTGATGAAAGGGTTCAGCCGGATGCTCGGGCCCGGCGACCGCGTCGGCATCATCGGGCCCAACGGTTCGGGCAAGACTACTCTGCTCGACATCATCACGGGGCGCGTCGAGCCGGACACAGGCTCAATCGAGGTGGGGCAGACCGTGCGCTTCGGTTACTACGATCAGGAGAACCGCGCGCTCGAAGAGCGGGAGCGTGTGATTGATTACGTCCGCGCGGTCGCCGAGCGCATCGAGACTGCCGACGGGCAGTTCATCACCGCCGGGCAGATGCTCGAAAAATTTCTCTTCACGGGCGCGATGCAGTACGCGCCCATCGCGAAGCTCTCGGGCGGCGAGCGCCGCCGCCTCTATCTCCTGCGCGTGCTGATGAGCGCGCCCAACGTTTTGCTCCTGGACGAGCCGACCAACGACCTCGACATCCCGACGATGGTCACGCTCGAAGACTATCTTGACGGCTTCGGCGGATGCCTCGTCGTCGTCAGCCACGACCGATACTTCCTCGACCGCACCGTTGAGCATATCTTCCGCTTCGAGGGCGAAGGCCGCGTGCGCGAATACCCCGGCAACTACACCGCCTTCATCGAAGCGCGACGCGAGATCGAAGTCAACGCGACAGCAGCAGCCCCGAAGAAGATAGCAGCCACCGCCGCGCCTTTGAGCGTCGAGCCGAAGGACGCGGCCAAACGTAAGCTGTCGTTCAAGGAACGGCGGGAGCTTGAAGAGTTGGAGGCACGCATCGAGGAGTCCGAACGCAGGCAAGCCGAGATAGAGTCGGAGCTGTCGGCCAGTTCGAGCGACTCAGGTCTGGTGCTCCGTCTCTACGAAGAGCGACAGGCTTTGACTTCGCGTCTGGCCTCCGACCTCGAACGCTGGGCCGAGCTGGCGGAGTTGGCTTGAGCCGGAGCCGACGGAATCTTAGAGAGTATTTTAAAATCTGCCACCGCAGACACGGAGACGCAGAGAATAAGAAGGGAAGGACTGTTTCTGCTTTCCATCGTTCTTAATCTCTGTGTCTCTGTGTCTCTGTGTCTAATCTCCCGATTTTGAAATGCTCTCTCAATCGCCCGCTCTTCAACGCGGCCTCGTATGTTCACGCAGGAAATCGAGCAGGACGGGACGGAAGACCTGCGCGCCCCAGCCGCTAAAATTATAGTCGAAACCGTGCTGCGCGTAAGAGAGGAACACCTTGCGGTGCGGCACGCCCGACTCTTCGAGCCGCGCGGCGAGCCGCTCCATGTTCTCGGCGCGCACCAGTTGATCGTGCCCGCCGTGGACGAGTAGCGTCGGCGGCGTGCGCGGCGTGACGTGCGACGTGGGCGACGCGAGCAGGTATCTCTCCAAAGCTTCCGCAGACTCTTGAGGGCGTACGCCGAGGAAGCGCCGGAGCGTCTCCGGGCCGTCAAGCACTCGCATGTTCGCTGGATTGTCGTAAGCCCACACGAGATCGGTCGGCGCGTAAAAAGAGACGACCGCGCGCACGCCCGTGTCGTCTGCGTGTACCGGTGCGGACTCTTCCACGCTCGCCTGCTCCGAACAACTCGGCGGGAGACGCGCATCGTCAGCCGTGTATGCAGCGAGGAGTGACAGGTGTCCTCCGGCGGAACGACCGAGGAGCGCGAGCCGGTCGGGCGAGATGTGAAACTCTCCGGCGTGTCTTTTGACCCAGACAACGGCGCACTTCACGTCGCCGGTCGCCGTCAGCCAGTTCGGTTGAGGCGAGAGACGATAGTCAACATCGAAGACCGCGAATCCCTGCCGCGTGAGCCAAAGGTTCCAACGCGGAAAGTCGCTCCGCTCTCCCCCGCCCCAAGACCCGCCGTGAACGACCACGACCGCAGCGCCGCTCCGCGCGACACCCTCGGGCGGCAGATAAACGTCGAGCCGCAACTCTCGCCCCTCGACGGTCGCAAAGGTGTGCGTCGTAAATGCCCCGCGCTCGTCTTCGGAAACACCGCCGGTCACTCCCCTGACAAACCCTTCGGCGTACTGACGCAGCGATAGCGAGACGCCTTCTGCGCGCGCCGCCACAAACGCACTCGCCAGCGGGTAGAGGCTGAAGACGATGGCGAGGCTTCCGGCGATTAACGAAGGCAGCCAGAGCACACGGCCTCCACCCGCCGCACGAGCCAAGAGGGCGCACACGATACCGAGCGCGCCGAGCGCGGCGAGATACAGGCTCCACTCGCTCGCCGCGACGGCGACCAGCCAGAGAGAGCGAGAGGGCGCGGGCAGAACAATCCAGACCGAGGCCAGCAGCGACGCCCCACCCGCGAGCAGCGCCATAACGTTGAGGGTAAGGCTCAAGAGTTTAACGTCGAGCGCGCGACTCATAAACGAAACGTTCGGCACGCGGCTCACGAGTCTTCAGATTCTTTGGACGAGTCTTTGGATTCTTTGGATGAGTCTTCGGATTCTTTGGATGAGTCTTCGGATTCTTTCGGCGGGCCGTCCATCTTGAGCACGACCGAGTTGATGCAGTAACGCAAGCCGGTCGGGCGCGGCCCGTCGTCGAAGACGTGGCCGAGATGCGAGTCGCAGGCCGCGCACAGAACCTCTGTCCGAACCATCCCGTGGGTGGTATCGACTTCGGTTCTGACGTTGTCGCCCGCCGCCGGCTCGTAGAAGCTGGGCCAGCCGCAGCCCGAATCGAACTTCGCCTCCGACGTAAACAACTCGTTGCCGCAGGCCGCGCACATGTACGTCCCCTTCTCGTGGCTGTCGTGGTACTCGCCCGTAAACGGCCTCTCCGTGCCCTTCATCCTCGCGACGCGATACTGCTCCGGCGTGAGCGACTCACGCCACTCCTCTTCCGACTTCACAACTTTCTTCTTCACCGCAAATCATCCTTTCCATCCCGGCCCGTCCGCCCTGTATGCGCTCGCCGGGTCGGGTCATTTGTCTGTTACGTGTGCCGCCGCTTCTGTCTGATGCCGGTCGCCCGCTTCGCAGGACTCGGTGATAGTGCCGGACTGGGGAGAGGCGCGTTGCTTCCACCCGACTTCTCCCCGGCTGTGTCCACGATGCTCAGAGTGCTCAGGCCAACCTTGTCTATGCGGACGACGACGGCAAAGCCGCGACAGTCCAACACGCGCGACTGCTTTAAGGCGTCCGGCGCGGGCGCGTCCCATGAGTCCGAAGGGACTACCAGCCGTTTCGACGCGTGCTCGGAAAATTCCTTGATGTCCTTCCACGGCACGGGCTGTCGGAAGCGTATGTCGATTCGATGCAGCGTCCCGCCCAGAAAGGTGAGCGCCAGTTCATCGACGCCCTTGAACGCTTCCTTCCTGACGCCGAGTTCGAGCATGCCGAGCGAGACGTTGAAGGGACTGGCGGCGGGAGCCGCGACCCTCGGCCCGGCCTGTAGCTCCTGCGAGCCGGGGAACATCCGTGCAAGTTCGTCGATTCGCATGCCGAGCAACACGCCGCCGTAATCAGGCGCGACCGCGCGTTCGAGTCGGCACGGCTCCTGCGCCGTCGTGCTCTGCGCGCAGCACAGAACGGCGACGAGCATGACGAGCAGTCTTACACATAGTCTCTTCATGTCTGCTGTTCGGGCACGGCGTTCGGGGCTTCTCTGAGGCGGAGGCTAATCCTTGATGTGGTCGGGGAACTCCGACAGGTCAATGCCTTCCTCTCTGTCTTGTGCGGGGCGGGGCGCGATGAGCGGCGGAAGGGGCTTCTCCGCGCGGCCAAACCTGAGGAGGTGCGCCACCTCCGTATGCCCTTTGCGCTCGGCGATCATCAGCGCCGTCCAGCCCGTGGCGTTCTGCGCGTCGGGGTAAGCCCCGCGTCTCAAGAGCGAGGCGACGATCTGCGGATGATTGTGGAGCGTGGCGATCATCAGCGCCGTCCACTCGTCGCGGAGCAGTGAGTTCGGGTCTACGCCGCCGTCGAGCAGCTCGTTGAGCTTCGCGAGGTCGCCGTCACGCGCGGCGAGGAAGAGACGCGCGTTGCGGAGCAGCGAGGCCACGGCGGCGTGCCCCCTTGCATCCGCCAGCTCGAAGCTCGATTTATCGTTGCGATTCCTGGCATCGACATCCGCGCCCGCGTCGATCAGTTCCTCGACTATCACCTGATGGCCCGCGCTCGCCGCATACATGAGCGCCGTCTGGCCGAAGGCGTCGTGCGCGTTCGCGTCCGCGCCCTCGCGCAGCAGCGCCTCGACGCGTGCGAGTTCGCCGCGCGAGGCCGCGACCATCAATTCCGTGATGCCGTTATTGTGCTGTGGAGCCATCGGGCTGAGGTAACGGGCAATAACTGGGCTGTCCCTTCCAACGGGCGGTTATTGTAACACCGCGTGCGAGGCAGCGTCATGGCCTCACGTCGCTTCATCCTTGATGTCAATCCCCATGACTTGCCCGCCTTTGACGAAACTCAGTCTTGCTTCTGTCGAACCATCGCGTCGAGGAGATGTTCGAGCATCGCATCGCCGTCGGCGCAGAGGCCCGTGTGAACGGGCGAAGTCTGGATGACGGTGCTGCGCGGCGCGACCAGCCAGTGGAAACGCGCACGCGGCGGCAGTCTCCCGATGGGGCCAGCCTTGGCCCCGCCCTTGCAGATTAGAGCGAAGGCTTCCAGATGCTCGCGTACAAGCGAAGGGTCGAGCGCGGGGTCGAGCGCGGCGAGCCGCCCCGAATCCAGCTCGAACCCGGCCTTCAGGAATTTCTTCTCCGCGCACGAGACGATGACGCCCGCGTTGATGAACTCTTCGCGCTCGACTCTCGGGACGACCCGGATGACGGCATAGTCAAACGGACACAGCTCGGGCATTGACCGCCTCCTTCAGGAAGTCTCGGGGCGGGCCGAGCCGCGTCAGAAGATATTCAAGGTAAGCGGCGCGGTGCTCGCGTGCGTCTGCGAATGGTGAATCATGCGCGAGCCAAACGTCTGGCACAAGGCTCACGATGTCTCGAACGAGTTCCGGCGTCACGCTCATGCTCAAGAGCGCGTCCGTCTCCGGCAGGACGCCTGCGAACGGCAGCAGGACGTGATCCTTGATCTGCGGGAACGGGCTGCGGCTGCGCGCGAGATAGTTCGTCCAGTCGTGATGGAAGTAGAGCGCAGCGCCGTGGTCGATCAGCCAGAGCTTGCGATGCCAGACAAGCAGGTTGGTGTTGCGCGGCGTGCGGTCAACGTTCGTCGTGTAGGCGTCGAGCCAGACCACGCGCGAGGCGAGTTCCGCGTCGGGACTGTCAACGACGGGGTCGAAGGCCGTCGAGCCGGGCAGGTAATCAAGAGCGAGATTGAGTCCGACGCTCGCCCTGATTAAATCCTGTATCTCGGGGTCTGGCTCCGTTCGCGCAAGCGACGCGTCCAACTCGACGAAGACGATCTCTGGGACGGGCAGTCCCAACGCGCGCCCGATCTCACCAACCAATAGCTCGGCGATGAGCGCCTTGGGGCCCTGCCCCGCCCCACGGAACTTCAGGACGTAGAGACCATCGTCGTCGGCCTCCACGATGGCGGGCAGCGACCCACCCTCGCGCAGAGGCGTCACGTACCGGGTCGCCCTGACTGTTCTGAGCTTCACACTTGCGTCTACTGTCATAGTTTATTCATGCTTAGTTGCCGCACGTCGTCTCTGCGGCGGGCGTCGTCGTCGTGGGCAGCGGCGCGAGTTCGTATCGCTTCAGGAGAATGTTCAGAGCAGGCAGTTCGTCGGCGTTGACGCTCCTCCAGCGCGCCAGTGCATTCTTGAGCGCCTCGCAGGACGCACGGGCCGAGTCGCGCGCCGTGCCGGCGGGGCGCATATCACCGCTCTCGATCATGGACATGAATCGCGCCAGGTCGCGATTGACGGAGCCGAATCCGGCAACTGTGCTCGTCCCGTCCTTAATCTCTTCAAGCTGTTTCGTAAGCGTGACGGCGGCGTCCACAGCGTCCTTCGCCTGTGGATGTCCCGAAAGGTTTTTCCGGCGCTCGGCCAGCGCCGCCTCTAACGATGCGGCTTCGTTGTAAGCGCCGTAGCTCGTCCGCATCCAATCGCTGATTCGCTTCGCGAGGTCGAGCTGCGCGTCCAGGTCGGCTTGAGATGCGCGCACACGCGGGTCGAGTGTGACGACGAGCGGCTGGCGATAAGTCTTGCCATCGACCGTCAGCAACACTTCGTAACTCCCCGGCGCGACGAGGGGCCCCTGCGGTTGTTCACGCGGGGTCTCGCCGGGGATGGCATAGTCCGGAAGCGTGTACTCGATGTAGTCGATGCGTTTGCCGTAGAAGCTATACGCCAGCGTGGGAGGATGCGGGAAGCGCAGGTTCCAGACGAAACGGTTCAAGCCCGCCTTCTTCGACAGCACCGTGGGCGGCGCGAACCAGAAATCCGGCGCGTTGCCGGGCCTCTCGTCCGTAGGGGGCGGCACACTCGAAAAACGCTGCACCGTATTTCCGTGCTCGTCTCGAATCTCAAGCGTGATCTCTTTCGTCGCGGGTGATTTCAAGTAGTAGTTGATGAGGGCCCCGTCCGGCGGATTCTGTCCCGAGGGAGTCTCCGCGGAGAGCGGCGTCTCCTGCCAGTTATCCCAGCGGACTCGAATCGCTGACTCGGGCCGGAACAGATAGACTGCCGCGTCCCATACCTTCGCGTCGAGCTGTCGCAGGGGCGAGAGGTCGTCCAGAATCCAAAGCCCACGGCCATACGTCGCCGCCGCCAGATCGCTTCCGTGTATGTTGAGGTCACGCACGGGCGATGTGGGCAGGTTGAGCTGAAGCGTCTGCCAGTGGTCTCCATCGTCGAAAGAGACATAAGCCCCGTTGTCCGTGCCCGCGTAGACGAGTCCCGCGCGCGCGGGGTCAACCCGCGCGACGTTGGCCGCGCCGCGTTCGGGCAGACCGTTGACGACCTTCTGCCAGGTCTTGCCCGCATCCCTCGTGCGGAAGATGTAAGGATGCAGGTCGTAGCGCACAGACGCGACGACGTAAGCCGTCTCCGCGTCAAGCGGCGAGGCTTCGATGCGTGTGACGCGTCCCTTCTGCGGCATGTCCGCAGGCGTGACGTTGCGCCACGTCGCGCCGCCGTCACGCGTCAACTGCACAAGCCCCGTACTCGTGCCCACCCAGATTTCTCCTGCGAGCAGGGGCGACGGCGTGATTGACTGAATCACGCCCGGCGCAGGCGTCTGCTGCGGCTCCGTCTCATCTTCGTTCTCCGCATGGCCGCCGCGTTCATTCTCCGCGTGAACGTTGCGTTCGTTCTTCGCATAGCTGTCGCGTTCGTTCTCCGCATGGCTGCCGCGTACGGGCGGGGCGGTCTTTTCCGTCAGTTGCGAAGTTGTCAGTTGCGGAGTTGTTTTCTCCGTCAGTCCTGAAGTTGTTTTCTCCGTCAGGTCTGGACTGATCTCTTGCCACGTCTCCGCGCCGTCGGTCGTCTTGAGCACGTGCTGCATGCCGACGTAGAGCGTCTTCGGATCGCGCGGCGAGAAGACGAGCGGCGTCTCCCAGGTGTAATGATACTTCGCGCCGGGGACGAACACGGTCGAGACCTGTCCCGTCGTTCTGTCCATGCGAAGCACCGTCCCGTACCAACCGATGGAGTAGATGAGATTCGGGTGCGCCGGGTCGGGCGCGATATAGCCGCTCTCGAATGCGCCGGTCGAGAACCAGTCGCGGTAGGTGATCTGCCCGAAGTCGCTGCGGTTAGGGACGACGACCGAGCCGCTATCCTGCTGCGAAGCGTAGACGTAATAAGGGAAGCCTTCGTCGGTGATGACGTGATAGAACTGACCCGTCGGCTGGTTGTACCAAGTGCTCCAGCTCCGTCCGCCGTTGAGGCTGATGATCGCTCCCTGGTCTGAGCCGAGAATCATCCGCTCGGTGTCGTCCGGAGCGATCCAGAGCACGTGCTCGTCCTCGCCGCTCGGTGCTCCTCTGTAAGCTTCAAAAGTCTTCCCGCCGTCAACCGAGCGATACATCGTCGTCTGCATCACGTAGACGACTTCAGCGTTGCGCGGGTCTGTGAACACGCGACTGAAATATCCGCTGCCTACGACGCGCGGGTCTGTCGTTTCTTTCTTCCAGCTTTCTCCGGCATCGTCCGAGCGAAAGAACCCTTGATTCATGATGGCGTACACGCGCCCATCGACCGGCGCGGCCACGACGCCGATGCGGCCCCGCGCCGCCTCTGGCAATCCCGCGCCGCTCAGTTGATGCCACGTCGTGCCTTCATCAGTGGACTTGAAGATTTGCGATTCGAGCACGGGCCGCTTGTCGTTCGGGTCGAGCTGGCGAGTCCACGTCGAGGCGTAAAGAACTCTGGCGTCGCCGGGGGCAGAGCACATATCCGCGACGCTGGTTTCGTCGCCGGGTAAGAACGTCTGCTCCCAAGTCTTCCCTCCGTCGTTGGTCTTGTACACGCCGCGCGCATGCGTCGGCACGGGGTCGCCGAAGGCCCCGACGACGACGATGTTCGGGTCGCGCGGGTCAACGATGATTGAAGTGATGTAGTGCGTCTCACGCAGCCCAATGTTCGTCCACGTCGCGCCGCCGTCCGTAGACTTGTAGACGCCGTCGCCTTCGGTCTGCTCGCCCGTCCCGACGTAAACGATCTCGGGGTTCGACGGCGCAAGCGCCAGCGCCCCGATGGAAGCCACACGCGCGTCGTCGAAGATGGGCTTCCACACAACCCCGCCGTCCGTCGTCTTCCACACACCGCCGCCCGGCGTGCCCATGTAATAGACCGCCGGGCGTCCACGTATTCCGGCCACCGCCGTGACACGCCCGGCGCGATGGGGCCCGATCAGACGCCAACGCATCCCTGCGTAAGACTCCGGGTTGTACTGCTGCGCGAACGCGCTACTGCCCGCACACAACACGCAGCACAACAGAACTGCCAGCCGCAGAACTGCCGACCGCAGAACTGCCAGCCGCCAACACCACGGCGCTCCGGCGTGGCGTCGCGTTGACGTAACCAGACATCGCGTTCGTGTCATAAGCCGTATGATTATTCCCCGACCGGACATCGTATGACCCTCCGTTTGATGGTGGTGCAGTTTACCACTGCACACATCTCTCTGTAAGAGACCGGCTTTCACAAATGTTGAATTCCGGGCCATATGTGATACCATCCAGCCCGATGCCTTTAGCGGTGGGTCAAGTGACCACTGAATTCAGAAGTCACGCAGACGATCAGCATTACCAGTTCCCTTCTGATGTCATAGAGATGTTTGTATCTCTATCTATTCAGCGTCACGAACGCGTTGCTGTCGATTTCGGATTACCGGAGCAGTTCATATTTCCCCCCCCTTGCCAGTGGCAGCACCAACGCCTCTTGATTGCAGTCAATACAAGCTTCGCCGCCGGTTTGAGTTCCTTTCAGTAAGCGTGCCGCCACCCGTATGCCGCGAGCGCGTAAGTGAACAGTAAAGGAACCAGCGACGCGGTCGCAATTAACCCGACGCGGTCGCAATTAACCCGCAGAGCCGACCCCATTTATTACATGCAGCGCGAGACGTACCCCCCGAACGTCCGGCCTACATTCACGCCTTTAGAGCGTCGTTTGCACATCACCCGTGTGCCTTTAAATCCACGCCGCTTCTGCCAACAGCTTCAACCTCGAATCTGTTCCACCTGAATAATCCCTTTCCCCTTGGAGTGTCTGATTAATGAAGAACATTCAACCCCGCTTCGCCACCATCAAACTCATTGCCGGTATCATCGTTATGCTCGCCGCCGTCGTCATCTACGGCCCGACGGCCTACATGCAGAGGCCCGTAGCCAAACCCAAACAGCCGGTGCAGCCCCCAACACAGCCGGTGCAACTCCCGACGACGATGTCGGAGCGGGTTTCCCTCAAACAGTTGAGTTCCGAAACCACGGAGCAGACGCAAGCGTTGGCGAACGACGTGCCCGGCCCGAATGCTGTCACAGCGACGAGTTACCCGTTCGCGGCGACGACGGGCGTGGCGCTCGAAGACATGTCTACGGGGACGACGCAGCTCGTCGCCGCCAGTCAGGACGACACGGCCTCTGCTGTGAATAACATCGGCTTTGACTACTGGTACGACGGAGTTCGCCTGACGCAATTTTCCGCCAACGCCAACGGCCTGATGCGTCTGGGCGGAACTGCCGTCTCGACCGGATTCACCAACAGCCTCGGCAGCACGACCGACGCGCCGAAGATTGGCGCTTACTGGGACGACCAGTGTACAGGGACGAACGGCAAGGTTCATTTCAAGTTGATGGGGAGCGCGCCGAATCGCAAGCTCATCGTCGAATGGCAGAACATGCAGATCACGCGCAACGCGGGCTGCGCCGGCGCGGGCAACGGCACTTACCAGGTTTGGCTTTTTGAAACGACCGGCATCATCGAATTTGTCTATGGCTCAATTCAAGCCGCGGCTGCCGCCGACGGCGGATACTCGGTCGGCCTGCAATCCGGCGCGGCGACGAACTTCGCCAGCGTGACGACGACGGGCAATACTGTCTCTTACGCGACGGCCAATAACACGCAGACCAACGCCATCACTTCGGGCACGGCCTACACCTTTACGCCCAATGTCCCCTCTGCCCCGACGGCACTGAACTTCACCGGCACGGCTGCCGTCACGACCACGCTCAACTGGACGGACAACGCCTCGAACGAAGTGGGCTACGCCATCTATCGCTCGACCGACGGCGGCGTGAACTACACCTTCTTAACGCAGACCGCCGCCAACGCAACCTCTTTTACCGATAACACCGTCTCTCCGAGCACGACCTACTTCTATCGCGTGTTCGCCGTCACGGAAGGTGCGCTCGGCGGCCCCGCACAGAATAGCGTGACGACCAACGCGGCGGGCAACATCTCGTCAACGGCAACGGGCGGCCTGTGGAGTTCGACGGCAACGTGGGCCGGTGGCGTCGTGCCGACGGCGAACGACAATGTGACCATCGTTGACGGCGCGACCGTCACGATTGACACGGCGGCGGTCGCTTTCACCGTCACGGTCGGCACGGGCGGCTCGCCCGCAAACCTGCAATGGGAGCCGACGACCGCGCGCACGCTCACGGTTGGCGCTAACGTGACCATCGCCACGAACGGCATCTTCCAATCGGCGACGACCGGCACACAGACCGGCCACGTGCTCTCGGTCGGCGCGGACTTAACCAACAACGGCGTGCTCGACTTCAGCACCAACGCCAACACGGCGGGCGCTGGCATCACTTTCACCAGCGCGACCAACAACACTTTCAGCGGCACGGGCGCGACGACCGACCTGCGCACGCTGACCATCAACAAAGGCACTTCGTCGGCTTCGACGCTCGAAGTCACCACTTCCAATTTCACCGTGCAGGGCGTGACGACCGATGTGGCGGGCTTCCTGACGCTCACGAACGGCACGCTGAAAATCTCCGGCACGTTCACCGCAACGAACAGAGTCTTCACCGTCGCCGGTTACACTATCGGCGCGACGACGGGATTCTGGCTCAACAACCCGAACTACACCGTCGCCGGACAGAACGGCTCGCCGACCAACAACGGCCTGCTCAGAATCTCGCAGGGCACGTTCAACGTTGGCACCGCCTCCGGCAACGCGATGGGCGCGGGCGCGGGCGCTACGTTCACCATCGAGGGCGGAACCTCGAACTTCACCGGACGCCTGAACTCGGCCAGCGCCGTTACCTACACGCAGACGGCGGGCACGGTCAACGTCTCGACCGTCGGCAACGCTTCTTCTTTGACTGCATCCTTCGGCCTGTCTTCCACCACCTCGCTCTTCAACATGAGCGGCGGGACGATCAATCTGATTCAGATCAACTCCAACGCGACGGCCACCAGCCGTCTCGACTATCAGGTTTCGAGCGTAGCCAACGTCACGGGCGGCACGCTCAACGTCGGCACGAGCGCAACGACGGGCAACTCCGGCAACTTCGACTTCCGCATTCGCGGGAACGTGCCGAACCTCGTCATCGACAACACGACCAATGCCAAGAACGTCCTGTTCGCGGCGCAGACAAACACCCTCGGCAACACCACGATCCCCACCGGCTCGACCGTCAACACGCAGTCGTTCATCTGGCTCATCGTCGGCACCGCCATCAACAACAACGGCACGATCACCGTGCCGACCAGCGGCTCGCGCTTCTACTTCCTCGGCACAGGCCCGCAGACCTACGCGGGCAGCGGCACCTGCACCATCGTCACCGCCTCCGGCTCGGTTGACCTGACGATGGACAACCCCGCCGGTCTGACGATTGACCCGTCCTCCGGCGGCATCGTCACGCAGCGCGTCAACTTCTTCCGTGGCTCAATCACCAACAGCAACAAGCTCACGCTCGGCAACGGCGGCGCGACGGTCGGCGTCCTTCAGTACGGACTGACCGGCGGCTTAAACACCGCAGGCAACTTCGACGTTGCGCCCACCTTCAACCTCGGCACGGGCGGGCAGACTATTCTCTACGCGCAGGAGCCGACGCCGCGCACGACGAGCGTCGAAATCCCGGCATCACGCACCATCAATAACAGCACCATCAATAACACCAACGGCGTCGTCCTCGCGGGCGGCGACCTGACGCTTACGGGGACGCTCACCTTCACGGTGGGTAACCTGACGACCAACGCCAACACAGTCATCATCGGCTCGGCGGGCACGGTCAGCCGCACGAGCGGTCACGTCATCGGTAACCTCAAAAAGATTTATTCCGCGGCGGGCAGCAAGACCTTCGAGGTCGGCACGGCCAACGGCTTCTCGCCCGTCACCGTTAACGCCACCGCGGGGACGTTCCCCGGCGACTTCACCGTCAAGGCCGTGCAGGGCCAGTTGCCGCAAATCTCCGGCACGAACGCGCTGCAAAGGTACTGGACGCTCTCGAACAACATCAACGGCAACGTCGCCAACCTGACCTTCAACTATCTTGCGACCGACGTGGTCGGGACGGCGGCCAACTACGTCTTCGTCAAGAACAACGGCGGCACGCTCACTAGCATTCCGCCCGCCGCGCCGCCGACCACGACGCAAGCCAGCATCAACGGCGTCTCGGCCTTCTCCGACTGGACGCTCGCCGAAGCCACGGCTGTTCAGCCCGGCAACTTCCAGTTCTCCTCCGCCACATACACCGACAGCGAGACGAACGCCGACCACACCTTCAACGCCGTCGTTAACCGCGTGGGCGGCTCGGACGGCAACGCCTCGGTCGATTTTCAGGTGACGGACGGCACGGCCACCGTCGCGGGCGGCGACTACACCGTCGCTTCTCCCACGGGCACGCTCAATTGGAACGCTGGCGACGCGTCGTCCAGAAACGTCACCATCACCGTCAAGGGCGACACCACCTTCGAGCCGGACGAGACCGTCAACTTCCAACTTAACAACCCGCAGGGCGGCCCCGTTCTCGGCTCGCCCAACTCCGCGGTGCTGACCATCACGAACGACGACGCGCCCGTCAGCGCAGGCCAACTCATCATCAGCGAGTTCCGCCTGCGGGGCCCGAGCGGCGTGAACGACGAGTTCATCGAGATTTATAACAACACCAACTCGCCGCACACGGTCGGTGCGACGGACGCCTCCGCCGGTTACGGCGTGGCGGCCTCCGACGGCGTGCTGCGCTGCACGATCCCGAACGGCACGGTCATCCCCGCGCACGGTCACTTCCTGTGCGTCAACTCGGTCGCCTACTCTCTCTCCGGCTACCCGGCGGGGAGCGCCCCCGAAGCGTTCGACTCACCCGATATATCCACAGCGAATGACCCGCGGATTATTTCGCCCAGCGCCAAACCATCCGACGTGGTGACTGGTGTCGAACCACCCCCGAGCAATGACGTTGCGCCCCCGAGCGTCCCGAACGCGTCGGGTGACGCCACCTACACCACGGACATTCCCGACAACGCCGGAATCGCCCTCTTCAGCAGCACGACCACCTTCACGCTCGCGAACCGGCTCGACGCCGTCGGCTCGACCAGTGAAGCCAACACGCTCTATAAGGAGGGCACGGGCTACCCGGCGCTGACAGGCTCCTCGGTTGAATACAGCTTCGTCCGCGACCCGTGCGGCAAGGGCGGCTCAACCTCGGCCTTCGGCCCCTGCCCGACGGGCGGAGTCCCGAAGGACACGGACAACAACGCGACGGACTTCTTCTACCTCGATACCAACGGGTTATCCATCGGCGCGGGTCAACATCTCGGAGCGCCGGGGCCCGAGAATCTCTCCTCGCCCATTCGGCACAACGACACCTTCGCCGGCCCCATCCTCGACGTTACCCAGTCCGCCAGCGCACCGCCGAACCGCGTCCGCGACTTTACGTCCGCCCCGGCGCAGAACTCGACCTTCGGCACGCTCTCGATTCGCAAGCGAATCGTCAACAACACGGGTGCGGCGGTGACTCTCCTCCGCTTCCGCATCATTGACATCACGACTTTCCCCGTGCCTTCAGGGTTGGCCGATCTGCGCCTACGCACTTCGACCAACGTGATAGTCTCGGGCATCAACGACACGGCGACATGTACGGCGGCGGGGTTTACGGCACCCTGCACGGTGACGGTGCTGGGGACGACGCTCCAGACGCCGCCCTCGCAGTCCAACGGCGGCGGCTTCAACTCAAGCATGAGTGTGGCTATCCCGGGCGGCTCGCTCGCCAACGGAGCATCAATCGACGTGCAGTTCCTGCTCGGCATTCAGCAGACCGGCAACTTCAAGTTCTACATCAATGTCGAGGCGTTGCCGTAACGTTAAGGTGAGCCGCCCCGTTGGGGCGCATCGGGACGGAAGAATAAGAGAGGCGCAGATTCGAGTCTGCGCCTCTCTCTTTACGTCGAATATTTCTTCACTAAAAAGATCAGCCCCGAGTTCGGGGCTTTACGCGAATCTTCTTTCTCTCTTATGCTCCGCGCATGAGAACAAGAATCTTACTCGTCGCGCTGCTACTCGTTTCCCTTCTCTGTGCTGGCTTTGCCTACCGGGCACAGCAGGGACGCACAAAGTGGGAGTACGCACAGACCTGCAAAGTTAACGAGATGAATAAACTCGGCGCTGAAGGCTGGGAGCTTGTCACGGCTACGGGAGGCGAGGGCGTCACCTGCTTCTACTTCAAACGTTCGTGGTGATTCACGTCCTTATACGACGCTTGACGGCGGCGGGTCGGGCGGCGGCGACGAACTCTTTGTAGTGATCGAAGCGCCGGAGGATGAGATCGACGTAGTTGACCGGCTCGATCCCACGGCAGAAGCCGAACTTCACCACGTCGTCCGAAGAGTATTGCTGCGTCGATTTTTGTAGAAGCCAGTAGGAGACATCGGCCCAAGCCTTCGGGTTCCCTCCGTACTTCGTGGCGAGGCGCTGCGCGTCCTCGACGTGACCGGGCCCGACGTTGTAAGAGGCGAGGATGAACTTGAGCCGCTCGCCCTCGTCTTCGATGCGCTCCTCCCAGAAGCCCTCCAGCCATTTCAGATACTTCGTCGCGCCCTGCACGTTGTCCTCCGGGTCGAAGGGGTCGCGCACGCCGACCTGTCGTGCCGTCGCGGGCATGAGCTGGAGGAGTCCGGATGCACCCGCCCAACTGCGCGCGTCGGGCTTGAAGCGCGACTCCTGATAGACCTGCGAGGCCAGTAGACGCCAGTCCCAGTTGATCTCCGCGGCGTGCCGTTTGAGCAGTTCGTCGTAGGCGCAGAGCTTGCCCGTCGCGGAGGTCAGGTAGTCGCTCGTCGCGCGCTCGATGTGCCCGCGCATGTCTACGAAGTATTTCTTGTAGAGGCGGCCAAGAAGCGCGCCGTTCTTCTTGTCATCAATCCAGTTGTCCAACTCACCCAACAGCTCGGGCGAGTTCTTCCTGACGGCCCAGGCGACACTGTGCGAGCGCCCGACGACGGGGCGCACCTTCAGATTCTTGAACTCCGCCTCCTTCAGCTCCGCAAGGTTGCCCTGCATGACCGTGAACTCGACCTCGCCGCGCGCGACCTTCTGCGCCAGCGCCTCGTCCTGTATCTCGCCGCCCATCTCGACAACGTGGATGTCGCCGGAGATTTCGTCGGACAGCTCGACGAGCGTCCGTTGATAGGGCGACTGTTCCGGCAAGTCAACGGTCTTGCCCGCGAGCTGCGCGGGGTTGTTGACGAGTCTCGCCTGAATGTCCACCTCCGGCGTCTGGTCGGCGGGGCCCGCGGCGAGCGCCTTCTCCGTCGCCTTGCCTGCGGTGGCGGGCGCGGCCTCCTGCTGCACGAGCGCAGGCTCGGTGTGATAGAGCGCGTGCGTGAAGGAGACGTGCTGCTCGCCTTCGGCGGTGGGGACGAGACGAGCCGCGGCGATGTCTCCCTCGCCGCTGTTGAGGAGCGGCAGAAGACTCTTCGGGTCGGTGACGACGACCATCTTGAGCGCCAGTTCGTGCTCCGCGGCGAAAGCCTGTAGCAGCTCGTACTCGTAGCCGAGCGGCTCGCCGCGGTAGACGAAGTATGTGGTTGAGTTGTACGGGGCGAGGACTGTGAGCGTGCCGCGCTCGCGAATCTCCGCGAGGTCGCGCTTGACCGGCTCGACCTGCGGCACGTCAGACCTACGGTCGATCTGGTCTACGGCTTCGAGTGTGGTCTTGGGCCCGCGCTTACACGACGGGAATGTTAAGACCAGAAGAGCGCAGAGAAGTAGCCAACGCAAATTGTTTGTCGGGTTCATGGGAATTTTAGACAGGCGGGGTCGTCCTCGCGCTCTCGCCGTCTGGTTCGGGGTCAGGTACTTTCCGCGGGGGTTTCGAGACCTTTTATTCCAAAAGCGGCGGCAAGTCAATGCGTCGCTTCCGCCGGTAGTGGGTCATTTTCATCGTTGAACAAAACGAACGCGGCGAGCCAAGTTAAAGGCTCGCCGCATTCTTTGTTGCTCGACGTTCTAGCTGTGTTTATTTATTCCAAGTTCCAGGCTTCGTTTTGCCAGGAGTTAACTTGGGAATTTCTTTCGACAAATTCCTAAGTCGGGTAGCAACCTCTATCTTTTCAGTCACCGGACGTGAAGCCTGTTTCTGTCGCCACTCCGCTTTCATCTTGAACAGCTCTGAAACGTCTGGATATTTCTTCATGGTATAAACCTCCACCGATTGTCACGCCACTTCTTGTCAAGCTTATGGCGCGAGAGAATATCCGTTAGACTTTCCATTTCAACTAAGCCCGCCTCTATAAAGCGGGTTATTCGAGCATAATCTTTCGGCCTGCCGGTGTCCAACATTATAGCAACAAGGTGCTCAGAGCGTATAACCCGAACGGGGGTCTGATGATATTCCGTCTCATTAGCCCGCTCAACCGCCTCTTCAACCAGAGGGTTATACAAGGGAAGAAACTGTACCGGCCACCCCTCAATATTTATCATCACACCTTCAACTTGATACCCACGCTCTGTTAGATACTTGTAGATCGGCGAAAGGAAATCTAACGCGCCCTCCATGTCCCTAATGGCAAAGAAAACATCTAAGTCTTCCGTGTTGAATGGGTCAATATAAAACATGGCGGCTATCGCGCCGCCGATAGCGTAATTTTCTATGACACCATCTTCTTTCATCTGATTGATTACTTGTATTGTTTGTTCCATGCTCTTAGCTTACACCGCTAGTTCTTCATTCACATGACACATATACTTTGGATTATCCATCAGCGCAACGATATCCCTAATAGACCACAGTGTTTTAGATATGCCCGCTTCCATCGCGGGAGAACATGAAGCGTCTTGTGGATGCGCGCGAAGTTGTAATACATGTAATGCAAGGCTATGGCGTGCATGTGAGAGCCGCGACCTTTCGCGGCATCGTAAACATTTCTCACCCGCGTGCCATCTCTCGCCGGTAAAACGGCCAGGCGTCGTACAGGTAGAGTGCGAAAGGAACCCACCAGATAAGATCATTCGTCAGGCAGA
This sequence comes from Acidobacteriota bacterium, assembly GCA_032162705.1. Lineage (GTDB taxonomy): Bacteria > Acidobacteriota > Blastocatellia > Pyrinomonadales > Pyrinomonadaceae > QHXN01. The sequence goes on from JAVRON010000051.1 coordinate 33,746, forward strand.
GAACCGCAGTCGAGGGCGGCCACTCGCCGCTCCAGATAAGTCGTGCCAGCCCCAAAGGGCCCAGCAGCTTTCCCACCAGCCCGACCGCCGCCAACAGCCAACCCCTCTCGGGCACGCGTGCGACCTCAAGATAAATGATTCCGTAGAGACCGACGACCATTCCCAGACACGCGAAGATTTGCGGATAGTTCTGCGGCGGCAGACCCGCATAGCGAAAGAGCCACTGCGGGTCTGCGACGGAGTAGAGTCCCCACAGGATGTTGTAGACGCCCGCGGCAACAAAGATGAAGCGGTGAAACTTTCGTCGAGCTATCATTTACTCTTCAACACATCGGACAGCAATCGTGAACGAAGCTCGGGTTATTTACGGAAGACGATGCGGCCACCTTTGACGACGATGCTGATCTTGCGTATGTCTTTGATGTCCTTGAGCGGGTCGCCGTCAATCAAGAGCAGGTCGGCCTGCTTCCCAACCTCGACGGTTCCGAAGTCAGCCCCTTTACCTAACCACGTCGCGCCGTTGATGGAAGCGGCACGCAGTACGTCCGCCGCGGGTATCCCCACTTCCGCGTACGCTTCCATCTCGTCAAACAGACTGCCGTTATCCGTCCCCGCTAATATCGGCACGCCCTTCCTGTAGGCACGCACGACGAACTGCCCCATTCTCTGATAGGCATCCCGCGCGACGGCGAACTGCTCAAGGCTGAACGTGCGGCGCTGAGGGTCTACGACCCTTTGAATGCTCAACGTCGGATCAAAGCCGACCTTCTTTTCCGCCATCATGTCGATGAGCGACCCAGCGCCGGGCCCCATCGGGTCGATCTCGCTCCAATCGGCCTGCATGCGTGCCACGGGATTCTTTCCCGCATCGAGGCTTTCGTTCTCACCCTGCGGCTGTTTCTCAGCCGGGAGAAAATCTTTCCAGACGCGTATGTGATTAAATCCATCAATCCCTGACTGCATCGCTTCACGCCAACCGGTTCGCACACCGATGTGTCCCGTGACCTTCAGACCTTGCGCGTGAGCCTCCTCGACCACAGCGCGCAGCACATCGGGCGCAAGCTGGAAGTAGACCTTCAGGGCATCAACTCCCTGCGCCTTGAGCGCTCGCACTAGTCCCTTTGCCGCCTCGGGCTTGCTCAGTTCGACATCCACGTACGGATGATATCCGCCCGGCCCATCAATCAGGGGCCCGCAAGTGTAGATATCGGGCCCCGCGATAATCCCGAGCGCAATCGCCTCTTTGAAGTTGAGACTGGTGGAGACCGACGTGCCCGGATCGCGTATGGACGTGATGCCCTGCGTGAGCAAGTTCGCGCCGTCAAACGGCGTCCAGTAGTGATAATGATTATCCATCAATCCGGGCACGACGGTCTTGCCCGCCGCGTCAAGCACCGGCACGCCTGCGGGCACGGCGTCGGTCTCGGGCCCCGTGCTGATGCGAGATACACGACCATTGCGAATGTAGATCGTGGCCTGAGGGATCGACTCGGCTCCCACGCCGCTGAAGAGACGTGCGTGAGTGATGACGAGGTCGGGTTTGGACAAAGCCTGTAAGGCGAAGCGCGCGACAAACGGGATAGGTGTTCGCCGCCCGGAGTCGAGACTCAAACGATAGAGACGACGACCCGCGCAGAGAACGGCCGTCGTCCCGTCGGGATGGAGTGCGAGTTGCTTCTGGTCGTACGGGCTGGATGCGACGCGGCGCGCAGGGCCGCCGCCGTCTACGGGTCGCAACATGACGGTGTCGCTCCCGTTGTCCGACTCGACGAAGGCCAGCGTTTTTCCGTCGCGGCTCCACCCGACGCTGAATTGATGATTCGGCGTGCTCGTCAAACGCGTGACCTTCAGGTCTTCAATCTGGATGCGGTAAAGATTCGAGCCGCCATAGCGTCCCGAGTCGAGCAACACCTGCTGCCCGTCCGGTGAGAGTGCAAACGACCACTCGTGCCAGTTCTCTGTGAAGGTGAGTTGTTTCGCATCGCCGCCGGCGGTCGGAACGCGCCAGAGATGCGAATCATATTGCGAGCGGTCAAGCAGGAAGAAGAGTTCGCCGCCCTTCGGATGAAATGCGATTTGACCGAGACCGGAGTTGGTGTGATAGATGGTCAGGGCATTTCCCGTCGCGAGATTTTCGACGTTCAAGTCGGTGCCCGTTGCCATCTGCTGCGCGTAGGCGAGGAACTGACCATCGGGCGACCACGCGGGGTGAGCGTCCCAACTCGGGCCGAAGGTGATTTGCCGTGCCTCGCCACCCGCCAACGGCACGACGAAAATCTTACCGAAGATACTGACGGCGATAGACGCTCCGTCGGGCGAGATGGCCGGGTCTTGTGCGCCATGATCGACCGACACGATTCGCGCTTCACGCGGCTCGGCGGCCACGGTCGCATAACAATTGACGGGAGCATATAGCCCGAACCCGCCGAAGAGCACACAGGTCAACAGCACACCTATTCGGTTTAGCATTCGCATGTTCATCTCGGGTATGGCTCAGAACGTGTCGGCCTAATGCCCGGCGTCACCCGCGCCCTTATTCAACGTGCATGAGAAACTTCATGGAGGGGTGTCGGTGCACGCCGTTGTTGGGCGGCGCGTAGACAGAACAACGCTCTCTTTACCAGAGCCTGTTCACCGCATACATATCAAACGCTGTGTCCATGCTGATGATCGGCATACTTTCAACAATCGCTTGTGCGATAAGCAACCGGTCGAAAGGGTCACGGTGGTGAAAGGGTAAGGTCGAAACGACTGTCGCGTGATGTATTGCGACGCCCAGCAACTCAATGCCATTTAAACTGAGTTGCTGCGGGATCAGAACATCAAATGGGGCAGATAAGGT